>JBOIDC010000125.1:0-1510 GCA_050740315.1 Gammaproteobacteria bacterium | reverse complement strand
TGCAGACCTTCAAGGACAGTCTGCCGCTGGCACGGGAGAAACTGATCGCCGCTTAAGCGGCATCTGACATCGACGTGAAACTGAATCACCTACACTGACTGTCAGATGAAGTCTTGGTTACTACACCTCTGGCGTTTCGGAGTTCCTGCGGAATGCGAGCGATTGGTGCACTCCGCATGGCGCGCAGACTTCGTCATCGGCCCACTGCGAATCGGCGCTTTCCCACGGTTACAGTTCGGTTCCGACGACGTAATCCGCGCGGAATAACCGCCGTCCGCGAAAAGAGCCGGCCGTTACCTTGCCGCGTTCATGTCCTCTGCCGCGATCTTTGCCAACCCTACCTGCTCCAATAGCGTCGCGCGCTGAGCCTTGAGGTTCGCATTGCCGGGGGCGTCTTCGATCAGGCCGGAGACCGTCGCGATGGCGTCGTACCAGATGCCCTCTTCGGCATAGACGTAGGTCAATTGGTCACCGCTCGTGTGCGCCAGTTTAGCGCGCAAGCTTGCGGAAGGCTCGATGCGCTTGATCGTGCCGCCGGCGAGGATATCGTTCGAGCGTTGCTTAGGGTCCGGCACCAGCGCCACGAACCACCGATACTCCACGCCGGGTTTGAGTTTGATGTCATGTTTGGACAAGTCCACATGCTGTATCCCTGGCGTATCCGGTGCGGAGAGTTGGATTTCCGCCAGCGGGTTGATCGCCTGGTCATCGATCAGCGTAAGCTCCAACCGGGCGGCTACGGGTTTGGACAGATACCAGTATAAAGACGGTTGCTCGCGGGTGGTCAGCCCGGTGTGGTGTGGCGCCAGCACGCTCAATGTCACGCTTGCTTCAGTCAGTCCGCGGCTTGCGCCCCCCACCCGGCTTGCGGGTGCGCCGCGTAAGGGCGGGACGTAGATGGGCAATGCTTGCGCCGCCTGTTCACGGGTGGGCTTCACGCGTGATGGGGCCTTCGCGGGATCACCCATCGCGGTTGTCAGCGAGGTCAGCGCGATAACGGCGCCGCCTATTACGGTGACTAGAGTCGTTTTCATATTGCCTCCTTGGGTGAGTTCTACAGACTGGCGAACTTCAACTCATCGGCCAGCACCGTCCAAAGCGCCCTGCGGGCGCGAGAGATGTCCGCATATAATTCTGGATCACCGATTTCCACCAGCGCCAGCGTCTCACTCAGCAGCGCCTGATAGCGCTGGCGCAGGGATTCGATATCCAGGCTGCCCTCGCCGCTGTGGAAGGCGCGAAAGTCATCGACAAGATTATCCACTTGCGCTTTTAACGAGAGCTTCGTGAACAGGCCGATCGCATCTGTCTCGCGAAGGCGGTTCTCCAGGTCAGCGAGATCGAACGCGGGGTCGGCGACAGCGACCGAGTTGCAAAGCATGGCAATATTAATGAGGCACCATACGAGATGCCAGCGCAAGACTTTCATTATCCTGTCCTCATCGGCGTAGGGTTTAACTTACGTCGTGTGATGAACAGTCGTGTGCGATCCCGTGCGCTTCCTTTAGCG
>JBOIDC010000124.1:0-2087 GCA_050740315.1 Gammaproteobacteria bacterium | reverse complement strand
ATTCCGGCGAAAGCCGGAATCCAGAAGTCCCTCCCTGGCGCTGGATTCCGGCCAATCCCTGGCCGGAATGACGAGTCCGGACATGTATCGGTTATTTACGGGACAGCACACTAGGTCGGAGTTTCGATTCCTCTCGCCGGTACCATGAACAGCGGACGATCTTTTGCGCAAGCGCTCGGAATCGCGCCCAATAAAAAAGCCCCGTTACGAGAACGGGGCTAAAACGGAGTTTTGATGTCCGACCGCCGCTCGGAGGCATGCGGCGATCGGGCGTAAGCTATCAGACTCATACTTTTTGTAGCCAGCGCGTTTCGCACCAGCGGTGTCATTTTGGTGACGAACTGTTGCGTCGCAGCAGCATGTATCGCCATTTTTGATTATCGGCGGGGCGCTTTGCAATGTACGAGATCTCCCCCCGTCTTGCGGTGGGGACTGCAACGAGCTTTCCGCTCAATGATCATGACCGTCGAATGCGCTATTCTGACGGCTCGCGCGATGCGCCGATCTGGCCGGCATCGAGTCGCTCGAAATAGTCACGCCAAGCGTGCATCGCTCTGGAGCCCAGAATGACCATGGTCGGCAGATTGACCGCCAGCATGAACCCCAGCGCCACCGTGCTTATCGTGTCCAGTTCATAGTCCGTGCGGATGAAGCCGAGGCAGGCGACGAAGATGAGCGCGCACCACAGCCACCGATAGGGCGTTACCCAGCGCGCGCCAAACAGATAGATTACGCCCTGTTCCCCGTAATAACTCCAGGCAATCATGGTGGAGATGGCGAACAGCCATACCACAAGCGTCACCATCCACTGGCCCAGGCCCGCAAACGCGCTGTCAAACGCGATAGCCGTCAGTGTCGCGGCGGGATAATCCACGAAAATGCCGCGTTCGGCAAACCGGGGCTGGGCGGCGCTGCGCAACGGCCGCCATTTGACCCTTTGCGCGTGCGCGACATCGATGACTTCGCCGTATAGCCTGGCGCGTCTTCCCGCTGAAGTTTCCACGACGACGAACACCTGATCGCCCGTATTCCATGCCGTCCGCCCTTCGGGCAGCCGCGTGCTGGACGGCTGCCACTGGTTCGGCGCGGATTGCGCCAGCGCCGGCTGCGTCTCCCACACCGCGGCAGGGCCACGTTGCCAGACGCCGGAGACGAGGATGACCAGGGCGGTCATGGTGCACACGATCAGCGTATCGATAAACGGCTCCAGACCCGCGACCACGCCCTCCGTAACCGGCTCGGGCGTCTTCACGGCGGAGTGCGCGATCGGCGCGGAGCCCATGCCCGCCTCCGAGGAGAACAGGGCGCGTTTCATGCCGAAGATGAACGCCACGCCCAGGGTCGCGCCGGTGAACGCGCCGGCGCCCTCGGTCTCGGAAAACGCGCAGGCGAAGATCAGACGAAACATCGCGGGTAGCTGATCAGCCTCGGCGATCAGCACACCCAGCCCGCAGATCACGTAGATTGCGCACATCAGCGGCACCATCAAGCCCGCCACCGCGCCGATGCGCTTGATGCCGCCCAGTATGACAGCGCCGACCACTACCGCGCAGATCAAGCCGCTTATCCACGACGGTACGCCGAAGTAGCTGCGCGTGATCTCGGCCACATTCCAGGCCTGGAACATGTTGGCGCCGGTCAGGCCGAACAGGATCAACGCGACGGCGAATAAGCCCCCGGCGACCGCGCCTGCCTTCGCCAACGCCGGTGAAAGCTCCGCGAAGCCTTTCTTGCACACCCACATGGTGCCGCCGTGCGGATTGTCGGCTTGAGATGTGTCGCGGTAGAGCAAAGCGAGCGTCACTTCGGTCGCCTTGATTGCCATACCGACAAACCCCACCATCCACATCCAGAACACCGCGCCCGGTCCGCCAATCGACACCGCAATGGCGACGCCGCCGATATTGCCGAGCCCCACGGTGGCCGAAAGCGCCGCGGACAGCGCCTGAAAGTGCGACAGTGCGCCGGCACCGTAACCACTGATGCCAGGCACGCGGCCGGCCAGAAGGCGCAGGCCGTGCGTCAGCGAGCGCCATTGACCAAAACGGCTCCACAGCGTGAACAGCACGCCGACGGCCAATAGCCCC
>JBOIDC010000123.1:0-2328 GCA_050740315.1 Gammaproteobacteria bacterium | reverse complement strand
AAACGAATGTGTTACGTACTGCACTGCGTAAGGGCTCTGACCAAAATTATCTTGCCATCTTGATGTATGTATGATCTTCTAACGGCGTGCAACGCGACGACAATCTCGAAGCCACGATCGTGAGTAAGTTCAGTGTGATGGCGCCGGTGTTGGATGAACGCGCGCGGCGCCTCTGGGCCGCTGCCGAATCGATCACGATTGGCTACGGCGGCGATGCGCTGGTCTCGGCGGCGACGGGACTGGCGCGGGAGACGATTCGCAAAGGCCGGCGCGAGTTGGCGGCTGGTGTGGACGCGCCGACGCGCCTGCGGCGGGCCGGGGCGGGCCGGCCGGCGATCGATCAGGCGCAGCCCGGACTCACGGACGCACTGGAGGCGCTGGTCGAGCCGCTGACGCGCGGCGACCCGATGTCGCCCTTGCGATGGACGTGCAAGAGCCGCGCGAAGCTGACCGCGGCGCTGACCGCACAGGGCTGGCGCGTGAGTTCGACGACGGTGGGGCGACTGCTGAACGGGCTCGGCTATCGCCTCCGGTCCGTGCGCAAGAGCCGCGAGGGGACGCAGCACGCCGATCGCAACGCGCAGTTCGAACATATCAACGCCACCGCGGCGCGCTTCCTGGCGCAGGGGGAACCCGTCATCTCGGTTGATACGAAGAAGAAAGAGCTTGTAGGGGATTTCAAGAACGCGGGGCAGGAGTGGCAGCCGCCCGGGAGCCCGGAGCTGGTGCGGGTACACGATTTTCCCAGCGCCGCCCTGGGCAAGGCGATCCCGTACGGGGTGTACGACATGGCCCGCAACGAAGCCTGGGTGAGTGTGGGGCGCGACCACGACACGCCGGCCTTCGCCGTCGCGTCCATCCGCCAGTGGTGGACGATGATGGGTCGACGCGCCTACCCGCAGGCGCCATCGTTGTTCATCACGGCCGATGCCGGCGGGAGCAACGGCTATCGCTCTCGGGCATGGAAGCGAGGCCTGCAGCATCTGGCCGATGACCTGCAGCTGTGCATCCACGTCTCGCACTTCCCACCGGGCACGAGCAAGTGGAACAAGATTGAGCATCGACTCTTCTGTCACATCACGAAGAACTGGCGCGGCCGTCCCCTCCGCACCTTTGAAGCGGTGGTAGAGCTCATCGGCCATACCCGCACGGCCACCGGCTTACGGGTCAAGGCGAAGTTGAATAAGCGTCGTTATCCCAAGGGCGTCGTGGTATCGCGTGCGGACATGAAGCAACTGGCACTGCACCGTCATACGTTCCACGGAGACTGGAACTACGAGTTGCGGCCGCGTGCAAGTTGACTACTTTAATTCGATCAAATGCCTTACCGGTAGAACATACTCGCTCGACTCTCGGATCATGCGATCGAAGGCCGCTCGACGTTCCACGCGGGTGAAGGCCCGCTCACGGTAAGCGGCGGAGATCAGAACCAAGACGTAGCCGCCCCGGGTGCGATAGGTACCATCGAGATACTCAACCAGGTTCTTGCCCCAGATTTCATGCTGGAACTCCTCGTCGAGAAAAACGCGGAGCCCATTGGCACTGGCAATGTCGTGGATGGCGCGCGCATAATCACGCTCGGAGCCGGCGAACGACAAGAGCACGTCGATCTCTTTGTCACCGCTTTCGTTCACACGCGTCTCCTTCGGTGAAGTCCCTCGAGGGGCTTGCTCCGCCTGGCTCAACGACCAGCGCATCGCCGCCGAGAAATTCACAGGACAGCGCATCGCGCCGTCGGCCTCAGTGCTTGGTTAATCGGCAGCTCGCGTATTCGACCGCTGCTACCGGCCATCCGCGACGAACCGTTGCGGCGCTCTCAAGACTTCGACGAGGTTCCGTGCGGGCAGATGGCCGAAGCGCCTGTCGGCGCATGCTACTCCAGCCGGGGACCGGCACCAAGGACGGTTGACACGGCCCGAGCGGCGGTCAGGACTTGGGTCACGGTTCGTCGTATTCGGTGGTCAACACATCGAAGGCTCGGACTAATGGGCGACTTCACGTGGAGCTGTGCGAGGCTGCGCACAGATTGGGCCTGAGCAGCGCAATCCCGCCGAAGCGCCGGCATGCGCTTGGCGTCCGACCCCGAGGGTCATGCCGCGGCGACACGGGAATCACGAACTTCGGCTCTGATGCGTGCGTCGTTGTACGAGCGTGTTGGTGCGACGCAGGCGAAAAACAAAAAGTAGTAAAGGTGCTGGTGCCGAATCCGGAAAATGTTCGCCGGCCGCCAAAGCAGCTTCTACAGTCGCCCACCTTCCTTGAAGCTGTAGTAGCGGCCGTCCCCGACGACGATGTGATCCAGCACTGGCACACCGAGCAGATCACCGG
>JBOIDC010000122.1:0-2377 GCA_050740315.1 Gammaproteobacteria bacterium | reverse complement strand
GACATGCCTCAGGTGCGCCTGGTTGTAGACACGGCGCCCGCTTTCCGTCCTGGGAGGTTTCGGCAAAATGCCGATGCGCTCGTAATAGCGGATCGTCTCAATATTGACGCCGGTGCGCCTGGATAAGACGCCGATGGCCATATCCTGCTTCTTTCCGGTCGACACCCAAAAACCCCTTGATCCTGTAGCAACTACAGATTCTATCATCCGCATAACCGCGCAGTGAAACGGTTGATCCGACGCACGGCCGCTGCCGGAACGCTCTCCAAGCCGCGCAGAGCAGCGACGTAAAACGTCAGGTTCGTCGCCAATAGGCGATGGCACAGCACCAAAGGAGTCAAATCATGTCACTGATTACACGACTGGCGGACAAGGTCGGTTCCATCGGCAGCATCGTCTCGGCCATGGGCTGCGCCATGTGTTTTCCTGCCCTCGCCAGCCTCGGCGCGGCCATCGGTCTGGGCTTTCTGAGCCGCTATGAAGGTCTGCTCGTCAACACCCTACTGCCGGTTTTCGCCGGTATTGCCCTGGTGGCCAATGCACTCGGTTGGCTCAGCCACCGGCAGTGGCACCGCAGCGTGCTGGGCATGATCGGCCCCGCCCTGGTGCTGGCGACCCTGTATCCACTGTGGGAGTACGGCTGGAGCACCAACCTGTTCTATGCTGGTTTGGCCATCATGCTGGCGGTGTCGATCTGGGACATCGCCTCACCTGCAAGCCGCGTCTGCACGTCCGATGCCTGCCCGGCGGATGCCGCAAGATCTTCCAGCAGCTGATGCTCATGCGTGTAAACGGTAACCAAGGCAGTAAGAGGCGATTGCGGATCGCGATCATCGGCAGCGGTGGCGCCGCCATGGCGGCGGCGCTGAAGTCGACCGAGCAAGGCGCGCAAGCGGCGCTCATCGAGCGCGGCACCATTGGCGGCACCTGCGTCAACGTCGGCTGCGTGCCGTCCAAGATCATGATCCGCGCCGCCCATGTCGCCCATGTGCGCCGCAAAAGTCCGTTCGACGCAGGTATCGATTCGATAACGCCGATGATTTTGCGAGACCGGTTGCTCGCCCAGCAACAGAGGCTCGTCGGTGAGCTGCGCCATGCCAAGTACGAGAACATCCTGGAGTCCAACCCAAACATCACAGTGGTACGCGGCGAAGCGCGATTCCAGGACGACCACACCCTGCGGGTTCGCCTTAGAGAAGGCGGCGAATGCATCGTTGAATTCGATCGTGCGCTGATCGCCACCGGCGCGAGTCCTGCAGTACCTCCAATCCCGGGTCTGAAGGAAACGCCATACTGGACATCGACCCAGGCGCTGGAAAGCCCGACCATCCCGCCGCGGCTCGCCGTGATCGGCTCGTCGGCGGTCGCGGTGGAACTCGCCCAGGCCTTCGCGCGGCTGGGCAGCCGCGTGACGGTTCTAGCCCGCGGCACTCTCCTCTCCCGCCAAGACGCGGCTGTCGGGCAAGCGGTGCTCGAGATCTTCCGCGCTGAAGGCATCGAGGTGCTCACGCACACGACCGCCAGTGCGGTGGCCCATGGGAACGGCGAGTTCGTGTTGTCCACCAATCACGGTGAAGTGCGCGCGGACCAGCTGCTAGTCGCCACTGGACGTTCGCCCAACACGTACCGGATGGGATTGGAGAGCGTCGGCATAAAACTGGATCCGCAAGGCGCCATCGTCGTTGATAACCAGATGCGTACCAGCGCGCCGGACATCTTTGCGGCCGGCGACTGCACCGATCAGCCGCGGTTTGTTTACGTGGCTGCGGCGGCCGGCACACGTGCGGCGATCAACATGACCGGCGGCGAGGCGGTGCTGGATCTCAGTGCCATGCCGGCGGTGGTGTTCGCTGAGCCGCAGGTGGCAACGGTGGGATTGTCCGAGACCGAGGCTCATCGTCAAGGCATAGAAACCGATGCCCGCACGCTATCGCTCGACAACGTCCCGCGCGCGCTGGTCAATTTCGAAACGCGTGGCTTCATCAAGATAGTCGCCGAAGCGGGTTCCGGCCTATTGCTGGGCGTGCAGGCGGTGGCCGATAGCGCGGGTGAGCTGATCCAGACCGCGGCCATCGCACTTCGCACGCGCATGAGCGTGCAGGAATTGGCCGATCAGCTCTTCCCGTATCTCACGATGGTCGAGGGTCTGAAGCTTTGCGCTCAGACCTTCACTAAGGACGTGAAAGAGCTTTCCTGCTGCGCAGGATAACGACGACTGAAACGATGGAGAACTCGATCAACTTCGCGGACCTAGTGTAGTGCTTCATTCTGTTTAGAACTTAAGCGCCGATTGGCGCGGATAACTTTCTGGAGAATGTCTTTGGCCTTAGCGGTCCAGATGAATGGCTTGGGATTTTTGTTATGCACGGCCACGTAT
>JBOIDC010000121.1:0-2650 GCA_050740315.1 Gammaproteobacteria bacterium | reverse complement strand
CGTTCTGTCTGGCCCGGCCACGTGGGTCAATGCGGCTTTGTGCCTTACCCGCTTTAACGTGGCTTTCGCAGAACGGCTGAGGAAGAAGAGACGTTGGCATTCCGAGGCGTTCCAACACGCTTGACAGCTCGTCTCTCCTCCTCCCCCAGCCTACCTTCATTTAGAAGGCCTGTCCTTTATATGACAGATCCCCTGACGTGTTCACGAATTCTTCAATCGTCAGTAATAGCCGATGTGGCCAGGCATGAAGATGAGTTCCCGTTTCTATCTCGGACTGAACGCGCACGGCTTCCATCGTCTGCATTACCTTGAATGGGCGGCGCCCGGCGAAAAGCCGACTGCTGTGTGCGTGCACGGCCTGACCCGCAACGCCAGGGACTTCGACGCGCTGGCCGCGACCATGCAAACGGAGTTCCGCGTGATCTGTCCGGACGTGGCGGGCCGGGGCAAAAGCGATTGGCTCGCTGGCGCCGGCGACTACGGTCTTGCCCAATACGCGGCCGATATGACGGCCTTGATTGCGCGCCTGGACGTCGAACGCGTCGACTGGGTCGGCGCCTCGATGGGGGGTTTGATCGGGATGAGCCTGGCCTCACGGCCTGGCACTCCGATCCGACGTCTAATTCTCAACGATGTCGGTCCCTACATTGCGCAGTCCGCCATGCAGCGCATCGCCGAGTATGTCGGCGAGGATCCTCGCTTTGCGGAGCTTGCCGAAGCGGAGGCGTATCTGCGCCGTGTGCACGCGCCAATGGGGCGCTTGAGCGACGACCAATGGCGACACATGGCCGAGCACAGTACGCGCCGGCTCGAGGACGGCGGCTACCGGCTGCACTACGATCCGGCGATCGGCAATATGTTCAGGAAAGAGGCGATCGAAGCCATCGATCTCTGGCACGTATGGGACGCCATACGCTGCCCTGTGCTCGTCCTGCGCGGCGCCCAATCAGATGTGCTCACAGCCGAAACCGCCCGCGAGATGACGCAGCGCGGTCCAGGCGCGAGGGTCGAGACGCTTGCCGATATCGGACACGCGCCGGCCCTCCATGCAGCGGATCAGATCGGTCTGATACGCGCATGGCTTGGGCAAACTTAAATCACGGGCAAAGACCCGTACCTAAGCCGCAGGCTTGCGGCTCAAGGGTCAGTCATCTGCTCGCGCCCAGGTCAGGTGGCGTACCGGACTAACCTTCAGTGTTGTCTCTGCCGATATTCTCCAGCAGAATTACCAAGAGGGGCGGCTGGGGCAACTGATCAATCTCATCAGCAACATCACTTTTTCTCATCCCTCTCCCTCTGGGAGAGGGGCCGGGGGTGAGGGTGACCGCGCCAAGGACCTTCTCGGCCGCGTCTACGAGTACTTCCTCGCACAATTCGCGAGCGCCGAAGGCAAGAAGGGTGGCGAGTTCTACACGCCGCGCAGCGTCGTGCGGCTGCTGGTGCAGATGATCGAGCCCTACAAGGGCCGCGTGTACGATCCCTGCTGCGGCTCCTCGGGCATGTTCGTGCAGTCCGAAGAGTTCATCCTGGCCCACGGCGGCGGTTTGCGCGACATCAGCATCTACGGCCAGGAGTCGAACTACACCACCTGGCGGCTGGCCAAAATGAACCTCGCGCTGCGCGGCATCGAGGGCAGGATCGAGCATGGCGACAGCTTTCATAACGACCGCCACCCCGACCTCAAGGCGGATTACATCCTCGCCAATCCGCCCTTCAACGTGAGCGACTGGCGCGGCGAGCTGCTGCGCGAGGACAAGCGCTGGCAACACGGCAGGCCGCCCGCCGGCAACGCCAACTTCGCCTGGGTGCAGCACATGGTCCACCACCTCGCGCCTTCGGGCGTGGCCGGGTTCGTGCTCGCCAATGGGTCGATGTCATCGAATTCCTCCGGCGAGGGCGAGATCCGCCGCAACATCATCGAGGCGGACCTCGTCGACTGCATGGTGGCGCTGCCGGGCCAGCTCTTCTACTCCACGCAGATTCCGGCGTGCCTGTGGTTTCTTGCGCGCGACCGGCAGAACCACCGCCTCCGCGACCGTCGCGGCCAGGTGCTCTTCATCGACGCGCGCAAGCTCGGGCGCATGCTGGATCGCACCCACCGCGAGCTGACCGACGAGGAAGTTATCCGCATCGCGAACACCTACCACGCCTGGCGCGGCCGCCCCTCTCCGTCGCGGGTCGCGAGAGAAGATACCAATATTCCCTCTCCCTCGAAGGGTGTATAAACCGGACACATAGGTAACAGGTGTTCACAGAGATGGGTAACACTTTCGTTAATGTGCATGCTTGGCTTGGTAAGGAGGAAAGGCATGCCGTGGCAAGAGGTGTCGACCATGTCGTTACGCACAGAGTTGGTGATGTTAGCAATGCATGAGGGGGTGAGTGTTGCGGGCTTGAGCCGGCGATTCGGCATCTCGCGTAAGACCGCGTACAAGTACCTGAGGCGTTATGCGCGCGAGGGACTGGCGGGTCTTGTCGATCGCTCGCGCCGCCCCCATCGCTCGCCTAGGCGCACCGTCGCCCTGAACCGCCCCGGGATTCCCGGAGACTCCATTGCTTGAGAGGATGGAGTTTATGAGCACATTGAAGAGGTATTCCCCGGAGATCCGGGAACGGGCGGTCCGGCTGGTATTCGAGCACGAGGCCGAAC
>JBOIDC010000120.1:0-4170 GCA_050740315.1 Gammaproteobacteria bacterium | reverse complement strand
GATGCCGCTCAAGGTCTTGGCGCAGATGGCCTCGCCGATGGCCTGCTTGGAATCGAAGAACTTGTAGATGTAGGCCTTGGAAAACTTGATCGACTTGGCTAGGTCGGAGACCGTGGTCTTCTCGTACCCGTAGCGGCTGAAATGCTCTTCGGCCGCCTCCACGATCTGCTCGCGTACTTTGTGGTCGGCGGGGCCGCGCGACTGCGGGGCGGAAGGCGTGATGTCATCCATAAAAAAATACCTCAGCATGATTTGACTTGACAACGAGTGACTATATCGTATTATAGTCACCATATCAACTTAACTTTCTGGAGAACTCTCATGCTCGTCCATCCCCGCTGTCTCGCCTTCCTGCTGAGCGTCATTGTCTTGACGGGCTGCGCGGTCGGCCCGGACTACCAGTCGCCAGACATTGCCGTGTCGGCCCGCTTCCTCGGTCAGGAGAGCGTCGAGCAGCGGGAGGTTCAGAGCAAGGCGGACCTCCAGGCCTGGTGGGCCGCCTTCGATGATCCCTTGCTGGCGCGCTTCGTCTCCCTAGCCCTCGAACAGAATCTGGATATCGCGCAGGCGGCGGCACGTGTCGCCCAATCGCGCGCGTCATTGCGCCAGGCCGATGCCGCGCTGCTTCCATCGGCCAATGTGAGCGCGCAGGGTGCGAAAGTCTACCAGTCGCTCGAGACCCCGTTGGGACAGGTGCTCGACGCCACGCCCGACTTCGACCGCAGTGGCAGCTTCTACGAGACCAATCTCAATGTGGGCTGGGAAATCGATGTGTTCGGCGGGCTGCGGCGAGGGCGGGAAGCCGCACGCGCGGAGTATGCGGCCTCCGAAGCCGGCGCCGTCGCGACACGGCTGGCCGTGGCCGCGCAAACGGCGGATGTGTACGTCACGATCCGAGGGCTGCAGGCGCGCATCGCGATCGCCCGGCAACAAGCGGAGACGCGTCGCCAGCTTCTCGACACGATCAAGCTCCAGTACGAAAAGGAGATCGCCGCCGAACTTCAGGTGCGCCAAGCCGAGGGCTCGCTCGCTCAGGTCGAGGCGCAAATCCCCGTCCTGGAAGCCGGGCTCGATGCGGCGATGAATGCGCTTGATGTGCTTCTCGGGGTACAGCCGGGAACCTACCGCGCCGAACTGAGCCAGGCGGCGTCTATCCCGATCGCTCCAGGCCTGGCCGAGACCGGAACGCCCGCCGAGATGATCCGGCGCAGACCGGACCTCATCGTGGCCGAGCGGCGCCTTGCAGCAGCCAACGCGCGCATCGGTGTGGCGATTTGGGAGTACTACCCCAAGTTCTCGCTCGGCGCGCTGCTGGGCAGCGCGACCGCAATATCGAGCGGCAATCTCTTCACCACTGGCGCGAACCAAGCCCAAGGCGTCCTCGGACTTCGCTGGCGCCTGTTCGACTTCGGCCGCGTCGATGCCCAGATCGCTGCCGCGCGTGGCCAGGAGGCCGAAGCGCTCGCGGCATACCGTCTCGCCGTGTTGCGGGCGACCGAGGAAGTGGAGAACTCCTTTTCGGCCCTCGTCAAACGCGAGGCCCAAGTCGGCATCCTGACGCAGGGTGAATCGTCGCTCGCGCGTGCGCGCGAGAACTCGCTTGCCGCGTACAAAGGTGGCGTCGTCAGCTTGATCGAGGTTCTGAATGCCGACGGCAACCTGCTGCAAATGCGCGACGAGAAGGCGCAGGCGCAAGCCGAAGCTGCGCGCGCCGCCATCTCCTCCTTCCGGGCTTTGGGTGGCGGATGGGATGCGCGAAATGCAAGCAGCAACCGCTACGGCGCCCTTCAGTGAACAGTTACAGGTGAACGAAATGACGGCAATAGACAATTCGTGGGTTCTCATCACGGGCGAATCGAGCGGCTTTCGGCGAGCAGTTCGCCCGCCAATATGCCGAGCAGGGCCATTCTCTGGTCCTCGTGGCGCGCCGGCTGGACCGGCTTCAAACACTCGCCGAGGCACTACGCCAGCAGTACCGCATTGATGTCGTCGCGGAGCAGGTCGATCTTTCAGATGTTGAGGCAGTCATTCAACTGCATCAGCGGCTCCGCGAGCGAGGCATTGCGATCGACATCCTGATCAACATCGCCGGCCACGGACTGCAAGGCCCGTTCGTGGATGGCAAGCTGGGCGCGGCACTGGCGATGCCGCAGCTGGATGTCGCGAGCCTGACTGCGGTCACCCACGTCTTTGCGCAAGACATGCGGACACGAGGACGCGGGAAGATCCTGCTGGTAGCCAGTCTGCTGGCCTACCAGGGCGTGCAAGCAGCTATGTGCGGACGAGAAGATGAAGCTGCAGCTCGGCTGGTACCAACCTCCGCCGGAAATAAAAGTCCTTTGGTCGGATGGTGTGACGGCTAGGTGCTCGAGGACCAGATCGAGGAAATTGCCGTCAGCTTGTTCGCCTACGCCGAGTGGGTGTACCGATGGGGGATCCAAAGAGAGTACGAGTGCCAAATGGAGCGTAAACGCAGGCTGGAGGAGCGCATCCGCAAAGAAAGGGAAGACGCCGAGAGAAAGGAGCGGGCGCGGATTGAAAAGGGCGGCGGCGGAGCGGCGCGACAGACTGGTATCGGATGCCGCGACCTGGCGCAGAGCGTCGGAAATCCGAGCCTACGTGGAAGCGCAGATCGCTAGATGGTCGGCGGATGCAGATGCTGAAACTCTGAGTAGGCTGCAGACCTGGACGGAATCGGCCAGGGCGGAAGCCGACGCAATGGACCCGCTGTGAGGTGGTAAGCCGCCCACACTTGTCCAGATTTGAGCAGTGTGTGCCGCCGCTGCGGTGTAGGTGACGGTGTAGGTTGCGTTTTCTCTGCTGCTTTTCTCATAGCAAAGAGGTACTGCTGCATCAGGGCCGAGGTACCGGGAAGGTCTGCTGAGGGTCTTGGAGTTGTGCTGACCGTTCCGGAAATTACGAACTTTTTGCGATCCACGTGGCTCATCAGTACTTGCTGACTACTTGGGTCGCCATATTAGCCGACGGTTCTGCGAAAATGTTGGCCCAGGCAAGCGAAATGAAAGCGCTGAAAGGAGCGAAGCCGTGACGTAGCTATTCCGCAAAGGAGGCTCCGTCATGTCACCCACTTATCACCGCCGCAGGCAGCGGCATGACTACGCCTGGGTGCTGCGCGATTAACGCCGGGTCAACGGCGCGCCGGTCCGTTTCTCATCGACGCACGTTCAAGGGAAGGCCGACGCGCGATTGCCCGTTTTCACTAGGACGCATACTGGACCCTGCGCAGTACTGCGCCGCGGTGGTATCGCCGCATATTCGACCACCTTCGCACACTGAACAACAGACAACTTCGCCGCTGGCTCGATGATCCAGCGTACGACCCAATGTTCCAGGTTCGGCATCGCCACAACGCGAATTGGAGCTGGTGGTAACGATTGTGTTTCTAGTCGCGGTAGCGCTCAGGCCTACTAGGGGTGCAAACGCCGGTGAAGACTGGCGTCGGCTTGGGTGGTGGCAACCGAACACGGGGCGCACAATCTTCGAGCAGCCGCTTAAGACGGCTTCGGCGATATTATGGCTGCGCCAAGTCCTCAGGCGCGTAGGTCAATCCCAATCCCGCCAAGGTCGCGTTGAGCATCGGCGTCGTTCCGCTCAGAATCGCGCGGCGGGTGTGCGGCTTCGATGCCGCATTTTTTTGTGCCGGCATGCGCCCGGGCTTGCATCGCCCCGACGATCAGGCTGCTTCGAGATACCCAAGCCGGCGCGATATCTCGAGCGCCCAGGCGCGCAATGGCTTCCGTTCGAGGTCTTTTTCCCGATGTCATCATCATGATGGCGGTCACCGCCGGCGGCGTCATGATCGTGCTGGTGCCCGCCCGCCGAACCATGCTCATGCGTGGCAACCGCCCGTGATGCCCGAGCGCCATGCAAATGCCCGCGCTGACGGCCGCAACGCCCTGGACAGGAACGACCAGGATCAGCACGGCGACAGCAAGCGCGCGAAGAAGTTTATTTGAGCATAGGCAACCGATTTTACGTCAGATCCTTTGAGCGGCGCAGCCACTGCGCCGGCCCATCTTTCACTGACTGCGCTTCTGCTAGCTCACAATTTGTTCGGCGACCGCTTCTTCGAGACCAGCTGCCGCTTGGGCGGCAAGCCCACGGGCCGCTTCTTGTGAATCTTCAAACACATCGACCGCATATATTCTG
>JBOIDC010000119.1:0-4228 GCA_050740315.1 Gammaproteobacteria bacterium | reverse complement strand
AACTCACCGACTTCGCCCGGCGACGCCTGACCTCCATGCAACGGCGCTCGACCCTGGTACGAGCATTCTGGCAGCAAGCCGAATTGCCGCTTTGAATCGTTCACTTATTATGCAAGTCTCAGTAGTACGGCTCGTATGTGCGGTTCTACACATTAGCCACGATTAATTACTATGTGCGAAAGCGTACCGACGGTTGATGTCGTCAAACGTATCTTGTGCACAACAATAGAAAACAAGGCGTGACAACCGCCGCGTGACTTGCGAGGACGTCTCCGAAATCGGTATTCCACCTGATCAGTTAGCAACACCAGCATACCGGTGTGTTTTCGGCGGGCGCAGGTATCAGGTAGTCGTGCAACGACACAGTGATCCGGGTCTCTTAAGTAATGTGAAAACTACATTTTCCGCTCTCCGTACTCTGAAAATTTATTTCAGAGTTTTCTTACGTTTTGCCCAACATTACCCATACAGGAAAATTTTAATGGCCAGTCAACTAGGCGTCCGAACCAGCGAATACGACGGCATCGGCAAATCGGCGCCGTGGAATACGATTTTCGCCGGTACGGTAACCCTGGCGATGTTCACTATTCTGGCCGCGCTCGGCTTCAGCCTCAGCATCGGGCTCGACGTGATCGATGCCGGATCTGAAGCCACCGCGCCGAATGACGCCGGCGAAAGCGCGGCATTATGGGCGTTTGTGGCGTCGATATTCGGGTGTTGTGTTTGCGCCCGGCGCGACTGCGGCCGCAAACCGCCGCGTAATTCGACGGTACCCGATCCGTCAGGTATTGCTGAAGCCGTAGCTCAAACGCGGGCGACCGAACACGATGTTTCTGGCCGCTCCATAAGTGTAAGTGGCGGATCGGATGTAATGCCTGCGTCGGTGTGGTACCGCACAGACAAGTTTTGTGCGCCGCGTCATTATGCGCCTATCGAATTGGAGAAATGAATGATGATGGATGAATTTATATTGGTTACGGCGCTCGTTTTTCTGCTCGTGCTGGCCAGCGGAAACTTCGCGCTCATGCTCGCGCTCTCGAGCGGACGCGCCTTCGATCCGGATGACCTAAGCGACTCCGGAACGGAAGGTGGCAGAGACGCCATCGGGAAACATACGTGGGCGCTAACGTAACAGCACTTAACGAATAATCTCTCGGCCCATAAGACTAAGCTCGTCGAGCAGCTCCTGATTGAACATCCGAAGGTGCATCTGCACTTTACCCCGACCTACAGCAGCTGGCTCAACCAGGTAGAACTGTGGTTCGCCAGGATCGAGCGGGACGTGATCGCCCGCGGGATCTTTACCTCGTCAAAGACCCAGCACGGCGACTCATGCGCTACATCCGTCAGCACAACAAAGCACCCGAACCCGTGAAGTGGAAATATTTCGATGTCACTCAACGAATCACTCCCAGTTCACTTGGTACAGTCCACTAGTGGCTCCAAGGAGGCCGATATACAAGACGGCAATTAAGCGAGCAAGTCATTATCCAGCCGCCAGCATGGATGTCGCGCTGGACTTGATTCAGTCGTCGACCGCGAAGCTTTAGGCGCGGGCTGGATCAGCGTGATCGAGAGCATGCATGGAGGTTACACCCGCCTTTATCTGGCGAACGTAGCACAGTTCGAGGAGACGTCACTATGAAGTATCGAGAAGGCATAGGGGGAAACGGGATAGTCGCGGCCGCGAGCGGACTTGTCCTGGTCGCGGGTAGCATCGTCGCATGCGAACCGCAACAACGTAGTGAAGTAGAACGAGTGAGCGAAGGGCCTCGACCAGAAAGCCAGTGGGTAATGCGAACACGACAGCAGGATACCTCCGAAGAGAGAACCGATACCGCAGCGAAGCAGGGGCAACCAGAAGGGCTGGTTAACCGGGCGCCGCCGGACGTGCATGTCGAGCAGATGCAACCACAAGTGTATTACCTGACCATGGAGCCAAACGACGTGCAGCTTGGGCAGGCAGGGCAGCCGAAAATTGATATGTAGCAGACTTGCGATCACCGAGGTGGCCTTTGTGCGCTTTCGATCATCGGCAAGCGATGACGAGGCCAAACGCGCCGAAGACATCGCGGAGCGGTACGATCTCGTGAACATCGATGAGCGGGCGGCGCAGTGGTAGTCGGAGGGCGCCGGCGAAGAGGGCGTTATCCCGGTTGTCAAAGAGGAGATTCAGGTCGGCAAACGAGAAACCGGCGCGGTGGTGTGCGCGTGAGATCGCACAACTACGAAAAGCCGGTCGAGGAAAGCGTGAACCTGCGCGAGCAGCATACCAGCGTATCGAGCCGCGCCGCGGATCGGCCTGCCACTGAAGCCGATACGCATTTCGGCGAGGTGTCGTTCGAGAGTCGCGATACCGCTGAGCAAGCTGTCCTAGGTAAGGAAGCGCGCGTCGTTGAGGAAGTCGTGGCCGAGCAGAAATTCTCCGACCGCACCGAGACGGTCAAGGACAGCGTGCGTCGCACCGACGTCGATGTCGAGAAAATGGACGACGAAAAGACGACGATCTCCGGCAACCATGGGTTACGGCGCGATGGAGTGCGATGCACTCCATCGCGGTTCGTGGCGACCTTGAGTGGACCGTTCTCTGCTCTGGAAAGCTGGCGGCCGGTTTTACGAGGGCTGGCAATCTCGCAATGTGCGAAAACACACAGACGGTTTTCTAGGCGGCGCCCATCATGAATCCACACGCTTCGGGAACGAAGGCGGTCTCAGCGCGATTACCAGCATGCATACGCCGTTGCGGCTCGTGAGCCCACTAAGCCGATTTGCGTGTGTGCAAAGGCATGGTGGTTGATTCATATCGTTAATCGGAGGAGCGGTATCGGAGGATCATAACTGTCCGTCGCATTAATTCAGTCATCACCTGACAATACAGAAGGAGATTTATGATTAATTTCATCATATGGATCGTAATCGGCGGCGTCATCGGCTGGCTCGCCAGTCTTGTCATGAAAACCGATGCGCAGCAGGGACTGCTGTTGAACGTTGTCGTGGGTATCGTTGGCGCGTTTCTTGGCGGTCTGCTGCTATCCCCGCTCGTCGGCATCGGATCCTTGAGTCAGGGTAATTTCAGCGTACCGGCCCTGGGGATCGCATTTCTTGGCGCCTTGATCCTGCTGGCCATCGTTAATTTGATTCGGCGCGGCCAGGTGCGTTGATTGCCGCGTGATCAGCATGGCGCGCAAGAAGTTATCGGCTTTCGCCTGCGGGCACGTGACTCGTATCGCGAGATCGACAAAGGGCCCGCGCGCGGCGCGGCTACCGAAGGTGGAACAGCCGTTCATCGGCGGCATGCGGGGCGCCAGGATGGGACGAAATCGTCCATGACAGGCCGAGCAGATCAGCGTTAATTCACGAACGGTACTCAACAGGTACCACACTGGGGTCACACATGACCCCGCACTCAATCAGGAGTACTAACCCATGAGTAATCAAAGTTCACAGTTTTTCAATCAGGCTAAAGATGCCGGCCAATCCGCACAAGAGGCTTTGCAAGGCGTGGCGGAAACGCAGTTTAAGATCCTGCAGCAGTTGGGGGACGTGCAACGCAAAGTCCTGGGTCAGGCGGCCGAGGCAACCCGAACCCAGTTGCAGCTTATGAGCAAGATGAACAACCCACGCGAATTCGCTACAGCCCAAGCGGATCTGATCAAGGAGTATGGGCAAAAATACGTCGATAGTATCAACGAGACGGTGCGAGTTATGTCTCAGGCATGGGAAGAATATGGCGGTCGTGTAGAAGGTATGAAGTCGGCTGCCGGCGACATGCAAGAGGCGTCTCGCGCCGCCGCGCAAGAGGGCAAGGAAAGCTCTAATGGCGGCAAGAAGGCCCCTTCGTCCAAGAAGTCATCCTAAGCAGTCCAGGAAACGCCCCCGCCTTTCGCGGGGGCAATTCCTTAATGGTCCCAGCATGCGCTCGCTTGCTACTCGAAATCGCGAAGTGTCACCATGAACATAGCTACCGGTTTACTATCCCTGCCCTGGTGGGGTTATCTCGTCGTGGGTCTGGTGCTGACCCACATCACCATCGTCTCGGTCACCATTTTTCTGCATCGCTGCCAGGCGCACCGGGCGCTGACCCTGCATCCCGTCGCCAGTCATTTCTTTCGTTTCTGGCTGTGGCTGACCACCGGCATGGTCACCAGGGAATGGGTGGCGGTGCACCGCAAGCACCACGCCAAGACCGAGACCGAAGGCGACCCGCACAGTCCGCACGTCGCAGGCA
>JBOIDC010000118.1:0-4566 GCA_050740315.1 Gammaproteobacteria bacterium | reverse complement strand
GTACCGGACCGAGATCACACCGTTGCTCATCATCACCAAGCTGGAGCAATACGATTATGCCGGCGCCGCCGCGCTGGGCATGGTGATGCTGGTCGTCTCGTTCATTCTCCTGTTCGTTATCAACGCGCTCCAGTTGTGGAGCCTCAAGCGGGGAACCTAAGCGATGGCCGCGATATTGACTTTGCCGGATTCCGCCGCGTTGGCGCCACGAAGGTTAGCGACCACTGAGTCGGCGTGGGTGCGGTGGTTGCTCATCGGTCTGGCGCTGGGGTTTCTCGCGCTGTTTCTGGTGCTGCCACTGATCGCCGTGTTCACGCAGGCTTTCGCCAGTGGATGGCATGTTTATCTGGCCGCGATCAAGCTCACGCTGCTGGTGGTGGCGATCAGCCTACCCCTGAACGTGCTGTTCGGCCTCACGGCGGCCTGGTCGATCGCCAAGTTTCATTTCCGCGGCAAGCAGTTGCTCATCACCTTGATCGATCTGCCGTTCGCGGTGTCGCCGGTGGTCGCGGGCCTTGTATTCGTGCTGATGTTCGGCGCGCAGGGCTGGTTCGGCCCCTGGCTGCAGGACCACGACATCAAAATTATCTTCGCCTTGCCGGGCATTGTGCTGGCGACCACGTTCATCACCTTCCCGTTCGTCGCGCGGGAACTGATCCCGCACATGCACGAGCAGGGCACCGAGGCCGAAGAGGCCGCGTTGACCCTGGGCGCGTCGGGCTGGCAGACCTTCCAGCGCGTGACCCTGCCGTCGATCAAATGGTCGCTGCTGTACGGGGTGATCCTGTGCAACGCGCGCGCGATGGGCGAATTCGGCGCGGTGTCGGTGGTGTCGGGACACATCCGTGGCTACACCAACACCATGCCGCTGCACATCGAAGTCCTCTACAACGAATATCAGTTTGCCGCTGCCTTCGCGGTCGCCACCCTGCTGGCCCTGCTGGCCCTGGCGACCCTGGTCATCAAGAGCGTGGTCGAGTGGCGCACGCGACAGGAAATCAACGCAATACATCAGGAGCGTTCGTAATGAGCATCGAGATTCGCGGGGTATCCAAGGCGTTTGGCACATTTCAGGCGCTGAAAGACGTGTCCTTGAAGGTGCCGACCGGCGAGCTGGTCGCTCTGCTGGGCCCATCCGGATGCGGCAAGACCACCTTGCTGCGCATCATCGCTGGGCTGGAATGGGCTGACGCGGGCCATGTCTATTTTCACGGCGAGGACGCCACCGGCCAGCACGTGCGCGAGCGCCAGGTCGGTTTCGTGTTCCAGCATTACGCGCTGTTCCGGCACATGACGGTGTTCGAGAACGTCGCCTTCGGCCTGCGCGTGCGACCCCGCCAGGTGCGGCCCGCGGAAACGGCGATAAGGTCCCGCGTGCTGGATCTGTTGAAGCTGGTGCAGGTCGACTGGCTGGCGGCTCGTTATCCGCCACAGCTATCCGGCGGTCAGCGTCAGCGGGTGGCGCTGGCGCGCGCGCTTGCGGTAGAACCGAAAGTGCTGCTGCTGGACGAGCCGTTCGGCGCACTGGACGCCAAGGTGCGCCGCGACCTGCGGGTGTGGCTGCGCCGTTTGCACGACGAGCTGCACGTGACGTCGGTGTTCGTGACCCATGACCAGGAGGAAGCCATGGAGGTATCCGACCGGGTGGTGGTGATGAATCAAGGCCAGGTCGAGCAGATCGGCTCGCCGGCGGAGGTCTATGACCGGCCGGTCTCGCCCTTTGTGTATCAGTTCGTCGGGCAGGTCAATCTCTTCCATGGCCGCGTGCACCGCGGCTGGGCGCATATCGGCGAGGCGGTGCGCGTACCGCTGCCCGAGCACGCCGAGACCGCCAACATGGACGCGGTCGCCTACGTGCGGCCGCATGAGTTCGAGGTCGCGCTGGAACCGAGCGGCCCCGGGGATTATTTCGTTGCCGACGTTGAGAATGTATCGATCGCGGGCGCCTTGCTGCGGCTGGACATCCGCCATGCCGGCTCCGATGAACTGATTCGCGTCGAGGTGCCGCGCGGAACAACCAAACACGACAAGCTCAAAATCGGCGACCGCGTGTATGTGCGGCCGCTCAATCAGCGCGTGTTCGTGAAGGGAAAGGCGGCCGACGTGGCGCCTGAGAAGATCGACGACGCCTCACTTGCACGTCCATCCGATAACCAGGAGACAACACCTTGAACAGTTCAGCCAAAATAGTATTGGGCTTCGCGCTGGCGCTCGCCCTCATCGAGCCGGCGTCGGCCTACATAGGACCCGGCGCGGGCCTGAGCCTGCTGGGCGCGATGTGGGGCCTGCTGACGGCGGTACTCGCCGCCATCGCGTTTGTCATCGCCTGGCCCGTGCGCCGCATGCTCGCTGCCCGGCGACCACGCGCGGCCGCAGATTCGCCGCACACCGACGAGGTTGCCGACCCGTCGGCCGATCGACCGAAGTCGCCGCACGAGCGTCGCGCCCGATAAGTGCGGGCGCCAGACTCGCGCTTGTCGATGTAGACGGAGCGCGTCTTTACCGAGGAGCCGTCAAGGCCAGAGCTTCATGTCCTCGAAGAAATGCTTCACCCCGTTCAGCCAGCTTTGCGCCTGCGGGTTGTGACGCTCGCCGCCATCTGCCAAGGTCTTGTCCAGCTCTTCCATCAGTTCCCGCTGGCGTTTGGTCAAATTGACCGGCGTCTCCACCACGACCTGGCAAATCAGATCACCCTCGGTGCCGCCGCGCACCGGTTTGACCCCCTTGCCGCGCAGACGAAACGGTTTGCCGGTCTGCGTCTCGGCGGGAATCTTGAGTTTGGCGCGCCCGTTCAAGGTCGGCACCTCGAGTTCTCCGCCCAGCGCCGCGGTGGTGAAACTGACCGGCACCTGACAGATGAGATTCTGCCCGTCGCGCTTGAACAGTGCATGCGGCTTGACCCTAATCTGCACGTACAGATCGCCTGCGCGGCCGCCCTGCGAACCGGCCTCACCCTCGCCCGCCAGTCGAATGCGATCGCCGGTATCCACGCCGGCCGGCACCGTTACGGATAAGGTCTTGGATTCCTCAACCCGGCCTTGACCGTGGCAGGTGACGCAGGGATCGGCAATCACCTTGCCCGCCCCGCGGCAGTGCGGACACGTCTGCTGCACCGAAAAAAAGCCCTGCTGCATGCGCACCTGGCCCACGCCGTCGCAGGTGCCGCAGGTCTGCGGCGAGGTGCCGGGCTTTGCCCCGCTGCCCTTGCAGGTGTGGCACTCGACCAGACTGGGGATACGAATCTTCGCCTCGGTGCCGAGCACGGCCTCTTCCAGGCTGAGTTCCAGGTTGTATTGCAGGTCGGCGCCGCGATAGGCGCGCGTACCGCCACGGCCACCGCCGAAGATGTCGCCGAAGATGTCGTCGAAGATGTCCCCGAAGCCGCCGCGGAAGCCCCCACCGCGCGCGCCCTCGACGCCGGCATGGCCGAACTGGTCGTAGGCCGCCCGTTTCTGCGGATCGGAAAGGATCTCGTAGGCTTCCTTGGCCTGCTTGAACTGCTGCGCGGCCGCCTCGTCGCCCGGCCTGCGGTCGGGATGGTACTTCATCGCCAGGCGGCGATACGCCTTCTTCAACTCGGTATCGCCGGCGTTGCGGGCGCAGCCCAGGGTTTCGTAGTAATCGCGTTTGCTCATGACTGGCGAGGCGCAGGTTCAATCCCGAGCGGGGTGTCAGGCACGTGGGCAATAGCGTTGATCGACAATTTCATCATAACCACCGAATAAACAGGCGGCGGTATCAAGCGGACCGCCGCCTATCGAACTCGAACGCTCGTTGGCGTTTGCCGAGTTTATGTCACGGGCCCCGGAAGTCCCGCGGGCGCGTTTATTTCTTGTTGTCGTCGACTTCTTCAAATTCGGCATCGACCACGTCATCCGCGGTGGCGTTGTCGCGCGTCGCCTCGGCGCCGGCCGGTTTGTCGCCACTCTCCTGCTTCTGCGCGTAGGCACGTTCGGCAAGTTTGGCGGACGCCTCGCTCAAGCGCGTGGTCTTGGCCTCGATCGCGTCCTTGTCGTCGCCTTTCATCGCTTCTCTCAACTCGGCGACCGCGGTTTCGACCTGCCTGCGCTCGTCCTCGTCGACCTTGTCGCCCAGATCCTTAAGCGACTTCTCGGCGGCATGAATCAGATTATCGGCCTGATTGCGCGCCGCCACGGTCTCGTGGAACTTGCGGTCTTCCTCGGCATGCGCCTCGGCGTCCTTGACCATCTTCTCGATCTCCTCGTCAGACAGACCCGAAGAGGCCTTGATGATGATGGACTGCTGCTTGCCGGTGGCCTTGTCCTTGGCCGAGACGTTCAGGATGCCGTTCGCATCGATATCGAACGTCACCTCGATCTGCGGCATGCCGCGCGGCGCGGGCGGGATGTCCGCCAGATCGAAACGGCCCAGCGACTTGTTGGCGCTGGCCATTTCGCGCTCGCCTTGCAGTACGTGCACGGTCACCGCCGTCTGGTTGTCCTCGGCGGTCGAGAACACCTGATTCGCGTTGGTCGGGATGGTGGTGTTTTTCTCGATCAGCTTGGTCATCACGCCGCCCAGGGTTTCTATCCCTAAGGACAGCGG
>JBOIDC010000117.1:0-4583 GCA_050740315.1 Gammaproteobacteria bacterium | reverse complement strand
AAATAACCGATACATGTCCGGACTCGTCATTCCGGCCAGGGATTGGCCGGAATCCAGCGCCAGGGAGGGACTTCTGGATTCCGGCTTTCGCCGGAATGACGGCGAAGTTACGACAGTTACTAATGGGACACAACACTAGTACACCACTTCGCACTGACAGCGCGCCGCATGCCTTGCACCGCGGCCTTCCAATATCCATCTTTTACGACTTCGCAAGCCGTTCAGAAAGCCGCGTCAGCGCCGCGGAAATATCTGACTTTGCGGTAAGGACCTGACGCAGGGGGTCGGACCGCAGCGATCGCATCCGCCTTTCGGCAGTCTTGATCGTGAACTTGCTGCTATCGAGCTTTGCGCCCGCCTCCGACCATTTTAAGGGCATGGAAACCGGGGCGCCTGCCAGCGGGCGGACGCTGAACGGGCAGACCAAAAGGCGTCCGTGCCCATTCTGCAAGTAGTCAATATAAACACGTCCTTCACGTTCACCGAGCCTCCGATTAACAGTCGCAATGTCCGGTAGATCATGCACAATCACATTCGCGAGTAGTTCACCGAGCGTGCGTGACTGCTCATAGGTGTATTGCCTGCCCAGCGGGATCAAAATATGCAGCCCCGTAGCCCCACTGGTCTTTAGGAAGCATTCAAGTCCGATCGTCTGGCAAAGCGCCCGGATCGCGGTTGCGATCGTGATGACGTGCTGAAAGGGCGCGCCCTTGGGATCCAGGTCGAGAACGCACCAGTCCGGGCGCTCGAGCGAGGCCATCCGGCTCGACCAGATGTGCAGGGGTATGGTCCCGAGATTGATGATATAGGTTAGCGTCTCCACGTCGTCCACAATGAAGTACCGGACCTCGCGCGCCGCGTGCTCGCTCCAGATCCGTTCCATACGGATCCAGCCGGGCGCGAATGCAGGCGCATCTTTTTGGAAGAAGGACTTTCCTTCGATGCCTTCAGGGTGCCTGACGAGCACAACCGGCCGATCCTTCAGGTACGGCAACAGCCACTTCGAGATCGCGCGGTAGTAGTCGATGAGGTCGCCTTTGGTAAATCCTTCATCCGGCCAAAAGACCTTATCAAGATTGGTCAGGTGCACGCCCTTTTCCGCTGATGATGGCGCGGGCGGCGGCCCCTCAGGCTCGAGTTCGATCGTCTCGCGTACGCACTCTTCCGGGCCCTTGTCTTCGCGAAGCCGAACGAAGACCGGCGCGCGCAGCACCCCATCGGACGTGACGTTCTTGAACCGCACCTCGCAGACCAGGCCAGGCTTGACCCAGTGCGTGTCGGAGTCCATCTCCGCACCCTGAGGCGGTTTGGCTGCCTTGGCACGCTGGAGTTGCTCCCCGATCGCCTTTTGCTGTGCGCGGGTAAAGCCCGTCCCGGCGCGTCCTGCATAGACGAGGGTATCGTGCTCATACTGCGCGAGGAGCAGTGCGCCGAATTCCGGCTGCGTACCTTTTGGATCGGTGAAACCGACGATGATGAAGTCGTCAGTCTTGTCCAGACCCATCTTGATCCAGTCCGATGAGCGTCCGGCTCGATAGCGGGAGTCGGCCTTCTTCGCCAATATCCCTTCCAGTCCAAGCTGTTGTGCTTGCCGGTACAGCGCCTCACCATGCGTCTTGACGTGTTCCGAGTAGCGGATGGGCCCTATCGAGGGCAGTATGTCCCGCAGCAGCTCCTTTCTTTTTATGAGCGGCAGCGCGCGCAGGTCGTGCCCCTCCAAACCCAGGATATCGAACGCGTAAAAGGTAACGGGTAGACCAACGGTTGCCCGTTCGATGTCTTGGCGACGGGTCAGGCGTCCGCGTTTTTGCAGGCGCCCAAAATTGGGCCTGCCCTCCTCATCGTGCACCACCGCCTCGCCGTCGATGACCAGTTCATTGAAAGGCAGGGCGCGCACGACTTCGGCAATCTCCGGAAACGTCGCCGTCAGGTCGTTGCCGGCGCGGGAGTGCAGGGTCACGTGGTGAGCTTCGCGACCCGCCAGTATCCGGTAACCGTCGAACTTGACCTCAAACAGCCATCCAGCTTTCGTAAATGGTGTGCCGGAACGCGCCAGCATGACCTTGGTCTGGCTCGCTGAGAATGATTTGCTCGGTACCCTGAGGCGCTTGAGCTTTCTGACAACGCGCTTCGCGGGGTCATACCGCGCTTTGATCTCGGAAGCGGTGAGGCCCGACAGGATCGAATCGGGCGCAAGTGCCGCGGTGCCACCCTCAACGACATAGCCGTCGGTTTCCTTGATCAGCAACCAGTCCTTTGGGCTTTTTCTCGTCTTCACCAAGGTCCATCTGCCGCGCAGTTTGTAGCCGCGCAGCTCGAACAAGAGCTTGCCCTTTTCAAGGCCTTCGGCAGGGTCGCCGATCGGCAACCACGCGCCCCGATCCCATACGATGACGCCGCCGGCGCCGTAATTGCCCTCGGGAATGAGACCTTCGAACGCGGCGTACTCCAGTGGATGATCTTCTACCTGCACGGCCAGGCGCTTGTCGGCTGGATTGGGCGAAGGGCCTTTGGGCACCGCCCACGACAGAAGCACACCCCCTAATTCGAGCCGGAAGTCGTAATGGAGCCGTCGAGCGGCATGCTGCTGGACGACGAACAAGTGTCCTTTGGTGCGCCGGGTCCGCCCGAAAGGCTCGGGCGTACGCTCAGCCGAGCGCTTCGTGCGGTACGTGTCGAGCAGGTCACGGGTGGTTGCCGCCATATGATTTCCGGTTATATGATGCGGGTTATGGCCATGCGATCACTGGCATCTGCGACGATTTCGTTCGGGCTGGTTTCAATACCGGTCAAGTTATTTACGTCCTACGAAAGCTCGACCTACATTCATTTTAATCAGATCAACAAGAAAGACGGTGCTCGCGTTAAGCAACAACTGGTGTCGGCGAAGACGGGCGAACCGGTAGCCAGAGAGGATATCGTCAAAGGCTACGAGTTTGCCAAGGGTCAGTACGTCTTGTTCACCGATGAAGAACTGGGGGCGCTTGAGCAGAAAGCTACGCACACCATAGACATTGCAGAGTTCGTGGTTGCTGATAAGGTCCCTCGCATTTATCTTGACCGCGTGTACTATCTGGGGCCCGATAAAGGTGGCGCCCGCGCTTACCGGCTGCTTGCTCAAGCCTTGCACGAAACCGGTCGGGCCGCGCTGGCGCAGTATGCGGCGCGTGGCAAGCAGTACCTGGTCCTGGTGCGGCCGCAAGATGACGGTTTGGTCATGGAACAACTACGCTACGCGAGCGAGATTCGTCCATTTTCCGAGGTGCAGATCGGCGATGCATCAGTCAACAAGGATGAATTGAAGCTCGCTGTACAGCTGATCGATCAGGCTAAGTCCGACGAATTTCAGCCGGAGAAGTACAAAGACGCGGTGCGCGAACGCATGCTCGAGTTGATCCAGCGCAAGGTCGAAGGCGAAGACATCTCTGTGACGGCCGCAGAGGAACCCGAGCACAAGATCATCGACATGATGGAAGCCCTCAGGGCCAGCCTTGCCGCGGGGAAGCGCGAGGCGGGCGCGAAGCGCAAGCCCCCAAGGCGCGTTACGAAGAAGGCAGCAGCCAGCGGCAAGTCAGCGCGCAGAAGGTAGCATCCGTTCGCAATGGCGGCATTTACCATCCAGGATGTTGCCCGACTCCTGGATATTCCAAGCTCCAAGATCAGATCATTCGCCCGCGCTGGCCTCACCACGGCAGCCAGAGACGGCAGCGGCAAGTACCGGTTCTCTTTTCAGGACCTGATATTGCTGCGCACTGCCCAGGAACTTCGCGCGGCCTCGATCCCAGCCCGCAAGGTCTATCGCACCCTCAGAACGCTAAGAGCGCAACTCCCGAGCGGCGCGCCTTTGAGCGCCGTGCGCATTGTGGTCGAACACGATGACGTGCTGGTTCAGAATCAGCAGACTGTATGGGATCCGGCCACGGGCCAGGCTCACTTAAACTTCTCGATCGGCGAGATGGCGAACCAGGTCGCACCGCTGGTCCGGGGAGTCGCGCAAGACGCGGAGTTACCTGACACATCGGGTGACGAATGGTTCGATATGGGGCTGGACTTTGAAATCGCTGGTGCCACGGAAGATGCAAAGACCGCATATGCGCGAGCCGTAGAACTAAATCCTGGCCACTGCAGCGCGCACATAAATCTTGGGCGCCTGTTGCAGGAAGAAGGGCGCTCAGCCGATGCTGAGGCCCATTACCGCCACGCCCTCTCAATCGATTCAGGGGACGCGACCGCCGCATTCAATCTCGGGTGCGTGCTGGAGGAGATTGGTCGCCGGCACGCGGCGATCGAAGCCTACCAACAGGCACTTAAGATCGATCCGAACCTTGCTGACGCGCATTACAACCTGTCGGCCCTTTACGAGGACACCGGCAATCGAGGGGCCGCGCTGAGACATCTGATACGTTATAAGGCCTTGGAGTAATATCGCCGGCCCGGAGCGCGGCCGCCGCAGCGCCCGGAGGATGGTAATCAGTAGAATCAGTCGTTTAAGCGACCACCTTGTTGCGCCCCGCGCGCTTGGCTTTGTACAAATTATCGTCTGCGACTTTGATCAATGCGTCGGGAGTCGTTTCTTGCAGGGC
>JBOIDC010000116.1:0-4855 GCA_050740315.1 Gammaproteobacteria bacterium | reverse complement strand
GGGGCAGCATCTCGAACGATCGCTGGTCCGCTTGGGCTCCTCGTCTGCTGGTGCCGTAGACCTTGTAGCCAGCCATCGCGAGCCGCTGCGCCGTGGCTTTGCCGATGCCTGACGAGGCGCCTGTAACGAGCGCTATCTTGCTCTTCATAATGTCCTTACTTTCGATTTTCATGGAAATGCCTTTCTGTGGGTAGTGGTAGTTTCGTTCATCGTGCGACTATATTTATGATGATCATCATATTTAATGTCAAAAAAAGGGAATGGCATGAGTGCAGGTGGAGTCAGACGCCAGTGGGGGCGAAGTCCTTCAGCGCGGCCTCGAGCAGCGCGTCGGAAAATTTGGAGTCGTCGACAGCGCGTGCCAGCAGCAATGTGCCGACCATCGTGGCCGCTGTAACGAGCGCGTGCTCGTGTGCGCCCGGCTGCCCCCAGTCGGGCGACTGGCGGGCAACGACATCGATCATCTCCTCGATGCGGCGCGTGGCCGCGCGCCGCACCTCGGGCGCCTGGCGCGGCATTTCCGAGCCGAGCGCGGCGACCGGACAGCCCATCTCCGCGCCTTCGACGTGCGGCGGCACTGACTGAGCTTCGCCGCCGTACCTTCAACTGCTGCGATAGCACATCGAGTTCCTCAATGCGTAACAGTCGTAGGGCAACCCCACACTTACGCCGCGAAAGTCAACGGTCCCGCTCCGACTCCGCGATCGGGCATACATTTTTTTAATGCGTTTTCCGATCACGATCCTTTCCGACTCTCATTGCCGCCAGTGTCCAACGAATACGAGTGGCTTCTGCTTTCTAGGTCTCTTCAACGATCGCTTGGACGAATCTCGATACAAGAGGAGCAATTACCAAGATCACGATAAAAACGATAGGCCAGGCCACGAAAAACCCCTTCATCCAACGATCGACATATTGAGTATCCATGCCCGCCTGCGATGCAGTAATGACGCCCGATACGATTAGCGTCGTGACGAAGGACATGACGCCCGCAAACAAGACGTGCTGGTATCTTCTGGAGACTGGAAGTCGCATATCTATTCCGGGGTGAAAAGGGCGAACGCCTTCATGACGCTTGCGTGCAGCCAATTAGTCGGTCAGAAATCGCGTCGTTTGATAGACGAAATCGTCAGCATATTGGAAAAGCGCCCCGTGTCCGGAGTCCGGATATAAGATCAACTTGGCATCTTTTAGATGTTTGAACATGACATAAGAATTCTCTGTCGGAAGCATGATGTCATTGCTTCCATTTACGACCAGCACGGGTTGACTGATGGCCTTCAAGATTGAATGCTCAGGATCTTTCATGGCACACCAGGTGATAATGGCCTTCGCCTGCGGGTCCGTAATTTCTTTACCACTCGGCGGATCCCGGTCCGCCTTCCTGGAGTTGACGCGCGCCAAAAAGGCGCGGCCGGCAGCCTGACTCGCCCCTGAATGCGTAAAGAATAGGTATAGCCTCGGGTCAGAAGCGTCCTTCTGCGAGAATGCCTCACCCAATACCTTCAGCAAATGCTCATCGCCCCCTTGAGGAGCAGTGCCTGCGAGCACAATTCTTCTGACCAACTCAGGATGATCGACGGCGAGTTGCTGCGCAACTAAGCCACCGAGAGAGAATCCGAGGAGGTCGACGTTCCTGACGCCGAGCGCCGACATGAAGCGCGCGGCATCCGTTGCCATTTGCAGGACATTGTCAGGCGTCTTACCACTAGACTTCCCAACGCCTGTGTTGTCGAAAACAACGACAGGGCGATCCTTTGCAAGACCGTTGACCACCGCTGGGTCCCAATCGTCCATGGTTCCTGAAAAGTGCTGTAGAAACACCAAAGGCGTACCGCTTGTGCTCCCAAAACTGCGATAGGCAAATCTAATCCCATCAGCCTCAACGAATTTGGTGGGCGCGGTTTCCAGTTTTTCCGACGTTCCCTTGCTCTTCGCATTAGCCCGCTCGAGAAGCATAGAAAGTGACATGATTGCGTCTCCTCAAAAAAAGATTTAAATGAAAAAGTTTTCCGGCTTGTAGGCTTGAGCATCACCAAGTAAATCGTACGGCCAGGCGCATCAAGCCGCGCTCTATCGCGCGCGACGAGAACGAGAACCGCGATTGGCGCCGGGGACGAACGCGAAGGCATTCCTGATCTTCACGATGATTTCCCTCGCTGTCGGCTACTCGTCAAAGCATCTCGAGCGCAAGCGCGATTCCCTGACCACCGCCGATGCACAAGGTGACGATCCCCCGTTTGAGACCATCGCGCTGCATCGAGTGGATCAGCCTGGTCGTGAGCACGGCACCCGTCGCGCCAATGGCATGGCCATGCGCAATGGAGCCGCCTTCAACGTTGACGATCGCTTCCGGCAACTCCAGTTCACGGATGCAGGCCAGGGCAATCGCGGCAAAGGCCTCATTGATCTCTATCCGCTGCACGTCGGCGACCTTCCAGCCCGCGCGCTTTAAAGCCATTCGCACGGCCGGGACGGGACCCAGGCCGAACATGCCCGGCTCGACCGCAGCCACACCGTGCGACACCAGCCGTGCCACCGGATTTAGTCCTAGGCCATCGGCGAATGCGCGCTCCGCCACGATCATCGCCGCAGCGCCACTGTTCAAGCCCGGCGCATTGCCCGCCGTGATCGTGCCGTCCTTGCGAAACGCCGGTCTCAGTTTGGCCAGCGTGTCGATCGACGTATCGGGACGGTTCTGCTCGTCCTTATCGAAGGTTAGGGGACCTTTGCGGCTCTCTATTTCGACCGCGACGATTTCTTCCTTGAACTTGCCCTCCGCCTGCGCGGTGCTGAATCGCTGCTGAGAGCGGGCTGCCCACCGGTCCTGGGCTTCGCGCGTGATGTCATAGCGGCTCACGAGATCCTCGGTGTGCCAGCCAGAGGGCTCGCCGCTGAAGGCGTCGTTCAGGCCGTCACGGAGCATGCTGTCGAAGATCTGCGCGTCGCCCATGCGATAGCCCCAACGTCCGCCCCCCATGAGATACGGCGCCTGGTCCATGCTTTCCATTCCGCCCGCAATGGCACATGACGCGTAGCCGGAGAGGATTTCCAATGCAGCAGTCGCGATCGCCTGTGCGCCCGAGCCGCACACGCGGTTCACTGTAAGCGCCGGGACTTGCACAGGCAGCCCGCCGGCGACGGCGGCTTGCCGTGCGGGATTCATCTTCGCCCCCGCCTGGATCACATTACCCATCACTGTAGTTTCGATTTGCACCGGATCGATGCCGGAGCGTCGCAGCGCCTCGCGCACCACGACAGCGCCAAGCGCAGGAGCAGGAACGTCCTTCAGAGAGCCGCCATAGCTGCCAATGGCGGTGCGGACTGGGTTGCACAGAACAATTTCACGTTGCGACATGAGCGATCTCCATGATTAGGGTGTCGATTAGGGTGTGAGCTCGGCGCGAAGGGTGTGTATGCCGCGCACAATCACGCGTTGGATTTGGAAACAGACGCTAATACGGCGTTCAGGATTTCCTGCGACAGCGCCCGATCGTCGACCGCGCGCGCCATGATCATCGCGCCCACCAAGCTTGCGTAGGTGCTGATGGCCTTCTGTCTTCCTACGGCCTTCGGCTTGCCCGCAACCAGCTTGGTTAGAAATTCGAGAGCCGAACGCAATCCTTCCGTGACAGCGCGCCGCACGGCCGGGCCCTGTCGGGACGCGTCGGGGCCGAGCGCGGCCAAAACACAACCCGCGCCAGGATTGTCGCGATGCCTTCTGGATAAATAGACGCCGGCGATCGATGACAGCGGATCATCCGGTGCACTGTCGGCGCGCTTGCTCCAGGCCTCGATTGACCGGGTCAGTGCGCGGGCGCACGCCTGCGCCATCAAGTCTTCTTTCGAGGAAAAGTGGCCGTAGAAGCCGCCATGAGTAAGGCCCGCCGCCTTCATCAGGTCCGCGACCCCGATCCCTTCGAACCCCCGCTCGCGGAATAGCTGGGCTGCGGCATCAAGGATCCGCTCCCGGTTTAGGACTGCCTGCTCTCTGCTCACCTTCATCCTGATTACCTTGAGGGTCTGACCATGACTTGGCAGTATATATGATGTCCGTCATATATTGCAATCATGACGTATGTCATATATTGGGGAGATCGCATGCGCTACAAGATTTTTGGACGGCACACAGGCTTGCGCGTATCGGAACTGGCGCTGGCAGGAGTCGGTCGGTGTCGGGCAGCCGGTGAGCCGCCTATTTTAAATGATGGACATCATCATTGCGCTTATATTATACTCATAATTTATAATGTCAACGTAATACGGGTCGAGCGAGGTCGAGAAGATGAGAGTCAGCAGGGCAGAGGCGGCGCAGAACCGGGAACGGATCATTGAGGGTTGCGAGACTGTTTCGCGAGCGCGGCTTCGACGGCATCGGGGTGGCGGAGCTGATGAAATTCGCCGGCCTGACCCACGGGGGCTTCTATGGCCACTTCGCGTCGAAAGAGGATTTGATGGCGCAGGCCTGTGCGCGCGCGCTGGAAGGCTCACTGGACGCCTTGCATCAGGTGGCCGAGCGTGACGGCGGGAACCCCTTGTCTGCCGTCGCGTCGGCTTATCTGTCTCCCGCGCACCGTGATCGGCTAGGCGAGGGATGCGCGCTGGCGGCGCTGGGTGCGGAAGCCGCGCGCCATGGCTCGCCGGTGCGCGGTGCCTTCACCCAGGGCGTGCGCTCCGTGGTCGACATGCTGACGCGACTTCTGCCAGGCAAGTCCAAGCGCGCGAAGCGCGAGCGGGCGTTGGCGATCTTCGCGAGCATGGTCGGTGCGCTGGTGCTGGCGCGCGCCGTCGATGACGCGGAACTCTCCGAGGAAGTGTTGCAGTCGGTATTGGCGTCGATCGCCCATACCGATTC
>JBOIDC010000115.1:0-5137 GCA_050740315.1 Gammaproteobacteria bacterium | reverse complement strand
TGCCGTACCAACAGGCAGCAACAAGTTGGCGCAATTCTCCGCAGACCTCACTCCGGAGAGCATCGCCCCGGCGGATCGCGACGAGGGCAACGGCTCCACGCTGATGGTATTCCGGCTACCGGACGAGTCGGTAGATTGACCGGCTGACAACGGCTTCGGACCAGTTCTTTCAGTCCAACCCCGCTGTTCTTAAGGCATCTCGATCATAGGCACATCGATCCAGCGATCAAACCCCTTTCATCTTTTTGTAACAAATGTAGGCCACCCTACTCTTTACGTAACAAATGTAGGCTCTTTACGTAACAAATGTAGGCCACCCTACGCGCGATTTCGATGGTTGTTCCTTGATCATTCCCGAGGTGCTATTCGCCTCATTCTCATCCCAGACAAATACCCCAAACCAGGAGGCTTCATGGCGATACCAAACAAACGAATATTGGTCAGTACGGCCGCTGCTGCGATCTGTTTTCTGGGCGCCGGCATAAACCAGGCCGAGGCGCGCGACCAGTTACGCATCGTCGGTTCCAGTACGGTTTATCCTTTTTCAAGCTATGTGGCCGAGGAGCTGGGCGCCGTCACGGACTGGCCAACGCCGGTAGTCGAGTCGACGGGCTCGGGCGGCGGTATGGAACTATTCTGCAAGGGTGCCGCGGCCAACACGCCCGATATCACGAATTCTTCCCGGCGCATGGAAGCCGGCGAATTCGAGATTTGCCAGGAAAACGGTGTTACGGACATCACTGAGGCGCTCATTGGTTACGACGGCATCGTCGTGGCCAACAGCATGGACGGGCCCGATCTGGAACTCACCCTCGAAGAGATTTTTCTGGCGGTGGCGGCCGAGGTGCCGCAGGACGGCGAGCTGGTCGCAAATCCCTATCAGAACTGGAGCGAGATCAATCCCGATCTGCCGGACGAGGAGATCGTGATCTACGGCCCGCCGACCACCTCGGGCACCCGCGACGCCTTCGAGGAGCTGGTGATGGAGGTCGCCTCCGAAGAGATGGAGGAATACGAGGAAGCATATACCGCCGTGCGCGACGATGGTCCCTACGTGCCGGCCGGCGAAAACGACAATCTCATCGTGCAGCGCATCGAGCAGGACCCGGGCGCGGTCGGCATCTTCGGTTACAGCTTCCTGGAGGAGAACGCCGACAGCATCAAGGCCGCAACCATCAACGGAACACCGGCCGAGCGGGAGCTGATCTCTTCCGGCGAATATCCGGTCGCCCGCAGTCTGTTTTTCTACATCAAGAACGCGCACGCCGATGCCGTGCCGGCCATGGAAGATTATGTATCGCTGTTTATGAGCGATCAGATGATCGGCGAGGACGGTCTGCTGAAGGATATCGGTCTGATCCCGTTGCCGGAGGACACCCTGCGCGAGATGCAGGAAAGCGTTGCGGACCGCGAGAAGCTCGAGATGAGCGATCTGGAAGGATGATTAGTTGATAGTCCTCGCGCAAGCGCCGGCCTTGCGGGGCCGGCCAGTGTTTATACTGTTTAACCCCTTGCGTTTCCTGCCCACGTCAGTAACGATAAAAATATCGTGAGTGTCGGACAAACCATCTTCTGGTTAGGCGGCGGTCTTCTTCTGCTGGCGGCGACCGCCTACCTGCTTGGCCGCAGACAAGCAGTCGCAGCCGCTTCGAACGGTCAAAAGCTTTACTCGCTGCCGGGTCAATATGGCTGGTACGCGGCGATCATGGCGGCCGTGCCCGCGCTGGGTGTCACCTTGGCCGCGGCCTTCCTGCACCTGGTCGGCGCGCCCGCCCCGCCGGGAATCGCGATCGTGTTCATTGGCCTCGCCGTGGCCGCTGGCGGCGCCTGGTATGGTGTACGCGCCGTGCAGCCCGATCTGCGGGCGCGCGTCATAGTAGATAACGTCATCCGCGGGTTGCTGCAGCTTGCCGCGGTGCTGTCCATTCTGGTCACGGTCGGCATTGTACTGTCGGTGCTGTTCGAGTCCTTCAGGTTTTTCCAGGAAGTAAGTTTCTGGCATTTTATCACCGGCACAACCTGGAACCCGGCGGCCGGCTTCGGCGGCGCGCAGAGTGTCGAGCCCAAATTCGGATCAGTACCGCTGTTCGCCGGCACATTCATGATCGCGCTGATCGCCATGTGCGTGGCGCTGCCGGTCGGGCTGTTCGCAGCCGTTTATATGGCCGAATACGCTCCGCCGACCGTACGCGCCTGGGCCAAGCCGACCCTTGAAGTGCTCGCGGGCATCCCGACCGTGGTTTACGGTTTCTTCGCCGCCATCACGGTGAGCCCGCTGGTCGTCGTCGCCGCTCAGACCTTCGGACTCGAGGTCGCTACCACCAACGCTCTCGCGCCCGGCCTGGTCATGGGCATCATGATCACGCCCTTCATCTCTTCCTTGTCGGACGATGTGATTAACAGCGTGCCGAACAAGCTGCGCGAGGGCTCGTACGCGCTCGGCACCACCCGCGCCGAAACCATCAAACACGTGGTGCTGCCGGCGGCTTTTCCGGGCATTCTGGCGGCCTTCCTGCTGGGCGTGTCGCGCGCGCTGGGAGAGACCATGATCGTGGTGATGGCCGCGGGCCTGCGGCCGAATATGTCCTTAAACCCGTTGGAAGACATGACTACGGTGACGATCCAGATCTCGGATTCGCTGACCGGCGACCTCGCATTTGACAGCCCGGGCACCCAATCCGCGTTCGCGCTGGGACTCATACTGTTCATCGTGACGCTCGTCTTTAATCTGCTGTCGAGCGCCATGGTGCGCCGCTTCCGCCAACGCTACGTATAGGCCGCGCCGATGACACGAGATCAACAAGCCGCCGCACAAAAGCGACTGCAAAAGCGCTATCGCGCCGAGCGCCGCTTCAAGGCTTACTGCATAGGCGCCTTATGCATCGCTGGCGCCTTTCTGGCCCTGTTCTTCACGGACATCGTGATCAAGGCGCTGCCGGGCCTCAAGCAGGCGGAGATCGAGCTAACCTACACTTACACGGACGACGTGATGTTCGATCCCGGCGGCGGTGTGGAGGACGAGGCGTTAAGCGACGAATTCAACTCGCTGGTGAGCCGCGGCTGGTCGCGTCTGTTGCCGGGGCTAATAGAAGAAAATCCCGAGCTGATCGACACCACGCGCACCGAATGGGTGCTGGCCAGCGACGATGTGGACCAATACTTAAAGGGTAATTACAACACGCTGGACGAAGAAGCAAGACGGGTCGTCGATCGTCTGGCCGCACAGGGCCGGGTGGCGCTCAACTTCAATACGCACCTGTTCACCAACGGCGACTCCAAGATCCCGGAAATGGCGGGACTCAAGTCGGCGCTGGTCGGGTCGCTGTACCTCATCTTCCTGGTGTTTATCCTCGCGTTTCCGCTGGGCGTGATGACGGCGGTGTATCTTGAGGAGTTCGCACCCGAGAACCACCTTACCAACTGGATCGAAGTCAATATCAACAATCTGGCCGCGGTGCCGTCCATCATCTTCGGCCTGCTGGGTCTGGCCGTGTTCATCAATTTCTTCGGCACGCCGCGCTCTTCGGCCCTGGCGGGCGGCCTGACAATCGGCATCATGACCCTGCCGCTGATCATCATCGCCGCGCGCGCCGCATTGCGGGCCGTACCCGACGCGATCCGGCAAGGCGCGCTGGCGGTCGGCGCCTCGCGCTGGCAGATGGTCAAGGATCACGTGCTGCCGCTGGCGCTGCCAGGTATCCTGACCGGCACCATCATCGGCATGGCCGTGGCGATCGGCGAGACCGCGCCTTTGCTGATAATCGGCATGATCGCCTACATCCCCGACCCGCCAACCAGTTTCACGCAAGCGGCCACCGTGCTGCCGGCCCAGATCTACACCTGGGCGGGACAGCCCGAGCAATCCTACACCGGACGCACGGCGGCCGGCATTCTGGTGCTGCTCGCCGTGATGATTCTGATGAATGCAACCGCGATCTACCTGCGCAATCACTATACCCGGCGCTGGTGACCAGAGAACACGATTATGAACAATAGACGAGAGAGTCCGCCCGCGCCAAGCACGCGCCACGCCTCGGTTCAGCAGCCGACACGCGCCGCAGACGGGACCGATCAGTCGGAACTGAAGGCAAATGGCCGCGCGACGCCCGTGGAACGGGAAGTCGAGGAGCGGCAGCAACCCCAACGAGACATCAGCGGCAAACCGCCGGTCGATGCGCCTGCGGCCAACGTCGATAACCCGATCAAGGCCCAAATCCGCAACCTGAACCTCTGGTACGGCGAAAAGCAAGCCCTGTTCGACATCAACATGGACATCGTCGAGCGCGAAGTGACGGCGTTAATCGGTCCTTCAGGCTGCGGCAAATCGAGCTTTCTGCGCTGCCTGAATCGCATGAACGACCTGATCGGAGGCGTCAGGATCAAAGGCAAGATCGAGATCGACGGGAACGACATTTACGATCCGGCGCTGGATGTGGTCTTGTTGCGCTCGCGTATCGGCATGGTGTTTCAAAGCCCGAATCCTTTTCCCAAGAGCATCTACGAAAATATCGCGTACGCGCCGCGCATTCACGGCCTGCTGGACAGTCGCTCGGCCATGGACGATCTGGTCGAGCAATCGCTGCGCCGGGCCGGCCTTTGGGACGAGGTCGCCGACCGGCTGCGCACGCCCGGCACCGCGCTCTCCGGCGGTCAGCAGCAGCGGCTGTGCATCGCGCGCGCGATCGCGGTCGATCCGGAATTAATCCTGATGGACGAGCCCGCCTCGGCGCTGGATCCCATCGCCACCGCCACGATCGAGGATTTGATCACGGAATTACGCGATAACTACACCATCGTGATCGTCACGCACAATCTTCAGCAGGCGGCGCGGGTGTCCGGTTATACCGCCTTCTTTCACCTGGGCAAGCTGATCGAGTTCGACCAGACCGATAAAGTCTTCACCAATCCGCGCGAAAAGCAGACGGAGGATTACATTACCGGACGGTTTGGGTAAGGCCTAATTGAATGTCCAGTGAACATTGCATTGGCCGAACGACCCGCAGGGACGCTGGGCTGGATCGTCTCACCCCCATCCCAGCCTTCCCCCTACTGAGCCTTGAATAATGGGTGAACTTTTTTGGTGTGCATTGGTCCGATCCTTTAGGCGCTACACTGGAGGGGTCGATGAAGCAGGTTA
>JBOIDC010000114.1:0-5181 GCA_050740315.1 Gammaproteobacteria bacterium | reverse complement strand
GGCTGGAACACCGCGGCCTTGGTGTAGGCGCTGACGTCCCCGGTGGTGACGAATTTGCCGAACGCGCCGCCGCCCTTCGCGTGCGGCTGGCGCTCCGGGATGCGCTCCCGGTTGAAGTTCGCCATCTGTTCGATCAGATAGTGATCCTGCAGCAGGACCGGGCCGTTGGGTCCGATGGTGAGCGAGTGCTCGTCGCTCGCAACCGGGATGCCGGCGTCGGTCGTGGTAGGTTTGCGTTTCGTATCAGTCATGGTAGTGCCTCTTCGTCGTAGTGGGCGCATTGCTGTTGAAGCCGTCCCGGCGCGGTCGCTTCGACCGTGTCGGACGTGGCGGTCGGCTTGGTTTCGGAGCTAAGCACCGGCCAGGCAGCGGGGACAGTGGCCCCAGAACACCACCTCGGCCTCGTCGATGTCGAACCCGCAGGTCTCACTGGGTGTCAGGCAGGGCCGGGCGCCGATCGCGCAGTCCACATCTTCGGTGCGGCCGCAGGAACGGCAGATCAGATGGTGGTGGTTGTCGCCAGCGCGGCACTCATAACGGGCCGGGTGACCGGCCGGTTCGATCCGCCGCACCAGGCCCGCGCCGGTACAAGCCGCGAGCACGTCGTACACCGCTTGTGTGGATACCGAACCTAAGCGCCCACGCACGCCTGACCTGATGTGATCCGCGGTGGCGTGGGGATGCTCGGACAGCCACATCAGCACAGCCGTTCGCGGTGCGGTTACCCGCAACCCCGCGCCTCGCAACGCGTCTCGCGCACTTCGGAGCGTGTAGCCGCGTTCGACATTCGTTGTCGCGATAGTGCTAACCGAAACCATGGCGCCGCAGTGTCGGCGCTTTTCTGGAACGAGTCAAGTATCCGCGGCGCCATCCCACGCGGGTGTCGTACTGGGGCGGCGTCTGCAACCCGGACTTCGCCGCGTCCCGGCCTTTTCCGGTTGAGTTACTAACGGCGCCGCCGATCGCTCGGCGCGCAGATAGAAGTGTTTATCTGTCTCGTCGCCGATGGTCGGCGAGGCATGCAGTCCCTTCCAAAAGGTCGACAATCTCGACGCTCGCCTCGCGATTGTTCACTCGCAGCCGCGCCACAGTGACGGGCAGCTTGAATCTTCTGGGTCCGGCGCTGCCAGGGTTGACGAACAGCACGTCGTCGCGTCGCTCTGCGCGCGGCTGATGCGAATGCCCGCTGACGACGACCTGGCAGCCGGCCGCGGCCGGATCGGTCTCCAGGTCATTCACGTCGTGCAGCATGTAGATCGCGACATCTTCGACCGTGATGACCTCCCATTCGGCGATGTCCGCCGTCCACGGCGCATGATCGTTGTTGCCGCGCACGGCCACGACCGGCGCCAGCTGTCTCAGCGCGTCGAGGATCTGCGGCTCGCCGATATCGCCGGCGTGCAGAATTAGATCGGAACCCTTGAGCGCCTCGACCGCCTCCGGCCGCAGCAGTCCGTGCGTGTCGGAGATCAGGCCGACGCAGGTCCCCACCTTTGCTGCATCAGTCATTGCAATCTCGTTGTCATGTGAATAGTGGAAGCTCGCGATTCTAAGACCATGCCCTGAATAACTTGAATCCCGCCATTAATCAATGCTATCGGGCGCTTGAATTTGATCTTCGGCGTCAGGCTGTTTATAAACGATCATACAGTCAGCCCGCTTAGCCGCGCTCGGCGGGCTCAGCGCATGTCGGGAAATTCAACCGCTTGCCAGCAGAACTCAACGGCGTCGCCGACACGGCTCGGCGACATGAAGCGCTCAAGCCAAAACGGTTTCAATCGGGCGCCTGGAGGATATCCGCATGGCATCGAAGCATACACGTTCAGACAGTCACAGCCAGGACCGCATTGTTGCCGAGGCGCGGCGCCATCAGGACGAACGGGCGAAGACCTATCGCGAACAGGCGCTCAAGCTGTTTCCCTGGATCTGCGGGCGCTGCGGACGCGAGTTCAGCGGCAAACGTCTGCGCGAGCTCACGGTTCATCACAAGGACCACAACCACGACAACAACCCGCCCGACGGGAGCAACTGGGAGCTGCTGTGTCTGTACTGCCACGACAACGAGCACGCGCGGCAGGAAGTCGCCGACGCATCCGGGCAGGTAACGCCAGGCGGAATGCACGAGCCATCCGCCACGCACAAGCCGTTCGCCGATCTCGAGGCGTTATTGAAGGGTAAAAAATAGCGTTGAGATTTAGCATCGGCGTCGGGTTGCTCACACGGAAACGAATCGGCCGCGACAAGCCAAACCCGGGCGCCTCACGAAGCAGGATTGACGACCGTATGAACATCGAGAAAATCAAGGTACGCGTCACCGAAAGCGGGCAATTCCTGGAAGTCGTCGTGCTGAGCAAGCGAGCCGAACGCATACAGGTTGTCCTCGGTGAAGGCGTTCACAGCGTCCGGTGCGAACTGGCCCCGAATCGCCATGGTCAGGCGTACGTCGGTAGCGTGATGGGCCGCGAGATTGTCTACGAGCGCAGTCGTGACGCCGTCCAGGCAGATATCGATAGCGCCGATCCGGCCCTGCGCAAGTACAAGCGACGTGATCGCGACGCATAGCGATCACGTCAGGCGCATGATCTGAGCCCGCGCGCATGCTTGCCATTCATACATGGCTATCGGCAATAGCATCCACGTGATCGAGCATCGATCGGCGGCGGCATCTGAATGGCCGTTGCCGCATCGACGCTCGAGGACATGGATCACGCATGCGACGCTTCATTGACCCAGACCCGATCGCTCAGTTCTGTAAGGCATGACATTTGACCGGCATCTGGCCCGCTGGGGTCTCATCTCATCACGGCAACATCCTCGACTTCGGCCCCCACGGCTGGCTCGCTATCGACCCGAAACGCCTGCTGGGCGAACGCGGCTTCGACTTCGCGAATATCTTCTGCAATCCCGATCTCGACACGGCGACCGCGCCGGGACGTTTGTCGCGCCAAGCGGGCGTGGTCGCCGAAGCGGCGGGCCTTGAACGCAGGCGACTGCTGAAGTGGATTCTGGCCTACGCCGGCCTTTCCGCCGCCTGGATTCTGGGAGATGCTTTGGAGCCCGAACTGGCGTTGACCGTGGCGGAACTCGCGGCTCGGAACTTGCGACGAGCCCTGCGAAAAAAAGTATCAATGAACGTTGATACCGCGTGTCCATGTCCGCGTCACCCGCCGCTTCCAGCCAATCCGGGTAGGCTCGGCCCAGCAGCTTACTTACCAACTCGGCGCGGTTGTGTACGTCGAGTTTGCTGTACACCTGATGGCTGTGGTAAATGACGGTATTCTCGCTGACGCCCAGGCGCGCAGCGATCTGTGCATTAGAATGACCGCCGGCCACCAGCAGGCACATCTGCAATTGCCGGCCGCTGAGAGGCAGCTTATCCATTTTGCGCAGTATGACTCTTCTCACTTCATCCGCAGTTTAGCCCTTAAAGCCGTTGGCGAAGACCCAACAGTTGAGAGGCTAGCGATCAGATCTCTGGCGCAGGCGGCCCTAGCCGACCCGCATCCCGAAGTCCAAGCGCAAGCCCGAGACGTACTGACAACGCTAAATCAGCGTAGCCAACCGGGGAAGCGAGCATGGCGCTAGAACGGCTGGGACTAGGCATGGCGAAGCCTCTTGGCGAACGTCGGAAAGGTAGATTCAGCGGGCGGCGCGCTGACGTCGGCCTCGACCGCGGCCTCGGCCGGCGCGAGCATCTGCTCAACGATTTTTCGGACCATTTCGAATCGACGGGCCAACGTGAGTCGGGCATTCTGGTGAATGCTCATTCGGCTGTGCTCCCTGAGAGTTTGGTTTGGTTCGCACCTTCCAGTCTCTCAGACTCAGTCCGAATGAACAGAAACAAACTATTGGGCCATCACAGCTAGTGTGCTGTCCCGTAAATAACCGATACATGTCCGGACTCGTCATTCCGGCCAGGGATTGGCCGGAATCCAGCGCCAGGGAGGGACTTCTGGATTCCGGCTTCCGCCGGAATGACGGCGAAGTTACGACAGTTACTAATGGGACACAACACTAGCACGGGCGTGTCCATGAACCTGGAATCGCTTTTCGACGTCCGCATCATGCTTCGCCTCGGCGCTTCAATTGAGCTATCTTCAACGCCAGCTCGTGCTCAACAAGCGCGCGGTTCGCGCAGGCTACGACAATTTGTCATATCCCGCGCGCCGCCCATCGCCTCCATAATGCGCGCCTTGCAGCCCGTGCAAACCCTGAAGGATCAAGCCTACCTTTGCGATGCGCCAGACCTGTCGATACGCGGTCAAAGCAATGCTTGCTGTCACTGCTTGCGTCGCGTTCGCGCACGGGAACTTTGCTTCGGCGGTCCATGCGATTGTGCTGCCTGAGATCACCGTCGAGGAGACCCGCCCGACCGGCTTGACCACGCGCTCGATAGATGAGGCGCGAGAGGACCTGACGCGTGTTCCAGGCGGCACCACGCTGATCGAAGCGGCAGCATTCCGTGAGGGCGCGGTCGCCAATCTCGAAGACGTGCTGGCTTTCGCGCCGGGCGTGTTCGCCCAGAGCCGCTTCGGCGGGGGCGAGACGCGCACCTTGATCCGAGGCTCCGGCGTTTCCCTGACCTTTGGCGTGCGCGGCATCCGGTTTTTGCGCGACGATCTGCCGCTGAACTTCGCCGACGGCTTTTTTAATCCTGAACTGCTCGAGCCGCTGACCGCGCGCTACGTCGAGGTCTATCGGGGCGCCAATGCGCTGGAATACGGCGCCGCCACTTTGGGCGGGGCCGTTAATTTCGCATCTCAGACCGGCCTACACTGCCGCGCCGCTCAGGACACGGCTGGAATTCGGCAGTCACGGCTACATCCGTCCGCAGATCAGCGGCGGCGCAGTACTGGGTCGGCACTGGGATTTCTTTGCATCGCTGTCGGGCCTGCGGCAAGATGGCTTCCGCGACCAATCCGGGGAAGAGGCCTTACAAGGCTATGCCAACATCGGTTATCAACATCATGAAAACGCCGAAAGCCGCCTGCACGTCACCCTCCGAAACAGTGAGCTGGAGTTGCCGGGCTCGCTGACACAAGCGCAACTGGAGGCGGACCCCGCGCAGGCCAACCGCGATTTCGCGACTTCGGACGCGTTGCGAGACATCGACCTGCAGCGCCTCGATTTTCAGCACACGATTCGCTCAGGCGGCCGGGTCGATCTGGGCATGTTTTACCA
>JBOIDC010000113.1:0-5336 GCA_050740315.1 Gammaproteobacteria bacterium | reverse complement strand
GAACGCAAGATCGCAGGCATTTATCGCGGCGCGCCCATTCACTGGGTGGGCGACGGTTTCCGCGTGAGCAATTATTTTCCGTCGGGCAACGATTTCGGCCAGCGCGTAAGCCCGTTTATCCTGATGGACTATGCGCCGCCGTATCGCTATCCGCCGACCGACGATCATCAGCGCGGCGTAGGTCCGCATCCGCATCGCGGGTTCGAGACCGTGACCCTGGCCTTCGAGGGCGCGGTCGCGCATCACGATAGTTCGGGCAATGCAGGCGTGATCGGTCCCGGTGACGTGCAGTGGATGACCGCCGCCTCTGGCGTGCTGCACAAGGAGTATCACGAGCGCGAATTCGCGCGCAAAGGCGGGCTGTTCCACATGATGCAACTATGGGTGAATCTGCCCGCCGCGCACAAGCTGAGCGCGCCGCGTTATCAGGCGCTGGCCGCCGCGCAGATGGGTCGGGTTGAACTGCCGAACGAGGGCGGCCACGTACGCGTCGTCGCCGGCGAATACAACGGCGTGAAAGGCCCGGCCGTGACGGTGACGCCGATCAACCTGTTCGATATCCGGCTCAACGCCGGTGGGGAAATACCGCTGTCATTCCCCGCGCACGAGAACACCCTGGCGCTGGTCATGGAAGGCGTGATCGAGGTCAGCGGCCGCACGGCAAACGCGCTGGACCTGATGCTGTTCGAAAAGGAGGGCGAAGCGATCACAGTGCGGGCGAAGCAGGACGCCAGGCTGCTGCTGCTCAACGGCGAACCCATAGCCGAACCGGTGGTGCAATACGGCCCGTTCGTGATGAACACGGAGCAGGAAATCCGCGAGGCCATGCGGGATTTCGGCAGCGGCAAGTTCGGTCAGCTGGCGGACTAAGCTGTGGGTTGGCGATCCTCAGGCGGGCCTGTGTCTCATCAATCGTAATTTGCAGCTTGACCCGCCATCGGTAGCGGCTTGAATGGGCGTGCGGCTGATTGTCGGTAGTGGCATCAGCTATCGGTGGTAGACGCGCCCGCGGGTCGCGCACTCAAAGCGCAATCTGACGGTGAATGTCAGCTTGCCTCCTGCGGCTTCGAGCGACGGGGCAGTCATTCTGGAGGGACCTCGGGCTAGAATGGACGCAGTTCAATACAAACACCAAGCATGACGACTGCTCCCACCAGACTGCAACCGCCGGTGGATCCCGCTCGTGACCGCATCTCCGGCCCGGTCGACTCCCGAGTCACCCTGCTCGAATACGGCGATTATCAGTGCGCATATTGCCGGCGCGCGCATCCCGGCATCAAAGAACTGCGGGACGAACGCCTGCCCGGCCAGTTGCGCTACGTGTTCCGGCATTTCCCCAACCAGCGGCTGCATCCGCAGGCGCAGCTCGCCGCCGAGGCGGCCGAGGCCGCCGCCGCGCAGGGCCGCTTCTGGGACATGCACGAATACCTGTTCGCGCACCAGGACGCGCTGGATCGTGACAGCCTGGTGCAGGGCGCGCGTGCGCTGGGGCTGGACGCGGCGCGCTTCGCGCGCGAGCTGGACGAGCACACGTATGCCGCCAGAGTGCGCGAGGATTTTCAAAGCGCCGAGCAAAGCGGGGCCACGGCGACGCCCACGTTTTTCGTCAACGACCGTCGCTACGACGGCCCGTGGGATCAGGAGTCGGTGCTGGAGGCGATCGAAAAGCCGCTGGGCTGGAAGATCCGCCTGCTGGCCGAACAGTTCGCGGGCTTGTCGGCGTCCAGCGGGTTGCTCATGCTCGTCGGCGCGCTGGTGGCGCTGCTGTGGGCGAATTCGCCCTGGCGCGACGCGTACGCGGCGCTGTGGGAAACGGAGTTCGCCATCACCCTGGGCGGTCATGCGCTGGGTCTTTCGCTGCACGAATGGGTCAACGACGGCCTGATCGTGATCTTCTTTTTCGTCGTGGGCCTGGAGATCAAGCGCGAACTCACTGTCGGTCATTTGGCCGGGCGCCAACGGGCGGCCCTGCCCATCGCCGCGGCGCTGGGCGGCATGTTGTGCCCTGCCCTGATCTACCTGCTGTTCAACGCGGGCGGACCCGCAAGCCACGCCTGGGGCGTTCCGATCGCGACCGACACGGCCTTCGCGCTGGGTTTGCTCGCGATGCTGGGCCGCAGAGTGCCGTTGTCGCTGCGCATCTTCGTGGCGGCCGCCGCGATCGCCGATGACGTCGGCGCGATCCTGGTCATCGCAATGTTCTACACGCACGATCTGGCGCCCGTGAGCCTGGCGCTGGCGGGCGCACTGTTCGGCGTTGCTCTGATCCTCAACGGGATGCGCGTGTACCGGCCGCTGCCGTACGCGGTGGCCGGCATCGCCTTGTGGGCCGCGGTGCTGTATTCGGGCCTGCACCCGACCCTGGCCGGGGTGTTGCTGGCCTTTGCCATCCCCACGCACAGCGCGCCCAACACCAACACCCTGCTGGGGCAAAGTGTGGCGATCTTTCGCAGCCTGGAGACGCCGGCGATCGGCGAACGCAGTGAGGCCCGCTATCAGTCGGCGGTGCGCGCGCTGGAAGCCATGATCGAACGCATGCTGTCGCCGTCGCAACGCCTGGAGCGCGACCTGCAGGTGTGGTCGGCCTACGTGGTGCTGCCGCTGTTCGCGCTGGCCAACGCCGGTATTACATTGAGCGCGGACGCGCTGGCCCTGCTCAATCCGGTGAGTCTGGGGATTGTCCTGGGCCTAGCGCTTGGTAAACCGCTGGGCATTACCCTTGGCGCCTGGCTGGCGGTGCGCGCCGGTGTGGCGGCCAAGCCCGACGATTTTATCTGGCGGCAGGTCGCGGGCGCGGGATTCCTGTGTGGGATCGGCTTCACCATGTCCTTCTTTATTGCCGACGTCGCCTTCGCGGGGTCCGAACTTCTGCCGCTGGCCAAGTTCAGCGTGATGCTGGCCTCCGTGATTTCCGGCGCGGCTGGCTGGCTGCTGCTGCGCGCCGATCACCCGGATAGCGAACAACGAACGTCGGCCGCGCCCGCCACAAGCCGAGCGGTCGGCGGCAGCAGCAGCTGAAGGTATAATAACTGGGGCGTGCGACCGGGCGGCCGCATCCTCAATCAATGGAATAATCAAGCATGACCAGGAAACCCGTAGACGACACGATCAGCGCGATACCGGGCGCCTGGCGTTTCGACGCCGAGGTGTCGCGCGCGTTCGAAGCGCACGTGCGCAAGAGCGTGCCTTTCTACGATGAACTGCAGCGCATGCTGGTGGAGCTCTCCGACTACTTCGTGCGCGACCAGAGCGTGATCTACGACCTGGGTTCCGCCACCGGCGTCACCTTGGACCTGCTCGCGGCGCATCATGCCGCCAAGGAAGCCGCGCGCTTCGTCGGTGTCGATTGCAGCGAATCGATGGTGCAGGAGGCCCAGGCACGGGTTAAATGGCCCAGCGTGCGTTTCATCCACCAGAACGTGATGGATGTCCGGTTCGTGCCGCCGGCGAACTTTGTCGTCGGCCTTTATACGCTTCAGTTCCTCACCCTGGCCGAACGGCGCCAGTTGTTGGCGCGCGTCTACGCGGGAATGGTGGAAGGCGGCGCGCTGCTGCTGGCGGAGAAGACGCGGGCCGAAAACTCCTGCTTCGAGGACGTGTGGCTGGAACTGTACTGGGACTTCAAGCGGCGGCAGGGCTTAAGCCCCGAGCAGATACTCGACAAGGCCAACTGCCTGCGCGGCGTGCTGAATCCGCTCACCGCCGGGGAAAACGTCGATCTCCTGTTCCAGACCGGCTTCAGCCGCGTTGAACTCTTTTTCAAGTGGTATAACTGGAGCGGCTTTCTGGCGGTCAAGAACGACTGCCTCAGACCGCCGCGCAACGAAGATATCATGTCTACGACAGCGCGCTCCCGCCGGCCCGCCGGGGAGACAACCCCGCGGTCAGAACCGCGCGCGCCGCGCGCATCGGAACATTCATGACATCGTCCGGCAGCGAGGCATTACAGCACAATGTGGAACCAGCCGACGCCGCGCCAGCACCGCCCCGCAAGCGCGTACAGGTGCGCAAGGACAAGACCAATCCTCGGCGGTTCGCCTATCTGATCCTGCTGCTGTTCGCGATCCCGCCCGGCTGGCCGCTGTTTTTGGTCGGCGGCCTGCTGGTCATCGCGGCAGTGGCATCGCATGGCTGGGCGGCGGGCTATCTCGCCCGCGCCGGTTACCCGGAGCGCGAAAAAAACCTCACCGTGCGTGGACCTTACCGCTTCAACCGCAATCCTTACTATCTCGCGCACCTGACCATGGACTTCGGCTTTTTCTGCATGGCAGGGCTGCCGCTGCCTTATTTGATTTACTTCCCGGTGATCTACGCGGTTTACCGGCACTGGGTAATCAACGAAGAACCGTTTCTCGAAGCGGAATTCGGCGACGATTACCGCGCATGGAAGCGCGATGTGCCCCGCTGGGGCATGCGCCTGACACCCGCCGCCGCGCGCGGCCACGAGCAGGCGTTCTCGTGGGCCATGTTCAGGCTCAACAACGAGTTGCCGCGCGCTGCTTCGCATGCGCTGCTGCTGGGCATTTTCACGCTTTACTTCATCTTGGGTAATCCGTGGGCAAGTGTGGATCCGCTGGCGCGTGCGACCCTGGCCGGCGCGATCATGGCCTGGTTTCTGTTGCGCGATATCACCCCGCTCGAGGTCTCGGATAAACACGGCGGCTGGCTTGGCTTGGCGGCGGTGATCGCGACCGGCGGCGCCGCCTTTCTCGCGTTGGCGCCGGCGTGGGCGCGCTGGCCGGACGCCTCGTCGTGGATCGCGCTCACCGCCGCCGCGTTGCTGGGCGTGACCGCCGTGCTGCTGACAGCACCGGCCGTTACGCGCGCGGCCGGCAAGAGTTTCAACGATGTCCTGCGTCAGCCGATGGGCCAGTGGTACGCAGTGGGCCTTGGACTGGGCCTGCTCACGCTGACATATGCCGGCGTGTGGCTCAGTATCATCGTATCGCTCACGGCCTGGGCGCTGGGCCTTGCCGGCGTCATGCCGGTACGATCCATTCCTCAATCCGCCAGTACAGCCGTCGCTTTGTTCGTGGGTTTCAGCCTTTTCACCGGCTGCGCCATCGCCCGTCTGGTCGCGTAGGGCGCAAGTATGCGGATGTCGCGAAAACCGCGCCCAGCCCTTGAACCCGGCCGCCGCGCCCACAGATTTAGGGCTTATCCACCAGGCACTATCATTTGTGAAGGCATGCCCTTGAGCACAGCGACGGGAGCTCTTCGGCGATGCTCAGAGCCTGCCCTGAGATTCTATGGTTCACGTCAAGCATTTTGTGAGTCGGTATGGGTTGAAAGTTGTGTTGTGGTGATAGATGGACCAGGCGGTGCGGGCGATCTTG
>JBOIDC010000112.1:0-6366 GCA_050740315.1 Gammaproteobacteria bacterium | reverse complement strand
CCCCCCCCCCCCCCCCAAAAGGCTGATAAGTGCCTGTTTGTCCGTCTCCCCTCACCCCACCCTCTCCCCTCCACGAGGGGAGAGGGGGATTTATGAAATGATCTGTAGGCAGCAGCCGCGGTCACCGCTCGGGACTCCACGAGTCAATGGATCACGCCGCAGGCGGATTGAGCCTGTTCTCGTGAAGCGCGTGCAGGAGCAACGTTTGCGCCACGCTCGCCGATGCGCCCCAATGCGCGATCGCCCGCCTTACCTCCTGCTCGGACGGCGCGGCGCTGTTCAGGTAGGCCAGGCCGACCGCCTTGCGAACGCCCAGATCGCCCGCGACCACTCGCGGGCGGCCCAGGGTGCGCGCAAGAATCCATTCCGCGGTCCACAGGCCGATGCCGCGCAGCGTGATCAGTCGCGATATGATTTCCTCGTCCGGCAACTCGGCCAGTTCGGCCATTTTCAGACGCCCTGCCGCAATCGCCTGGGCGATGCCGATGATGTACTGGGCCTTGCGCGTCGTGAACTGCAGCGCGCGGATCTCCGCCACCGAGGCTGCGGCAAGCCGTTGCGCGCTGAGACTATAGACTTCATGGCCGTCTATCACGTGTCGGTCGCCGAATGCTTCGGCCAGCCGCCGCCGGGTAATAGCCGCCCAGCGCAGATTCACCTGCTGGGCGCTGATACAACGGACCAACGCCGCGAGCAGATCGAAGTGCAATACCGGGCGCACGCCGCGAAACTGCGCATCCAGCCTGGCGATCACCGGATCGGTGCGCAGCAGTTCCTTGAAGTCTGGCGGCGCCGTAACAAAGCTTGCACGCAGCGCGCACTGGATCTCCGTTCCGTGCGCGGGCTCGGCGACTGTCACGCGAAGCGCCGGCCGCCCTACCGTACCGGCAACCGCACAGACATAAGGGACGGCGCGGGTTCCCGTCCGCATGGTTCTGATCAGATGAGTCCCGTCCCAGCGGTCGAGCCCATCGTCGCCGGCGCTGCGGAACCGCTCGACCGAAGCGGGAATATCGAGCGGCCCGGCAAGCTTGACGTCGAAGGATGCCGACTCCATGGTCGCCCGGGGCGTCTTGTGGTGCCAGGTTAACCGGTGCATTCTTCGTCGGACATCCGAGTTCAGCCGAATTTCGGCAATCGATCTCTCGAGTAGCGCATTCGCCATGTTGTCACACGAGTCTGGGTTCAGAAACTGTTGTAGTCTCGCCGGCGGCAAGAGAGGCGCCGGCATTCTTAGAGCAAATCCGAACATCCACTGGAAGAAGGACCGCGGCAAGGAGCCGATGCGCGACCAGGCGCAGTTTCCCTGGTTCTGGAAGAACGATAAATTCACGGGAGAGCGGGTCAACGACGTCCATCTCACGGTGGCACAGAAGCGTGCGCCCCGGGCGACCGGCAATGAGTGATACCTTCGAACGGATCAAGGCGTTGGTCAACGCCGGCGACGCCCGGATATCGGAGCACGGTTATGACGAGCTGGTGGCGGATGGTCTCTCTGCACGAGACGTGGTTGCCGGCCTCGCCGAGGGTGTCGTGATCCAGGACTATCCGAACTACGGGAAAGGGCCGTGCGTTCTGGTGCGGCAAAGCGATCGCGAGGGCAAGCCCGTGCACGCGGTCTGGGGAATACCCAAAGGGGCTGATCGGCCCGCCGTGCTGGTAACGGCCTATCGGCCCGATCCGGCGCGCTGGAGCAGTGATTTCATGAGGAGAAAGACATGACGAAGAAGCACCGAACCAAGCTGATCCACGAAGGCAAATACGTCGCTGAAGTGGATGTGGAACTGCTGGAGACCGACGAGGGCTGGTCGCCGTATCTGTCGCTGGAGGACGCCTACCGGCTGGACGATGTCCGGGACGCGTTGCGGCGAGGAGATATCGGGGCGGCTGCCAGGCACGGTCGGGTTTATACCCTGACCCCGGTGGCGATGTGACGGATGGGAAGCAGCGGCCAAGCGCCGCAGCGACGCGTGCTCACCGTCTGGAGCGCCCGGGCCGGGACCCGAACGCGCGTTCCAGGAGTGCCCGGACAGCCTCAAGCCGCTGAAGTACGAGCACAAGCCGCCCATGGACGGTTGGGAGTGGTTTATGGCGGCGGCGGATTCCTAATGTGTAGTAACCACAACTTTATCTGACACCGTGCAGGAATGTCATCTTCACGTTCTTAACCGCCTCGTGTTGGCGCCATGCATGGCATCAGGCACTCGCGCACGAACTGCGCATCGTCACTCGATTTCAGTCAGGAACTTCCGCACGGCGCCGGCGAAGATCTCGGGCCGATCGACGTGCAGCATGTGCCCGACCCCTTTCACGAACACCGTGCGACAGTGCGCGAGCTTGCGCTCGGCCCGCTGTACCTCTGGGACATCGAGCGCGCCGCCGCGCTTCGTCTCACCGAACAACAGCAGCACGGGGCAGGTGATGCGCGCGAGCAGTTCATCGGTGTTCCACGGCGCCAGCGCCGAGCCGTCGAGCGCCTGTCCCAGGGTTTGCGGGTCCAGCTGCATGAGGCACTCGGCATGGTAGCGCGCGAACGCCGGCGGCGCGCGCGTCAGCTCGGGGAGTCTCGCGGCGATCTCGTCCACGGTCAAGTCCGATTCCGCCAAAGCCTTGAGGCCGCGAAAGATGGGCTCGAACACGCCCATGCCGCGCTCTGAAAAGTAAAGCGGCGGATCTTCAAGCACGATCGCGCGCACCAGTTCGGGGGTCTCGGCGGCGATGTAGACGGCGTTCATGCCGCCTAGCGAGTGGCCGATCAGAATCGCCGGCTCGCGCACGACCTCACGCAGAAAGGCCTGCTGATCGCGCGGATAATCGATGAAGCGATAGCCATTTTCGACGCGGCCGGAGCGGCCGTGCCCGCGCGAATCGAGCGCGAATACCCGGCGCTCCGCGCCGATCGCATCCACCACTGGTGTCCAGTAGCGAAGGCTTTGCGTCACGCCGTGCAGCAGCACCAGCGGCGTAGCGCTCGCGGCGCCATCGGTCCATTGCGCGTAATGCAGTTGAATGTCTCCGGTGTCGATCGTGTCTTCGTGCATGTCGATTAAGGTCTTTTGAGCGATTGCGGTAAACCCCGCGTATGGACAGACAGGGTATCGGCTGTTGCAGCTCGATTCGACCGATCCTTAGCCCTGGCCGAAGGTGGCGCCGCCGCCCGCGAGATATTCTTGTTCTGCTTGCGTAGGGCTGCGGCCCAGCACGCGACTGCGATGCGGAAAACGGCCGAAGCGTTCGATGATGGCAAGGTGTTGGCGCGCGAAGCCGAGATAATCCTTCATCAGCGGGCGCCATGCCGGCGGCGCTGAACGCACCAGTTCCGCGCCCAGCCGCACCGATTCGCGCTGATCCTCGATGGCTTCGCTGTGCTGGTAGGGGAGGATCAGAAACGCGTTTTCGATCGGCGCGAGCCGGTGGAGATAACCGGCCGCGACGGCATGACGCGCGGCATCGAGCGCTTGTCCGCCATACTCGTAGGGTTTGGTCGTACCGCGCCAGGCGTTGAGCGGGAACTGATCCAGCACGACGATCAGGGCGAGCGCGGAGCGGGCATCGTTCAGCCAATGATGGAGTTCTCCGCGCGCGGCCGCCTCGATGGTTGGGACGAAGCGCGCCCTGATCGTGCGGTCGGTCTCCGGCGCGGCGCCGAACCACAGGGCGCCGCGCGCCCGCGCTTCGGCCGGATCGTCGGGCGCGCGCCCGAACCAGAATTCGAGAATCGCTTCGGGGTGCGTGTCGTGCATGCGCTATGTCTCTATGCGATGAAACTAGTCCAGCGTCTGCCGGAAGCGCGCGACCGCGACGCTCATCGCGGCGAGCATGAACAGGCCCAGCGCGAGGACTTCGTGGGATAAATCCGCGAAGGTGGCGCCCTTGAGCATGATACCGCGAACGATGCGCACGAAATGGGTGAGCGGTAACACCTCGCCCAGCCACTGTGCCCAGCGCGGCATGCCGAGGAAGGGGAACAGAAAGCCCGAAAGCAGCAGGCTCGGCAGGAAGAACAGCACCGCCATCTGCATGGCCTGCAGCTGGTTCTGCGCGATCGTCGAGAAGGTATAGCCGACCGACAGGTTGGCGACGACGAACAACATGGTGAGCGCCACCAGCAGCGCCAGACTGCCCACGACAGGCACGCCGAACAGCAGCCGGCCGGCGATAAGAATCAGCGCGACCTGCACGGCGCCGACCAGGATGTAAGGCGCGATCTTGCCGAGCATCACCTCGACCGGCCGGATAGGCATGGCGAGCAGGGCCTCCATGGTGCCGCGTTCGATCTCGCGCGTGACCGCCAGCGCGGTGAACATGATCATGGTGAGGGTCAGGATCACGCCGAGCAGACCCGGCACGACGTTGAGGCTCGTGTCGCCGGCCGGATTGTAGCGCCGATGCACGATGACCTCGATCGGGGGCGGCGCGGCCAGACGCGCGGTGAGCGGGCCGGCAAGATCGCGCGCGAGCGCGCGCCCGGCGAGGGTCTGGAGTGTGGCGATGGGACCGGCCGTTGCCGTCGGGTCGGCCGCGTCGGCGATGACCAGCAGCTGCGGCCGCTCGCCGCGCACGATGTCGCGGCCGAAATCGGCCGGAATCTCGACGGCGAACAGTACCTCGCCGGACAAAATCAGCCGGTCGATCTCCGCGTTGCTCTCCGCCCGGTGGACGATATCGAAATAATCGGTCGCCTCCAGGGCGGCGAGAAAGGACCGCGCGTAGGCGCTTGTGTCACGGGAGAAGACCGCGGTCGGCAGATGGCGCGGATCCGTGTCGATCGCGTAGCCGAACAGAACGAGCTGCATCACCGGCACGGCCAGCATGATGGCGAACGTCATGCGGTCGCGCCGGAGCTGGATAAACTCTTTCACGAGCATCGCCCAGGTGCGGTGCAGGAAATCGCCGACTCGGGGCAGCGCGCTCATTGGAAATTGTCCCGGCGCTGGCGCATGAGATGGATGAAGACGTCCTCGAGGGTCGGTTCATCCTCGCGCCAGGTTTGCGTGCCGCGCTCGCGCAGCGGTGCGATCGCGGCCTTAAGCGTCGTCGGTTCGCGACCGCTCACGTGCAGGGCCGCCCCGAACGGCGCCACCATGTCCACGCCGGGCAGCGTCTTCAGTTCGTCCGCCAGGCGCGCGAGGCCGGGTCCGGTCACGCTCCAGGTGGCGAGCCCGGAGCGGGCCACGACCTCCTCCACAGTGCCCTGCGTCAACAGCTCGCCGTAGGCGATATAGGCGAGTTCGTGGCAGCGCTCGGCCTCGTCCATGTAGTGAGTGGAGACGAGTACGGTCAGTCCCTCATGCGCGAGACGGTGGATCTCGTCCCAGAAGTCGCGCCGCGCCTTCGGATCGACCCCCGCCGTGGGCTCGTCGAGCAGCAGCAACTCGGGATTGGGCAGGATGCAGGCGCCCAGTGCGAGCCGCTGTTTCCAGCCGCCGGACAGCGTGCCGGCGAGCTGCTCCGCGCGGCCCGCGAGGCCCAGCCGCGCTATCGCCTCACGGGCCTTTCGGCGCGGCTCGGGCAGGCGGTGGACGCGGGCGACGAATTCGAGATTCTCGCGGATCGACAGGTCCGCATAGAGCGAGAAGCGCTGGGTCATATAGCCGACCCGGCGCTTGATCGCGGCGGTTTCGGTGAGGATGTCGTAACCGAGACAGGCGCCGCGACCCCGGTCGGGTCGCAGCAGGCCGCAGAGCATGCGGATCGTGGTGGTCTTGCCGCTGCCGTTCGGACCGAGAAAGCCGTAGATCAGGCCGCGCCGCACCTGCATCGTGAGGTCGCGCACCACCACATGCTCTCCGAACGACTTGGTGAGGCCTTCCACGTCGATGACGATGTCGTCACCTGCCGGGGCGGGCGCGGGGACTGACGTGCCGGCCGCGGTCAATTGCCGTCTCCCGTGCCGGCAAGCATCACCTCGACCGGCAGACCGGGCTTGAGCGCATCGGACCGCGCGAGCGGCGTCGCCTCGATCATAAACACGAGCTTGGCGCGCTCCTCGCGGGTGAAGATGACGGGCGGGGTGAATTCGGCCTCTTGGGCGATATAGGACACCACCGCGGCGAGATCGCGCGGGCAGCCGTCGCAGGCGACCGAAACGCGCTTGCCGTATTCGACACCGGCCAGTCGCGGCTCGGGGACATAGAACCGCACCCGCACATTTTCCGGCGGCAGGATCTCGACTATGGGCTGGCCGGCCGTCACGACTTCACCCGCGCGATAAAACACATCGACGATCCTGCCGCCACGCGGGACCGCCACTTTGCGCTTGTCGAGCGCGGTGCGCGCCTGCCGCAACGACGCGCTGGCGGCCGCGACCTGCGCCCGCGCGGCTTCGATCTGCTGTTCCCGCGCCGCGAGCCGGGCGGCCTCGAT
>JBOIDC010000111.1:0-6659 GCA_050740315.1 Gammaproteobacteria bacterium | reverse complement strand
AGACGCACACCTGACGAGGTCTACTTCCAACCTAGCGGACTGAGGAAGGCAGCCTGATACTCGATGACCGATGGCGATCACTTATCTTTCCCGATTCGCTGTCCAACAAAACCAGACCACCTCTGGTCAGCGGCGCGCTTTCAAGGCGCCGAGGGGTGATGTCCGGATTGCGATCAGGGGCATCAAATGTCTTCGTAGGCGCAACGCATGAAATTGCAACGATGGCAAAAGCGAAGCTGGAACGAATCAAGGCGCTGATTCGCGACGTCCCCGACTTTCCCCGCCCGGGCGTGCTGTTTCGCGATATCACGCCGCTACTGAGCGATGCCGACGGTTTTGCGCACAGCATAAATCTGCTCGCCGAACGCATAGCGCCCTACAGTCCGGACGCCATTGTCGCGATCGAATCGCGTGGGTTTATCTTCGGCTCCGCGCTGGCGCTGCAGACCGGCCTGCCGCTGCAGCTGATCCGCAAGCAGGGGAAGCTTCCCGGCAAATCGGTAGGCATCACCTATCAGCTGGAATACGGCACCGACCGCGTCGAGGTGCACGCGGATGCGATTGTGCAGGGCCGGGTGTATGCCTTGATCGATGACTTGATCGCGACCGGTGGAACCGCCGCCGCAGCCGCCGATCTCGTGGAACTGCAACGGGGAAAGATCGCGTGCTGTGCGTTTGTAATCGAGCTCGGCTTTCTCAAAGGGCGAGAGCGGTTGAGCGACTGGCCGGTTGAGTCGCTGATCCATTATTGAGTAGCGCCGCTCGAGTGCCCGGGGTCATTACGAATTCCACTCACTGATCGAGCGCCGCATATCGCTCGTAATACTCGAGCACCCGCTTTACGTACTGCTGTGTTGCCTCATAGGGCGGAATGCCGTTGTATTTCTCGACCGCCCGGGGCCCCGCGTTGTAGGCGGCGAGGGCGAATTCCGTGTTCTTGTCGAAACGCGATAACATCTCGCTGAAATAGCGAATACCACCGCGCATGTTGTCGTTGGCGTTGAAGGCGTCGTAGACCCCGAGCTCCTGCGCCGTTGCCGGCATGAGCTGCATCAGGCCCTTGGCCCCGACGCGCGATACGGCATGGCGATCGAAGCAGGATTCAACGCTGATAATGGCCTTGATCATGCGCGCGTCGACGCCGTAGATTTGTGCGTATTGCTCGATTACGGGAGAATGCGTCAACGCGCGCTGCTGCATGATCGCGTGCGTCACGCCCGCGCAAGAGGATGCCGCCGTGGGCCGGCCCACCGTCGCGATCAGCGTATAGGAGTCACCGGGCATCTGGAGATTCGTATACCAACGGGTGCCGTCGTTTTCTTTGTATATGTAATAATCCGCGCTGGCGGCGTGCGCCACTAACAGCCATGCGATGCTCAAACCCGGCGTCCGCATTGCGCGCAGTATTGTCAGCGGCTTCATGGGCTTGCCCGTATCCATACAATCCAGCGTTCATTCTAGATGGGCGGGCCGCGTTGGAGGGTCCGGTCCGCCGCCTGTCTTCAGCCACTTATCGAAAAATGATTGACGTCTGCTCCCTCATCCGCGCGCTAAACGACGGCAAGCCGCACACCGGCGAGCGTCTGGCGAGGAATTTCGGGGTGGCGCAGATGACTATAAGCCGCGGCATCGAGCACCTGAAAGCGATGGGTATTGAGGTGCGGGCTGTTGGCGAGCAGAGCCACCGTCTCGCGCGCAGGGTCGATCTCCTGGATGCACAGGCGATTTTACAAAGCATCGATAAACGGACGCGCGCGGCGGTTGACCGCATCGAAGTCCTACCCGAAGTGGATTCGACCAACGCGCACCTTATGCGCGCGGGCATAGCCGGGACGGCTGCGGGGCTGGTGTGCCTGGCGGAACGGCAAACCGAGGGCCGCGGCCGCCGCGGACGAGTCTGGGTGTCACCGTTCGCGGCCAATGTTTATATGTCATTGCTATGGCGGTTCAACGGGCAAGCGGTTAATCCTGGGCGACTGACAACAGGCATCGGCGTGGCGGTGGCCGAGGCGTTGACGTCGCTGGGCGCCACAGAGATCGCGCTCAAATGGCCGAACGATGTGCTCTGGCGGCGAAGAAAACTTGGCGGCATCCTGGTGGAACGGGCAGGCTACGCCAGCCGCCGGATTTATTTCGTCATTGGCATTGGCCTCAACGTGCATATGCCGGAGCACTATGCGCCAAAGATCGGCCAGCCCTGGGTGGATCTCTCCATGGTCATGAATGGTGCGACGCCTTCTCGCAACGAGGTCACGGCGCGGCTACTGCAGGCCACTATTGCCGAGCTTGTATTGCTTGAACACGGCGGCAGAAAAGATCTTGCGCAGGTGTGGCGCAGTTATGACTGCAATCTGGGCCGGCCGGTGGCGTTGCGCACGCCGCAAGGCGTCCAGCGTGGCGTGGTGATGGGCATCGATGCGGATGGCCGCTTGCTGTTGAACTGCGGCGACCGCCAGCGCGCTTTTAACTGTGGCGAAATCAGTTTAAGGTCGGTTACGTGATCCTGCTGATCGACGTCGGCAACAGCCGCTTCAAATGGTGCGGTTTACGCGACGGCGAACTCGACCAGGTTTGCGCACGTGAATATTCGTCGCAAGACCGCGCGCAAGCCGTGCTGACGGCTTTGGAAGCCGTGTCCGCGCCGCGCCGGATCGTAATCGCCAGCGTGTTGGGCGACGCGTTCCGGCAAGAATTCACGCGCCTGGCTGCGGCGCGCCACGGAGATGAGCCCGAGTTCGTCATTTCGCCGCGCTCAGGGCACGGCATCGAACTGGCGTACGACGCGCCAGAATCTTTCGGCGCCGACCGCTTCTGCGCACTGGTCGCGGCGCATCGGCGGTTTCACGAGCCATGTATAGTGGTCGATTGCGGCACCGCCGTGACCATCGACGCACTGAGTGCAGACGGCCAGCATCTGGGCGGCCTGATTGTGCCTGGCCTAGAGCTGATGCGCCGCAGCCTGATCGAGCACACCGCGCGCATCTCATTGAGTTCTCACGGCGACAACAACGCACTGTTCGGCCGTTCAACCGAGCAGGGCGTAAAGGTCGGCACGCTGCGTGCACTTGCCGCCGGCATCGACCGCATCGTCGCGGATATGACCGCGCATATCATCAGGCTTCGCGGCGTGGCTTCGACGTGCAACGTTATAACGGGCGGCGCCGCCGCTTATTTGCTGCCCTGTCTCGCCACGGAATATGAGCTTGCGCCCGAACTCGTTCTGCAGGGTCTGGCGATCATCGCCGAACCGCAATTCGCTCGTCTCTAACAGTTATTATGTTGAATGCTGATTAGTCTGGCTGGCACAATGCCAAATGTTAGAGACGAGCGAATTGAAGCGCAGCTCGGTTTGTGGCAAGCCGGATCAAGAAATCGATCGAGTAATCGATTTCCCGGCGAACGCCAAGGCGCGGAAGCCTTGGCCGGTGTTTGGTATTATGTTTCGTCGCGCCAGGGACGGCTTGCACGAGATGCGAAAAAGGCTGGCGTAGCTCAGTTGGTAGAGCAGCTGATTTGTAATCAGCCGGTCGGGGGTTCAAATCCCTCCGCCAGCTCCATAAAAACAACGACTTAAAAGGATACTTAGAGCCCTAAACTTCATTATGGGTAGACTACAGGGTAGACTCTTAGGTTACCTAATACTGAGTTCATAGGTAATTCGAGGCTATGACGAGTAATGGCAGCCTAATGCACAAACCGCCATCTGCAGCTTAGATCGCTACGTTATGATAAACCCTAGCGACCTCCCTCAAGTCACGCAGGCTGAATATCGCTAACTGGAGCGCGCCTGCCGGCGCCGCGCTCCAGTTAGCGACGAACAACGAAACATGGGATCTGGGACTCGGGCGCCATTTCGCGAAACCCAAATCTGAACTGGGGTGTCCTTTTTTCGCAGAAGCCCGGGGCATGGGTCCCAAGCTCCTGGGGAGATGTTGGATGCCGTAGCAATGTAGAAGCAGCAGGCAGTTTCTGAAGGGATAGGTGAGGCCCACGTGCTGCGGTTGCGGGAAGACGCCAAAAAACTCTATAAAGAATTTTTCAGCATCCGGTTCCTGACAAGATCTCTTGGGTCCCGCGGACGTTGCTGGATTACGTTTCTTAACGCCTTCTCCCCAGCCGCGGCTCCGCCTGATTGTCTGCTGCCCGCGCGAAGCGGTAAGCTGCTCGTATCAAGGTCATTGAAGGTACGCAGCGATGACGTCGGCCACACGGACGAGCAAATGGTCTCCCCTCAACTCGAACCCCTATCGCATGCTCATCGGGGCGATAACCGGCTTGGGCTTCGGCGGGATCATTGTGGCTGTATTGGTGGCTTCATTGTCCAGCTGGGAGATAAGTGAGCAATACCGTTGGGTCACCACGCATCCCCAAGATCCGAGATCAAGTATCAGCGTATCTTGCCGAGGACGGCCGCATCATTCGCGGCGAGCTGTGGGCGTTGGAAAAGCAGGCTGAGCCGAAAGCGATTGAGGAGGCCCGGGCTGCGCTGGCCAGACCGCCTTCGCGTTGAGTTCGGACGCAGAACCACTTGCTCTGAAAGATGAGCTGGCTTGTGAACCTCCGCGCTCGCGCGTACGCGCACCTGTCTTTTGCCAGCCCCAGCAAGTTGCTATGGCCGCTCTTTGGGGACGGCCTTTTGATAGTTCGGATTCTTACGGAAGCCTATGCGGCTATTTTAAGGGCAGTGGCGTTCGTGGTGGGCGCGAAGCCATTGCCATTGAGATCGATACGTTATTTGCCACCGAGTGGCTGATCCGCCTGCTGGGCAGCTCAAAGTCTAGCGAGGAGACCACAAAAACAAACGCGCCGATAATTCGGCGCGTGTAAGATTCTTCCCTGCGGATTGCGGCTTTCCCTGTCGCGGTCCTACGCAGACATTCCTTGTACGTGTGTTTCCAGCCGCCGGGCTTCCTGCCTCACTGGCATCCGTGCTTGCCTCATCCTGACGGGCAGCGTCCATCCTTATATAACGCGCTGAAGGTTCCTGGCCCAACCGTCCTTGGCCGCCTGGTCCGTAGTGGCAATCCTTGGTCGCGTCCTTGGCCCCATTCCCTGCGCCCATCCGTTGGCGTCTCGTTGACTTAAGTGAGTGCAGGTGTCGTGCCAGAGCTGTGGCCACCGAACCGGAGCTGCTCAAGTCCGTGATGTATTTCGTAATCGGCACCTTGAAAGGCCGATGGCTTGTCCCGGCGATTCATCCCTGGCGGCAGGTTGACATCATCTGTCAGCACAAGAGGGCATACACTGACAAAAGCCGACACTGCTTGCACTCAGCTCCGCGAGGATTTTGTCGCGTCCGTTTTGCCTCTCCGCATCGCCCACGCCATTTCTTTACTGCATCCTTTGCATAAGGCGGTCAGGGACATGCATCAGGTAAGCGAGGCTAGTGCAGTGCGCCGACGCCGATAAGCGGCACAAAAACGCCGCTCGCCGGTAATCGTGCGGGAACGTCGGACCGAGGGATGTGACGCACACCACGGTCTGCTCCTCTGCACTCGAAGTAACAGCAGGTCTGAGACATCCGGATCAAGTCTGTAGCTATCAAACAAGCGCATTTCATTCGGCGAATAGATCGCTTCGTCGTGTAATGGTGTGACGGCTATTCCAGTTTCCAAGGCTGCCGTGCTACGGTTCGACCTACTTCTGAAACGGTAAACCCGTCGAAAGGCGGGGACACAAAGCTACGGGTCCAAGGTCTCTTTCACGGGGCTATGATCGCCGGGTTGCCAATGAAGCTAAGTATGCAACGGCACTTGTTGTAGCGGTAAACCTGCTGAAAGGCAGGGACACAAAGCCACGGGTCTAAGGTCGCTGGTAAGGGACTACGATAGCCGGGTTGCCCAAGCAGCTAAGCATCGATAGGCAAGCATGTGGTGTCCGTCAAGACACCCTTGCCTCTCAGAAGTGTGGATTAGTTTCGGCCTTAAAGGCCACCTACTTACTGAGGGCAAGGACATGAAGAGCAGCAAGCTTATCTATGCAATCGCGCTGTGTGCAGGGATGATGGGATTGGGTGGTGCCAATGCCGAGGCGGCGACTGCGCGTGCGGTCACACTCAAGTGGGCCTCGAATCCTGGGCAGGTCAGCGGGTATGAGGTTTACTACCGCAAGGCTCCCCAGATGCGCCGTCTGCGCCAGTTGCCGGTGTCATACACCATGAACCTGGCAGCCCCGTCCGCACGCTATAACGTGCTGCGCGATCTGGGCGCGCTGCCCGGACAGACTGTCTGCTTCCGCGTCAAGGCCTACAATAACGTTGCCAAATCCGCCTTCTCGCCGGCAGTCTGCACCAAGGTTTAAGCTTCGTTATCGATGGTCCAAGGGCTCCTGAATTGGGCCTCTTGGACAGAGAGGCCGAGCGCATAGCTCAAAAGACGGCGCTCATAAAAAGCCCCTGTAGTAGCTAGAACTTAATCGTACAGTTGGTGTAGGTTATCCATAGCTTAAGACAGGAGAACCTACATGACTAATGAACAGAAAGTGATTCGCGCCAAGGTCGGCGTATTGGAGCTGGCCAAGCAGTTGGGCAATGTCAGCCAGGCGTGCCGCGTGATGGGCTACAGTCGCGACAGCTTTTATCGCTTCAAGGAGCTATACGAGAAGGGCGGTGAGTTGGCGTTGCAGGAGATCAGCCGTTAGCTAAGCCGGTGTTGAAGAAC
>JBOIDC010000110.1:0-7127 GCA_050740315.1 Gammaproteobacteria bacterium | reverse complement strand
CCATCGTCTCCATGGCGCACAGGCTGAGTCTGGAGGTGATTGCCGAGGGCGTCGAGACTGCCCAGCAGCTGCGCTTCCTGCGCTCCATCGGCTGCGACGCGGTGCAGGGATTTCTGGTGAGCAGGCCCGTTCCGGCGTCCGACGTGACCGGGCTGCTGGGCAATCATTACCACGTCTTCGCCAACCTCCACGCGCCGGACCAGAACAAATGAATGCCAACTACAACGCCGACGCCATCGAGGTCTTGTCCGGCTTAGAGCCGGTGCGCAAGCGGCCGGGTATGTACACCGACACCTCGCGGCCCAACCATCTGGCGCAGGAGGTCATCGACAACAGCGTCGACGAGGCCGTCGCCGGACACGCCAGGGTCATCGACGTCAGATTGTACAAGGACGGCTCTTTATCGGTCGCCGACGACGGCCGCGGCATGCCGGTGGACCTGCATCCGGACAAAAAACTGCCAGGGGTCGAGGTGATCCTCGGCACCCTGCACGCCGGCGGCAAGTTCTCGCACAAGACCTATCGCTACTCGGGCGGCCTGCACGGGGTGGGTGTGTCGGTGGTCAACGCGCTGTCCAGACATCTGGAGGTGTGGGTGCGCCGCGGGGGCCGGGAATACAACATGTCTTTCGCCGGCGGCGAGAAGAAGACCGAGCTGGAAGTCGTGGGCGACGTGGCCAAGCGCAATACGGGCACCACCTTGCGCTTCTGGCCGGATCCGAAATACTTCGACAGCGCCGCGTTCTCGGTCCCGAAACTGAAGCACGTCATGCGCGCCAAGGCGGTGCTGTGCCCGGGCCTCAAGGTCAAATTCTTCGATGAGCACACGGGCGAAACCAGCGAATGGCAATACGCGGGCGGTCTGGCGGATTATCTGCTGGAGGCGGTGCAAGGCCAGGAGTTATTGCCCGACGAACCGTTCATAGGCAGCATGGAGGGCCGCCAGGAGGCCGTCGACTGGGCGGTGGTGTGGATACCGGAAGGCAGTGAAGGCGTGATGGAAAGTTACGTCAACCTGGTGCCCACCCCGCAGGGCGGCACGCACGTCAACGGTCTGCGCGCCGGCCTCACCGAAGCGGTGCGCGAGTTCTGCGAGTTCCGCAATCTCTTGCCGCGCGGGGTCAAGATCGCGCCGGAAGACGTGTGGGACAAGGTGAGTTTCATCCTGTCGCTGAAGATGATGGAGCCGCAGTTTACCGGCCAGACCAAGGAGCGGCTGTCTTCGCGCGAGAGCGCGGCGTTCGTGTCCGGCGTGGTCAAGGACGCGTTCAGTCTGTGGCTTAACAGCCATGTCGCGGCCGGCGAGCAGTTGGCGCAGTTCGTCATCGCCAATGCCAACAAGCGCCTCAAGGCCGACAAGAAGATCGTGCGCAAACGCATTACCTCGGGCCCGGCGCTGCCCGGCAAGCTGGCCGATTGCGTGTCGCAGGATCTGGCGCGCACCGAGCTGTTTCTGGTGGAAGGCGATTCGGCGGGCGGCTCGGCCAAGCAGGCGCGTGACCGCGATTTTCAGGCGATCATGCCGTTGCGCGGCAAGATTCTGAATACCTGGGAGGTCGAACCCGAGCAGGTGCTGGCCTCGACGGAAGTCCACGACATCGCGGTGGCGGTAGGTGTGGAGCCCGGCTCGGACAAGCTCGAAGGGCTTCGCTACGGCAAGATCTGCATCCTCGCCGACGCCGATTCCGACGGTCTGCACATCGCCACGTTGCTGTGCGCGCTGTTCACGCGGCACTTTCGTCCGCTGGTGGAAGCGGGCCACGTGTACATCGCCATGCCCCCCTTATACCGCATCGACGTGGGCAAGGACGTCTACTACGCGCTGGACGAGGCCGAGCGCGACGGCGTGCTGGATCGCATCCAGGCCGAGAAGAAAAGAGGCAAGATCGCGATCACCCGCTTCAAGGGTTTAGGCGAAATGAATCCGCTGCAGCTGCGTGAATCCACCATGTCGCCCGATACCCGCCGGCTGGTGCGCCTGACCCTGGAGATCGGCGACGACACCGCGCAACTGCTGGACATGCTGCTGGCCAAGAAGCGCGCCGCCGACCGCCGCGCCTGGCTGGAGGCCAAAGGCAATCTGGCGGAGGTTTAGCAGCGCGGATAACACTCACAGTTGCAGCTTTTTCTGGAGCCAGATGAAAGAACTGAATGATCTTAACAGGGTGCCGCTGTTATGTTTGTTTGCGATGGCAGTCATTCCAGGATGCGCTCCTATGACCATTGAGGCACTCAAGGCTCCATCTGCTCCCGCTTACTCTTTCAGTACGCAACGAGACTTCAGCCGGCTTTTTGAGTTAATTGAAAGCCGCGCCCGACAGTGTTTCAGCGGTGATTTCGTTGGTCGCCAGGGGCAAGTAAACTCTCGCATTGATCGGACGGCGAGAACAGCCGAGGTCACCTATAGTAGTCCTGATCTATTTGGGCAGTTGTATCTACTACGTGTCGAAATTGCAGAATCTGCTACAAACACTAGTAATGTTCGTGTCGCATATCACTCGCCTTGGCTATCAGCCGCGTGGGCCGTACGGAGATGGGTGGAGGAAGACTATCTAATGTGTAGTACGCACAAGCCCGATTCAGACGGTCAAGGAACGGCTGTGCTGACGGAAAGGTTTAGCTTTTCTACTCGTGGTGATTTCCTTACAACCTACGGCATTATCACAAGAGGGTTACGCAACTGTCACGATGCCCGCCTCATCCGCGGCTCTGGCCACGTGGACGCGATATTGGAGCAGAAAAGCGCAAAGGAACCGCAACCGTCTCGTACGGCGGAGGCATATCCGCGCCGAAGTACTATATGCGCGCAGTGGTATCGCCGTCCTCTGCAAAAGGCTCTGACGTGATGCTTGCTTACGCACCATCAGCCAAAGACGCAGTTCTCGCGGTGCGCGAGTGGGTCGAACATGGGTACGACCAATGCAGCTTCCGCGGTTAAGAGCTTGGCAGCCGTGTTCTTAAACAAGCGGTACGTGGCTGTTGTCGTCGAGCTGGAGCAGTTTGCCCGCGCCAGGCAGGTCGTCGAACTCGCACGCCCAATGGCCTCGGCGATACGGGCTTCGGCAACCTGGTCGATCAGGCACATGGATCGATTAGAAATATGGATCCGGGCCAAAAGATACGATTGTCCGCCGGCTTGCATGCATATCCCTCTTGGTAATACTATTACCGGTATTACCAAGAGGGATATGATCATGCGTATCACGACGAAGGGCCAGGTGACGATTCCGCAGGCAATCCGCGCCAAGCTTGGCTTAACGCCACACAGCGAAGTCCACTTTATTGAGGATAGCAAGGGCGTTTATCTGGTCAAGGCCCATGACGAAAAACCTGAGCAGCGCAGATTCCGCCGACTGCGTGGTGTGGCGACGGTGAAGATGACTACCGAAGAGATCATGGCGCTCACCCGCGCGAAGGCATGAGGGGCGTACTGGTCGACTCCAACGTAATCCTTGATATATTCCAGGACGATGCAACGTGGTTTGAATGGTCCGCGTCGGCACTGGAAAAATATGGAGCGGCTAACACCCTATATATCAATGCAATCGTCTACACCGAAGTCTCCATCGGTTTCAAGCGCATCGAGCAGCTCGAGATCGCTCTGAGCAATGCGGGCTTCGAATTCCTGCAGATTCCCAAAGAGGCTTTGTTTCTCGCGGGCAAGGCCTTCGTCCGGTACCGAAAACGCGCCGGCGTAAAGACTTCTCCATTACCTGATTTTTACATCGGCGCTCACGCGGCGGTAGAACGATTGAGCTTGATGACGCGAGACACCGCGCGGTACAGAACCTATTATCCCACGATCGAGCTCATCGCCCCATCGGCGCGCAAGGCTCGCTAGCCCGCGAACGGCGCCGTTGCGCCTACACTGAATACCCTCACTTTCTCGTAGAAGCGTCATGAGTAATAACTTGGATCTTGACCTGGAAGGCTTCGAGCGCCTGCCGCTCAAGGCCTTCACCGAAAAGGCGTATCTGGATTATTCCATGTACGTGATACTGGACCGCGCGCTGCCGGCGATCGGCGACGGCCTCAAGCCCGTGCAGCGGCGCATCGTGTATGCGATGTCCGAGCTTGGCCTGTCGGCGGCCGCCAAACCGAAGAAATCGGCGCGCACGGTGGGCGACGTGATCGGCAAGTTCCACCCGCACGGCGATGCGGCCTGCTACGAGGCGATGGTGCTGATGGCGCAGCCGTTCGCGTATCGCTACCCGCTGGTGGACGGTCACGGCAACTGGGGCTCGCCGGACGACCCCAAGTCGTTCGCGGCCATGCGTTACACCGAATCGCGGCTGACGCCTTACGCGAAATCGCTCCTGCAGGAGCTGGAGCAGGGCACGGTCGACTGGGCGCCCAACTTCGACGGCACATTGCAGGAACCTGCGCTACTGCCCGCGCGCCTGCCCAACGTGCTGCTCAACGGCGGCAGCGGCATCGCGGTGGGCATGTCAACCGACATTCCGCCGCATAACCTGCGCGAGGTCGTGGCGGCCTGCGTGCGTCTGCTGGAGCATCCCAGGGCGACATTGGAAGAGATCTGCGAGCACATCAAAGGCCCTGATTACCCCACCGAGGCGGAGATCATCTCGAGCCGCGAAGAACTCATGCAGATCTACGGCACCGGCGGCGGGGCCGTGCGCATGCGTGCACGATATTCGCAAGAAGACGGCGATATCGTCATTACCGCGTTACCGTACCAGGTATCGGGCGCCAGGGTGCTGGAGCAGATCGCGGGCCAGATGCAGGCCAAGAAACTGCCGATGGTGGAAGACCTGCGCGACGAGTCCGATCACGAACACCCCACGCGGCTGGTGGTCGTGCCGCGCGGCAACCGCGTGGACGTGGACGGCCTGATGTCGCATCTGTTCGCCACCACCGAGCTGGAACGCAGCTATCGCGTGAATATAAACGTGATCGGGCTCAATGGCCGGCCGCAGGTCAAGCATCTCGTTGCACTGCTCAGGGAGTGGCTGACGTTTCGCACGCAGACCGTGCGCCGGCGCCTCCAATGGCGGCTGGACAAGGTCCAGCAGCGGCTGCACATCCTCGAAGGTCTGCTCATCGCGTTTCTGAATATCGACGAAGTAATCGCCATCATTCGTCGAGAGGACGAACCCAAGCCGGCGCTGATGAAGCGGTTCGGGCTGACCGATGCGCAGGCCGAGGCGATTCTCGAGTTAAGGCTCAGGCATCTGGCGAGGCTCGAAGAGATGAAGATCCGCGGCGAACAGGACGACCTGCAACGCGAGCGCGACCAGTTGCGGACAACCCTGGGCTCGGAACGGCGCTTAAAGACGCTGATCCGCAACGAATTGCTGGCCGACGCCGAAAGTTATGGCGACGATCGCCGCAGTCCGGTCGTAGCCCGCGAGGCGGCGCGCGCCATCGATCCGAACGTGATGCTGCCGTCGGAAGCGGTGACGGTCGTGTTGTCGCAGAAAGGCTGGGCGCGACTCGCGAAAGGGCACGACGTCGATGCGCGCGCGCTGAATTACCGTGCGGGCGATAATTTTATGGCCGCGGCGCAAGGGCGCAGCAATCAGCAGGCGATCTTTCTGGACTCGACCGGGCGCAGTTACGCGTTGCCGGCACACACGTTGCCGTCCGCGCGCGGCCAGGGTGAACCCTTGAGCGGCCGTCTCAATCCACCGGCGGGCGCTGCGTTCGTCGGCGTGATGATCGGTGCGCCCGAGGATTCATACCTGCTCGTGACCGACGGCGGTTATGGTTTCGTGTGCAGGCTTGCGGATATGGTCTCGCGCAACAAGGCCGGCAAGGCGCTGCTGTCCGTACCGGGCGGCGCGCAGGTGCTGCCGCCGGTCAAGGTGCGGAGCATCGAAACCGAACGGATCGCCGCCATCACGCGCGAGGGCTACCTGCTGGTGACGCGGCTTGCGGAACTGCCGGTGCTCAACAAGGGCAAAGGCAATCGGTTCATTGGCATTCCTGCCCCCAGATTCAAGGCGCGCCAGGAATTCGTGGTGGCCGTCGCCCTGCTTGAGCCGGGCGAAAAGCTTGTCCTGCAAGCCGGCAAGCAGATCAAAACGATGAAGCCCGACGAGCTGCACAAGCACATGGGCGAGCGCGGACGCCGCGGCCTCAAGCTACCGCGCGGCTATCAGAAGATCGACGCCATGGAGATCGCGACGTAACGGCGCCGCAGTTCGGCGCGCCTGAATCTTCGTTGTGTGGGTATACCGATGCCCGTTCCCGCACAGAATGCACGGTAAGAGCGGGCCGCAGGATTGATGTCACTTAGCCGGCGGGTGGACGTTTTTCCGTGCAAGTGGATAAACTACGCATGTTGTTAGAGCCCGCAACATGATGCGGGCCTATGAGGCATAAAAGACACATCATGTTTACGCGCGTCGCACTTTTTTTGCTGGCCAATTTCTCGGTTTTAGCCGTATTGAGCGTGTCTTCGCGGGTGCTGGGCCTGGACGCCTACCTCGCAAGCCAGGGCTTGGGCATCGACGGCTTGCTGGTCATGGCCGCCGTGTTTGGTTTCGCGGGTTCGTTCATCTCGCTCGCGATGTCAAAGTGGATGGCCAAAAAAGGCATGGGTGTCAGGGCCATAGACAAGCCCGCCAACCGCACCGAGACCTGGCTTCTGGAAACCGTGCGGCGTCAGGCCAGACAGGCGGGCATCGGCATGCCGGAAATCGGCATCTTCGAGTCCCCGCAGCCGAACGCGTTCGCGACCGGCATGAACAAAAACAGCGCGCTGGTGGCTGTCAGCAGCGGGCTGCTGCAGACCATGACCGAAGGTGAGGCGGAGGCGGTGCTGGGCCACGAGGTCAGTCACGTCGCCAACGGCGACATGCTGACCATGGGCTTATTGCAGGGCGTGCTGAATACGTTCGTGATTTTCTTCTCACGCGTCATCGGCACCCTGGTCGATCGCGCGGTGTTCAGGGTCGAGCGGGGTATCGGCCCTGGCTATTTTATCGGCAGCATCGTGGCGGAACTGCTGCTGGGCATTCTGGCGGCCATGATCGCCATGTGGTTTTCACGTCGCCGCGAGTTTCGCGCCGATGCGGGCGGCGCGCGTCTGGCCGGGCGAGACAAGATGGTCGCGGCGCTGCGCCGTCTGCAGGGCACCAGCGAACCACGCGATCTGCCGGGCC
>JBOIDC010000109.1:0-7415 GCA_050740315.1 Gammaproteobacteria bacterium | reverse complement strand
GCGTGGCCGGCATGACGGCAACCGGATCTAAATGATCCTATACCAAAATCATCTCGTTTTGGCCGGCGCCGGCCGGTATCATCGGATACACGTTCTCGTTCTGATCGGTGACGAAGTCCAGGAACACCAGCCTGTCTTTCATCGCCAGCGCTTCGCGCAACGCGCCTTCCACGTCGGCGGGTTTTTCAATTTGCATACCCACATGGCCGAAGCTCTCGGCCAGTTTGACGAAATCCGGCAGCGCGTCCATGTACGACATCGCGTAGCGGCCCTGATAGAAGAATTCCTGCCACTGGCGCACCATGCCCATGTAGCGATTGTTAAGATTGATCACCTTGATCGGCAGGCGATACTGCAGGCAGGTCGAGAGCTCCTGAATGCACATCTGGATGCTCGCCTCGCCGGTGACACAACACACCAGCTCGTCGGGATGCGCGACCTGCACGCCCATCGCGGCGGGCAGGCCAAAGCCCATGGTGCCCAGGCCGCCGGAGTTGATCCAGCGCCGCGGGCGGTCGAACTTGTAAAACTGCGCAGCCCACATCTGATGCTGGCCCACGTCGGAGGTCACGAACGCATCGCCGCCCGTCAGTTCGTAGAGTTTCTCCAGCACGAACTGCGGTTTGATGATGGGCGACTGCCGGTCGTATTTGAGGCAGTCCATCGCGCGCCACTCGTCGATCTGCTTCCACCACGCCTTGATGGCGTCGGGTTTTTTCGGCTTGCGATCACCGGTTTTGAGTTCCTTGATCAGCGCCTGCAGAACGTTGTCGACCTGGCCCACGATGGGGATATCGACCTTGACGTTCTTGGAAATCGATGCCGGATCGACGTCCACATGCACGATTTTGGAGTGCGGGCAGAACTTGGCGATATTGCCGGTCACCCGATCGTCGAAGCGCGCGCCGATCGCGATCAGCACGTCGCTGTGGTGCATGCCTAAATTGGCCTCATAGGTGCCGTGCATGCCCAGCATGCCCAGCGACAATGGATCGGTGGCCGGATAGCCGCCCAGGCCCATCAAGGTGTTGGTGATGGGATAGCCGAGCAGGCGCGTGAATTCGGTCAGCGATTCCGCCGCGTTCCCGAGGATCACGCCGCCGCCCGCGTAGATCATCGGTTTCTCGGCGGACAGGATCAGCTCCACGGCCTTCTTGATCTGGCCGATGTGCCCGTTGATCGTCGGGTTGTAAGAACGCATCTTGATGGTCTTGGGATAACTGAAGACGGTCTTGTGCGCGGTGACGTCCTTGGGGATGTCGACCACCACCGGCCCCGGCCGTCCGCTGGTCGCGATGTAGAACGCCTTTTTGATCGTGGGGGCGAGCGACTCCACCGACTTGACCAGAAAATTATGCTTCACGCAGGGGCGCGTGATGCCGACGGTGTCGACCTCCTGAAAGGCGTCGTTGCCGATCAGACTGGTCGGCACCTGACCGGTGAACACCACCAGCGGCACGGAATCCATGTACGCGTCGGCGATACCGGTGATCGCGTTGGTCGCCCCCGGCCCGGAGGTGACCAGCGCCACGCCGGGTTTGGTCGTCGATTTCGCGTAGCCTTCGGCCGCGTGCACCGCGCCCTGCTCGTGGCGCACCAGAATATGCGTGACCTTATCCTGCCTGAACAGCGCGTCGTAGATGTGCAACACCGCGCCGCCCGGATAACCGAATACGAACTCGACACCCTCTGCTTGCAGGCAGCGCACGAAGATTTCCGCGCCGCTGATTTCGGTCTTGGGATCGATGTCGAGTTTCGGGGTATTCGCGGTCATGGCAGTAAAAATCCGTCGAGATGGCGTTTCAACGACGCCTCAGCTGTGAGAAATGAACAACAACGGGGTCAAACGTAGGAATTAGGCCCAGATATTAATACGGATAACCAAAAATTTCACGGGTGGCAGGGAAATTACCGGCTTAATGTGGCAGGCGCGCCACTGGCGATCCGCCATTGACCGGCGCGGATTGAGAGCAGCGCGCATGCGAGTCGCGCCGTCCAAAGCTTGACCTTCCGGAATCAGGCTGATTTGCGCATGGCGAAATAAAACCGGCCCGCCTCTTCGCGCGATTCCAGCAATTCATTACCGGTCTGTTTGGAAAAGGCCTCGAAATCGCGCACCGAACCCGGATCCGTCGCGATCACGCGCAACACCTGCCCGTCCCGCATGGCGGCCAGCGCCTTTTTGGCACGCAGGATCGGCAGCGGGCAGTTAAGACCGCTGGTATCCAGTTCCTGGTCGAAATCGGTCATGCCGACGCGTCAAACGAAACTGCGCAAAAGCCGCACGCGCGCAGGACAGACTCGCTGCGCGATCTCAGGGTCAAAGAATGGTTTCGCTGAGTCATAATCTGACATGGTACGATAATGCGAAACCGCGTTGAATGCGACCAGCATATCGGCTGGCGGCACTTCGCTTAAGGACGATGCTCTAAGATCGGTATCGGACTTGCCTTATACGCGATTAAACTCATGCGCCTCCTCAGATTTGCCTTACCGCGCGAGTGCCGGATCTTTTCTTTCGGCGCGAGTGCCCTGCTGTCAGCGATAGTCGCCTGCGCGGGATTGACCGGCGCAGGGTTGACCAGCGCCGGCGCGGCCAACGAGCCTTTGCGGCTCCCGGAGATGGGCGACCCGGCCAGCATCGTGCTGAGTCCTACCCAGGAGGCCGTGCTGGGAGAAACACTGCTGACACAGATCCGCGGCGCTTTAAGGGTATCGGCCGATCCCGAACTCAATGACTATATAAAGGCGCTGGGCACCCGCCTGGCCGCCGCCGGGCTGGAATCCGGCCTGGACTTCAAGTTTCTGCTGGTCAACGATTCCACCATCAATGCGTTCGCCGCACCCGGCGGCATCGTCGCTATCAATACCGGCTTGCTGTTGACCGCGCACAGTGAAAGCGAGCTGGCCGGCGTCATGGCGCATGAAATGGCGCACGTCGAGCAACGTCATCTGGCGCGCAGCTACGCGAACGCCGGCACCATTAATCTGCAAACCGCATTGGCCGTGCTCGCTTCGATTCTGGCCGGCGCCTATGGCGGCGCCGACGTCGGCCAAGCGGCGTTGCTGTCCAGCATGGCCGCCGGCGCGCAGGCACAGCTTGCCTTCTCGCGCGCCAACGAGCAGGAAGCCGATCGGGTCGGCATCCGCCTGCTGGCGGCGGCGCGCTTCGATCCGCAGGGCATGCCGGCATTTCTGCAGCGCCTGCACCAGTATTCGCAGCTCAATGCCGGCCCGGTGCCGGAGTATTTAAGCACGCACCCCGTGACCCTGTCGCGCGTCAGCGATACCCGCAGCCGGGCGGCGCAGTTTTCAGGGCCGTTTTCCAAGGACAGCGCGCGCTTTCACTTTGCGAAGGCCAGGGCGCTGGCGCTGACCTCGGATCCCAATTCGCTGATCAGTCAATATGAAGAGACGCAGCGCGCGGGCCGGGCCAACGACACGACCGATCGTTATGTCTACGCGCTGGCGCTGATGCGCGCGGGCGAACCGGAGCGTGGCATCGAGACCTTGCGCACCATCGAAGAAACGCCGGATTCCTCGCTGCCGGTCGATCTGGCGCTGGCGCAGGCGTACTTAAGTGCCGGCGATCCCGAACTGGCGCTGGAGCGCCTGCAGCGGCTCAACGAGATCTATCCCGAACAGGAATCCATCATCTATTATCTGGCGCAGGCGTTGACCGATGCCGGCCGGCCGCGGGACGCCCTGAACCATCTTGAAGAGGTCACCCGCGTCGAGGGACATAATCCGGCGCTCGATCAGTTGAAAGCCCAGGCCGCGGCCGAGGCCGACCTGCCGTGGATCAGCCATGAGTCACTGGCTGACTACTACGGTGCGTACGGGCATTTTGGGGCCGCGGTAGAACAGCTCGAGCTGGCGCTGAATGCGAAGGGTATCGATCCGATCGCGCGCGCGCGCATCCGCAGCAAGCGCGACCGGCTCACGGAGTTGCAGCGCGAGAATCCGCCCGGCGAACAGTTACCGTCGCGGGGCGGTTCGTTTGCGGGCGAGCACGCGCATCATTAAACGCAGTGGTGGGTACGACGCGAGCGGTTAAGCTGTTCGATTCGTATGTACGATCAGCGAATATCCTTGCTCACCCGCACCGACCAAAAGCTTCGGTCTCTGGCCCGGTCGAGCTTGTGAAACTCAAACCAGGGCTGGCGGAATTAATTTGAAGGTCGAACGCCGTAGTCTTGACCGCCTTCTGCTCCTCGCCGTTAAGTCTGGCGAGGCTGTCTGTGAAGGTGGCGGCGATGCGGAATTCCGTCACGCGGTCATCCTGTCGCCGGCATCAACTTAAGATCTTGCGCCACGAATGGCTCGAAATCAGCGGTGTTCACTGTCACGAACAGCGCATCGGCACGGATCGCGGCGGCGGCGATCAGCGCGTCCGTCTTCAGCGTGCGCCTTCGCCCGGCGGCATTGAAAAGCCTTGCCGCCAACGCCGCATCTCATGGAATATGGCAACAATCCGGTCGTGAAGAAAGGCATGGGCCAAGTCGGTTTCGGTCGTATCGACAGGCCCGATCAAAAATTCGTACCATACCAAAGAACATGTCGCGGCCGGCTCGCCGTCGACCACCTGCCGAATCGCCGGGTGATTCTCCCGCGCCCACAACGGGCAATCAAGGCATTGGTGTCGAAATGGATCACGATTTGGCGTCGTCACCGCGACGTGCGCCGTCCTCGTGCCGCAGCCTGCGCATCGACTTGATCAACCGCTGCGTTTCCGCCCGATCCCGTGGCAACGGCTGATTGGTGTAGTGCGCCACGACATCGGCCGGCGACAGCTTCGGCGCTGCCTCCCGCTCGGCCGCCTGCCGGGCAGCGCGCCGAATCACCTCTGCCTGCGATACGCCCCAGGAACGCGCCAGGCGTTTGATGTTCTCCGCCGTTTGCGGATCCAGCGCACAAGTGAAGCGAATCGACATGTTGGCCATAATGCACCTTCAAATTGATGAAGCCCGCTAATACCGGCGGGAGATTCCACAAGCTCCAACCGGGCCCATGGAGCAAAGCCTTGTCGGCAACTCTACATTTGAACTGCGTTTTGCATGATTGATCAGGCAGCGTCTGGTCACCGCAGTAGCGGCTCGCCGGCTGCGCTGGCGATGAGAGCGGCTAGTTCCTTTTGCTTTGCCTTTTGGAGTTCCGGATCGGTCTCAATCCAAGGCCAGCCCCGGATGGCAGCGTGGCGCGGAGGCGGTTCGTCGGCGAGCACGTCCAGTTGGATAGATCTGACGGCTCGTGCTTTGAAGATGGCAGCTCCGTAGAGCTTGCGGGTGCCTGCGGCCGCTAGGCCGATTGCCCAAAGACGCCCCAGTGGTTCCCGCCCGTGACGTGAAACGGATGTTTCCTGGCTCTTGGGGCTGGGAAGGAACGCGGCCGGTTTCGCCATCGTGGCGTTAAACTGACTACTTTGAGTAAGGAACCTAGCAACATCCTCCTCGTCACCGAGGTGGTCAGGCAATCCGGAGGGGAGCATTTCCGTGGTTAAGGATGGATTGTATTCCGGAGAGCACTCGCGACGGGACGGACAATCCGTCAAAGCGAGCGACGCCATGTCCTCTATCTGCACCGTCCAGCCATGCAAACGCCAGCAGATTGCTGCTGCCGACGCTCAAGGAGAAGAGGCGATGTCGGGATTGAATCCAGTCCAAAGAAATCGAGCCATCAGGCTCAGGCGCGAATTCAGGCGCCGGGACGTTTCCGGGCAATGCGCGCACAAAATCCCCTGCGTTGCGAAGCGCTCTGGGATCGATCGCGCACGCCTCGTTGCCGTCCCAGCCCTGTTCAGCGCAATCGTGCGCGAGCGCCATCAGCTGCGCAATGGCGGTTGCCTTCTCGTCAAAGAGCGCTTGAGAACGCTCGGCCAATTCCACGACGGCAGAAGCAGCCCTCGACACCTTTAGCGCCTCGATTGAAATTGCGCTGCCTGGTCGGGCATAAGCGTTCAACGCTGCAGAGCCTAACCAGCAGATGCCTAAGGTTGTTGAAACAGGTTCAAACATGTGTTTGACAACGTCCTTCTGAAAATATGGTTCTTTAATGCCCTTAATCCCTCAATTTTCAACAGAATCCAGGGCCAGTTTTCTGGTTCCCCAGATTCCACCGCCGCAACGGCATTGTCAAATATGATCGGCAGTTTTTGGCCTTCTGGCGCTTGGGCGGTAAGCACAATATTAACCTGATTGCCGGTTTCGACCTCCACGGCGGCATACTGGTTGAGAAAACCAGCGAACCTGAACTTGTCTTCGTCTGGCAGGCGGGGACCGACCTTAAAATAGTCCTCCAATTGCACGCCACCCGCCTTCATGGGCAGCAAGATTCGGTTGATGTAACGCAGGCGAATCAAACGGACCTGGATAGGTGACGCCAATCCAGCATACAAGCGCCAGGTGCGTTCGATCTCCGGCAGGTAATCGTCAAGACTGGTGTATGGAGAAAGCCGATTGAACGAGAAACCCTGGAGCCTCACCTGGACAAGTTGTTTCTCGTCCTCTTGCAGGAATTGGAGGGCTTGCATCCCATGTCGCACGGCCAGTTTGGGTGGTTCGTCCTGCTTGAACTCGATTTGGTGTTCCTGGACAAACTGAGGTCGGAATTTTGGATACCGATCACGAAAGCATTCACGAGCTGGAACTTCGAGCGTTGCAAGTTGTTGCCCCGACGGCAGGTCGCACTCGATGTCCAAGACGGCTTCCACGATCGGTGGATTCAGCAGTTTGAACTCGGATTCGCTCATCACTGGCAAGAGTGTAGCAGTTCACTGCACTCTGAACACCTTCATTACTTCGTCGCCTAGGTGATTGATCACCTTTACCGCAATCCGTCCCGACTTCGGTTTTTCGAACGGGCGGGAGGTGTCGCTGTTGAGGGTGGCCCAGGCTTCGTCGTTGATTTCGGCTTTGAGGGTGGTTTTGAGGGCCTTGTACGGGTCGTTGGCGCCCAGGAAATAGGCGTGGCGGACGAAGAAACTTTCTTCGTTGTAGTCGGTGTCGATGAACCAGCAGGCGATGCCGTCGGGGCCGTCGCTGCGGACTTCGCCGGTGTTGGGGTGGAAGACGTCCACGCCGTTGATCTTGACGCGGATCTGGCCGTTGTCGGCGTCGAGGATGTCGATGTCCGGCTCGCCGAAGATGACGAACAGGTTGCCTTTGCCGGTGTTCTTGAGGTCCTCGGCCATGTGCAGGTCGGCGTTCATGCGCGCCTTGAGAATCGGGATGCGCCCCAGATTGTTGAACTCCGACGAGTGGGCGTCGTAGTTGAAGGCGCAGGCGATGAGCACGTCGAAGTCGGCGTCGCCAGCCCTCGCGCGCGGCGGCCACCAGATCGGGGCGGGAGACGGTGCCGAATTCGGGGCCGATGAAAATCGCCGCGCGTTTTTCTACTCCGCCCCCCTCACCCAGCCC
>JBOIDC010000108.1:0-7460 GCA_050740315.1 Gammaproteobacteria bacterium | reverse complement strand
CGGTAATATCGCGCCGCCGGGCGCGGGCGGCGACGGGCTGCGCGCGGCATTGGCCGCGGCGACACCGCTCACGCCGGGTGTCAGCCGCCAGGGCGCGCTAAGCCAGCCTTATCAGTTCGATGTGTATCGCCTGTCGCTGCCGGCCGGCGGCAGTCTGAGCGTCGCCACCGCCGGCGGCACCGACACGTACGGCTATCTGTTCGATGCGAACGGAAAACTCCTCGACCAGGTCGATGATATCGTTGCGCCCAGGAGCCCGACTGATCCGCGGGCGAATCTCAATTTCAGGATCGACAATACCCTGAGCGCCGGGACCTATTACGTTGCCGTAGAAGGCTTCAGCAACAATACGCGAGGGCCTTACGCGCTGAGTGCGAAATTCTCGGGCCAGAGTGGCGGCGGCGGGGGCGGCGCCATGGACTTGCTGCTGAGCATCGCGCTGCTGACCGGGCTGAGCGGGGCGCTGTGTCAGCGCGCGCGCCAGCGCACGCACGCGCGCTGGGCTGCCAATGCGGCCGCGCCGCCAGCGGCGCCGTAAAGGTGCGCATCCACGATGACCTTGCCACCGGCCGCGGCTTCGCTGCCGGGCATGGGGCCATTGATCTGCTCCCAGATCAGCTTGATAAGCACCGCCAGTAACATGATGACGCCCGTGAAGTCGCGCGCGAGGCTGTCGCGCAGACTGCCGGCGACAAGTACGCCATGTAATACGCCGGACAATCCGACGTACCAGGCCAGCCACGGGTTCAACGATAACAGACCGAGGCTCACCGCCCCCGCGCTTGCAAGCATCCACCATCCCAGCACGCGGGGAGCTGGCGCGTATAATGCAAAAATGGCCAGCAGCGCGATACCGTTCATCAGGTAATGACTCCAGCTCAGATGCACGAAATGCGCGGTGAGCAGGCGCCAGACTTCGCCATTGCCCATTATCCCGGGCTCGAGCCGCAACCATTCCGAAGTCGCGGGCGCACCGAACTGCAACAGCCCGGATAATGTCATTAGACATACAGGCAGCCACCAATGGTGCAGCGCGTTCGGTTTCATGTGCATGCGCAGGCCGGCATCTGTTGATATTGTTTTTCAGGCATTGGCTTTATAGCATTTTTCAATTCCACATTACGTTTCAAGCGCGAGGCAGCAATGGTCATAATGAATCTGCGCCGACGAGCAGCGTCGGGATTTACACTCATCGAGGTCATGGTGGTGGTGGTGGTGTTATCAATTCTGGCGGCGATTGTGGTGCCCCGGGTGATGGATCGTCCGGACGAGGCGCGCATCGTGAAAGCCAAGCAGGATATCCGCGCCCTGGAGAGCGCGCTGAACCTGTACCGGCTGGACAACTACGTATATCCCTCCACCGAGCAGGGTATCGACGCACTGGTAACGCGTCCCACATCACCGCCCGAACCGCGCAACTGGAAGGCGGGCGGCTACATTGACCGGCTCCCGACCGATCCCTGGGGTAATCCGTATCAATACCTGAGCCCCGGCCAGCAGGGTGATTTCGACCTGTATTCCATGGGCGCCGATGGCCAGCTTGACGGCCAGGGCATCAACGCCGACATCAGCAACTGGAACCTTGAATAAGTGACATCGCGCTCGCCACACCGGTCGCAGGGTTTCACTTTGCTGGAAATCCTGGTGGTGCTGGTGATTATCGGCATTGTGGTCAGCATGGCCACGCTTTCGCTGGGCAACAACGCAGCACGGCAGGTGGAGTTGGAGGCCGAACGGCTGCGCGCCTTGATCGAGCTGGCCAAGGAAGAAGCGTTGTTCAACGCCCAGGAACTGGGCATCGTTTTCTGGCAAAACGGGTATACCTTTTACCGCATGGATAACCAGCAGTGGACGCCGATCAGCGGAGACGCGGAGTTGCGGCCGCGTACGTTATCGGAGGGGCTTTCGGTTGCGCTGGAGCTGGAGGGGCTCAACGCCGAGCTCGCGCCCCTGCCCCGCGAGCGAAAGCGGCCGCAGGTGTTTATTCTCTCCAGCGGCGAAGTCACGCCGTTTACGGCGGAGATCGGCATCGGCGATACCTATGTGACCCTGACCGCGGATGCACTGGGCAATCTGGCGTTCGCCGCGCCGCCGACGTGAATATGGCTCGCGGGTTCACCCTGCTGGAGGTGCTGGTCGCGCTGGCGATCATCGCTTTTGCGCTGGCCGCCCTGGTGCGGGTTACCGGCAGCGGCGCCGCCAACGCCAGTTATCTGCGCGACAAGACCTTCGCGCACTGGGTGGCCGAGAACCGTCTGGCGGAGCTGCGCACCCGCGACAACTTCTGGCCCTCGACCGGCAACGACGACGGCGAAGCGGAGATGGCCGGGCGCGAGTGGTTCTGGACGACGCGCGTGATCAACACACCGGAGCCGGAAATGCGCCGCATCGAGGTCGAGGTGCGCTTGGAAGACGACGATGATATCTCTCCGGTCACCGTGCTGACCGGATTTGTCGCCAAACCGCGCGCCGGTGCCGGCGCGGCGCCCGGTATTGGCGGTGGTGGTAGTGGTGGTGGCGAGTAAGCGCGCGCGGGGCCTCACGTTAATCGAACTGCTGATCGCGGTGTCGGTGTTCGCGGTGTTGAGCGCGCTCGCCTACAGTGGCCTGAACAATGTCCTGCTCACCTCGAGTCATGCGCAGGCGCAAGCCGATCGGCTGGCCAGCTTGCAGATGGCGATGCGCTATCTGCAGCGCGATGTCGATCAGATCGTCAACCGCCCGATCCGGGATCAGTACGGCGATCAGCGGCCGGCGCTGGAAAGCGCCGAAGCCAGCGAAGAGGAACCACTGATCAGCTTCACGCGCGCGGGCTGGGCGAATCCCGCCGGCCAGCCCCGCAGCGAGTTGCAGCGTGTGGCCTATGATTACGACGAGAAGAACGAGCGGCTGCTGCGCTTGACTTGGCCGATGCTCGACGGCGCCCACGAGGACACCACCCTCCAGACGAACCTGCTGGAATCGGTGACCGGTTTCGAATTGAGATACATGGACGACCGGCGCCAGTGGCAGACCTCGTGGCCGCCCTTGCTGCAGAACCCGGGCGCCCAAGGCGTGCTGCCCAGAGCCGTGGAGATCACCCTCACCGCCGAGCCCTGGGGCGAGATGCGGCGCGTCATGCTGCTGCCCCAATGAACGGGCCTTGCCGCCAACGCGGCGTGGCGCTGGTCACGGCGCTGCTGATCGTGTCGCTCGCGACCGTAACCGCGGTATCGTTCGCCATGCAGCAGCAGTTCGACATCCGCCGCACCGGCAATCTGATCGACGGCGACCAGGCCTGGGAATACGCCAAGGGCGCCGAGGACTGGGCCAAACTGATCTTGAGCCGCGACCGGAATCAGCAGATCGATGCGCTCACCGAAGCCTGGGCGCAACCGCTGCCGCCTATCGACCTGCCGGGCGGCTATATGGTCGGTCGGATCACGGATGCGCAGGCGCGCTTCAACATCAACAGCCTGGCGCAGCAAGGCAATCCCGACGCGCGACCGCAGTTTGAGCGCCTGCTGCTGAGCCTGGGGTTGGACCCGCGCCTGATGTGGCCGATCATCGACTGGATGGATCAGGACATCAATCCGGTATCGGCCGACGGCGCCGAGGATGACTTCTACAGCGGTCTCAAGCATCCTTACCGCACGGCGAACCAGGCCATGACCAGCGTCAGCGAATTGCGCCTGGTCAAGGGCTTCAACGAGAAGATCTATCAGCGGCTCGCGCCCTTCGTGACCGCGCTGCCCACAACGGCGGCGCCCACGCTCATCAACGTAAATACCGCGCCGGCGGAGGTATTGATGACGTTAGCACCCGGCATGGATGTGGAAACCGCCGCGGCGCTGGTCAAGCGCAGGCAGGAAGATCCGTTTGACGAGCCGGGGGAATTCGTAACGGCGGTTCAGCAGGCGGGAATTACTCTGCCGACCGGAGCCGACACGGCGTTCGGCGTAATCACGCAGTTCTTCGAGGTCAGGGTCGAAACCCGCATCGGCTACGGGCGCGCCGAGCTGAACAGCCTGCTAGTGCGCCAGGGCAATGAAATCGAAGTAATCCGTCGCGCGCAGGGCTTCTAGACTTCAAATTACGCTTATCACGCACCCGAGCATGGAAACCATACTGATCCGGCTTTTCCCGGAGACGAAGGATTCAGACGCGCAAACCGGCGAAGCCGACGCCGAGAGCAGCGAATCGCTCAGGGCGGAATGGCTGGCCATCGGCGCAAATCGCCAACCGGTTGGCGAGCCCGGGTATGGCTCGCTGCATGACGCGGCGTCCGCCGCCCATTACCGCCGCTGCGTGGTGCTGGCGCCCAGCGAGAACATTCTATTGACGACCGTCAATCTCAAGGCGCGCAACCGCGAACAGCTGGTGCGCGCCATGCCGTTCGCGCTGGAGGAAGAACTGGCCGAGGACGTGGAGCAGTTGCACTTCGCGCCCGGCCCCCGCCAGCTCGACGGCGGTCATCCGGTAGCGGTGGTCGCGCGGGCGCACATGGATCAATGGCTCGCGCAACTGCGCGCCGCCGGACTGACGCCGCAGGCGGTGATTCCCGATGTACTCGCGGTGCCCTTGGCCGGTGACCACCGCTGGAGTCTGTTGATCGAGCGGGATCGCGCGGTGCTGCGCACCGGCGCGTTCAGCGGCCTGACCCTGGAACCGGACAACATCGAGACCATGCTGGGCTGCGCGATGGCGGAAAGCAGGACGCAGCCCGAGGTCATTGAAGTCTATCGGCACGATGGCGAGGCCGGCGCCGAGCTGTCCATTTCGGCGGTGAACTGCGAGTCGCACGTAGCCAGCCTGCCTCAACTCTGGGCGGCCGGCGTCGACGAGAAACACGCCATCAATCTGCTGCAAGGCCCTTATCGGGTCAAAAGCGATGTCGTCAGACTGCTGAAGCCGTGGCGGGTGGCCGCTGGGCTGCTGGGTATCTGGATCGCGCTGCAGGCGCTCGACACGACGCTTGATTACCGGCGTCTGGCGCAAGCAGAGCGCGACCTAGACGCCGAGATCGAACAGGCGTATCGGGAGGCGTTCCCTGGAGCGACCAGAATTGTCAATCCGCGCGTGCAGATGGAGCAACAACTTCAGGCGTTGAAGCAAGCCGGAGAAGCCGATTCGGCGACCGCGTTCATGGCGTTGTTAAACGCGGGCGGTCGCGCCATTCTGGACGTTGCGGACGTGAGTATCGTCACCCTCGATTATCTGGACGGCGCGTTGAACGTCAGCTTGAGCGCCCGCGAGCTGCAGTCGCTGGAAACGATCAAACAGAATATCGAAAGCCGGGGACTGACGGCTGACATCGAATCCGCCGAAACGCGGGGCAGCACGGTGAACGGCCGGCTGGTGATCCGGGAGGCGCGCGGATGAAAGACTGGTTTTATTCCCTGCAGCCGCGTGAGCGGCTGATGGTGGTGGCGTGCGGCGCGTTTACCCTGGTCGCGCTGATGTATTTGCTCATCTGGGCGCCGCTGGCGGAGCGACACGCACAACTGGCGATCAACGTCAAAGCCCAGCGCGAGGTGCTGACGTGGATGCGCGAGGCCAGCCAGCAGGTCAGACAGGCGCGACTTGCGAAACCCGACGCGGCTGGAGCGAACGATACCCGTTCGCTGCTCTCCATCGTCGACAGCACGGCCACACAGACTGGCGTGCGTGAACCGATCACGCGGATGGAGCCCGAGGGTGACAGCGGCGTGAAATTGTCGATGGAGAACGCGGATTTCGATGCCGTTATCCGGTGGCTGGGCGGTCTCAAGCATAGTCATAATGTCGACGTTACACGGGCCACGATCATCCCCGACGGCGCGCCGGGGCGGGTCGATACCCGCCTGAGCCTGCAGCGCCCATAAAACATCGGCATGATCAAACTCGCAGTTCTCGGTCTTGTCGCCTTTGTCGTTTCGCTAATCGCAACCATGCCCGCGCATTTTACCGGCCGTTACCTGCCGCCCGACATTCGGGCCAGCGGGCTGGAAGGCACGCTGTGGCAGGGTCAGGCGCACCGCTTACGGATTCGAGGCTTTAATCTTGGCGAGGTGACGTGGGAAATACGTCCGCACGCGTTACTGTTAGGGCGCATCCAGGCGGATGTGAGCATGCGTCGAAGCGATTTGCAGGGACACGGGCGGGTTGCCCGCGGCTTGACGGGCTATCATATCCTCGATGCGCGCCTCCAGGGCGATGAGCGTTTTCTCGCGCCATTCGCGACCGATTACGGCGTGACCGTCGATGGCCTTGTCGAGGCCCAATTCAGTGAACTGGCGTTCAACGACGACGGACCGCAGGCGGCCGACGGCGTGATTGTCTGGCGCGACGCGCAGTTGGTGAATCCGGCGGCGCTGACGCTGGGCGATGTGAACATCACGCTGAATCAGCAGGGTGACGCCGCCATCGCCGAGCTTCGTAATACCGGCGAAGAACTGCGACTGAACGGCGATGCGCAATTGCAAAGGAGCTGGAAATACGACGCGCGGCTGCTTATCGAGCCCACCGCCTCCACGCCCAAAGATGTACGCGACGCCCTGCCCTTTCTCGGCCGGCCCGATGCGCGCGGCGCGGTGACAGTCCATCGGCAAGGAACACTCACGGCAGTAACAGCGCACGCGCCTTGAGTGCCGGCGCGGATATTCATTCGGTCAGTCGGAATGTGTTCGACACGCGCGCCCTTAGCGGAAGCTCGCGCCTCGCGCGCGGCTCGGAATAGATGGGAGGCCACGTCTTGGATGTCCATGTCCAGACCAGCCGATAGCTCCCTGAAATCTCCAGCATTTCAAACTGCGGCACCACATTCGATCCTCTGGGGGCTGCCTTATGTCGAACACATATCGATACGCTTCTCCCGGGTCGATGACTTCGGGCGGGCCTTGGCATGCCAGGACGGCCGGGGTGTACGCCGTAATCCAAGCGCCCTTCACCCACTTTTCAAGCATCGGCGGATGAATTCGGCGGCAAGTGGATATATGGATCTTCCTGCTTGTCGGGTTCGTGTAAACGAGCGGAATGGAGACGGCATAGCCAGCGCGCGTGCGCTGCATCTTGTAGATCGGACTATCGGTTTGGGTCGGCGCGATCCGATTGTTTGGGGCGGGCGGATACTGACTCTCCATCGCCGACTGCGAGCGCACGCCTGGAACGGCAAGCACAATGGCGAGCAGCAGCGTGACATTGAGCCCACAGCGTAAGCTTAAAGAGGCTTGCATTGCGGCGTCAGGGTCAAATGGTGGAGCTAGGCTCCATCATATTTGTACTCTAAGCTCCTAGTTATGCTGATTTTTAGTATCTGCATACTTACCAGTTATATACAAAGTTATACCCATATTGTGACTGGTGACCATAACAAAAACCCCGCCACAAGGGGCTCAATGTTCCTTAGTATGAGTTCAGGTATAACAACCGTGCGTTAGAAGACGGCGAGTGGGTAGAGATGATGGAAAAGCCAAGACGTAAAGATAGCCCAGGCCCGCCGC
>JBOIDC010000107.1:0-7659 GCA_050740315.1 Gammaproteobacteria bacterium | reverse complement strand
CGCCGCACCGACACGATCCGCATCCGGGCGATAACGTGGGCTTGCTGATCGAAGACCATGCCACCGGCGGCGCGCTGTTTTACGCGCCAGGTCTGGGTCGGATCGAAGAACATCTGTTGCCGTTCATGGCGGGCGCGGATTGCCTGCTGGTCGACGGCACCTGCTGGACCGACGACGAGATGCTGCGCCGCGGCGTGGGGCACAAGACCGCGGGCGAAATGGGTCATCTGCATCAGTCGGGCCCAGGCGGCATGATAGAGTCGCTGCGCCAGTTCGAGAAGCGCAAGGTGTTGATTCACATCAACAACACGAATCCTATCCTGAACGAGCATTCGCCAGAGCGCGCAGAACTCGCCCGTGAGGGTATCGAGATCGCCTTTGACGGCATGGATATCGAGCTATGAACGTAACTTCCACTTCAGATCAAGGCTGGTCGCGCGAAGAATTCGAGCGTCAGCTTCGCAGCCTGGGCAACCGTTATCACATCCATCATCCGTTCCAGGCGATGATGAATCGCGGCGAACTCGACCGCGAGCAGATCCAGGGCTGGGTATGCAATCGCTTTTATTATCAGGTCAGCATTCCGCTCAAGGACAGCGCGCTGCTGGCCAACTGCCCGGATCGCGCCGTGCGGCGCGAATGGATACAACGCATTCTGGATCACGACGGTCGCGAAGGATACGAGGGCGGCATCGAGGCCTGGATGCGCCTGGGCGAGGCCTGCGGCTTGACGCGCGATGACGTCGAATCGCAGCTCCACGTGCTGCCGGGTGTGCGCTTCGCGGTCGATGCCTATGTCAATTTTGTGCGCCGCGCCGACTGGCGTGAGGCCGTGAGTTCGTCGCTGACCGAGCTGTTCGCGCCCACCATCCACAAGGAGCGGCTGGCAAACTGGCCCAAATTCTATCCGTGGATCGATGAGGACGGTCTGGAGTATTTCCGCAAGCGCCTGAAAGAAGCCCACCGGGACGTGGATCACGGCTTAAGCCTGACGCTCAAGCACTTCACCACGCGCGCGCAGCAGGAAAAGGTCATCGGTATCGTACAGTTCAAACTCGACGTGTTATGGACCATGCTGGATGCCATGTACATGGCCTACATTCACAAGATGCCGCCGTATTACAACGTGGGCACGCCATCGTGAGCGTGCCCCCGACGCCCGATCCGATCACCCCGGATACGGTCATCAAGATCACGCCGACCTTCCGTCTTCAATGGGAACCGGCGCAGAACGCGCACGTGCTGCTGTATCCCGAAGGCATGGTCAAGCTCAACCCCAGCGCGGGGGAGATTCTCAAGCACGTCGACGGCACACGCACTGTCGGTGAGATCATCGCAACGCTCAAGTCCCAGTTTCCGGACGCCGATCTGGAAGCCGACGTGCTGAAATTCCTGCACGCCGCGCATGAACAGGGATGGGTCAAAATTTCTGGGAGTTAGCTCAGCGGGTAGCGTCTCTCGTAACTACGATAATTGAATACGCTATTTCAATAGCTCTGCTCACGCCTGAGTATCGCCAGGGACCGCGTTTACCCGTCATTTCCGCTATTTCCGGAGTTAATCCGGTGCCTGCCGGGTTCGCGCTCGTGGTGCCCGAAAGGTCAGGAGCGTACCGTAATAAGTGCGCTCAAGATTTTTCGATGCCAATTAGGGGACCCGTCGTGTAACCATACGCAGAATATGGTATTGTTCATCGCGACCGCGCGCTCGGCATGGTCGGAACCAATTGTAACAACCGCCAAACAGGCGCTAAAGCCGGCGCTTCAAGCTGTGGCTTGTCAGTTGGAAGTCCGAACCTAGGCACAGTGCTGCATCGTTTGCACTTATGTCGCTACTCGGGCGGGTGCAACAAACGCATGCGGACACGAGGATAAACGATCGCCGCAACGCGTGGTCATCATCGGCGTCGGCCGCACTCAGTAGCGATGGCTGGCGTCTTCGCAAAAGCTAATCATCTTGGGGTTCTAATGAAAACTCACTCTTCACTATTGCTTGCCAGCACATTGTGTCTGGCCTCTTCGGCAAATGCCGGTGTTCTGTTCAGCGACAAATTTGACGAGCGGTCCTTCTCCGGCTGGTCGCCGTCCGGCAACGACACCGCAACGATCGTCAACTCGCCTGTGCGTGGCGGCAATTATGCGGCGGAGCTTAAACTCGACCGCGCCAACGACAACGTATCTTACCGCACGGAGCTTTCCCTGCAGCAACCACGATTCGAGATCGGCAAGGAATACTGGATCGGTTTCAGTAACCAGGTGCCCGAGGGTGGCCGTTTTTTTGCCTTGCAGATCCACAAGATCAGGGAGGCCCAAGACCAGACCGGCAGGCAGCCGTTGACTCTGAACGCCGACTCGAGCAATTGGACCATCAACGTCAATTTTGATGGGAATGCCGCGACCACCACCTCCACCGACAGCACCAAGAGCTTCGGCGCGGGCAGCTTGAACCAAGGGCAATGGACCGACTGGGTGATCCACATCAAATTCTCGTTTGAAGACGACGGGCTGCTGGAGGTCTGGAAAAACGGCAGCCAGATCGTCAATTATCAGGGACCCAATTGCTACAACGACGAGCTGGGCCCTTATCTGAAGATCGGCATTTACAACCCGGCGTGGGGGGGCGGCTCGGGCGCATCGGAGAGCGACAAACGCACCATCTACTACGACCAGGTCACGGTTGGCGATGCGGACGCCGGCTATGACGCGGTCGCGCCCTGACGCGGGTTCGATCGGTTAATCAGACGGACCATTAGGGCGGTCAAGAGCCGTCGGGGCGAGTGCATTACATGGAGGTAATGCACCCCGCCTGGCATCAACGATCTGCCGGAATACCATGCTTTTGCATGCGATATCGCAGCGCCATGCGGGTGACGCCCAGACGCCGCGCCGCCTCTGACACATTGCCGTTCGCGCGCTCCAGCGCCTGCCTGATGAGCCGATGTTCCGCCGCTTCCAGGGTCATGTCCTGCAGCGGTTCGGAAACATCCGATGGCGGGTGAGCGTGCCGCTGAGCGCGCCTGTCATTGCTTTCCAGGCTCATCGCCGAGCGCGTCAATTGCCGGCCGTCGCTCAACAGCACCGCCCGCTCGACCAGATGCTGCAACTCCCGTACATTGCCGGGCCACGCGTACTGGCGCAGCGCCTCGATGAGATCTTGCGCAAGCTGCGGTTCCTGTAACCCATAGCGCTGCGCGGTCTGTTTCGAGAAATGACGCGCGAGCAGGATCACGTCGTCGCCGCGTTCGCGCAGCGGCGGCATGGTCAGGGTTAACACTTTCAGCCGATAGAACAGGTCGGAGCGAAAGCGCTCCTGTTTGACCATCTCCTCCAGATGGCGATTGGTGGCGGCGATAAACCACGCCGGCACCTGCCGCTCGCGGCTGCTGCCCACCTGCCTGACCGTGCGGCGTTCCAGCACCGTTAGCAGCTTGGTTTGCAGGTCCAGCGGCATTTCCGCGATCTCGTTTAAGAACACGGTGCCGTCCTCGGCGGCGACGATCAAACCGGTGCGCGCGGTGTGGGCGCCCGTGTAGGCGCCCTTCTGGTGGCCGAACAATTCCGCCTCGATGAGCTCTTTGGGCAGCGCCGCGCAGTCCACGTGCACGAACGGGCGCTCCCGGCGGGCGCTTTCGAGGTGCAGCAGCTTGGCGGCCAGGTCCTTGCCACAACCGGTCTCGCCCATAATCAACACCGTCGGCGGCGACTCACTGGTGCTGGCGGTAATCCGGCCGATGCGCTGGATCTGTTTGCGCAGTCGCACCATCGGTTCGCTTTCGCCAAGCAATTTCGCGGATTCCAGCGCGCGACCATCGCGTTGCCGTGAATAATCGAGACTCCTGCGCACCTCCACCTGCCTGAACACTTTTTCGATGATGACCAGCAGCTCGTCCAGATCCACGGGTTTTTTAAGATAATCCAGCGCCTTGAGCTTCAGCGCCGCCACCGCGTCTTCCAGCTCGCCGTACGCGGTCATCACCACCACCGGAATGTCAGTATCGCGCTCCCGCAGCTGCTCCAGAAAATCCAGCCCGGAACCGTCCGGAAGCCGCATGTCCAGCAGGATCAGATCCGGCGCCGCGCGCGTCACCTGCTCGCGCGCGGACGCCAGGGTGCTCGCGACTTCACACACATAACCTTCCTTGCGAAAGCGCTTGGAAATCGCCTTGGCGAGCAGGGTCTCGTCTTCCACAATCAGGATATTGACATCATCTGCGCCGGCGGACTTCTCAGACGCGCTTGCAAGCGCTTTTTCTTCGGTGCTCATACGGAATCAGTTTCGGCAATAGATGGCAGCGGTAGCGACAGGCGCACGCGCGCGCCGCCGTCGGGCGATTGTTCGAAAACGATCTTGCCGCCATGCGCCTGACAGACCTTGAATGCGAACGGAATGCCAAGCCCGGTGCCGAAGCGTTTGGTCGATGGCATCGGCGCCAGCCCCTTGGGTTCGGGATTCATTGGCATGCCCGGTCCGCGGTCATCGATGACCAGCGTGAATTCGTCTGCCGACGACGCCATGGCGAGCTTGATCTCCGCGCCCGCTGGCGAGGCGTCGGCTGCATTGTTGATCAGGCCGTAGATCGCCTGTTCCAGCAGGTCGGCGTCGACGTAAAGCGTCCGATCCTGCTCCCACCCCGCATGCGCAACCGACAATTGCTTCGCTTCGAGTTTTGGCTTTAACGGGGCCAATGCCCCCTCGACCACGGCCGCTAGGGTGGTCTGGGTCTTGTGCGGTTTCAAGGGATGCAAATAAGACAGCAGTGACTTGATCCAGCGCTCCAGGCGATCCACCGTATCGATGATTTCCTGGCGCGCCTCGTGCAGATCCTCGGCGTCATCCACGTCATCCATCACCTGCGCGGTGGCACGGATGCAGGCCAGCGGATTACGAATGTTGTGCGCCACCACCGGCACCAGCGCGCCCAGCGCCGCCTGCTTTTCGCTTTCGATCAGCGCGTCACGACTGGCCGCAAGATCGTTTGCCATGTCATTGATTGAACGCGCCAGCACCGAAACCTCGTCCACGCCCTTGGTCGGGATGCGATAATCGAGCCGGCCTTCACTGATCTGCCTTGCGCCGAACACCACCTCGCTCATCGGACGAACAAAACCGCGCCGGAAACTGCGATGCGAGAAAAACAGCAAGACCGCCGCCAGCAGAATTGGCGCCGGAATCAGAATGGGCGCCAGCCGGGTCCAGTATTCCAGCGTCTGCTCCAGCGCCCGGCGCTGCCTGGCGATGAGCTTCGAGAATTCTAGGAACGCGCGCTCGAAGTCGCCCAACATCATTTGCTCATAGGCGGGGTCCAGGAGCTTGATGCGCGTTGGCTCGTTGAGGGAAGACGCCAGAAATTGATTCATCTCCGCCTGCATCAACGCGTACGACTGCTGCATGGCGTCGATGGCACGCTTTTCTGCGGCGGTCTTGGCGTATTGTTGCAGCGCGTAGAAATGCTCATCGATAAGATACAGGCGATGCCAGTATTGATCGAGCGCGGCGGGATCGCCGATTGCGGTCGAACGGGTAATTTCCTTGAGCTGTCGATACAAATCCCCGCGCACCAGCTGCACCTCGATAAGCAGGGCATTGATGCGCACCGACTCGTGCGAGGTCTGTTGCCAGAAATACGCCCACAAGCCCCCGATGGCACCGGTGATGATCACCAGCAGCAGGAAGCTCGTCTGGTAAACGAGCAGTAGTCTCTTTAAGGAGCGGGATCGCACCATGAAATATTTGACATGGAAAAGTTGTCTCCAGCTAAATGCAGCGGCCCGGTTAAAGCGCATTTGAGCTAAGTATACTGACGAATTCAGCGCTCACTTGCGAATGTGCTGCGGCACATGAGCTGGGAAGGTTGGCTGATATTTAGCATTCGGCTGGTTGGTAACAACCACATTGCAGACCAATCATCAAGATGGCCTGCTTGGATCGACGAGGCCATTTGCTGCGTTTTTCGCAAGTGTTTGTTTATTATAATTCTTATCGCTGCTCCACGCGGCCCAATAAGTTTGGCACATAACCTGCTCTACTTGGGAACATAGTTGAGTCAAGCCTGAGCTTGACTTTGATTATGTAGCAAGTAACAACAGCCAGTATCTCACTGGCAACCCTTTGAACTTCAATTATGTGGAGATTTGACCATGAAGTGGACAACCCCCGAATATAGCGACGTACGTTTTGGTTTCGAAATCACGATGTACATCAACAACCGGTAATGCCTCCGGTGACCGGGGACTGCAAGGTCCCCGGTCTTGTTTTACAGACGATGCGCATCGTGCCGTCGAATTTACCATCCAGCACCAAACAAACCGCACTGCTTACGCGTCACTGGTAAAAAGCTTTTGGAATTACCGCGGCGCATTTCGATATTGGTCTGCCGCCCCGTCATTCAGCGGCTATCAATGTGCCGCGATTCAACCAACAGATTGTTTATTGCTCCGACGCAAGTGTCGAAGCGATGAGGAGACGTCGCCGTGAACGAGACTCGCGCTCAGGAACATAAGCAGCCAATGCCGTTATGGCTGCTGGCAGAACTGACCTACGCCTGTCCGCTACAGTGCCCTTACTGCAGTAATCCGCTGGATATGGCCATGCAGGGCAAGGAACTGAACACGGAGACCTGGCTGAAAGTGCTGCGCGAGGCGCGCGCCATGGGCGCCACCCAGCTCGGTCTTTCGGGCGGTGAACCGCTGTTGCGCCGCGACCTGGAGACCATTATCGCCGAAGGCCGCCGGCTGGGATTCTATTCCAATTTAATTACGTCCGGCATCGGCATGGATGAGGAGCGGGTCGAAACCTTCAGACAGGCCGGGCTCGATCATATCCAGATCAGCTTTCAGGCGAGCTCGCAGGAGCTCAATGACTATCTCGGCGGCACACACACATTCGAGCGCAAGCTGGAAATGGCCCGGGCGGTGAAACGTCATGGTTATCCCATGGTGCTCAATGTGGTCTTGCATCGCCACAACATCGAGCAGCTCGACCAGATCCTGGAGATGGCGATCACGCTGGACGCGGACTACGTCGAGCTGGCCAACACGCAATATTACGGCTGGGCGCTGCACAACCGCGAGCAGCTGTTGCCCACGCGCGAGCAACTGCAAAAGGCCGAGGTCGTCGCCAATGACTATCGCGAGCGCCTCAAGCAACAGATGAAAATCTATTACATCATCCCGGATTATTACGAGGAGCGTCCCAAAGCCTGCATGAACGGCTGGGGCAACGTGTTTCTCACCGTCACACCGGACGGCACAGCGCTGCCTTGCCATGCGGCGCGGCAATTGCCGGGCCTGGAATTCCCCAACGTGCGCAACGCAAGCATCGAGTGGATCTGGCGCGATTCGCCGACATTCAACCGTTTCCGCGGCTTCGACTGGATGAAGGAACCCTGTCGCAGCTGCCCTGAAAAAACCAAGGATCTCGGCGGCTGCCGCTGCCAGGCCTACATGCTAACCGGCGATGCCGCGAACGCGGATCCGGTGTGCAGCAAGTCGCCGCATCACGACGTGGTGCTGGACGCCGTCGCGCACGCCAACAGCGCGGCGTCGCGCGGCAACCCACAGCCGCTGGTATTCCGAAACCCGCGCAACTCGAAACGGATCAGCGCCGAAGGTCTGGCCGCGCCGAAGCTGCCGAACTGAGGATCACGCCTCGTCGCACGCG
>JBOIDC010000106.1:0-7664 GCA_050740315.1 Gammaproteobacteria bacterium | reverse complement strand
AAACAATGCCGCACCGGCGATTACGAACGGTGCATCCTATATTTAACATAATCTTCCGGCATGTTGGCAATCGGTACGTGGTTAGTTCAGTTGGCTTCGCGAGACGCATCCAGGGCGCCCTATTCTTCTTTCGTGCCCCGATGCAGTTAATGTCAGCCGCGCGGATACGCTTGCACAGATTGCTTCGTACGCCACCTTGAGCGCAGGGCAGGCGACCGACGATCACAACAACGCAGTCACCGTGTATGTGGCGCGGCGCGATCAGCGGGGGGAAGTCTCAGAACTGCGCATGGCGATAATAAATCACCCTGAATCCCTGACCCGGGCTGTAAACCCAATCGGTCAGGATACCGCCGCTGACCCTTACTATCGGTATCAGCGGGGTCAGGGTGACGTGCACAACCCTGGATTCCTGACGCGGGTTTGCAGCCCAGACAGCCAGGATACCGCCGCCGGGCCTTGCTATCAGCGTCGGCGGGGTCGGGGTCGGCGAACAACCCTGAGTCCTTGGTCCGGGCTGGCAGCCCGATCGACCAAGATACCGCCGCCGGGCCTTACTATCAGCGTCGGCGGGGTCAGGGTAATATCTTTGACTCTAGCATCCCGCCAAGAGTTCTGTTCTCAAGGCCATCCCGGCCGGTGCGCGCTGGATCACGGTACATCCGCACGGCAAGGATGAAAAGGGCACGCCGGTGCTGGTGAGCCAAGAAAAAACGGTGCCTACCGCGTGATCGGCGGTGCCGGCGGCTCGCTGAACTATCTCAAGCTACGCGGCGTGCGCAGCGCGTCCGAATACCGTCAGCAAGCCGCCAAGCGCGCCAGCCGCCAGCGCGAGGCCAAGCGCCTGCAAGTCAAGCGCTGGGGCGCCAAGGACCTCGCATTCGACGCTGACGCGCCTGTGCACCTGTCGGCGGGCGCGCGTACCAAGGCGCAGGCCCGCCATCACGGCGCGCTGATGGCGCGCGCCCATGAGGCCGTCGAGCACAACCGCCGCCAACTGCTGCTCGACCATGCGGCGCGCGCGCAGACAACTTGCGCTGCCGTATGCTTCGGCATCCCGTGTCATAGACGCTGCAGACCAAGCCATACGTCGCCACAACTGTGCATTTCGTCAGTCTTTCTCAATAATGGGAAGTGCACTCGCGGCCATAATCACTGCCTTGTCTTCCGGTGCAACACAAGCAACCGTGCCAGAGGGCGTCGTATCCCAGATCCACACAAAATATAAAAGTGAACCGCTACAACAGGTTGCGGCTTGGTTCCGATCCACCGCACTTTCAGCAAAAGCCTGGTTGCGAAGGAGACAACATGATCCAACCGAAACACGGCACAAGACCCGATCAGGACATCCTATTGGCTTGGCGCGAGGGTTTGGCCGAAGCAGGGCCAAGTCGATATTTCAAGCAGCAATTCTTGCAAAGAGAGGACGCGCTGCCACCGCGCTTTGCGGCACGTTACGACAAACTCACGCGCTTTCCCCGCAGCATGCGACGATGCTTGCAGCTTTATTGGAAGCGGTCGCTCGCCGTCGCGCTGCTGCTCGCGCTGGGCCAGACGCCTGCGCTGGCGGCGAGTGATCAACGTGAGCGGAACCTGCACCCTCATTAGGGCCATCGTTGCCGCGAATAATGACACCACGGCCACCGGCCATTGCGCCAAAGGCAGCGGCGCGGATCGGATTGTCATGCCACGCAATAGCACGGTGACGCTGACGACCGTCAACAATGCTGACAACTACGGACCGACGGGATTGCCTGTCATCCGGGGCATGGTAACCATCGATGGCAACAACAGCACCATTAAACGGGCCCCGACGGCACCTAGCTTCCGTGTGCTTGCAATCGGGTCTGGAGCTGAGTGCACGCTGCGCGAGACCACGATAAGCGGAGGGAATTCAAGTTTGGTGGGTGGCGGCATTAGTAATGATGGCGTCCTTATTTTGGTTGAGAGCACCCTCTCGGGTAATCGCACTAGCTTCATAGGCGGCGGCGTTTTTAATGATGGGACGCTGCAGGTCATACATAGCACCATCTCGGGTAATCGAGCTGCTTTCGGCGCTGGCGTGGCAAATGGCAATGATCCAAATACCGCAGCAGTTATCAGGAATAGCACCATTTCTGCCAATGAGGCGAGTGACGATGGCGGAGGTGTCTTTGGCGTCGGTGACAACACTAATGTTGGCATCTTCAACAGCACCCTCTCGGGCAACCAGGCGAATGACCAGGGCGGTGGTGTGTTGAACGAGGGCAGCCTTGTAACTCTTATTGACACGGTGATTACCGGTAACACCGCACTAAGTGGCTCGGAAGTGTTCAACTGCGTTACCCATGGGGGTATCGTCAACGGCGAACGCCTCAACGTTCTTGGTCACAAAGGACTGACTAATGTCGAAGCCTTTGTCGATTTCACGCCCGGTGTAACGGACATCACCGCGACTTCCAACGGCAACAGCCCGACCGCATTGAACGGTATTCTCAACACCACGCTTGCCAACAACGGCGGCCCCACCCGAACTCACGCACTGGTAGCCGGCAGCCCGGCTGTGGATGCGGTGAACGATGGCACCTGTCCGCCGCCCGTCAGAGACCAGCGCGGGGTTCGAAGGCCGCAGGATGGCAACGGCGACGGTGGTACGGCGTGCGACATCGGCTCGTTCGAGCGACGATAATGTATACGGCGGACGGACCGAGATAAGCCTGCGTCGGTTGGAGTGAGCCTGCGAACGGCACCTCCCGTCGCGTTGTTTAAGGAATAACCAGTGCGTTTTTGGATGGCAGTCTGTGCATGCTTGCTGGTTACGATTCCGGCGCACTTGGCAGCCCAAACCGATGTCGTCGTGCCCTCCGAGCGCGTGGTGACCTTCGTGAACGTGCGGCAAGGTCCCTCCATTACTGTAATACGCCCGCCGTGGGCGCACTCAACAGGGGCGAACACGCAGTCCTGCTCGGGGCTTGTTCCGCTCTGGTACCGTATCCGGCTGAGCGACGGTAGCGAAGGGTTTGTCAGCAAAGCCTGGACGAAGGTCGCGCCAGCGCCTGCTTTGCCTGTGGCCGGCGACGTCCCATTCAAGGTTCATTTTCTGGACGTGGGCACCGGCGACGCCGCCATCATCGACATCGGCACGGCGGAGATCATCATCGACGGTGGCGACAGTGAAACGGTGCTGCGCAACTATGTGCGAGCGCGCGACATCATCGACGGGCCGTTGGAACTGCTGGAGGTAACGCGCGGAGATACGGACCACTGGAAAGGGTTAGCCCGGCTTATGAACTTCGGCGGGCGTGGGCCGAATCCGCCGCAGGTGCTGGAGTTCTGGGACCCTGGCTACGACCGCCTGTGCAATTCGCCGTCAGACGGTGGGCGCAAGAATTACCTGGCATTCATCGAGTACTTCAAGGAACTCGATGGCGTTGAGTTCCGCCGCCCCCTGGCGCAGCACTTCCCACCAGCGGTGGAGACGGGAGAGCTCCAGCCCTTTATGCTCTCTTCCATTCCGGACGTTACCTTTACCTTGCTGCATGCGGATGCGACGCCGGCGTCAGACAACGGCGAGTGCAGCTACCTCATCAACAACGCCTCGATCGTGCTGAGGCTCCAGATTGGCACCACCCGATTCCTGTTCACGGGTGACGCGAACGGCAAGGAGCGGGACCAGGAAGATGCCAATCAGGTGGGACACGTCGAAGGGGCCTTGTTGCAGCTCGAACAGCAGGTAACGGGCATATTGCTGGCGGATGTACTGAAGGTCCCGCACCACGGCAGCGAGACGGCCAGTACCATCCCATTTATCGAGAGGGTCGATCCGCGCTTCGTCATCATCTCGGCGAGCACGCGGCACAACCTTCCGAAGGACACGGTCGTGGATCGCTACCAGTCGTCCGGGCGTGTGATTCTTCGCACCGATGTTGATCGCGCATTCAACAACGATCACATCGTGTGTGCGAAGGAACCGGGGATGGCGTTGAAGTGTGACTATGAGTCGGCGTTCATAGATTAACCACGCGGCCTGCAACTAAAGAACCCCCGAGGGCATAACGGTTATGGATGGCGCGATCTCGTAAGGTGCTGAGGATGCTTCTAGCGCTCAGCAGCGAGAGAATGCTCCCGACGCTAAGTGCGCTCGGTATGCTTCCGGCACTGCCGATGCTCAAAATACTGCTCGTACTGACGTAGCTGAGAATGCTGCGATGGCTGCGCCGGTTGAGAATGCCGCGCTTGGGAACCCGCAAACGTGCGCTCTCAGGCACAGAGTGTTTTAATTTCGATGAGGTAAAGCAGATGAGCATAACCACTCGCCCCATTGTCAATGCGGATACCGAAGGCTGCGGGCGCATCATCTACGAGGCTTTTGAGCGCTTTCATGACCGACATCGATTTCCCCGTGATTTTCAAACCCTCGAAGATGCCGTGCAACTGGCCGGTCTCTTCGTCAATCATCCGGCGATCTTCGGCGTCGTGGCGGAGATGGACGGGCGGGTCATCGGTTCCAACTTCCTCGACGAGCGCAACTGCATCCGAGGGATTGGCCCGATCACGGTTGTTCCCGATGTTCAAGAGCGTGGTGTCGGACGTAGGCTGATGGAAGCGGTCCTTGAGCGGGGACGGGAGGCAGCCGGCATCCGCCTTGTGCAAGACGCCTTCAACATGCTCTCGCTCTCACTCTATGCCTCACTCGGATTTGAAGTGAAGGAACCGCTGGCGTTGGTAGAGGGCAAGCCCAAAGGGAAACCTCCGGCGGGCATCGAGGTGCGGTTGCTTCGGAACGAGGACCTAACGGAGTGCGCCTCCCTGTGTGCTCGGGTACACGGCTTCGACCGCACCAGCGAACTGCGGGACGCGCTTGAGCTCTTTTCACCAGTTGTTGCCCTGCGCGAAGGTCGGATTACTGCGTACGCCTCAGCGCCGTTCTACTGGAAACTGAACCACGGCGTGGCCGAGACCGAGGAAGACATGCGGGCGCTGATCGTGGGTGCCGGGGCGATAAGCACAGAGCCGCTGGCGATGCTGGTGCCAATGCGGCAGGCGAGCTTCTTCCGGTGGTGTCTACACGAGACATTGCGGGTACTCAAGCCAATGACGCTGATGACGATGGGCATGTACCAAGAGCCGAAGGGATGCTATTTCCCTTCAGTCTTGTACTGAATCGGACTATAGACCCCAGCAAGTACAAGTAAAAGAATGGCGCCGAATATTCTTGACACAGAGATCGTTTTCCGAGACTTAATGGCGGCCCAGGAAGAGGCGTTGCGCCCGCTGTTGATTTAGGAATCATCACGCTGCGCCGCCGGGGCCTTCGTCATCCATAAGATTATTGATGCCGGAGCATACTCTCGCCGCGACGTTCTATTTTGGCTGCTCAGTCGGCACGGAGCACCAGCAACCGACCAAGGCTAAGCAATACACCCCGTACTGCATCCACCAATCCTCGTTCTACAGCATTGCTCCGCAAGCGAGCGGTAAGTTCGAGCTGCACGCCCTTAGCAAGCTTGCCCCGATTGCAGATGTTGTCCGGATCGATGGCGGGATATCTATGTCCATGCGTTTCTACTTCAACTCCTATTTTTTGAGCCTGTCTGCAAGCTGGCTGCCGGCTGGTGTAATAACCTGGTCATCGCCGTTTGCGAGCGCATGAAGAAGGAGAACTAAAATGGCCAAAGGTCAATTACGAAGTCATCGTGAAAAAAAGAAGCCTAAGCAACCGAAAAAGCCTGCGCTACCGTTGTCCTCTAGGGTGAGCCGTGTTAGAGCCGTCGCTCCCCCGACGTCCAAAACAAAGAAAGACTGAGCAGGCTTGCACGTTGCGGTAGTGCCAGGACGTGCCTATTACACGGCAAGTAGCAACCACTCCACAGGGGCTCAAAAGCGGAAATCAATACCTACGTGGTATATGAAGGAACCATCATTTAAAGCCTCATCGATTGGGTGGCCGTCCTGATATAGCGACTGGTATTCGGTCTTTACCACGATGTGCGCGTGTGACTGCACGTCGACCTTAAGGCCGGCTTCCGGCCCGGCCATCAGCCGTTTACTGACCCTGCTACCATACTGGTAGTTTTGCATTCGCGCCCATGAAGGGTCGTAGCCTGCGCGCGCCGACATCAACATTGTCGTAATGAAAGTCGTAGTGGCCGCGTGTTTTGCCCTCCCAGCGACTATCAGTTTCCCCAAGCTCCTCCACGCTGACACTCTGGCGTACGTCAATCTCCTGAGCGTCTGTACGAGAGTAAGACAGACCAGTGGAAGCGTTATTGAAGCCGCCACTGTCATCCAAGAGCTTCAATCCTTCCCCAGGCCGCGCGGCCAGGCCTGTGGCCAGCCCGAGGCTTAAGAGAACTACCGTGATTTGAAATGTTCTGTTCATTCGCGTGCCTCCGTGTTCCGCAGGATGCCCATGAACAAAAAAGCCCCGCCGAAGCGGGGCTTTCATACTTAGACTTTCCTTGTCTCTCCCTCGGCCCGTCCCTATTGGCTCTCCATTAGTAATGCGTTCAAATGGTAAACACTCTAGTACTTAATTAAGCAGCCCTTTTAGGCGAGGCCGTGCCTGCCTTATTGGCGACATCGCGCGTGGTGGCCTCAACACGATTGCCATATTCCTGCCACGCTTCGGCGGTCAAGGCGATGACCTGATTGATGCTGTCGACGTACCGCTGCCCGTGAGTCTTGACCAATTCGGCCTGCGCCGCCGCAAACTCGCGCGGATCGCGTACTTTGCTGAACACCTGCAACTGGTCATTGCCAGCCTCATAGGCCTGCTGGATCAATTTCTGCTGGATACCGCCTAACCGCTGCAAGACGTTCGACTGCACTTCCGCGATGCCCTGAAAGGCACCGTACATGGAACGGGTAATGTCCTGAGCTTGATTGGTGAACTGTGTGATGTTGTCGTTGGTCGCCATGATTGTTACCTCCTAAGGGTAGGGTTCGAAAGAAGCCGATGGCAGCTTTCCTGTATTTGTTGCATTGCAGCATAACGCCGATGGCATTGCCTGTCAAGGACGCCAGTACAGCGATTTGATCCTACATGGCGCCGGTGGGAGGGCAGTCGCCCGCTCAATTGAAGTCACGCGCAGGGGCCGCGAGATTACCAATCCACGCATCGACGCGCCCGAGACCAACAGCAATTTTGGCTTCAATCTTCCGTGGTGGGATCGGTTGTTCGGCACGTATCGCGCCCAGCCGCGGCTGGGTCATGGGGGGATGACGCTCGGCATCGAGGCATTCCGCGATCCCGGGCTGTGCACCGGCATATTCAACCTGCTGCGGTTGCCATTCCTCGGCGATGCGCAGAGCTATCCCATCAACCGCCGCCGATAGCTATAAGCTACGCTGAATCGCGTAAGGCGATTCGCTACAGGAGAGGAGGCGAAATAACCGCAAGAACAACATAACAACGCCGACGTTGAAGCTTTCAGAGAGTGGCGAGATGGTGGCCGCCGGGCGGTCGCAGTGCCGCACGTCCGGCCAACGATCAACAACGGCGTCGCACCGATACAGTGATTGGTACGATGCCGCTGTCGCTGGCTTAGCGGCTCGGCTCGTCCGGTAGCCGGAATACCATCAGCGTGGAGCCGTTGCCCTCGTCGCGATCCGCCGGGGCGATGCTCTCCGGAGTGAGGTCTGCGGAGAATTGCGCCAACTTGTTGCTGCCTGTTGGTACGGCA
>JBOIDC010000105.1:0-8004 GCA_050740315.1 Gammaproteobacteria bacterium | reverse complement strand
TGCCTGCGACGTGCGGACTGTGCGGGTCGCCTTCGGTCTCGGTCTTGGCGTGGTGCTTGCGGTGCACCGCCACCCATTCCCTGGTGACCATGCCGGTGGTCAGCCACAGCCAGAAACGAAAGAAATGGCTGGCGACGGGATGCAGGGTCAGCGCCCGGTGCGCCTGGCAGCGATGCAGAAAAATGGTAACCGAGACAATGGTAATGTGGGTCAGCACCAGACCCACGACGAGATAACCCCACCAGGGCAGGGATAGTAAACCGGTAGCTACATTCATGGATTCCCCAGGATATAGAGATTGTTCGACGTCTGCGCCGACTATAAAGCAATCGGGTTTGCAGCGTCTACCCGAATGAGACACCTTTGCAGCGACAAATATCCCGCTTTATCGATTTGCGCCGGCAGCAATCGGATGAACCGGGCCAACTTCGCCCTGACACGCCAATGCCTGCTCCGCCCGAAGCACTATCGCTTCCGGCACCGAGCTTATAAAATTACGCGCAAAATCGCCTTCAATAAATTCTCCAATGACTGATGCCACATGACTGACCAAGTCCTGGTCAGCGCCGACAACGTTTTTCGCTATTACGGTCAGCACTGCGCGGTCGAAGACCTGAGCCTTGCGCTGCGGCGCGGCGAAGTGCTGGGACTGCTGGGCCCCAACGGCGCCGGCAAAACGTCCACTTTGCAGATGCTGAGCGGCAACCTCGCGCCCAGCCGCGGCCGCATCGCCGTCAACGGTATCGATCTGCTCGACGCTCCCAAGCGCGCCAAGGGGCACATCGGCTATCTGCCCGAGCGCCCGCCGCTGTATCCCGACCTGAGCGTGGATGAGTATCTGCGCTATTGCGGACGTCTGCATCGCGTACCCGGCGCGCGCCTGCGCGCCGCGCTGGACGAAGTCAAGATGCGCTGCGGTCTGATTGATACCGGGCGCCGCGTCATTGGCAATCTGTCCAAAGGCTTTCAGCAACGGGTCGGCATCGCGCAAGCCCTGATCCACAGTCCGCTGGTCGTGATCCTGGACGAGCCCACTGTCGGCCTGGACCCCATCCAGATTCGCGAGATCCGCGCGCTCATCCGCGAACTGGGCCGCACACACGGCGTCATTCTATCGACGCACATCTTGCCTGAGGTGCAGGCGGTGTGCGACCGGGTACAGATCATCCACGCGGGACGCACCGTGTTCAACGACACGCTCAGCGGCTTGAGCGAACGCCACGGCGCGCAGGCCTGGATCGTTTCGTTTCAGTCGCCGCCCTCCACACAGGATCTGCGCCGGCTGCCTGGTGTCGAGGCGATCGAGCCGCTCGCCCACGGGCGGCTGCGCATCGTACATAAGGACCAATCCGCCATGGATGCGCTGGTCGAGGCATCGGTGACGCATGACTGGCGGCTGCGCGAATTGACGCCGGAGCGCGCCACCCTGGAACAAATCTTCATGGCGCTGATACACAGCGAGTCGGGCACCAACCCCGCGACGCGCGGCAGGCGCACCAGCGCATGATCCTGACCATCGCCGGCTGCGAGCTGCGCCGCATGTTCTATTCGCCGCTGGCCTGGGTGATCCTGGCGGTGGTGCTGTTCGTGCTGGGATTGCTGTTTCTGATCCTGGTCGATAATTACATGAACATCATTCAGCCGCAGCTCATGGGCGTGCCCGGCGCGCCGGGTGTGACCGACACGGTGCTGGCGCCGGTATTATTCTGGGCCGGCGTGATGATGCTCGCCGTATCGCCGCTGCTGACCATGCGTTCGTTTAGCGAGGAGCGCACTCAGGGCAGCCTCACCCTGCTGACCAGCGCGCCGTTGTCGATCACCGAGATCGTGCTGGGTAAATACCTCGGCCTGCTGATTTTTGCCTTGGCGCTGCTGGCCCTGGTTGTTTTGATGCCGCTGTCGCTGCTGGGCGGCACGCAGCTCGACTGGGGCAAGATCGGCGCGGGCCTGCTGGGGCTGTTCCTGCTGATCGCCTCGTTTCTGGCCGCGGGCCTGTACATCTCCAGTCAGGTGCGAACGCCGCTGATCGCCGCGGTCGCCAGCTTCGGGCTGTTGATTTTTCTGGTGGTGCTTTACATGTCCGGCAGCGCCGAAGGGACGGCCAGCGAGCTGTTTATTTATCTCTCTCACTTCAGCCATTTCCTGTCCTTCCTCCAAGGCTTGTTCGACAGCAGCGATTTAAGCTACTACCTGCTGTTCAGCGCCGCGTTTCTGATTCTGACCATCCGCCGGCTGGACAACGAACGCCTGCAGCGATGACCGTCTGATGGAAATCACACCCCGATCGCGCTGGCGGCTGCGCCTGCACAACATTTTGTTCGTCATGTTGTTGGTTGGCGTCATCGGCGTGCTGGCGTGGCTGAGCACCGCGTATAAATTTCAAGCGGACTGGACGGCGGGCGATCGCAACACGCTGTCCGAGGACAGCCAGCAACTGCTGGCGAGCATCGACGAACCGATGTCGATCACCGCCTTCGTGCCCGACGACGCCGGGTTGCGCAGCCGCATCGAGGAAACTTTTGCCAAATATCAGCGCTTCAAGCCGGACCTAAGCATTAGCTTCAGCAATGCCGACCTGGAGCCGGAGCGCGCGCAGGCGGCGGGTGTCACCGGCACGGGTCAGCTCGCCGTGCGCGTGGGCGATCGCACCGAGACTGTGGACGACATGTCCGAACAGACTCTGGCCGACGCGCTGCAACGGCTGGCGCGCGACGCGCCGCGCTGGGTGGTGTTTCTGGAAGGCCACGACGAGCGCGATCCGCTCGCCGAGATCAATCCGGGTTTCAGCCGTCTGCGCGACGCGCTCACCCGCAGCGGCGTGCGGGTGCGCACCCTCAATCTCGTCCGCGACCCGCAGATCCCGGACAACACCACCTTGCTGGTCATCGCCTCGCCGCGCAAGGCGCTGCTCGCGGGCGAGGCCGCCAAGCTGCGCGAATACGTGCGCGACGGCGGCAATCTTTTGTGGCTGCGCGACCCGGAGGAACCGGCCGGCCTGGAGCCGCTCGCCAAGGAGCTTGGCATCAAATTCATCGATGGCGTGCTGGTCGACGCGAACCCGCAACTGCGCGAACTGCTGGGCATTCAGCACCCCGCAGTAGTACCAGTAGTCGATTACGGCGCGCATCCGGTGACCGAGGGTCTGACGGCGCAGACCCTGTTTCCGTTCGCGACCGCGCTCGAAGCCGCTGCCAATACGGACTGGACGGCAGAGCCTATCCTCACCACCCTGGCGCGCACCTGGTCCGAGACGGGCAGCCTGACGGGCAGGGAGATCAGCTTCAGCTCAGAGGATGGCGATCGCGCCGGTCCGCTGATCCTAAGCTTAAGCCTGACCCGCGCGCGCGGCGACGTGCAGCAGCGCGTGGCGGTGGTGGGCGACAGCGATTTCCTGGCGAACGGTTACATCGGCAACGGCGAAAACCTGGCACTGGCCACCAACCTCTTCAACTGGCTGGCCCGCGACGACGCGCTGATCGCCATCAACCCCAAGGGCGCCCCCGACACGGTGCTCAACCTGGGCAACACGCAGATCTTCGCGGTCGCGTTCTTCTTTCTGGCGGTGCTGCCGATCGGACTGGCTACGGCGGGTCTGGTGATCTGGCTGCGCCGCCGCCGGCGCTGACGGCATTCTACATATGACCGCGCGCGCGTGGCTTAATCTCGGGCTTCTGACGGTGCTCGCCGCGCTGGCGGCGATCGCCTGGCTGCGGCCCGGGCAGACGCCGCCACAGGACGCGCGTTTGCTGAATCTCGAAGCGGACGCGATCGATCGCATCGCAATCGAACGCGCGGGCAAGCCCGCCGTCCGCCTTGAAAAGCGAAATGAACGGTGGTGGCTGACGTCGCCGATCGAGATCCGCGCAAGCGAGGCGCGCGTCGCGTCGTTGCTGGAGCTGGCGATCAAGACCAGTCATGCACGCTATGCCGCCGCTGGCCTGGAGCTCGCCCGCTACGGGCTGGCGGCACCGCCGGTCATCGTCAAATTAAACGGCGAAGCGGTCGCCTTCGGGCAGGTCAACCCGGTCAACCAGCGGCGCTACGTGCAGGTCGGCGACACCGTGCACCTGATCAACGATGTCCTGTTCGATCTGGAAACTGCCGGCGCGGCGGCCTACGCATCCGCCGCGTTGCTGCCCGGGGATACGAACATCCGGGCGCTGCGCCTGCCGGACATCGACATCAATCGCACGCAAAGCGGCACGTGGGCGTCGTCGCCAACGGCGTTGTCGCGGCGCGAGATCAAGACCACGCTGCGCGCCTGGCGGCAAGCCAGCGCCATCCGCGTAAGCGCCTACGAGAAAAGGCCATCCCCGGATCGGGTGACGGTCGAGCTCGAGGACGGAGGCGCGATCGTCTTCGATGTAATCGCGCGCGAGCCGGCGCTGATCCTCGCGCGGCCCGGGTTGCGCCTTCAGTATCATCTGCCGACCGGAACGGCCGAATCACTGCTCAGTCCAGTATCAGGCCCCGTTTCAGACCCTCCGCCTTAGCAAGCATGAAACAGCGTGTCATGTCGAGCTTAGCGGGAAATCCTCGAACCCAAAGCACATCTCAGCAGTGCGAGATTCCTCCCTGCGGCCGGAATGACGGGATAATCCGATTCGGAAATTTCTCCGTCCGCTTAAGCCGTTTAGTCAGGTTCCTGAACATATGCCGATGCTGATCCTCGATGATCTCTCGCTGGAACTGGGCGATCAGCCTATCCTGCGCCATGCGAGCCTTACGATCGAAACGGGCGAGCGCGTGTGCCTGATCGGGCGCAACGGCGCGGGCAAGTCCACCTTGCTGCGGCTCATTACCGGCGCGCAGCAGCCGGATTCAGGCGAGATCAGGCACAGCCCGGACTTGCGCATCAGCCAGCTCGCGCAGGCGCTGCCGGATGAACTGAAGCTGACCGCGAGAGCCTATGTCGGCGGCGGGCTTGCGCACCTCGCCGGCCTCATCGGGCAATATCACGATCAATCGCAGCGGCGTATGGACGCCGCGGGCTTACGCGAGCTCGAACATCTGCAAAGGCGCATCGAGGCCGAGGGCGGCTGGGATCTGGAGCGGCGCGTGGAAACGGTGCTCACCGAACTCGAAATCCCGGGCGATGCGCGTCTCGAAGACTTGTCCGGCGGCTGGCAGCGCCGCGTGGGGCTGGCGCGCGCGCTGGTCTCCAATCCCGAACTGCTGTTGCTGGACGAGCCGACCAATCATCTGGACCTGGCCGCGATCGAGTGGCTGGAAAACCGCGTGCGCAATTATCAGGGCAGCGTGCTGTTCATCACGCACGACCGCGCGCTGTTGCAGCGGCTGGCCACCCGCATCGTCGAACTCGATCGCACGCGCCTGACCAGCTGGCCGGGCGACTACCAGAATTTCCTGCGGCGCAAAGAAGAAGCGCAGAATGCCGAGGCGCTCGATCGCGCCGGATTCAACAAGAAACTGGCCGAGGAAGAAGCGTGGATACGCCAGGGCATCAAGGCGCGGCGCACGCGCAACGAGGGCCGGGTGCGCGCGCTGGAGGCGATGCGCGTCGAATACGCCGAGCGGCAGAAATTCAAACCGGAGCAGCCCGCGCGCATTCACATCGAGCAGTCGGAACAGGAATCCGGGCGCAAGGTCATCGAGCTGAAAAACGTGACGCACGGCTACGGCGGCGAGACCTTGATCGACAAACTCTCGCTGAAGGTGATGCGCGGCGACCGCATCGGCCTGATCGGCAACAACGGTGTGGGCAAGAGCACCTTGCTGCGCATCATGCTGGGCGAACTGGCGCCACAGAACGGCACCGTCAAGCTCGGCACCAATCTCGAAATCGGCTATTTCGACCAGATGCGCCGCGACCTGAACCCGGACCAGACCATCGCGGAAGTGGTGGGCGCAGGGCGCGATTACATCAAGCTCAACGGCAAGGACCGCCACGTCATCGGCTATCTGCGCGGCTTTCTGTTCAGCGCCAAACGGGCGATGACGCCGGTGCGAGCGCTGTCCGGCGGCGAGCGCAACCGCGTGATCCTCGCGCGCCTGTTCACGCGCCCGTCGAATCTATTGGTGCTGGACGAGCCGACCAACGACCTGGACGTCGAGACCCTGGAAGTGCTCGAAGACCGGCTGGTCGAATACCAGGGCACGTTGATCGTCGTCAGTCACGATCGAGAGTTTCTGGACAACGTCATCACCAGCACCCTGGTGTTCGAGCCCGGCGGCAAGGTGCGAAGCTACGTGGGCGGTTTCAGCGACTGGGCGCGCCGCGGCCGGCAGCTGGCGGAGAAGGACGATCCGAATCGCGCCGACTCCGCGGGCCGACTGTCATCGGAGAACGAGACCGAGCGAACCTGCCCGACGTCGGCAAATCCGCCCAAGAAACTGAGTTACAAATTCCAGCGCGAGCTCGAACTATTGCCTGATCGCATCGAAACCCTGGAAAGCGAAATCATCGCTTTAGAAAAGCAAAGCGCCGATCCCGAGTTCTATGCGCAACCTTTCGAACAGGTGCAGCCGGTGCTGGATGAGCTAAAGAGTAAAAAGGACGAGCTTGAACAGGCCGTGGAGCGCTGGGCGGAGCTGGAGAGCCAGCAGCTTCCATGATTGTAGTTTGCAACAATCATCGCGGCCGGCGATTAAGACAAGCTGCCATTTAGATTAGCGGTCGCTTACTCTGGCGCGCCAGTAGCCCGGCTTTCGCGCGTGATGCGCAACCGCAAAAATGACGATTCCGTCCTGCTCTGGTCGGTAGAAGATAGAGAAAGGAAATCCTCTTACGACTACAAATCGAGTATCCACGAAAGATCTGGAGCCTGCCAAAGGAAAGGCGAGCGCACGAACTGTCGATTGCTGAACTGCTTTCCGCGAAACGTCGTCCTAAGCCCGGTTGCGTTCCGCTGTAATACGCGACTTCGGCACGAAACTCCTCACGCGCCGCTGCAATGAAACGCGCCCGGCTCACCGCCCGATACGCGTTGCCTCAGCGAATACATCCTCGACCGCATGCGTCTCAACCTCTCCTCGATCATAGCTGGCGACGCGATCTTCGATCTCTCGCCGCCACGCCGCATCGATCTCCGACACAGCGCCTCCGGCAAGCGACTCCAAAAGGATCTCGACGAGCCGAGCCCGATCCTCAGCCGGCAAGCCGCGGGCCTTTTCTTCGACCTCAACAAGCGAGTGTGTCACGGCATTCTCCTCGAAAGCTATGACAGGATTGTATGTCAAAACTTGAAAGCAAACATCGGGCTTTGGTCTATAGCGAATGCAACGGAACTTCCATTTCCTCCGCCCGCCACGCGGCGTAAGTTAGCGCCTCATCGATATCCGCCGGCTCGAGATATGGATAAAGCTTCAGGATTTCCTCGCGTGAGCGGCCAGCACCCATCAGTCCGACAATAGTACCCACCGTCACGCGCAGCCCACGAATGCAAGGCCGCCCGCCCATCACGGCAGGATCGAGCGTGATGCGGTTCAAAGTCTTCATCTCTCTACCTCCGCGGTTACTGCAACCGGCAAGCCGCAACCCTTTAGCCCTTACGATGCTCTTGGAGGATTGTATGTGAAAAATCTGAAAGCAGGTATTAAGCCTCTGCTCCGGCCTGGGGCATGTGCTTGATGGGCGACTGAATCCACTCCACGAAGGCCGGGTTTGACTCCCAGAAGAGGCGAAGCGTCTTTCGAGCATCCCAACCGAATCGCGCGATGGAAGCTTGCACAATTGCCTACGCGTCTGAGTCGTAGATTATCCTGAGGTTACGCGGTGCCTCCAGCGTTACACTGGGTTTCTGTTCAGGCTTTATTGACGGTTTCACCACGTTCTTACCGGCTAATAATTGGTCGCGTAGCACGACCTGCGCCTCAAACCCGTGGCTTGAGACTGAGAAGGTCAACTTTTCTGTGATGGGCGTAACTATTACTGAGACTTGCATAATAAGTGAACGATTCAAAGCGGCAATTCGGCTTGCTGCCAGAATGCTCGTACCAGGGTCGAGCGCCGTTGCATGGAGGTCAGGCGTCGCCGGGCGAAGT
>JBOIDC010000104.1:0-8052 GCA_050740315.1 Gammaproteobacteria bacterium | reverse complement strand
GCGGCCGGGAGCGGATGTGGGAAATTACGAAAGATTACCTGGAGAGCTTCTTGACGTTGTACTCGAATTTGCCGGTTTCCTTGAACGCCGCGACGCGCGCCGCATTGCGCTCTTCCATTGCAGCAATGGACTCCGCCTGTTTGTTCACTTCTGCAGGATCATGTTGCGGGTCGTATTTGGAGCCTTCTATCTTTGCCGGATAGCCCGGTTTTGGCTCCCAGCAGTTACCAGGTGCTTCACAGTTGGTACCGTCATAAGCTTGCGCTGCGGGCATCATCGTCACCGCGCCAACTGCAAATGCAATCGCGGCAGGGATGAATCGCAGTCTTTTCACGTCAATCATTTTTAATGCCTCCGATTATTCGCAGCAGGACATTCAAGTTGCGATGAGATCCGTACTGCTGCGCTGCCGATCTCATCGTTCGCGGTTTCATCCGGTCCACTCACCGCCAATGCGTACTCACAATCAATGACCTCCCTTGGCCGACTTGCCTTGCTCGCCCAGCTCGCGTACCCATGCCATGGTCAGCAGCATCTCATCGACCGTCATAAAGCTCTCTTGAGGCCCCATCATGGCTTGCGCGCCACCCCAAATAGTCTCGAATAAACCTTTATCCGTCTTATTCTTGGGATAAGTCCAGTAATTGTCCGCCAGACCGGGGCCGAGCTTGCCCTCCCCCACATGGCCATGACAGCCTCCGCACGAAGTGGCGTATTGCGTTTCACCCTTCTTTAGCGCCTCCTTGTCTCCGTTGTAAGGGTTCTTTCCGGTCTTGAAGAATTCCTTCGCCGCTGGAGTCTTCGCTGCGCTGGCAGGAACGTCCAAAAGGGCCCCCGTTACCGTATGACGGAAATCCAGTTGCGCGTAGACCACCGTCAGGGAGAGGCTAAGCGCCATTGCCGTGCCGAAGATGAGGCGCGGGAGTGCCTTGCCGAAGCCGCTTCCACGAACGGTTCGTTTGGTTTGCTTCATAAAAATACGTACTCACTGTTTGAATGAATGTCAGAATTACTGCTGCGCCGACCGCGTGTTGCCGCCGTCTCCGATAGGCAGCAAGGGGATACCTTCACCCTTCAGTACCGCCGTGATATCGCCGCGCCGCTTGTCGATCGCCTCGTTGACCTCCTTCAACAGCGCCTTATCACCTTTGCGCACGGCCATGGACTGGTTATATTGAAACGGCACAGGCATCCCGTCTGAGCGGACGTTACTGTCGGGGATCATGACTACCTTCAATTTATCGTCGTATTCTTTGATATAGCGCGCCGCTTCTGGCGCAAAAACGACGGCGATATCAGCCTTGCCACTAGCCACCTCGCCAATTATTCGAGCGGGATCGACACGGATATATTCGTTACGGCGCGATTTGAAATTCGACAGTGAATGCATGTAATTAAACGTCGTCTCGAACCGACCGATCTTCTTTAACATCACCTCGGCCGGTGTGCCGAACACCATCGCGAAACGATCCAGTTTCTTTAAATCCGGACTGTGCCAGTTGGTAATATCCAGGTTGCGATCTTTTCGATAGACAAACGCGTAGCCGGACCGATAGTAGGGTTGGCTCGTCGCAACGCGCGGATCTCTCGTATCTACGCCCATGATCAGGTCACACTTGCCCTTGTCGAGATAATCTCTAACCAGATAAATCGCGGGCTTGTCCGACCAGGTGAAAGTAACCGGCCGATTCATGCCTTCACCAATAATCGTCGCGATCGTGTTTTCGAAACCCGGCTGATCCTTGCCCGAATAAGGAAGCTCATCCGCCGCCGCGCATACCCTTAGCTCAGAAGGAAGCGCATCATCGCCCGCGGCGGCCGCGGCGGCCGCGGAGACCGCGGAGACCGCGGAGACCGCGGGGTTAATCACCGCGGCGCACGCCACCGCACAAAATGCAAGCCGGGCGCCACTTAAACGTTGCTGGAATTTCTGCATCTTTGAAATCCGTTCTGTTAAAGAAGGAGTGGGCAACGCGTCCCGCAACCGTCGGAGGTATGAATCAAGACACGCTGCCCACTAGCTTCAGACTCGAGGGGCTGTGTAGCGCAAAGCGCTACACAGCTGGTTGAGTGAAATAACGAGCGGTTAACCTTCCCACTCGCCCGCGTTGACGTCCTCGGTGTAGACGCTCTCACCGCCCAGCGAGAACACCTGGAACCCGCCACCCATCTGGGTGTACTTGTGCAGGTTCTTGAACGCGCCCACCGCGCCCAGTCCGGCCGTAGGATCGTTCAGATCGAACACCAGACCGACCGCCGGCCAGCCGCCGACGCCATAGTTGATGGCGACGTATTGCCTGCCGTCGTGCTCGTAAGTCATCGGGTGGCCGATCACGCCGGACGGCAGCTTGTACTTCCACAGCAGCTCACCGGTATTGCTATTACGCGCCTTGATATAGCCATCGAGCGTGCCGTAGAAGACCAGATCGCCAGCAGTGGCCATCGTGCCTCCCCAGACGGAGAAGCGCTCCATCTCTTCCCAGGCCATCTCGCCGGTAATCGCGTCGTAGCCCTTGATCTGACCCAGACCTTCATAGCCTTCGCGATCGCCTTTCGGGCCGGGATACATCCACAACGTGGCGCCGACGAAGAATTGACCGGCACGGTACGGCAGCATGAACGGTTCCCAGTCCATACAGATGTGGTTGATCCCCAGGAAGAACAGCTCTTTCTCGGGATCGTAGGAATCCACACCCTGGTTGTGATACCCCATAGCCGACGGACAGATCTCAGTGGCGCGATGGTCCATGCGCGTGCCGTATTCCGGATCACGCACGGGCAGCCCGGTTTCCAGATCCACCGTGCGCACCCAGTTGACGGTATCGTCCATCTTGTTGGCGGAGACCAGATCGCCATTGGTGCGGTCTAGCGTGTACACGATGCCGTTCCGATCAGGATGCGTCAGCAGCTTGCGCATATTGCCGTCCTTGTCCTCCTGCTCGCTGAGCATCATGACGTTGACGCCGGCGTAGTCCCATTCGTCGTGCGGGGTTTTCTGGTAGCCGAACTTGGCCATGCCCGTATCCGGGTCGCGGCCCCAGATGGTCATGGTCCATTTGTTGTCCCCCGGACGCATCGTCTCGTTCCACGGCGCCGGATTGCCCGAGCCGTAGTAGAATAGATCCTCTTCCGGATCGTAGGCATACCAGCCCCAGTTGGTGCCGCCGCCAATCTTCCATGCATCACCTTCCCAGGTTTCTTCTCCCAGACCGAACTGGCCGTAATGCGGATTGGCTTCATTGAAGTCATCGGCCAGCAGCATGCTTTCGTCCGGACCGGTGGCATAGGCGCGCCAGACCATTTCGGCCGTCTTGACGTTATATGCCGTGACGTAACCGCGCACACCCAGTTCGGCGCCGGACGAGCCGATGATGACCAGGTCCTTGACCACGAACGGCGCGATGGTCAAGGTCGATCCCACGAAGATGTCGGAGTTCTCGACCTTCCAGTACACCTCTCCCGTCTTCGCGTTCAGGGCAACCACATGACCGTCCAGCTGCGTTTTCAAGATCAGCGCCGGCGTCTTGCCGTCGCCGGGCCAGTACGCCAGACCCCGGTTCACCACGTCGCAACACGCCACGGCGCGCGCGGCCGGATCCTGTTTCGGCTCGTGCTGCCATACGATCTTGCCCGGGTCGTTCAGATTGAACGCGAAAGTGGTATTGGGGAACGGGCTGTGCACGTACATCATGTCGCCGATAACGAGAGGCGAGCCCTCGTGACCGCTCAGCAAGCCGGTCGAGAACGACCAGGCGGGACGTAGCTGATCGACATTCTTGGTATTGATCTCGGTCATTTCGCTGTAGTGATCGCAACTGTAATTCTTGCATTGCGACACCCAGTTTTCGTTGCTCTTTGCGAGCTCGATCAGCTTGTCGTTCCCAGAGGCGTTCGGCACCACCAGCGTCGTCGCCAGCGAAAGCGCGCCTCCGTACAAGAGTAATTTCAGACTTCGCATAACACAGCCTCCGAATTATTGGACTACTTTAGGCCTCACATCAGGTTTACCCACTCGCGCGTTTCGCGAGAGTGAGTTACCGTCCATTCTAGGAGCGCGGTACGATGCGAGACAGAGCGAAACCGGAAGTGAACGCGCAGGAAAGGTCATGGCTTGCGCCGATTGCTTTCCTGCCGCCAATGAATGTTATTCCCTGTTGGAAGTGGTAACTTTTTCCTCAGAGCGGATGGAAAAGGCAGTGGCTCGTCGAGTAGAGCGGCTAGCTTTCAGGTGACACGCACGTCAAACGAAATCGCCGACGCTTGCAGCACGCGGCAAGGCGGTAACGACACGCGCCGTAACCTAATTCGCGCATGGAGGAGGGGCCCCCAAAGCAATGCCCGCGCGGCGACGCCGTCACGGGCATGGTAAAGATGGATCGCCGACGGGTTTATCCGCGCGGTGCCGCGTGAGCGCTCTCAGAACTGCACGGTTATCCCCGCGACCACGGTGCGCTCGAAGCCTGGACGCACACCGTTTTCGATATCGCCGATGTAGAATTTGTCGGTCAAGTTGCGGCCCTGGATCCACAGCGTGATATCGGGCTCGCGCTGAAACGTGTAGCTGGCGCGCGCCGAGTACAAGGTGTGCCCGGGCACCTCACCCAGCACCGCCGGCTCACGAATTTCGATCGTATCGCCGGGTTCAACCGGCTCACGGTCCTCGTCGGCCAGGGTTAACTCTTCGGTTTCCAGGAGATCGTTGAAGAAGCTGCCGAAATGGGTGACCGTTGCGCTCACGTGCCAGCCCGAGGTGTGTTCCAGCCCTACCGACAAGCTGCCAGCATGTTCAGGAATCTCCGGCACCCGATTGCCATCGATTTCCCCAGACGTGAATTCGGCGTGCGTGTAGTTATAAGCCAGCCGGCTGAAAAAATTGAAGTCCGAGCCGGTCATGGCCGCCGAACTGAGTTCCATACCTAAGTCCGTACCATAGGATTCCGAATCCTCGGCGTTCACGACCACGTTGACGCCTTCTACCGTGAACGGTAACTGCACGACCGTATCCTGAATGTCGTTGTAGAACACCGCGCCATCCAGAGCGACACCCGGCAGCGCGAAGGTACGAAAACCGAGCTGCGAGTTGATGCCCGTCTCCGGCTCCAGCGGGAACTCCTCGGCGGTGCGGGCGAAGGCTGGCGTATAGCCGCGCCCGACATTGGCGAACAGTTGGGTATCTTCTATGCCCTCATACAGCACGCTGATGGCGGGTAGGACGAGCGTGTTGTCGTCGTCCTGCGATTCACCAATGAACCCATCCTCGTCGAAGTTCTCGGTCTTCTTCTGCGTGTAATACTCGGCACGCACCCCGGGGGTGATCGTCCAGTCACCGAAGCGCAAGGCATCCTGAAGGAATACCGAATAGGCGGAGGCCTGGTATGCGTCCTCGACGCTGCGCACGCCACGGTTCTCCTCGGTCAGGATCTCGCCGGGCCCGCCCTCCGAGCGGAAATCATCGAGAAAATGGCGCTCGAAACGCACACCCCACTGAAAGGTGTGATTCAAACCCAGTGCTTCGATGTCCGCCCACTGAAAGCGGCTCTCAGCGCCATAGGTGCGATAGTGACGGTCACGGCTCACCATCTGGCCCTGCACGCCGGGAATGAACTCGGTCTCCGGATCGACGTAGACGAAGTCCGGCAGCGCATCGACGAAGATCTCTTCCGGGTCGACCGTAAACCGGGGCCGGTCGAGATCGGTGGAAAAGAGCTGGGTCGACATGGATAGATCGTCGCTGATCTCAAAGTCGTGTTTCAGGCCGAACTTCCAGTAATCGATGGCAATGGTGTTAAACTCGTTGCCGAACCGGCCGAGTTTCTGGCGCGGATTGAGCGCGAATTCGACCGGCGCCAGATTGCTCTCGTCGTAGTTCGAGCGCTCGCGGAAGTAGGTGGCCGAGAACCCCAGGTCGTGCCGGGGATTGACCTCCCAGTCGATGCTCGTGAAAAAGTCGTTGTACTCAAAGTCCTCTACGTCGAAGCTGCCGTCGGCGTTCAAGCCGGTATAGGCGAACACCAGGCCGAGCGGGCCGTTCGTACGCGTGTGCATCAAGTGGCGCTCGAAGGTGTCGGGATCTTCGCCGATGCCCAGTTCCGCCGTCGTTTCCGGAAGCAACGTGGCTCGCTTGTTGCGGAAGTTGACGATGCCGTGATTGTTCAGCGGGCCGTGCAGGATGTGACCGGCGCCTTTGAGGACCTCGATGGCCTCCAGACGTTCCAGCGGCGGCGTGTAGTGCGCGCTGGGGTCGAGATAGGTGGAGCCGTTGATCGGCACGCCGTCTTCCAGCAACAGGGTCTTGCGCGAGCGCCGCGACGGGGCGCCGCGGATACCTATACCCGAGCGGCGGCCCAGCACGTCATCTTCAAGCGTCTTGACGCCAGGCACGAAATCGAAGGCGTCGTGCAGGGTGTAGGGACGGTAGGTGTCGATCTCCTCTTCGGTCAGCCGGCTGGCCGCGCCGGGCGTATCCTGGATCTCCTCCGGTATGGTGCCTTCGACGTTGATGGGCGGCAGTGCATAGGCCGAGCCGTTGTTGTCGGTCTGTGCCATCGCTGGGAGACGGTAAGCTTCCCTGTTTTCATTGCGCTCTTGAGCCACCAATGCTTCGCCGCTCATGAGGCTGGCCAGCACCAGCACACTTTTTACTCTATTTGAGATCATCAGAACTCGCTGTCCAGGTAAGTTGTCAGCCAAGCGCCGCGTCACGCCTCGCGGCCGCGCCATTGGTTCGAAACCAGCGGTCCAGTCTGATGAAGTCTCGTGGAATTCTCTTGGGTTTAATATGGAACTTTGCGCCAAATATGGGTAATGGATTGCCCTTTATTGGGGAGATACAAACACGACCCTAGCGTCATTATTTCCCGTATCGCGCGGCAACAACTCCCGATCAGAACACGAGACCATGCTTGACTGCGCACATGATCGCGCCACTATCGCGCCGTTATGACGAGGTCACCAACTATGAACCTCGCCGCCGAAGCGGGCCTTGAGCCCCCGACCCGCGATGCCTTGACCTGGCGCGACTCCTCGCGCGCGCGGCGCACGATCGTTTTACTCCTGCGGCGCGTTCGGAAGGATATTGCGCTTGCCCGCGCCGGTACTGATCGCCAGTCGCACCAGGTCGGCGAGGCTGCGCGTGTTGAGCTTGTGCTTGATGCGCAGATGAATATTGGTGACGGATTTTGGCGAAAGCCCGAGATTGGCCGAGATCTCCGCGGTGGTCTGGCCATCCACCAGCATCTGAAAGATCTCGAATTCCCGGTCCGTGAGCGATGACAGTGGATCGCCTTTTCTTCCCGAAGACGAAATCGCCAGCGCCAGCGCGATATCATGACTGAGGTAATGCTCGCCGTCCGCGATGTGTTTAATGGCGTCGACAAAATCCTGCGCGCGGGCGGTCTTGGTGACGTAGCCGAGCGCGCCCGCGTTGAGCGCCCGCGCGGCGATGGCCGGCTCGTCGTGCATCGACAAAACGAGAATGCGCGCGTCCGGCGCCTCGCCGCGGATGCGCCGGATCGCCTCTATGCCGCCGCCGGCCGCCATCGATAAATCCATCACCACCAGCCGCGGGCGATGCGAGAGAAATTCCTGAAAGCCCTGCTCGCCGTTGTCCGCCTCGGCCACCACGTCGACGTTCATCGCCTCCAGCGCCTGCCGGCAGCCCTGTCGCACCAGGGCGTGATCATCGATCAGTAAAGCGGTCAGTCTTTTCATCCTGCGTGACGGTTATCGAGAGAGATTGTTTTCCGCAAAGTCTAATATAATCGTTGCAGGATTTGGCGTGACGATGCCATGACCACACCTCGCGTACGCGCCGGCCATTATCGTTTAACTTTCGCTAAATTCCCCTTTGCGGCGCGCACTTAGTTCGGCATTGCGCGACGCAACAGGATAAAATTCCCCGCCATCGATGGGCGTATCGCAGCCAATGTCGGGAAACATTCCCGTAGCCCCGGATGGCTTCCCTATCTATCCTGCGATGTCAGCCATGTGGCACCTTCCAGTTCGAGCTTAACGCTCATCATTTGTTCTGCATCCGTAGCGGTTGATTCCTGA
>JBOIDC010000103.1:0-8441 GCA_050740315.1 Gammaproteobacteria bacterium | reverse complement strand
GGCGACGCGGCCTCCGGCGCGGGCTCGGTTTTGCCGCCACACGCGACGAGCGCCAGGACGGGCGCCAGCGCCGCCAGGCGCCGCGGGATGCTTCCCAGGTAATCCAATCGCATGCAATCGCCTAATCAGCCGGAGGTGGTCAAGCGCCGTTGCGGCCAGGCCGATCCCGGCGCGGCGAGACGTACAATCTGACACCCGCCACGCGCAAAAGGTGCCGGAACCACGCTGACAAAGATCGCGGCGTGAAGCGGGCTTCTCAAGCTGGCTCATCCGGCGCAGGCACGGCGTCTCGGCCCCGTGCGCCCGGCCCGCGACGCGGAACTTGACGGGCGGCGGAATCGTTGCAGAATGCACTTCGAGCTGGCGACTGAAGCGTTCCTGCGAGCCCCGATGCGCGGCCAGGGAGGCGAATACCGCGTCAGTTCAACAGTGCGAGCATCTCGTCGACGCGGGTGAACTTCTCGCGCGGTTTGCCTGCGGGCGCGCCGCGCTCGATCTCGGCGGCATCGAGCTTCAGCCATTGCGCAAATCCCAGCGCCCGTATACCGCGCGCGGCGAGCCTGGGGCCAATACCGTCCGCGCCGGATTTCGGCGTCGCATCCACGCGGCCTTGCTCGACATCGGCCAGCAACGCCTTGACGGTGGCGACACTGTCCGCGCGGTTGGTGCCGATGATGCCGCTGGGCCCGCGTTTGATCCAGCCTGCGCAGTACAGCCCCGGCAGCGTCTGAGCGCTTAAATCCATGATGCGCCCCTGCGCGTTCGGCAGCACCCCGCGACGCTCATCGAACGGCAGGCCGGGGATCGGAATGCCGCGGTAGCCGATGCTGCGGAATAAAAGCCCGCAGTCGAGGTCGACGATATCTCCGGTCTCGCGCGCAACCTGCTGACCAGGTTCGCCGTCAAGGCGGTTTTTGACCAGCACCAGGCGCTCGAGCCTGTCGTTTCCCTCGAGCCTGGCGGGGCCCTCCAAAAACCGGATAAAACAGCGCCTGCGTCTGTTCGAACTCGGTCGTGCGGCAAACTCGCGCAGGATCTCCACGTTCTTGATCGCGGTGCGGTTGCGTTTGTCGGCCAGTTCGGTTTCGCTCGCCCGGTTGAGCTTCAGGCCTTCCGGATTGACGACCGGATCGCAGTCCGCCAGTTCGCCAAGCTCGCGCAATTCAACATGCGTGAACTTGGCCTGCGCCGGGCCGCGCCGGCCGATCATGTGGATCTCGCGGATCTTGCTTTCGGCAAGCTGTTCCAGGGCGTGTTGCGCGATATCCGTAAACTTGAGTTCATCGGCCGTCTTGGCCAGCACGCGGCACACGTCAACCGCCACATTGCCCTGGCCGATTACCACTGCGACTTCGCTGGACAAGTCGAATTCGCGATCGCGATAGTCCGGATGGCCGTTGTACCAGCCGACGAACTCGGTGGCGGTGTGGCTGCCCGGCAGATCGTCGCCGGGTATGCCGAGCTTGCGATCGGTCTCCGCCCCGCAGCAGAACAGCACCGCATGATGACTGGCGCGCAATTCATCTATGGTGACGTCGCGGCCGATGGTGACATTGCCGAGAAAGTTGAAGCGCGGATGCTCGGCGATTCTGGCGTAAACGAAGATGGCTTCTTTCAGCTTGGGATGGTCGGGCGCCACGCCGTTGCGCACCAGCCCGAACGGCGCCGGCAGGCGTTCGAACATATCGATACGGACCGCCAGCCCGGACTTGAGCAATGCCTCGGTGGCGTAGAAGCCGCTCGGGCCGCTGCCGACAATGGCGACGCGCAGGGGGTTGTCTTCAGACCCGAGATTCGCATTACCTTCCATTCGACTTCAACCTCTCTTGTTTCGCGTCCTGGCGTCTTTGCGTGAGGCCCTAGAAACCCAGCTCCGCCCTTCGCTCCTCTGCCCCTGGCAGCGGATCCTGCTTGTCCTCGATCACCGGCAGGCCGGGCGCGCGCTCGGCATTGATGTCGATCCACTCGCGCAGCTCGTCGGGGATGTCGGATTCCTCATAGATCGCCTGCACCGGACATTCCGGGATACAGGCGCCACAATCGATGCACACCTCGTTGTCGATATACAGCATCTCATCATCACCATGAAAGCAGGCAACCGGACACACAGTCACACAATCGGTGAAGCGGCAACGCTGACAGTTGCCGGTTACGATGGTAGTCATGTCGATCTCCTCTCGTAAATCAGTATTTCGCCTCGATTCAGCTCGATCGAATCGCCGCTGAAGCGCGCGTAGCGGCCATCTATGTGGTCTGGCTCAACGGGCAGGCCCAACTTTTTTAAATGTAACAAATAGAAGCGCAGAAACAACGGGTGATACGCACAGGCATAGCTGAAGGTCGGCAGCAGTTGCACGGCGTGCATGGAGACGATCGTGCCGCGCTTCATGCCCGCGCCTGTGCGCTGGCCGAGCCGGCCAAACACGATGATAGACCCGGCCAGCAGGTTGACGCCGGTGAAATCGCCGCTGTCGCCGCCGATCGCGATCAGTCCGCGGCGCATCGCATTGCCGGTTTCATTCCCCACATTGCCGTGCACGATGATCTCGCCGCCTTCAATGCCGACCGGGCTGCCACGATACGCCGCGCCGATCATGTGTCCGGCGCTGCCCCGCACAGTGATCCTCCCGCCGGTCATTTCGGGGCCCACCCAGTCGGAGGCGTTGCCGTGGACCTCGATGTGGCCCCCCGACATGCCGGCGCCGAGATGCATCCCGGCATTGCCCTCGATCACGATGCGCCCGGCGGTCATGCGCGCGCCGATCAGCTTCACGCGCGCGAGGTCGCCTGTCAGCCGCAGCTCGCCGTTGAATCGTCCTCTGACTTTGAAGAAGTCACCCAGCCGCACCTGCTCGTTACCGTGATTGAGTGTGAGCCTGGAAATTTCCGGCTCGCCGAGACCCGCAAGCAGGGCTGGGCTGATCGTATCCGCCTCCAGCGGTACTTCCGGCGGGGTGTGCAGCTCCAGGCTCAGGCTCATGGCGTGGCCACCGGCATGTCGTCGCTCGAGGCGCGGCCATTCAACAGGCGATGGAGGTGCACCCGGTATTTCCCCAGATTGCCGCCGTAATTGCCGGCCGTGATCTGCAGCGCGCCATGTTCGGCCGCAACAAAGATACCGCGGCGCATCGCCTCTTCCACGGCGTTTAAGTCCACGCCGTCGATCACGATCTCAAACACACTGTTGATGTGGTCTTCAAGCTGCGTGTCGGGGGCAATTGCACGCAAGGTCGGGCAGTAGCTATGGCTGGTCGAAGCGATCAGCCCCTTGTACTGTGAGCCTATCTTGCTGCCGCAGCGCACGACCCCCTGCGGGAACGGCAGGATGACGCCGCGCACCTGCCGCATCGCCGTCGCGGCCGCGGCCGCCGCGTCCAGCGCCGTTTCGGAATAGGCGCCCAGGATCAGGAGGTTGCCGCCACCGACCGCGGGCTTGATGCCGAAGCGGTCATCCACCACGAATTCGCCTTCCATGACCGGAATGCGCCATAGCCGGCGCCCGTCCAGCACCTTGCTTATCTGCCAGCCATCCCCGAAGTAGCGCAGACGCCCCCCCACGACCACGCTGCGCTCGGTGTCCAGGCCGTTGTAGCAAGCCGTCGTCGGACAGGTCATGACGGATTGGCCGATGCGCTCGATCAGCCGCGCGGCCATGCTCTCCTCGCTGGTGGAGAACAGCAGTACGGACACACCCGGACGCCCGTCCGGCGTGTCCTCGGGCGCGAGTTCGCGCTCGACCGCCGCCTCGCACTTGCAGCGAATCACCGAGGTTGCGAAGCCCGTCATGCTTTGTCCCGCCGCGCGCGCCCAGCCGATGCTGCCTGCGGTCACGACAACCCGCGCGGCCCACATTTCGAAGGCTTCGGCGAAGGTATCGACGATTTCGGCGGAGTGAATACGCATGAGCTTCAATTTATGCGGGTTCTCGCACCCGCACGCGAGGTACTTTTCTTTGCTTGTCCAAAGAAAAGCACCCAAAAGAAAAGACACCCGACAACTTGTCCCGCGCTGACGACGCGGGATGCCCTGCGCTTCTCGCCGCTGGCGGGCTCGCTTGACGGGCCTTTCGTTGCTGCGCAGTCCCGCTCCGCTCGAAAGTCCAGGGTGCACCATCCGTGGCGCACCCGCTCGGCGGGACAACGATTCGCTGGATCGTTGTCTTCGTCCGCCTCGCCCATGTCCCGCAAGCTCGTGCGCGCATCCATGCGCGCACCTGGCCGGCTAATCCGCCATCGGCTGCGATGCTCGGCGGCGCTGAACGGGGCGGAAATTCAGAGCGACAATCTTTCAAGTTCATCAATTAACTCTCGCAGCTTTACCTTTCCCTGCTCGTTCAGTGGCGGTTCGTTCTCACCTGTTATCTCGCGTTCTATGTAAGCCGGATTCTCTACTATTTGGTTGTAGCGCTTTCTAATTCGCTCGAGTCGCTTATCGTATGCAATGCGCACGCACGAGAACTCATCGAATGCGTTAAGCTCTAGCCGACCTTCAATACTGGCCTCCAGTATTTCTTTAATCTTATTTTTGGATGGTTTATACGTCCCGTCGCTAAGCCACTGCAAAACCCAGAAAAAGCCCAGAACCAGCGCTAATCCGGCAACGATTCCCAGGCCCCAGGACATCATCCAAAAGACGGGCTAACTAAAGCTTGGTGACGTCACTCCCTGCTATCACTTCGTGACGATGCAGATAGCTGTCGGAGACGGCGTAGTTGTCGAACCGGATCGAATAATAATCCTCGAAGAAAGGCCGAATGACCTGCTCGATGTCGCTGTCGTACTGCGGGGTCGCGTGCAGGATGCGGCCGCTGTAATCCGTGCGGATTTCGTGGTCTTCGATGATGATGTTGCCGTCCTTGATCACGTAGCGCGGCGCGTTGAACATCTGTTCCTTGTCCTCGTGTTCGTCGTAGACGGTGATATCGGCATCGGCGCCCACGCCCAGATGGCCCTTGTTCTTGAGCCCCAGCAGGCGCGCCGGGCCCGCGCGGGTGATGATCGCGATCTCGTTCAGCGTGTATTCGCGCGCGATATTATCTTTCAGGATGGTCTTGGCGATCGCCTTCTGATTGACCTTCGCGATCTCTTCGTTGCGAAACTCGCGATCCATGAGCAGGCGGATCAGGCGCGGATACATCATAAACGAGCCGCCGTTGGGATGGTCGGTGGACAACACCAGCCGCCACGGGTCTTTCGACAGCAAAAATAACTCCAGCCCGATCGCCCACTGCAGGGCGTGCACGTGCACGTGCTCCTGATACGTAAACGGCACGATGCCGCAGCCGCTCTCGCACTCGGTATCGGCGTTGACCCACTTGTTGCCGCTGATCCCGCGCAGCATATAAGCGAGCGGCGCGTCGGCGGTCATGCCGGTGGCCTTGCCGAACATCACCTGGCCCACGTCGGCGCTGATGTTGGGGTGCGTGTGGATGTACTCGGCGATCTCGGGCCCTCTCGACGTCGGATTTTTGCCGGGCTCGCCGCCGTAGCTGTGAAACTGGATATGCGCCATGTGAGCGCGCTGCCCGCGGGCCGCCTCCATGGTGCCCACCGTGGTGTCGAAATTGCCGCTGTGACCGAGATTGTTGCAGTGAATATGCGGCGGGTGCGGAAGATTGAGGTCGTTGACCGCGTCGATGAACGCGCTGACCACCTGCGCGGGCGTGAGATCGAACTGGTCGATATTCTCGTTGAGATCGGTGATGTTGGCGTTGCGACGCCCCTTCCACAGCTCGTCGCTGCCCGGATTGACCAGCTTGACCGTGTACGCTTTGGCGGCATTGACCCACCAGGCGATCGCTTCGCGAAATTCCTCGTAGCGTTTGTCCTTGAGCAGCCGGTACAACAGCACATTGTTGCCCAGGAGAACATAAAAACCCTTGTCGATGATGGGCGTGTCGTGCAATTCCTCCAGCACGTGGCGCGCGCCGATGGGCGGCACGGCGGCCTCCATGGCGGTGGTGTAGCCGAGCGCCGCATAGCGATAACCGGTCGCAAATGTCGACGGCACAATGCCGCCCGTCCCCGAACGGGTCAGCGGTGTGCCGGGGTGCACGTCGAGGCGATGATCCTCAGGCTGAAGTTTACGCGCCAGATTGACCTTGGGTCCGGCGATATGGCAGTGAATATCCACGCCGCCGGGCATGACGACCATACCTTGCGCGTCGATTTTCTTTGAGTCGGGGGGGACATCGGCGACGATGCGCCCGTCCTGGATACAAATGTCGCGCGCCTCGCCGTCGACACCGTTAGCCGGGTCGTAGACGCGGCCGTTGGCGATGCGCAGCGTGTCAGCCATTCAAACCTTTAAACAACTGGTCATCTCCGCGGGCGGGTAGATGTCCAACGCCGCGCGCGCGGTGCATTCGTCGCGCGTGCGCATAGCGCGCCCTGCGCACTGTAACGACTGGCGTTGGTCACGCGACTTGCTGCGCTGCGCCCGCAACGCGCTTTGCCAGCAACTCACCTAGCCGCTGCTTGATCGCCGTGAGGATCGCCTCATCGCTCGGGTAAGGCGATTCGAAGGCGGGTCGCAAGGTGATCGGCACATCGTCCATGCGATACACCGTGCCGCCCGTGTTGATGCCGTAGGTCGCGGTCGTAAACGCCACGCTAGCGAGTTGGGTCGTATCTGTGGGCTTGGTGTCCAGCACGATCACCGGAATTTTCTTCAGATGCTCGGTCGCCGAGCGCGGGAAATTCGACGCCGGATCGGAGGCGATGATGAGCGCGGCATCGGCGTCGCCGCGGGCGAGCGTGTCGACCGTGGTGAATTCGCCGGGATTGAAACGCGGGTAGCCGCGGCTGAAATTAACGCCGAAGGGATAGCCGGTCTGCCAGGAAACCACGTTGTCCGCGCCCGTGACATTGCCATGACCGCGCACCGGCTTGGCGACAAAATGCGTGTACTGGTTGAGGTCGGTCGCGAGCGCCAGCACCGCGCCCGAGTTGAAATGACGGCCCCGCGTCATCGTCAGCCCCATGCCGAAGAAAAGAACGCCATAGCGGCATGATTTCATGCGCTGCGCCAAATCTTCCAGCACGCTGAGCGGCACGCCGGTCATGTCCTCGATCCGCGGGTCCACCTTGCGGCCCTTGACCAGCGCGCGCAAGGTCCACAGTACCTCGAAGTCTTTACCGGGCTTGACCTGTATAAAGATATCCGCCACCGGCGCGCTGGGGGTGCGGCGCACGTCCACGAGCACCACCGTGCGATCTTTCTTGCCGTTGGGCACGTACATGCCCTTGGGTGTCACCGCGTAACGCGTGAAGTGGCGCGGGTGCGATTCCGCCGGATTGCCGCCCCAGTACACCACCAGGTCGGCGCGGTTTTTGATCTCGCCCAGGGTCGCAGTGCTCTCGCCGATGCCCTGGAAGGCGATCCCGGAGGGGCCATGACACACCGAAGTGGTGGTGTCGACCGTGCCGTGAATCATGTCGCCGATCGCAACCGCCTGACGCTGCGCCTCGCAGGTGGTGTCGCTCAAGCCGTAGACAATCGGGAAGCGCGCCGCGGCCAGAATCTGCGCGGCGGCTTCCACGCCCTCTTCGGTGGTGGCCGGTTTGCCGTCGATCAGCGCGAAGGGCCGGTCCTCGATCGTGTGTTCGGCGAACCAGGCGCGTCCCAGCACGCAGGCATTCTTGGCTTTGGTGATGCGCTTGGCGTCCAGATCCACCGTGAGATCCATGTCGTCGCACACACAGCCGCAGAAGGTACAGGTCGCGTGCTCAACCAGGCGGGTGTTTTCAGTCATGTGCAGCTCCGAGTAGGCGGGTTATGCCGTGGATGTCTCGCCGGGCTTATCGACTTCCACTTCGATGTTCTTGGAAATCGGCATGCCGCTGCCGGCCGTATCGCCACCCATCAACTGACTGGAAGGCGGGCCATAAGCGATGAACAACATGCCCGCGGGTAAATCGGTCGGCTTGCGGCCTTTGCATCGAACCTCGGTTTCACCAAAGGCCGAACGCAGCCGAAGCTTGTCGCCATCTTTCAGTTCCAGCCGCGCCATGTCGTCGGCGTTCATCTCGACGGTGGAGGTGACTGCGCGGTACTCGTCTTTCAGCTTGCCGGCATTCAGCGAGGTGCCCTGCTTGTTGGAGCGTCCGGGGATCAGGATCATGGTCTCGGCCATGGGATTTACCGCAGCATGCAATGACCTTTAATCATACAGACAATCCGCGGCGATTGGCTACAGTTCGCTTGCGTGGCCAGCCGCGCGCACCGTGCCGTCGTCTCGCGTGCGCATCGCGCAGCTTCTTCCAGCAATGACGTTGAATCAAAAGCCCAGCTCCGCCCTTCGCTCCTCGGCCCCGGGCAGCGGATCCTGCTTGTCCTCGATCACCGGCAGGCCGGGCGCGCGCTCGGCATTGATGTCGATCCACTCGCGCAGCTCGTCGGGGATGTCGGATTCCTCATAGATCGCCTGCACCGGACATTCC
>JBOIDC010000102.1:0-8934 GCA_050740315.1 Gammaproteobacteria bacterium | reverse complement strand
GCGCAACGCCACCTTGCGGATCAGCGATCACATCATCGATCTGTCGGACCTGGTACTGGTGTTCTTCGATGCCAGACATCCGGAGCCGGGCGCCATGCAGGACACCCTGGCGCATCTGGTCGCCGGCACCGTGCGACGCAACGACGCGAACAAGGTGCTGTTTATCCTCAATCAGCTGGATGTCGCCGCGCGCGAGGACAACGCCGAGGATGTGGTCTCCGCCTGGCAGCGGGCCATCGCCAGAGGCGGTGTCGCCAGCGGTCGCTTCTACACCGTTTACAGCGAGCAGGCCGCGGTGCCGATCGAGGACGCGGAGCTGCGGCGGCGCTTTGAGGCCAAACGCGACACGGATCTGGCCGAGATCAGCCAACGTATCGCGCAAGTCAGCGTGGAGCGCGTATACCGGATTGTCGGCGCGCTGGAAAGCACCGCGAATCGTATCGAGCAGCACAGCGTGCCTGCGTTGCGCCGATCGCTGGAGCAATGGTACCGCAGGGTGATGACCCTGGACTTGCTGATCGTGCTGCCGGTGCTCGCGCTGCTGCTGGCCCTGAGCATCTCGGCCGGTTACTGGGATGGCGTCGTCTTCTCGCCACCCTGGCTTGACGCCTTCGGCGAACCCTGGATCGCGCGGACCGTGCTGGGCGCGGTGCTTGTCGCCGGTATGCTTGGCATCCATTTCTGGATGCGCGCGGTGGTCGCCAGACGCATCGCCAGCAAGCTCGAGGATGATCAGGGGCCGGGGCATCTGGCGCGCGCGTTTCTGAAAAATACCCGCATCACCATGAGCGTGTTCCGCTCCACCCCAGTGGGCTGGGGTAACGGCAGCCGCAAACGCATCGCCAGGGTGCGCGAGGCCGCCGACGGTTTTGTGCAGAAGCTCAACAATCGTTACGCAAATCCCTCGGGCGACGCGTCTGGCGCGTCTGCACCCGCCTCGCCGACGACAACGGCGGATCACGCCGAGCCACCCGCCCGCCGGGCATCCGGGGCTAACGGATGACCGGTTTGACCGTCGCCTGCAGCAGCACCGACACGCTGGGCCACAGCACCATGCTGCTCAACACGGGCGCCCAGTAAAGCCAGGATTCCTGCGCGTAGCCCTGGATGCCGTTGATCCACAGCGCCGCGCTTTTGTACAGTAGCAGCATCAGGCCCACGAACACCGCCTGCTGATAAAGGGGAAACCAGCGCAGGCGGGGATAAAGGCGCAAGGTGATGTAGGCGATGATGGCGAATCCCAGCGCGTGCGCGCCCAGCAACGTTCCCTGCGCCGCGTCCATCAATAGACCCAGCAGCCATCCGGCGCCCACGCCGACGGTACGTGGCAAGGTCAACACCCAGTAGATCAGGGTGAGCGCCACCCATTCCGGCCGCCAGGCCACCGCCCAGTCCGGCAGCGGCGCCAGGGTGAGCATGATGGCGATCGCGAAACTGAGGACGATCGCCGTCGCCGGAGGCGAAGAGCGGCTCATGATCGCGGCGCTCACAATGTCACGGCGTCGGAGCCGGGGGTGACACTTGTGCGCCCGACGCGGGCGTTTTCGGCGACCACACCAGCAACACCTCGCGGCTACGGTCCAGATGCGAAAACGGCGCCGCCTCCACCACGGCGAATGGTTCGCCGGGCTGATGGCGCACGCGAGTGACCCTGCCCACCGGGTAGTCCGGCGGGTAACGGCCGCCCAGCCCGGAGGTGCTGACCACGTCGCCGACCTGCACATCCGCGTTGACCGATACGTGGCGCAGGCTCAAAACCTGCGGATTGCCGGTGCCGAACGCCAGCATCCGCAGGCCGTTGCGGTTGATCTGCACTGGCAGCGCGTGGCTGGGATCGGAGATCAGAATCGCCGAGGCGCTGATCGGATTGACCTCGGTGATCTGGCCCATCACGCCGTGCGCATCCAGCAGCGGCTGGCCGACGAAGGCGCCGTGTCGCGCGCCCTTGTTGATGACGATGCGTTGCCGGTAAGGGTCTAGGTCCACGGCCAGCAGTTCAGCCACGAGCACCCGCTCCCGGCGCAGTCGCGTGGACGATTTGAGCAGTTCGCGCAGACGGATGTTCTCATGCTCCAGTGCCGCGAGCTTTTGCAGCCGCGCATTAAGCAGGAGTTGTCGTTCACGCAAGTTTTGATTTTCCTGGATCAATCGCTCGCGCGACGCCAGGGTGTGCGCGAACCGCAACCCGGCGCGCGACGGCAGATCCACCAGGTATTGCAATGGATAAATGACCGTGGCGAGCGATGTGCGCAGCAGATCCAGATGCGAATAGCGCTGGTCGACCGACATCAGCACGATGGAGGCGATGATGCAAATCACCAGCTTGCCGGTGATCGATGCGTCGGCACTGAACAGCGGTTTAATGGCGAATCTCCCCCGAACCGGCAAGCGCGTTGAGGCGTCGATCTTAAACCACGGGTTGCGGGTGTGATACCAAGGCTGGCGACAGCCGGTCTAGCCGGGGATACCGGCGGTCAGGCGACGCAGTCGAGCAAGTTTGGCGGCTATTCCATCGTCAGGAAAGAGGCGCGTTTCGAGTCCATCATCTCCAGCACGCGCCCGCCGCCGCGCGCCACGCAGGTGAGCGGATCTTCGGCGATCACCACCGGGATGCCCGTCTCTTCCATGATCAGCCGATCGATATCGCGCAGCAGCGCGCCGCCGCCGGTCAGCACGATGCCGCGTTCGGCGACATCGGCGCCCAGTTCCGGCGGCGTTTGTTCCAGCGCCGCCTTGACCGCGCTGACGATGCCGAACAAAGGCTCCTGCAGCGACTCCAGGATCTCGTTACTGTTGAGCGTGAAACTGCGCGGCACGCCCTCGGAGAGATTGCGGCCCTTGACCTCGATCTCCAGCAGTTCCTTGCCCGGATACGCGGTGCCGATTTCGTGCTTGACTCGCTCGGCGGTGGCCTCGCCGATCAGCACGCCGTAGTTGCGGCGCACGTAGCCGATGATGGCGTCGTCGAACTTGTCGCCGCCGATGCGCACGGACGCAGAGTAGACGATGCCGTTCAGCGAGATCACGGCGACTTCCGAGGTGCCGCCGCCGATGTCCAGCACCATCGAGCCCTGCGCCTCGTCGATGGGCAGACCCGCGCCGATGGCCGCGGCGATGGGTTCCTCGATGAGAAACGTGCGGCGCGCGCCGGCGCCGGTAGCGGATTCGCGAATCGCGCGCCGTTCCACCTGCGTGGCGCCCACCGGCACGGCCACCAGCACCCTGGGGCTCGGGCGGAACAGCTTGCTTTGATGCGCCTTGCGGATAAAGTGCTGCAGCATCTTTTCGGTGGTGGTGAAATCGGCGATCACGCCATCCTTCATCGGCCGAATGGCGGTGATGTTCTCGGGTGTGCGGCCCAGCATGCGCTTGGCCTCGATGCCCACCGCCTCTATGCTGCGGGCGCCGCCGCCGCGATCCTGGCGGATGGCGACCACCGACGGCTCGTTCAGCACAATGCCCTTGCCACGCATGTAGATCAGCGTGTTGGCGGTGCCGAGATCGATGGAAAGATCGTTGGAAAAAACCCCAAATACACGGTTCAGCATGGTGGGCTGCCGATTAATTGTTATGTGGAAACCGCGCTAATGTAACAGTGGGTTCAGGTTTGGGCAAGCCGCGAAATGTGATACCTTGGAGCCGCATTTTATGCGGAGATGGCAATGGCGCTGGGCCCTGATGACATCCGAAAAATCGCGCATCTGGCGCGGCTGCAGATCGACGAGCAGGATATTCCCCGTTATGCGGACAGCCTGTCCGAGATCCTGAGCCTGGTGGAGCAGATGAACCAAGTGGATACGCAGGGGGTGCTGCCGATGGCGCATCCGCAGGATGTGGCCCAGCGACTGCGCGCCGATGAAATTACCGAAACGGACCAGCGCGCGCATTTTCAGGAACACGCGCCGCTGACCGAGGCGGGGCTGTATCTGGTGCCCAGAGTTATCGAATAGCGTCATCGACAGGGTTGCTCGAAACCGGCCTCGTCATTGCGGCGAACGCCGCAATCCTGTAGCTCCCGCCAGTCCGTGGCCGGGACGACGGGCGATTTTAAAGAGGTTGTTGCTTGCACAATAAGACTCTCGCCGAACTATCCAAGGCGCTTAACACCGGTGAGATCTCAAGCCGTGAGCTGACCGAGCATTTCCTCGCGCGCATCGAACAGCGTGCCAGCGCGCTAAACTGCTTCATCACCGTCACCCGCGACCAGGCGCTGGCCGCCGCGGATGCCGCGGACCAACGCATTCGCGCGGGCAAGAGCGGTCCGCTTACCGGCGTGCCTATTGCGCACAAGGACATCTTCTGTACAGATGGCGTCAAGACCTCGTGCGGCTCGCGGATGCTCGATAATTTTATTGCGCCGTACGACGCAACCCTAGTGACCCGCCTGCAAGAGGCCGGCGCGGTGATGCTGGGTAAGACCAACATGGATGAGTTCGCCATGGGCTCATCGAACGAGACCAGCTACTTTGGCGCGGTGAAAAATCCGTGGGACGCCGAGCGCGTGCCGGGCGGTTCGTCCGGCGGCTCGGCCGCGGCGGTCGCGGCGCGTCTGACGCCCGCCGCGACCGGCACGGATACGGGCGGCTCCATCCGCCAGCCCGCATCGCTGTGCGGCATCACCGGCCTGAAGCCCACGTACGGGCGCGTGTCGCGCTACGGCATGATCGCATTTGCTTCCAGCCTGGATCAGGCCGGCCCCCTGGCCCGCACCGCCGAGGATTGCGCGCTGTTGTTGCAGGCGATGGCGGGCTTCGATCCGCGCGATTCGACCAGCATCGCCCGCGAGGTGCCGGATTACACCAAAGATCTCGATCGTCCGCTGGACGGCCTGCGCATCGGGCTGCCGCAGGAGTATTTCGGTGAAGGGCTGGACCCCGGCGTGGCGGGCGTGATCGAAGAGGCGATCGCGGCGTATCGATCGCTGGGCTGCGAAGTTATCAAGATCAGCCTGCCGAACACGGGGCTGGCGGTTCCCGTTTACTATGTGGTGGCGCCGGCGGAATGTTCGTCAAACCTCGCGCGTTACGATGGCGTGCGCTTCGGCCACCGCTGCGAGAATCCGCGGGATCTTGCCGATCTTTACAAGCGCACGCGCGGCGAGGGCTTCGGCGCAGAGGTCAAGCGCCGCATCATGGTCGGCACTTATGTGCTGTCGGCGGGTTATTACGACGCGTATTACCTGAAGGCGCAGCAGGTGCGACGGCTGATCAGCGATGACTTCAAGCGCGCCTTCGAAGAAGTTGATGTCATCATGGGCCCGACCTCGCCGTCGGTCGCATTCAAGCTCGGCGAGAAATCGAGCAACCCCGTGCAGATGTATCTGTCGGACATCTATACCATCGCGGTCAATCTGGCCGGTCTGCCCGGCATTTCGATCCCCGCCGGGTTGCATCAGGATTTGCCGGTGGGTTTGCAGATCATCGCCAATCATTTCGCTGAAGCGCGGCTGCTGAATGTCGCGCATCGGTTTCAGCGGGAAACCGACTGGCATGCGCGGGCGCCGCGCGGTTTCGAATGAAGCGCGTATCATTAACAAGGAGCGCCCCACACGTCGTCAGCCGCAGGTGTAAACAGGCATGAAATGGGAATCCGTCATCGGGCTGGAGATTCACGCCCAGTTGATGACCAAAGCGAAAATATTCTCCGGCGCACCTATCGCGTATGGCGCCGGGCCCAATACCCAGGCTTGCGCGGTGGATCTCGGGCTGCCTGGCGTGCTGCCGGTGCTCAACGAGGCCGCAGTGCGCATGGCGGTCAAGCTGGGCCTGGTGATCGACGCGCAGATCGCGCCGCGCTCGGTGTTCGCCCGCAAGAATTATTTTTATCCTGATCTGCCCAAGGGCTATCAGATCAGCCAGTACGAACTGCCGGTCGTGCATCACGGGCACCTCGATATTGTGCTGGACGACGGTACGACCAAAACCATCGGCGTCACGCGCGCGCACCTGGAGGAAGACGCCGGCAAATCGCTGCACGAGGATTTTCGCGGCATGACCGGCATCGATCTCAACCGCGCGGGCACGCCGCTGCTGGAGATCGTGTCCGAGCCCGATTTACGCTCCGCGAAAGAAGCGGTCGCGTACATGAAAAAGCTGCACATGCTGGTGCGCTATCTGGAAATCTGCGACGGCAACATGCAGGAAGGCTCGTTTCGCTGCGACGCCAACGTGTCGGTGCGGCCCGCGGGCGAGACCAGGCTCGGCACGCGCGCCGAACTGAAGAATCTGAACTCGTTTCGCTTCGTGGAGCGCGCCATCGCGTTCGAGATCGAGCGGCAGATCGAGCTGCTGGAAGGCGGCGGGCAGGTCGTGCAGGAGACGCGTCTGTATGATCCGGTCAAGGACGAGACCCGCTCGCTGCGCGCCAAGGAGGAGGCCAACGACTACCGTTATTTCCCGGACCCGGACCTGCTGCCGCTGGAAATCGACAGCGCGCTGATCGAAGCGGTGCGGGCGGAGTTGCCGGAATTGCCCGACGCGAAGCGGCAGCGGTTCATTCGCGACTTCGGCCTGAGCCCCTACGACGCAACGGTGCTGACCAGCACGCGCGAGCTGGCGACATATTTCGAGGATGTCGTGCGCGAACTGGACGGCAATCCCAAACTTGCGGCCAACTGGGTGATGGGTGAAGTCCTGGGCGCGTTGAACAGGGAAGGCAAGGAGATCAGTGCAAGCTCGCTGAATTCCGCGAAGCTTGCCGGCCTGCTAAAACGCATCGAAGACGACACCATCTCCGGCAAGCTCGCCAAAGAAGTTTTCGAAGCCATGTGGGCCGGCGAGGGCGATGCGGACGACATCATCGAAAAGCGCGGCTTAAAACAGATCACGGATACGTCGGCGATCGAAGCCATGATCGACGGGGTGATCGCGAGCAATCCGCAGCAGCTGGCGCAATACCGCGCCGGCAAGGACAAGCTGTTCGGATTTTTTGTCGGCCAGGTGATGAAGGCGTCCAAAGGTAAGGCCAATCCCGCGCAGGTCAACGAGATTCTCAAGCGTAAGTTGGGGGCGGTGTAGCAGCGGCGTTTTCGCAGAACGGTTCGCGGGCTAAAGCGCCATCATCGATCGCAAAGTCCTACTTTAGTGGTTCTCCAATTGCTTTGATTGTATCAACAGCCTCGACACTAACTAGCTTCTTACATTCGGCATGAAAAATGGGGTTACGCTCACTGACCTCTTGGCAGAAGTACAAGAGTCGCTGCAGATAGTCGTTCCTAAGGTAAACACGTACAATATTGTCGACGGCAGTCGCAACGCCGTCGGAGCGATCCGCAACCGCTAACGCCGGATAATTCCCACTCCCGGGGGCAGTCTGCGCCTTTGCGACGACGCTGATCCGCTCCGCGCTCAGCCGGCTCATAAGCGCGACTTTGGTTTCTTTCGTGACCATGGCTTCCTTATCCTGATCAAGCGTCTTAGCTTCCTCACCCGCCTTAAGAAGCTTCGTCCCTTTAGTGAGCTTCATCTTGGTTTCTTCGATCAATGTCAATTGCGTTCCGGCCGGCAGGTCAGCGGGCGTAGGAGAACTAGTCTTTGCAGGCGTGTCCGCCAACAACGTGGCATTAGTCGGTTCGGTCAACGTCGAAGATGTGCTCTCCCCGTCCACCGTGAGACTTGCTTTGTCCGACAGGATGATGACAGTGCCCTTGGTCAGCTGAATTTGAGTGTCTGCGGGCAGGTTTAGATCGCTTCCAGCGCTTGTAGTCGCGCTGACTGCGCCTGGAGTAAGAACGATAGGCGTAGGTCTCGCAGAACTTGTCAGTTGCTCGACGGCTAACAGCGTGACCATTGCAACCACGTACTTCTCTGAAATTTCACCATATTCCTTGTGGTCAACCAGGCCGTTCATGAACGCTTCACACTGCCGATACAAGCCGTCGCGCAACAGCTGGACTGTCGCGTTACGCACTAGTTGCCCGGACTGCTCCTGCGTCGCAATCGCTAAGGCGAGCTCTGTTTCCTTCGATGCCCCAAACAACCCGCTGCCGGAAACCGCTGCCGCGAGGGCGGAAAGGGCATCCGGGCTCGGCTCGGCGCAGACGATGCTGCGCCTTTCTATCTTTGTCTCTATCTGATCAGATTCTCTATTAGTCGTAGTATGTGTGACAGGTACAGCTAAGATGGCGCGCTGTTTGGCGTCCACAAGCGCGGTGTGTGTTCGATGCACGCTTGTAGCCGCAGAACCCCCTGCGCCTGCTGCATCGACGATTTGGTAGTCGCGATGGATAGAGTGGAAATTCGCACCACACCCTATTGAGCCACTGACCAGTAGAGTTGCTAGGCATATAGTAACTGACCGCTCCATCATTGTTCTTGTGTGTATTATCGACATGATGCTCCTCCAGCCGGCGCTCAGGCTAAGCCAGAACTACGGACTACGCTACGGAAGGGACTACCAGCTGCGGTAAAAATCCACGGTACAACGGATAGAGACAGCTCTCGCATCCCGTAGCGATGATCCAACGCCAACCTCCCATACTCCTTCGCAGTCTGACCAAGCAGTAGCCGCTGAGGCTTGTGACGTAAATAAGGGGGACAAACCGCCAGTAAAGAAAACTGCTATAAACAAAGCCTTCATGGTCGCTTCTCCGATAAATTTGTTGACGCCTCATAAAAGGTCTGCTGTCGATACTGGTGCTAGCTCGTTTGTGCTCTACTCGAACCTGCAGCTGGTTGTCTCGTAGTAGCCGCCGTCCAAAACTCTGTCGACCTCAAGGCGGACGCTTTCACCTGGGTCTGCATAGATGCTCTGTGATGTTCCGTAAGGTTTCGAGAACTCATCATCATTCACCCGGGCTTCATAATAGTTGAAGTGGCCCCCCAGAAACTGGACAGGGGTATAAGCTCTGATTCGCATGCTATTGAGAGGCATCGATATGAGTCAGAAACGCAAGCAGTACAGTGCGGAGTTCAAGGCTAGGGTGGCCCTGGCGGC
>JBOIDC010000101.1:0-9051 GCA_050740315.1 Gammaproteobacteria bacterium | reverse complement strand
ACGCTGGACGGCCAGGATCTTGTCGAATGGGAAGAAGCGGCGCTTCGACAGCGCATCGGCGTGATCTTCCAGGATTTCGCGCGCTATCAACTGATGGTCGGCGAAAACATCGGCGCGGGCGATGTCCGCTACTTCGAAGATCAGGCGCGCTGGCAGGAAGCGAGCGACAAGGGTATGGCCAGTGAATTTATTCAGTCCTTGCCCGCGGGCTTTCACACGCCGCTGGGCAAGTGGTTCAAGGACGGCCGCGAACTGTCCGGCGGACAATGGCAGAAGATCGCGCTGTCGCGCGCCTTCATGCGCTCGCAGGCCGACATTCTCGTGCTCGACGAACCGACCGCGGCGATGGACGCCGCCGCGGAGGCCACCATCTTCGAACACTTCCGCGCGCTGACGGCCAACCGGATCGCAATCCTCATCTCACACCGCTTCTCGACCGTACGCATGGCCGATCAGATCGTGGTGATTCAGGACGGGCGGATGATCGAATGCGGCAGCCACGAGGACCTGATGCGGCAAAACGGCCATTACGCGCATCTGTTCTCACTGCAGGCGAAGGGATATCGATAGAACGAGTGCGCGTTTGCAAGTGAAGCTCTGAACAAGTCGTCATTGCGAGGAGCGGAATGACGTGGCAATCCAGTAAATAGCTGACCTGCGAGTGAGTTGGATTGCTTCGCTAAGGAACCTCTGCACTCTGCATAAGTGACTGCAGGTTTCGTCGTTCCGGCGCAAGCCGGAACCCAGTTGAAACAACTGTTCACTGGATGCCGGCGTTCGCCGGCACGACGACTTCGTACTTGTGCAGAGCTTCTAGGCTCGCAATGACGGTTACGACGACTTGTTCAGAGTACCCTTAGATAAAATCCAATGGGCTGACCACGCCTCGGTCCAGGGCTCGCGCTGCATCGCTCGCCCGCTCGGCGTTCGCAAAAGCTTCAACGCTTTGCGCCAGCTCATTTAGACAAGGTCTAATGGGCTGACCACGCCTCGCCCACCCCGGTTTAGCACGTGGGTGTAGATCATCGTGGTCGAAACATCCTTGTGGCCGAGCAGCTCCTGCACCGTGCGGATATCGTAACCGTTCTGTAAAAGATGCGTCGCGAACGAGTGGCGCAGCACGTGCGGTGACACGGGCTTGGCAATATCCGCCCGCCGCGCCGCCTCACGCACCGCGCGCTGAACGCTCTCCGGATAAATGTGATGACGGCGCTCCATGCCCGAACGCGGATCTACAGAGCGCACCGGCGACGGAAATACAAATTGCCAGCCCCACGCGCGCGCGGCCTTGGGATATTTTCGTGCCAGCGCCTCCGGCATGTAAACGTCGCCGCTGCCCGCTTCCAGATCCTGCGCGTGCAGCCGCCGCGCCCTCGCGAACTGATCCCTTAGCGGCTGAATAAGATTCTCCGGCAGCACGGTGACGCGGTCTTTGTTGCCCTTCCCTTCGCGCACGACAATCTCGCGCCGTTCGAATTCAACGTCTTTCACGCGCAGGCGGAGACCCTCCAGCAGCCGCATACCGGTGCCATACAGCAGCGCGACGATCAGCCACATGGCGCCATTCAAATGATGCAGAAGCTCGCCCGCTTCACGCTGCGTCAACACCACCGGCAAACGCTTCGACGCCTTGGCGCTGACAATGCCTTCCAGCCACGGCAAATCGAAGCCGAGCACCTCCCTATACAAAAATAACAGCGCGGACTTGGCCTGATTCTGCGTGGACGCGGACACCCGGCGCTCAACCGCAAGATAATTGAGAAACGCCTCCACCTCGCCCGCGCCCATCTCGCGCGGATGGCGCTTGCCGTGAAACAGAATAAACCGCCGCGCCCAGTCGACATAACTGGTTTCGGTGCGAATGCTATAGCGCCGGATGCGGATGCGATCACGTAGCTGATCGAGCAGCTTTGGCGGTTTGACTTCGGCGTCCATCCGCTTGATTTTAGGTTTGCCTAAAATCTATAGCAACAAGTTATTGTTTGAAAACTCGGAAGCTTATTGACTAGATACGCAGATTTATAAGACACTCGCCCGGAAGATTATGTCGTCTATATTTAGTTAGATGCAAGGGGGAGGAATGGCGGTTCTTTTCTGTAACATCGGGTGGATGGAGCGCTATCAAGGACTGAAGCACGGAGATCAAATCATTGGTGGCGGCTCCTATGTCAAGGAGGAGGGGCGTGGGCACGAGGTCTGCAATTTCGCTCCAAACAGAAATATTCTCTACGGCTACGTCCAGCCACCAGGAGTACAGATCAACATTGAGCGTATCGGTGCCGCTCCACATAATGATTCCGTCAGCGGCGTAACGGTTGTTTGGACCGCTACACGCCCCACGGGAGGCACGGCAGTAATCGGTTGGTATAAAGACGCTACCGTTTTCCGTGATTACCAGCATTTTTCTAGACCTCCAGCTATTCAGAGGCAGAACGGCATTGACGGCTATCGGATCAAGGGTCCGTTGAATGAGGCAAAATTGCTTCCAGTGGACGAGCGCACCTTGGAGATCCCGAGACAAGTTAAAGGCGGAATGGGCCAAGCTAACGTCTGGTATGCGGACAAGCCAGAGAGCGCATCAATAGTCAAACGTGCTCTCGAATTAGTGGGTGGCAAGCGCGCCAGGACGGTTGGCGCTAAGGGACGAAAAGGAAGGCAAGATCAAGAACGTAAAGCCCAAATTGAGAGGGCCGCAATCCACTTGTGCTGCGCACACTTCGAGGGCCTTGGGTACTCTGTTGAAAGTGTAGAGAAGGATAACGTCGGATGGGATCTAGTGGCTGTATCCGGAAAGACATTGCTCCGAATCGAAGTGAAAGGACTTTCTGAAAGCTCCTTCTCCGTAGAGCTCACTCCGAATGAATACAAAGCTTTTTCTGATCTGTCTGATGCATATCGTCTTGCGGTGGTCACTAACGCCTTAGATTCCCCTGAGTTGTTTGTCTGTCGGTACCGTAAAGGGGGGAATATGTGGGCTATCGACGATAAGGTAGATAGGTCACTTCAAATAGAAATCAAGCAGAGTGCATCAATCAAATGCATCTAACGACTGCGTCAACTCGGACGCTCAACTTCGCTGCGCTCCGTTGAGCGCCGGTTACGCTGGTCGTTAGACGCACCAGCAAGGAGCAGCAATGGCAGATGTCATTTCCAAGGTCAGCAAGGAGCTGGAGCCGCAGCAGCTTGAACCGCGCTCTCAAGGAGGCTGGGCACCTTATCGCCGGGCTCGTGCAGGAGGATGCCTACGTTGGCGACGTCTACTCGCTGAGCTACGCCGACGCGCTCGTGCAGATCCACGACCACTACCGTGCCCGGGTCGGCGGTATCCCAGCCCTCTCGTTCTTGGTGGCAACCCGGATCCACCCGGCGGCGGTGATCGACATCCGCGAGGAGGACGCGTCGGTGCTCCTGCTACGCGTTCTGGACCACGCCGATCTCCCCAACGCGGCAGAGGCACTCCGGGTGCGGGTCGAGACTGCACAGCGGGTGAGCGGCGAAGTCGACAAGCACTGGGACGACCGGGCGGTGATGGATGCCACGACGCACAACATCCTGAGCTATGCAGGCGTGCGGTGCCGGGTCCTCGGGACTTTCTACGTGGCGAATACCGGCTCGGATGAGGAGCCGCAATACGTGCTCTCGTTCGGTTGCGACATCAGCAACTACTACCCAAACAAGGGGCTCAAGGTGTTCAAGCCGCGCGGCGAGTTCCTTGAGCGTATCGTCAACTACCGGGACGCCGTCACGTACGGCGAGCTCTCGGATGCCGCTGTGATCATCGGGCGGGTACGCTACGCGTCCACACATCGGCAGTTCCAGCAGGTCGCGCACGTGCCGGTCTCGATCATCCCCCGCGACCTCCTCGGTCAGAAGTCGGCGCTCTTCGGCATGACGCGTACGGGAAAGTCGAACACGACGAAGGTGATGCTCAAGGCGATCTTCGAGCTGAGATGGCACCGGGAGCCGCTGCGCATCGGCCAGATCGTCTTCGACCCGAACGGAGAGTACGCGAACGAGAACACCCAGGATGCACACGGAGCCGTGCCCACGGCGATCAAGAACGTTTGGGCTTCCGGTCCCCCGGACCGACATGGAGCCCTCAAGGCGGACGTGATCACGTATGGGATTACGCCGCACCCGAACGATGCTGGTCGACGACTGATGAAGCTCAATTTCTTCGTCGACGAAAACCTTGAGATCGGGAAGAGCATCATCGACACGGCCCTCGCGCCGGATCGCGGCTCCAAGTACATCGGCAACTTCTGCGATGTTCGGCTCGAAGCGCCGGATCCGAACGACCGCTCCGCAATGACGCGGTTCAGTCGGCGGGTGCTCGCCTACCGCGCACTCCTCGCGAAAGCCGGGCTCCGGCCACCAGCCAATCTCCGCCCTGTCACCACGCGGTTGTTCAATCAGGATCTGCTCACAGCGCTGAACTCTAGAAACGGCAGTGATCCGGCCGGCTACGCTAACTGTGCGACGATGCTCGGCAAGGCGAATCCGACCTGGAGTGAACTGACTCAGGCCTTCGAGCTGCTCCGCAACTTCATCCATGATCGCAACTCTGGCTGGCAGGCGTTCGATCAGGCGTATGTCCAGAACAGCAGCTCAGGGTCCTGGGCGGACGACGATCTCAAGAAGATCCTCGGGATGTACGAGTACCCGAACGGATCGCGGCTGATCGGCCGCGTGAACGCGCAGCACACACCCGACACGTCGACCGACTACGCCGAGGACATCTACGATGAGCTGGCGGCGGGAAGGCTCGTCATCGTCGACCAGTCAAGCGGCGACCCCGAGCTGAACAAGGCTGCCGCAGACCGGGTCATGTGGCGTATCTTCGAGCGCAACCAGGAGCTTTTCCGCACCGCCAGGGAACCCTGCGAGATCCTCGTCTACGTGGAGGAAGCCCATAACATCCTGCCCTCTTCAAGCGAGTTGGATACTTCGGACGTGTGGGTCCGCACGGCCAAGGAGGGAGCCAAGTACCACATCGGTCTTGTGTACGCGACGCAGGAGGTTAGCTCCATCCAGCGCAACATCCTGCGTAACACGGCCAACTGGTTCATCGGGCACCTGAACAACACGGACGAGACCCGCGAGATCCGCAAGTTTTACGACTTCGCCGACTTCGAGGGCAGCATCCTCCGAGCGCAGGACAAGGGCTTCCTTCGGGTGAAGACGCTCTCCAACCCGTACGTGGTGCCGGTCCAGGTCGATCTCTTTCGGATCGACTCGACGGGTGAGGGCGCCTGATGCCTTACGAAGGCGAGTTCGCAGGGTACCGGGCGCTGCGACGGATTGCCGAGACCGAGCGCGTCCAGCAGCTCCTTCGCCGCTCGCAGGTCTACACGCCGGGCACATCGGGGACGGCTATCACGCCGAGCGTACCTCCGTCAGCGGCGGAATCGCCCCCCGAGTTCATCGTGGCGATCGACGGGAGCAACCAGGAGGTCGCGGTCAAGACCGGCTACCCGGGCGCACAGGTCGGCTACCTTACGGTTGCCAGCGTGCTCCTCGATCTCGGTGCGGTCGATCGACTCGACGCCGCGCGACCCGCCGACCCGGTGGCGTTCAGGAAGACCGAGGAAGCTGCGACCATCGATGCCGCTCTCCCCGGCAGCAACGTCGTCACGCGCACGCACAAGAGCGCCAAGGTGGCGTTCCGGGAAGAACTATTCGAGGTGTTCCACAACGAGGTCGTGGATGTCCAGGACCGCGTGCCGCTCCTCGACACCTATGAGGCGCTGCTGGCCTGCAAGCCGACCACCCGGCCGCAGAGCTGCCCGTACGAGGAGCTGGGCTGTGACCAGAGCTTCGTGATTGGCCGCGGTCTGTCTGGATGTCCCTGCGCGGAGCGGCGTTCCATCTGGTCGACAGACGCGCTCCGGATCCACGAGCGCTTCCACGACGTGGGCACCAACGGTGAGGCGTTCGGCGAGGTCATGCAGGTCTGGGAGCGGGTTCTGCTCATCCATCTGCTGCGCGCCTTCGAGCGCCGCGGACTCCTTGCCCAAGCGCATCGGCTCGCCTTCTTCGTTGACGGACCGCTAGCGCTTTTCGGGCATCCGGCGTGGCTCTCAGCCGCCATCTCGGCCGAGCTGCAGCGCATCAACGCCGAGGTACGGACACTCACCGGCCGAGACCTCTTGATCGTAGGCGTCGAGAAGACGGGCACCTTCGTCACCCACTTCGACGAGGTCGACCAGACCGAAGAGCCAGGGAAGGAGCGCTTCAATCCACACAGTTACTTCCTTCCCACGGACCACTACATCAAGCAGCGCATCATCTACTCCGACTCGCCAAAGCGCTACGGCATGGACACATACTTCGGCCGCAAGTTCTTCTACAAGACCAAGAGCGGAGCGCGGATCGTGGCGAGCATCCCGTTCCTCGATGCAGCCCAGGACACGCTCGATTCGGACGACGTCGGGCTCTACCCCTCTTTCGGCACGGTCTGCGCGCTCCTCGACAAGCTGGTCTCCTGCCGCTACCCGAATGCGCTCGCGCCGCTCGTCTCCGCGCACGCACAGGCGGCGATCCCGCTTCACCTGGGCGCGAAGGTGCTCGAGCAGCTCGCGCATGCGCTGATGCGGGACTCGTGATCGGTGATGTCGATGCCGCGCACCTACCAGGATGCCGCGAGTCGCTGGGCTGGCGTGGGCCCGTACTACGCCATGTTCCCCGTCGCGTTCGCGGACGAGATCGTGCGGACGTACACGCGCCCCGGAGAGGTTGTTCTCGATCCCTTCGCCGGCAGGGGGACTGCCGTCTTCAGCGCGGCAACGCAAGACCGCTCCGCGATCGGCATCGAGATCAATCCGGTGGGCTACGTTTACGCCAAAGCGAAGCTGAACGCCGCCACCCAAGACGAGGTCGAACTGCGCCTCGACGAGCTGGGCGACCTCGCCACCAGGTTCAAGGACGAGGCCCGGCGCCTGCCACGCTTCTTCCACCGCTGCTTCTCGCGCCGAGTGCGCCGGTTCTTGGTTGCCGCACGTGCGGACCTAAACTGGCGGCGCGACAACATCGATCGGACCGTGATGGCGCTCCTGCTCGTGTACGTGCACGGCAAGGTGGGAGCTGCCCTGTCGAACCAGATGCGGCAGACGAAGTCGATGTCACCGCAGTACGCGGTCCGTTGGTGGGATGAGCACGAGCTGGAGCCGCCGGACATCGATCCCGTCGCCTTCGTTAAGGCTCGGCTCCCATGGCGCTACGCGAAGGGAACCCCCGAGGCATCCAGCGGGCGCATGTACCTCGGCAACAGCATCGAGAAGCTCGCAAGACTTCGCCAACATGTGGCGGACGGTCTGCTCGCGAGGGCAAACCTGCTGTTCACCTCACCGCCGTATCACGCCATCACCAACTACCACTACGATCAGTGGCTCCGCCTCTGGCTGCTCGGCGGGCCTCCCAACGCCCTCCGCAACGGCAACGGCCGCGGCGGCAAGTTCGAGGCCCGCGAAGGCTACCGGAAACTCCTCGAGCGGGTCTTTACCCAGGCGGTCCAGTTGTTGGAGGAGGACGCCACCATCTACGTCCGCACGGACAGCCGCGAGTTCACCCATCGCACGACGCTTGCCGTGTTGCGCACGGTGTTCCCCGACAAGCGCGTATCCGAGGTTCGACGGCCGATGCTACGACCGAGCCAGACGCGCCTGTTCGGCGGAGGAAGCACACCACCAGAGACGAACGGGGAGGTGGACCTGATCCTCAGGCCGCGGTGATGCGGCGGAGCGACCGACAGCGATGGAGGTCCGACCACATATGAGGGGTCAACATGACATCGGGGCGTCTAACAACAGCATGCAGCGGACGGCGCTGCGCGCCGCCGCTGATGCTGAACGTTAGCGCTTTTGAACTGGAAATCTGAAAATGGAGAACGCAATACACCTAGTGTTTAGTGGGCTTATTGTTGGAATTGGCGCTACTGCCCTAGTGGATCTTTGGGCCATTTTTCAAAGACAGGTGTTTTCTACCCCATCGTTTAATTGGTGCGTTGTGGGCAGATGGGTTGGCTATTTGCCACGGGGTCAATTCTTACATCAAAACATAGCAAAAACCCCCTCGATTAAAGGCGAATGCATCATTGGGTGGGTTACTCATTACGTAACCGGCATTGTCTTTGCTGTCACTCTGTTTTTACTTATGGGCATTGAATGGGTGCGTCAACCAACACTATATCCAGCGCTAGCTTTTGGTTTTGTCACAGTTATCTTTCCATTTTTTATCATGCAGCCGGGTTTAGGTGCGGGTATTGCGGCATCTAAGACGCCAAATCCGAATCAGGCGCGACTGCGCACTTTGCTTAATCACTGTATTTTTGGTGTTGGTCTTTATATTTGCGCATCGATATTGGCTACATTGCGCTAACCCATCATTCCACCGGACCTGCGCGAAAAGCCGCGCAGGCCGGTGAATTCAAACGTTGGGCGGTACCAGTGCCGCCGACTTCCGGAGATATTGAATGAACTTGAGATTAGTCTGCTCATATCTCTCACTTGCTATTCTTCTGCCGTGCATGCATGCGGCAATAGCAGGAGAATTTAAAGACCTTAATGTCAGCACGATCAAAGCCCTCTACTCTGATTGGCTCAACCGAACTGGTTTGTCGTCCCCATCGACCGGCTGGGAGCTTGAGGTGCGAGAATTGGTTGAAGTGAAATGCACAGAAAAGGGAAACGACGTCGAACTTCTACTAGAGCTAGAGGGCATTGATTGCCAAGACTCTCAGTCCCCAATACCTCAATTCATACTGACTATCGGCTTTAAGCACCCAGAACGCATCTGGCACAATGCGCCGACTGGGTGGCAAATCCTCAATGATCAACTCAAACAGTCCGAAGGGGTCAGTCTTAACGAGCGATTGCTCTTCAAACTTAGCCACCTGTTAAATAGCAAAGTGGAGGCCACACGCATAACTGAACCGCCCCGGGTATTCCGGAGACCCGTTGGTGTGAGTCAGGCGGCCATCGCCTGACCCTCCTGTTGCGCGTAGTAGGTCTGTTCGAGTTCCACCGGCGGGATGTTGCCGATCGGCTCCAGCAG
>JBOIDC010000100.1:0-9334 GCA_050740315.1 Gammaproteobacteria bacterium | reverse complement strand
GAGAGAAGCCCCGCCGGTTGTTGTCGAGCCGGAATATCAACCCTATCTACCGCATCCTATCGAGGCTGAGAGTTTCCGTATCATTGAAGCGGGTCGCGACTGGTCCGCCTGTTCGGCCGCGGAGAAGCGGGTACTGCAGCGGTTGGTTCACACCAGCGGCGATTTCGATATCGTCGACGATATGTACTTCTCGCCCGGCGCGGTCGCAACGGGGATCCGCGCATTGTTGCGTTGCCGGCGCGTGGTCACGGACGTGACGATGGTACAGAGCGGGTTGAAACGCAGCTTGCTCGAACAGCTCGGAATTCAAACCTGGTGCGGCGTGCATGACCGGGAATCGCATTTGCTGGCACAGGCGAACGGCATGACACGCTCGGGGGCGGGGATCCAGCGCGCATGGCAGACGTGGGGTAATGACGTCATTGTTGCCATCGGCGACGCGCCGACGGCGATCCTGGAAACCACGCGCCTGATCCGCGAGCATGGCTGGCGCCCGCAACTCGTAATCGGTCTGCCGGTCGGATTTGTCGGGACGCGCGAATCGAAGGAGGACTTGCGCCGTTGCGTGCAGGTGCCGCGCATTACCAACGCCGGCACGCGCGGCGGAGCGCCGTGGGCAGCGGCGGCGGTTAATGCGCTGATGATCGCGGCGGTGGATCATCTGGCGGGGGTATTGGAATTGTGACGCGCCAACCGTTCGATTTGAGTCTGCCGGCCGACAACGGTTTGCGCCGCGGCCGAACTACGGGCGCCTGCGCCACGGCGGCCGTCAAGGCGGCGCTGATGTTGCTGTTGCGCGGCGAAAGGCATGCCGAGGTGGCGATCAGCCTGCCCGATGATCGTTACTATCTGATGGTGCCCGTCATGCGCGTCGAGTCGCTCAGCGACGGATCGGCGCGCGCGGACGTGCGTAAAGATGCCGGGGACGATCCGGACAACACGGATGGTGCGGTGATTTTCGCCGTGGTGCGCCCGAACCATACCGGCAGGATACGGTTTCTGGCCGGGCCCGGCGTGGGTACCGTCACCGAACCAGGAATACGCGTGCCGGTCGGCGAGCCGGCCATCAATCCGGCGCCGCGCGAAATGATGCAGTGGGCGGTGGAAGAAGTATTGGAAGACGGGCCGGATCCAGGATTCGATCTGGAGATCGGCTGCGAAAATGGCGAGGTCATCGCCAAGAAGACCTTCAATCCGCGCCTGGGCATTGTCGGCGGTATCTCCATTATCGGCACGACCGGTATCGTCGAGCCCATGTCAATGGCGGCGTACATGGCCTCGATCGAGGTGTACATTCGCGTGGCGCTCGGCGGCGGCGCCGAGAGTGTAGCCTACGCGCCAGGGAAGCTCGGCACCGCTTACGCCAGCCACTCGCTGCATCTTCCGCCCAAGCGCGTTGTCCAGGTTTCCAACTTTGTCGGTTTTGCGCTCGACTGCACCGAGCATGTGTTGGCGGAAGAAAAGGCGCGCTTGCGTATCTTATGGATGCTCGGGCATCCGGGCAAACTCGCTAAAATCCTCGATGACGTTTGGGACACGCATTCGGGCAAAAGCCGGATGGGGATGGGCGGGGTCGCCCGGGTCGTCGCGGAGTGCGGATTTGCCGCCGAGGATGTGGCGAAGATCGGACATGCCAATACGGTCGAGGCGGTGATGGAATTGTTGAAGCCCGATCCGCGGGCGCACACGTTATGGAGTGAAGTCGAAGATCGCGTAGCGCGGTTGATGCAGGCGCGCCTGCCGCGGGTGGACCGGGTCGAAGTGAGGTTATTCGGTTTGCACGGCATGGCACTTGGTAAGGCGGCATGAACCTATAAAACCGCAACTGACAACGCAAAGGCGCAAAGACGCAATAAAAGCATCTTACGCACAACCGTAATCGCAACACATTGTTCATCGATTCCTTTGCGCCTTCGCGTCTTTGCGTTGGGTTTTTTAATTGAATTTGAACATGAGCGAATTGGGCCTGTTTTTCGGCATCGGTGTCGGCCCCGGCCCGGCAGGCTATCTGCCGGTCGCGGCACTGGAGGCGCTTCAGCGGGCCGATACGATTTATCTGCCACGCGCGCGTTCGGCGGAGGTATCCGTTGCCCGCCAGTGTCTGGCGGGAATGGCGATCCCGCAAGAGCGCCTGCGCGAGGTCGAATTTACCATGGATCCGGATCGGGCGGTGTTGCGCAGCCACTATACCGAATTGGCCAAACAGCTCGCCGCGGAACTGGAGGCTCGACGCAACATGGCCTATCTCACCCTCGGCGACCCGTTGACCTATTCCACCTACGGCTATCTGCTGGCGGCGCTGTTGGATTTGTTACCGCAGCTCCAGCATAAGACATTTCCGGGGATCACCAGCTATGCGGCTGCCGCGGCGGCGCTGGCGTGGCCGATCGGCGAAGGGAAGGAGCGCGTGCTGATCCTGCCCTGTCCCGATGAGCCGCAGGCGCTGCAACGTGAGATTGAGACGCACGACATCGTAGTGCTGATGAAAATCGGCAAGCGCCTGCCCTGGGTGCTCGGCTTGCTTCGAAAAATGGACATCACGCAGCATTGCGCGCTGGCGTCCCGGATCGGGCTGCCGGGCGAGGTGGTGTGTGGTGATCTCGCACAATTGCCGGCGGACGAATCGCTCGGGTATCTCTCCACCATGTTGATTCGCCGCCACTCGCGGGGAAAGCGGCACGCATGAAAGTCTATTTCATCGGCGCCGGGCCGGGGGCCCATGATTTGATCACGGTGCGGGCGGCGGAAATTTTGAAGCGCGTGCCAATGGTGCTCTATGCCGGCTCCCTGGTGCCGCCGCCAGTCTTGCGCTATTGCCGCGGCGATGCACAATTGATTGATACCGCAAAACTCGATCTGGACGAACAGGAAGCCTGTTATCGTCGTGCCCAGGCGGCCGGGTGGGAGGTTGCGCGCCTGCATTCCGGCGATCCCGCGATTTACGGCGCCACCGCGGAGCAGATGCGGCGCCTGGACAAGCTCGGCATCGCGTATGAAGTCGTGCCGGGTGTTTCTTCATTTACCGCGGCGGCGGCTCTTCTTCCGAGCGAGCTCACCAAACCGAACGTATCGCAGACGATTATCCTGACACGCGTCTCCGGACGCGCATCGCCTGTCCCTGAGAAAGAAGCGTTGGGCGAGTTGGCGAAGCCCGGCGCGACGCTGTGTGTTTTTCTCTCCGGGCCGCATCTTAAGAGAATCGTGTGCGAGCTCAGGCAACATTATCCCGATGACACGCCAGTGGCGCTGGTGTATCGCGCGAGCTGGCCGGATCAGCGTACGCACCGAAGTACTTTGGGCAAGGTGTTGAGCGAAGTGAAAGTGAGCCAGTGGAAACTGACCAGCCTGCTCATCGTCGGGGCGGTGCTGGGTGACGATGAAGGCATGGAATCGCGCCTTTATGCCGCCGACTATAAACACAAGTTCCGCAAGCCGGCAAAACGCCGGAAGGACGGCGCGTGAAGGATCAACTTGGCATTTGGTTGGTGCGTGAGCAGGCCGAAGGCGTGGGGCGTGTCCTGGAACAACGGCTCGGCGGGACGCTATTTCGGCCGTGGCAGAGCGAGGCTCCGCAGAGAGAGCAATTCGAAGATCTCTTTCAGCACTATTCTGGTTGGGTGCTCATCATGACCACCGGTATCGCGATGCGTTTTATACACGGCGCGATCCGTGATAAACATACCGACCCGGCCGTCGTTGTGCTGGACGAGGCGTGTCGTTTTGCCATTTCCCTGTTGAGCGGTCATGAAGCCGGAGGCAACGACCTCGCTTACCGGGTGGCCAACGTCGTCGGTGCCATCCCGGTGATCACCACCGCGACCGAGGCCCTGAAGCCGCTTGTGGTCGGGATCGGCTGCCGCAAAGGCGCAGGCGCCGAGCAGATCGAGCGGGCCGTCCGCCATGCGCTAGGCGAGCGAGATCTGGCGCAAGTGCGGGAAATCGCGACGATTGCGTTGAAAGCGGAGGAGCCGGCGCTGGTTCGGTTTTGTGAGCAACACACTATCCCGCTGCGGGTGATCGCTACCGAACAAGTTGCGGCGCGCGCGTGGGTGACGCAGGCATCCGAATGGGTGCGGAAAAACGTGGGCGTCGATGGCGTGTGCGAGCCTTGCGCGTTGATCGCCTGTACGCGCGGAGAACTCGTGGTGCCGAAAACCGCTCTGGATGGCGTGGCTGTGGCAGTGGTGGAAGACCGCGGCTGGTTAGCGAAGTTCTGATTTATGTGACTACCCGATGTCGCGCCCAGTCGGACCTACAAATAGGGGAGGGAGTTACGTGCGTAACATCACTTGTTCAGAGATTTCTTAGAGTCATGAGCGGTGTTTTGAATCTTGTTTCAGTCGGGCCGGGGTTCAGCGATCTCATCGCTCCGCGAGCCGAAGCGGCGTTGCGCGAAAGCGAAGTGATCGTCGCCTACGAACTCTATTTGCGCTGGATCAAGCCGTGGCTTGCCGGAAAGGAAATCCACACAGTGCCGCTGACGCAGGAGCGCGAGCGCGCGAGGCTTGCGCTCGAAAAGGCCCGCGGCGGCGCCAAGGTCGCGTTGATCTCGAGCGGCGATATCGGCGTTTACGCCATGGCGGCGCTTGCGTTCGAAGAAATGCGGGAAGATGACGCGTTCGAAGTAAACGTGGTGCCGGGCATTACGTCCGCCAACGCCTGCGCGTCGTTGCTCGGTTCGCCGCTGTCGCACGACTTTGCCACCCTCAGCCTTTCCGATCTGCTGTGCCCCTGGGAGTGGATCGAGCACCGTGCCCGGCATATCGCCGAAGCGGACCTCGCCTGCGTGCTGTACAATGTGCAGAGCGCCGGTCGGCGGCAGGGCGTGTACCGCATCTTGCGCATCATACTCGACTACAAGCCGGCAGAGACGCTTTGCGGCGTGGTGCGCAATGCCTATCGGCCCGATCAACAGGTGAGCGTCCACCGGCTGGAAGGGCTGCTCGCGTTGCGGTTCGACATGCTCACGACCATCGTGATCGGGAATCGGTTTACGCAGCGCAAGCGGAACTGGATTTTCACGCCCCGCGGTTACAACGACTGGGTATCGCCTGCGCAGGCGATGAACCTCAATGGGTTCCCGAGTAGCGCGGTATGGGTTTTTTCCGGCACGAGCGACGGCAATGCACTGGCGAATGCCATCGCGGAACGCGGCTACCCGGTGATCATCTCCACCGCCACCGAGTACGGCGGCGAAGTGGCGAACCGGCGTTGTCCGGGCGTATACGTATGGGCAGGGCGCCGAGGCGTCGAAGCCAGACGACAGGCGCTGACAAGAAGCCAGGCACGAGCCCTTGTTGACGCAACGCACCCTTACGCCCGGCAGATGTCGGAGCAATTGATAAGTCTGTCCCAGGTGCTCGGCATTCCTTACCTGCGCTACGAGCGCCCCAGCTCGCTTAGGTCCGATACGGGCGAGCTATGCGAGTCGGTGGAGCAAGCCGCGGAACGCGCGATCGCGCTCGGTAAACGGATTTTCCTCGCGACCGGTTCGAAGGATTTGGCGGCGTTTCTAAAAGCCCATGGCGCGGCCGAACACCAGTGGTTTACCCGTGTGACGCCGCAACCGGAATTCGTCCAGCGAGCAATCGATCAAGGCGTGCCACGCAGCCATATTCTCGCCGTGCAGGGACCGTTTTCGCGGGCCTTCAACGAAGCGTTGTGGCGCGATTGGCACATAGACTGCATAGTGACCAAAGATTCCGGCGAGGCCGGCGGCTTTCAGGCCAAGGCGGCGGCGGCGAGGGCGCTCGGTATTCCGCTGTTGGTTATCAAGCGTCCGCAGCTCGATTATCCGGCGGTGACCTCGTCATTCGCCGGCGCGTTACAGCAATTCGAAGACTGGGAGATCAAAGCGTGAATCGGCCGATCCCGGTCACGGTTCTTACCGGTTTTCTCGGCTCCGGCAAAACGACGTTGCTCACCGGCCTGATCAAGGATCGGCAGGCGCGCCGCCTGGCGATCCTGATCAACGAGTTTGGCGAAGTCTCGATAGATGGCGCGATCGTGCGGGAAAGCGCGAATGATACCGTGGAGATTCAGATCCATGACTTCCCGCACGCTCTGATCGCCTACGGCGATGATGAGCGGTTCGTGCCCGCCATGCAGGCGCTCGCCGAGCGCCGCGCCAACATCGACCACGTGCTGATCGAAACTTCCGGTCTCGCATTGCCGACTGCGGTCATGGAGACGTTGCAAACGCTCCATCTCGTGAACGACTTTGTTCTGGATGCGACATTGGCGGTGGTGGACACGCCGTTGTTGCTGTCCGGTCAGTTCGAGCGCAAGGGCTCCGCGCCCAGTCCACGGGCGGCGGTGGCGGCACTGTTTGAACAGCAGCTCGAAAATGCCGACGTCGTGGTGCTGAACAAGATCGACGAGCTTGCTGAAGACGCGGTGTTGGCGGCCGAGGCGCGCGTGCGCAAGCTGGCGCCGCAGGTTCGATTTCTCGAGCTGGCCTATCGTGCCCGGCTCGACATCCGCCTGGCCTTGGGGCTGCGCCTGCACCAGCCGACGTTCGAAGCGCGCAGCCACCGTCATAGTCCGCTGCCGTCCATGCCCGGCCCCGATGCACAACCGCTTGCCAATCAACGGCCTCTGGATGGGCACAGCCATTCCGGTCTGGGCGCTCACACGCACGGTCTAGCGACACACAAGCATTTTCACCAACACGATCCGGGGTGGCTTTCGTTCGCACTCAGCAGCTCGGAACCGCAGGAGACGGAAAGGCTCGAAGCGGCGCTCCTCGCCGCAGGCAGGTCGGAGCCGCTTTTGCGCGTCAAAGGATTTATTCGGTTGGCCAACCATACGATCGATGGCGGGCACGCGGTATTGGTGCAGGCTGTGCGAACACGCGTGACGATGAGCGCCGATGCAGCAAGAACGTCCCCGGTCAAATCGGAGCTGGTGTTCATCGGCTATCACTTGAATCGCACCAACGTGGCGGCGCTGTTAACCGACTTGACCGCAACAGCGTGGAAATAGAAAAACCCAAAAATTCAACGCAAGCACGCAAAGGCGAAAAGGAAACTTAGTAGAATTGGCATTCTAATCTCATATAAATTCGTCGTGCCCTTGCGTTGGGTTTTTTACCATTTATGGCATAGAGAATTGGGGGTGCAAAAATGAAAACCGATCCGGAATCGCACAAGCGCATGGCCCAGCGGCACAAAGAAGGTTTTGAAAAGAAAAAGGCTGCCGCGCAAAAAGAAAAGGGCCTGCTGATCGTCAACACCGGTACCGGCAAGGGCAAATCCTCGGCCGCGTTCGGGATGGGGCTGCGTGTGCTCGGACATGGACTGAAGCTCGGCGTCGTTCAGTTCATCAAGGGCGCATTGGAGAGCGGCGAGCGCCAATTTCTCAGCGGCCACCCCAATTGCGATTTCCATGTCGTTGGCCAGGGTTACACCTGGGATACCCAGGATCGCGAAGCCGATATGAGGACCGCTGCCAGAGGTTGGGCGCAAGCCGTGCGGATGATCAACGATCCGTCCTACCATATGGTGATCCTGGACGAGCTCAATATCGTTCTTAAGTATCAGTATCTGGATCTGCGCAAGCTGCTGCATGTGTTCCACAACCGGCGCGAGATGCTGCACATTGTGGTTACCGGCCGCCATGCACCAGCGGAGCTGATCGAGCTGGCCGATCTCGTGAGCGACATTCGCCCCGTTAAACATCCGTATCAGGAACAGGGCGTCAAAGCACAAAAGGGTGTGGAGTTTTGAGCCTTTCAGCACGGTTATGTCCGGCGCTTCTGATCAGCGCCCCCGCCTCCAATCACGGGAAAACGACGGTCACCGCCGCGGTGGCGCGTTTCCATCGCGACCAGGGCCGGAAGATCAGGGTATTCAAAACCGGGCCGGATTTTCTCGACCCGATGATTCTCGAGTGCGCTTCGGGTTACTCGGTCTATCAGCTCGATCTGTGGATGGCGGGCGAAGCAGAATGCCGGCGCTTGTTATATGAAGCGGCGGGCGAGGCGGATCTGATTCTGATCGAGGGCGTCATGGGCCTGTTCGATGGCGATCCCTGCAGCGCCGATCTCGCGCAGCAACTGGGGATCCCGGTTCTCGTCGTGATTGATGCCAGCGGTGTCGCGCAAACGCTGGGGGCCATCGCTTTTGGACTCGCCAAGCTGCGTCCTAAGCTACGGGTTGCAGGGGTATTGGCCAACAATGTCGCGAGTCCCCGCCATGCGGAAATGATTGCGCAGGGGATACCGCCGGGCATGCGTTACTACGGGGGATTACCTCGCGACACGCAATGCGCCATGCCGGCGCGTCATCTCGGACTCGTCCAGGCCGAGGAGATCCCCGATCTCGAGTCGTGCCTCTCCGCAGCCGCCTCGGGGATTGCCACGACCGGCCTCGCCGCATTGCCCGATAGTGTGGAGTTCGCATTGCCCGCACTCGAGCCGTTGCGCCGATTGCTAGCGGGTGTGCGCATCGGTATCGCCCGCGATGCCGCGTTTTCGTTTCTCTATCCCGCGAATCTGGATTTGCTCAGATCCATGGGCGCCGAGCTGGTGTTCTTTTCTCCCCTCGCTGATTCAACGTTCCCCGATGTGGACAGCCTTTATCTCCCCGGCGGCTACCCGGAACTGCATTTACGCGAGTTGCAGGAAAATGCGGCAATGAAAGCCACACTGCAAACGCATTTTCGGCAGGGCAGACCGATTTATGCCGAGTGCGGCGGCATGTTGTATCTGCTCGAATCTCTCACCGACAAGGCCGGCCAACGTGCTGAGATGGTCGGATTGCTGCCCGGGCACGCCATCATGCAATCGCGCCTGAAAGGGCTGGGTTACCAATCCGCGCCGATGCCAGGCGGGGTGCTGCGCGCACATGCCTTCCACCATTCGCTGGTCGAGACGCCGCTCTCACCTTTCGCGCAAGGCGAGCGTTTATACAATACGTCGCAAGGTGAGGGTATTTACCGGATGAACGGGCTGGTGGCGAGTTACCTGCACTGTTATTTTCCGTCCAATGCAGCCGCAGCCGCGCGCCTGTTCATGTCATGATTCGAGAATTTGGAGAAGCAAATATGAATCTGCAAAAGTCAATGTGGTCGGGTGTCTTGTTGTTTGTCTTCAGCGGGGTCGCTTTTGCGCATCCCGGCGTTCATGTCACCCGCTTTGTGGATGGCATGTCGCACCCGTTGTCCGGCTTGGATCATATGCTCGCGATGTTTGCGGTCGGCGTCTGGGCAGCCCAGCTTGGCGGGCGGGCGATATGGACAGTGCCGACGAGCTTCGTGGCGATGATGGCGCTGGCCGGATGGATCGGAACGACCGAGACACCGTTGCCGATGGTGGAAAGCGGCATCGCGACGT
>JBOIDC010000099.1:0-9781 GCA_050740315.1 Gammaproteobacteria bacterium | reverse complement strand
TTCCTCGGCATCTGTCTGGGCATGCAGGTGGCCGTAATCGAATACGCGCGCAACGTGGCCGGACTGAGTGAGGCCCACAGCACCGAGTTCAATCCGGACGCCCGCGACCCGGTGATCGCGCTGATCACCGAATGGCAGGACGCAAAGGGGACGCGCGAGCAGCGCGGCCGCGACTCGCAGCTCGGCGGCACCATGCGTCTGGGCGGCCAGGAGTGCATCCTGAGTTCCGGCACGCGGGCGCACGCGCTGTATGGCGCGGACACCATCACCGAGCGGCACCGGCACCGCTTCGAGTTCAATAACATGTATCTGGAGCGCCTGACCGAGGCGGGACTGGTCGTATCGGGCCGCTCGGCCGATGGCAACCTGGTGGAAGTGATCGAATTGCGCGATCATCCATGGTTCGTCGCCTGCCAGTTTCATCCCGAGTTCACCTCCACACCGCGCGACGGCCACCCGCTGTTCGTGGGCTTCATCCGCGCGGCGTGCGCGCATCACGACCAGGGAAAACGGCAAGCCACGTCCGGCCGTGACGCCGCGCGCGCCGGCGCGCCGCGGGCGACCGTTACCTTGAGTGAGGCGAAGGCCGCGAAGATCGAAACGCCATGAAGCTGTGCGGTTTCGAGGTTGGCCTGGAGCGGCCGCTGTTTCTGATCGCCGGCCCGTGCGTGATCGAGAGCGAATCGCTGGCCTTCGAGACGGCCGGGCGACTCAAAGAGATCACCGCCGAACTTGGAATTCCGTTCATCTACAAGTCATCGTTCGACAAGGCGAACCGCTCCTCGCGCAACAGCTTTCGCGGCCTGGGGCTGGAGCGCGGACTGAAGATACTCAAAGCGGTCAGGGCCGATCTGGATGTGCCGGTGCTGACCGACGTGCATGAGGATACGCCGCTGGCCGAGGTCGCCGCGGTGGTGGACGTGCTGCAGACTCCGGCGCTGCTGAGCCGGCAGACGAATTTCATTCAGAACGTCGCCGCGCAGGGCAGGCCGGTCAACATCAAGAAGGGGCAGTTCCTGTCGCCGTGGGAAATGAAAAACGTGGTTGACAAGGCGCGCGGGGCGGGCAACGATCAAATCATGGTGTGCGAGCGCGGCGCCTCATTCGGGTATCATAATCTGGTGTCCGACATGCGCGCGCTGGCGGTGATGCGTGAGACGGGCTGTCCGGTGGTGTTCGACGCCACACATTCGGTGCAACTGCCGGGCGGGCAGGGCACAAGCTCTGGCGGGCAGCGCGAATTCGTGCCGGTGCTGGCGCGGGCCGCGGTGGCGGCGGGTGTGGCCGGCGTGTTCATGGAAACGCACCCGGATCCCGCGCGCGCCTTGAGCGACGGGCCTAACGCCTGGCCGCTGGAACTGATGGCGGAACTACTGATCACGCTCAAGGCGCTGGACGCGGCAGTCAAGTCGCGCGCGCTCGTGGAAGACCGCCTGTGAGCGGTGAAATCGCGCCCCAAAGATCGCCTCGCGCGGCGCCGCCAGGCGCGTTCAGCGCCGCCGCGGCAAGTCGTGTTTCATTATCTATTGAACGAAGAAACGAAGAAGAGTAGGCCATGTCCGCAATTACCGATATTCACGCGCGCGAGATTCTGGACTCGCGCGGCAATCCCACGGTCGAGGCCGACGTCACCTTAAAGACCGGGCACATGGGCCGCGCGGCGGTGCCCTCCGGGGCGTCGACCGGCACGCGCGAAGCGATTGAGCTGCGCGACGGCGATCAGCAGCGTTACGGCGGCAAGGGTGTCACCAAGGCCGTCGACAACATCAACAGCATGATCCGGCCCAACGTCATTGGCACCGATGCCCATGATCAGGAGGCGCTCGACCGGCGCATGATCGAGCTGGACGGTACGCCGAACAAGGGCCGCCTCGGCGCCAACGCGATCCTGGCGGTATCGATGGCGGCGGCACGCGCTGCGGCCAGCGTGGCGGGCGTGCCACTGTACCGGCATTTGGGCGGTGACGGCCCGTTCGTGTCGCCGGTGCCGATGATGAACATCATCAACGGCGGCGCGCACGCGGATAACAGTGTGGATCTGCAGGAGTTCATGATTTTGCCGGTCGGCGCCGACAGCGTGCGCGAGGCGGTGCGTTACGGCGCCGAGGTATTCCACGCGCTGCGGAAAGTATTGCGCAAGCGGGGCCTGAGCACTGCGGTTGGTGACGAAGGCGGGTTCGCCCCGGACCTGTCCTCCAACGAGGCGGCCGTCGAGACCATACTGGAAGCGATTCAGGCGGCGGGTTTCGAGCCCGGCAAGGACATTTGCCTCGGGCTCGACGCCGCCAGTTCCGAGTTCTATCGCGACGGCCGCTACGAACTGCTGTCCGAGCACAAGTCACTGGATGCCGCCGGCTTCATCGATTATCTGACTGGCTGGGTCGATCAATACCCGATCATCAGCATCGAAGACGGACTGGCCGAGGACGACTGGGAAGGCTGGTCCGAGCTGACGCGGCGGCTGGGCGACCGGGTGCAGCTGGTGGGTGACGATTTGTTCGTGACCAATACCGAGATTCTCGAGCGCGGCATCAGAGAGCACGTCGCGAACTCGATTTTGATCAAGCTCAATCAGATCGGCACCTTGACCGAAACTCTGGCCGCGATCCGCATGGCGCACGAGGCGGGTTACACCGCGGTGATTTCGCACCGCTCGGGCGAGACCGAGGATACGACCATCGCCGACCTGGCGGTGGCCAGCGCGGCGGGGCAGATCAAGACCGGATCGCTGTGCCGTTCGGATCGCGTGGCGAAGTACAATCAGTTGATGCGCATCGAGGAGTCCCTGGGCGCGCAGTGCAGCTATGCGGGCCGGCAGGCGTTTGCGCGAGCCGGTGCGGCGTAAGGCGTGACGCCGGACTTGAACATTATGCGGCTGGGTTTTTCACTACTGGGATTGCTGTTTGTGGTCTTGCAGTATCAACTGTGGGTCGGCGACGGCAGTCAGGCGGAGGTGTGGGATCTGCAACGCGCGATCGAGGCCCAGCGACAGGAAAATGCCGAACTGCGCGAGCGCAATCAGGCGCTGGCGGCCGAGGTCAAGGATCTGAAGACCGCGCAGGAAGCGATCGAGGAACGCGCGCGGCTGGAGCTGGGCATGATCCGCGAAGGCGAGACCTTCTACCGCATCGTGGAGCCGCTTCCGGCCGGGGAAACCGCAGCGATACAGCCGTAGCCTCATGGCGTCCAGCGGTGGATGAAGCTTTATCAGCAATAGAGCGGCATACCATGAGACGTGGCCATTATTCGAGTGTCTGCGCAATCGCCTTCCTGCTTGCGCCATCACCCTCCCTCGCGAACGAGTGCTGGGAAGTATCGAACATCACGGGGTACGCCGCATATGCGGATGAGGATTACAGATTCTCGCAGGACGGCATGCGCAGCACCCTTCTGGTTTGCTTTACCGAGAGCGGCGGCACCGTTACGGGAACAGACGTACGCTTCGTAAAGTTTGGCGAGTCTACCCTTGCGGGGTACGGAGGCAACGATCAAGGCAACGACCTTTTTGAGGTATATCAGCTCGACCGCCAGAATAAGAAGCTTCTTTATGTGAAAAGCCGGATTGGAACGAAAACGGTTGCGCCAGCGCTCTCCGATGTCGTGGCTTCGTTCGTCGGCGACGCAGTCAGAGCCAGCAAATGAAATAACCGCTCAGCCTAGAATCATGCCCAACTGCGCCATGAAGCATACAGGCCCGGCGAGCCGACTAATGCCGCTCATGTGAAATGTTAAGCGCGCCGCAGAGACGGTGGCGCACTAGCAAGCGCTGCGTATCGAACTGAAACCACATGACCGAAGCCCCCGCGTATTGGGCCGTGATCCCCGCTGCCGGCGCGGGCCGGCGCATGGGTCATGCGGTCGCAAAGCAATACCTGCCGCTTGTCGGCCGTCTTGTGATCGAGCACACGCTCGCGCTATTCATCGAACATCCAAAGATCGCTGGCATCGTCGTTGCCGTGGATGCGAGCGACGAACGCTGGTCATCGCTGAATCTCGAAAATGCGAAACCGCTGATTACCGTGACCGGTGGCCGCGAACGCTGTCATTCGGTGCTGAACGCGGTGAATCGCCTGCAGAGCCTGGCCCGCGCCGATGACTGGGTGCTGGTGCACGACGCCGCACGTCCCTGCCTCAATGCAGTAGATCTCGACATGCTGATGACGGCTTTGGCCGACGATCCGGTGGGCGGCATCCTCGCGACGCCGGTGCGCGACACGCTGAAGCGCGCCGATGGCGAAAACCGCATCGATCAGACCGTGGATAGAACCGCGCTGTGGCACGCGCTGACCCCGCAGATGTTTCGTTTAAGCGTACTGCACTCGGCGTTGGAAGCCGCAATTGAGGCGGGTGTCGCCGTGACCGACGAAGCCGCAGCAGTGGAAAGAATTAGGTTGCGACCGCGACTGGTGGAAGGGCGTGCCGACAACATCAAGATCACGCGCCCGCAAGACCTGGCGCTGGCGGAACGTATTTTGAGTGCACAGATTTAGCTCAAAGTTTTGGGGGCTGAGCAATCTTTTCCAGTTACGTTCTGTAATGCGTAATCTATGCGAACGTTAATCTTGCTCCGTTAAAGCCACCAAATTTTCTGCTGTTTCGATCAGATACTCAACCAAGAAAAAGACTACCTGTATTGGTTCAGGGCGAGTGAATCCGCCTTCATCGGGATAGTCATCTGGATAGAAGTAACTGCGAGGGTATGCCGTAGGGCCTCTGGCAAAGTGAAGCTCGAAGTATGCGCCAACTGTTGTCCAATATTTCATCCCATCGATGGTTGGCGCCCACGATAGAAAGTGATGATATCGCCTAAACTTCTCCTCTGGGCGGCCTCGAATTTCCTGTTCTACATCTCGCAGAAGCGTGAGCAACTTATGGTTTCTATATTTTTGTTTGATGTCCTCAACGGAATGACCTAGGGTCCTCAACACGCTTTTACCCGCAAGCTCCGCCGCCTGAAGAGAAAGCCCTAGGGAGATCTTACCGGCGATCGGTTCGGCGTCCCGTGTTTCCAATTTTAAGGTCTTGCCCGCGATAGCATTCATTTCTCTGGCGAGCGTTAAGTAGTCCTTGGCTGTCGCCTGCGAATTTCCCTTGTTCATGTTCTCGTTAAGCTACCTCCTTAACTCATCCGCAGCCCGATATCGAACGTGCCCGCGTAACCTCGCGCCTGCTCTGTGACGGGCAGCATCAGGTCTTTGCCGCCTTCCTGATAAATCCCGTCCTGTTCGTTCCTGACCTCGCGCTGCGGTCGTCCGGCGTACGGGGCGTGCGTGAATACGCGGTCGGTCAGGGCATCATCGAAATACAGCTGCGAGGTGTATTCGAAACTCGGTTCGTCGGCTGTGCGGATCTTGAAATGAACGTGCACCGTGCGGCTCGGATACCAGCCGGGATAAATCGTGACGAACCGTACGATGCCCTCGTCGTCCGTCACCTGAAAACCGCGCAGGAACTGTTGGCCGCGCGTGTCGAACAAGCCGTTGATGTCCTCGAAGCCGGAATAAACGCCCCGCGCGTCGCATTGCCAGATGTCCACGATGGCGCCGGCGAGAGGCGTGCAGGCGCGGCCGTCGATGCGGGAAACACGCAAAGACAGGTCCAGTCGCGCGCCGTCTTTGATTGCGCCATCGCTGGGATCACTGCGGATGTCCGCGCGCCGCAGTTTCTCGTCGATAAAATAAGGACCTTCTGTCTGCTCCGGGCGTACGACGCAGGCCGGCGTCGAATTAATGCTCGTGCGCTTCGGCGGGCGGGCAGGCTCGCCTTTTGCCGGCTGGTTCACATGACCGGCGCCGATCCATATCGCCGTCGCGCCCATCAGTTTGAGCAGGCCCCGGCGGCGCGCAGGATGCGGGGTTCTGGTGTCGCGAAAATGTCGTTTCATGGTGATCAGGCTCCTGTGAGCGACGAATGGATCAGCCATCGCGCCATGGCCCAGAGCGTAACGAGCCAGAGCGCGACGATTAGCGCGCCGGCCGCGTAACTGGCGGGTTTGTCGGCGGTCTGCGCGGCGCGTGCGCGCGCCGATTGCACAATCACGGCAGGCGTCAGGCGCACGACCAGCGCGAGACCCAGCGGAATCAAAATGAGGTCATCCAGCAGCCCTAGAATCGGAATGAAATCCGGTATCAGATCGATCGGGCTGAACGCGCAGGCCGCGACCAATACCGCCAGCACGCGCACGAACAGCGACGTGCGGCGGTCGCGCGCGATGAAGTACACGGTCAGCGCGTATTTATTGAGCCGTTTCGCATGCGCCCGCCATGATGCCGGCACAACCCGCGCGTTCATGCGCAAGCCGGAACCGCCGTCGCCGGCGTCACGGATACCAGGGGCGGCTACATCACCGGCGAAGATGCGCGAATTCGACGCGCCAATCATTGGGTGTGCGCCTGCGCGTCTGACCACGTCACGCGATCGCCGACCTCGACGTCATGCCGGGCGTAAAAGCCCTTGTTGACTTCCAGCGCGCCCGAGTACTCGACGCCGGCCAGATACGGCGGGCAGCGGCTCGGGTTTGCGCTCGCACAAGGCGCCATCGTATCGATCGCGACGATGCGGCCGTTCGTTTCGAGGAATGCGATATCCAGCGGGATGCGGGTGCGATACATCCAGAACCCGCTTTCGGGCGGCTGTGACCCCGGGTACAGAAACAGCATGCCGGCGTTCGGTGCCAGGCGCGCGCGACCCATCAGGCCGGTGGCGCGCTGATCGGCGGTGGCGGCAATTTCGACGGCAAGCGGAATAGTCTTGTCGCGCGTTCTGATCTCGATGTCCGCGACGTTGAACGCCGGCGTACCGGCTGCGCCCGCCAGCGCGATAACGTACGGTGCGAACCCGCCCGCGCCAAGGCACAGGGCGGCGGCGAGAAACCACGCCACGCGCGCGCGCAAAAAACCTGTTGCGCGCGCGAAACCGCCGGACGAAGGTTCGTGGCGCATCGCTATTCGAGCAAGCGATAGTTGCGCCACTCGAAGCGCGGCGTGCACACGCACAGAAACACGAGATCGTCGACGCCGATGTTGGCGATGCACTGACCTAGGCCGGCCGGGATGCGCACCGTATCGCCCACGCCAACCGGGCGCGGTGCGGCGCCATCGATTAGCATGCGCCCCGCGCCTTGCAGGATCACGTAACGTTCTTCGGTGCCGATCACGCAATGCCGTTTGGTGGTCACGCCAGGCTCCACGCGGGCGCGCGCCACCGAGACGTCCGCATCTTCGGGGCTGTTCAAGAGCTCAAGAATCAGACAGCGTTCGCCGGTGCGATACTCCCCCTGCGCGGGCGCGGTAGATATCGCGCTAGTCATCCCTGCTCATCTGCTGGCGATAATCGCCGGCCAGCGTCCCGCTTTTCGTGATCCTCGCGTAATGTCCCGAATAGGGTCATCGTGGCGTCCTCGTGCGCTGTGCGCGCGATTTTGCGGTCCGTCTGCCGACATTGCCGCGCGCACGGGTATTCTTCGCAAGGTGACGATTGTAGTCCGGCGCGCCGTCGCTGCACCAGACCAGGCCGCGCGCTCCCAGCGCCGTTTTCGCTACATGGCGTGCGCGTCAGTGGTATCCGCACGCATATCAAAGCCAGCGCCGCACGCGGGCCTTGTAGGCGAGATATGCGTCGCCAAACTTGGCTTCGAGATATCGCTCTTCGCGCCTGACCACGCCCCAGTGCAATATGGCCAACAGCGGTGCGAGCAGCAGCAGGGGCCACACCGACACACACAGCAGCGCCACGCCCGCGTAGAGCGCGGTGGCGGCAAGATAAAGCGGGTTGCGCGTGAAGCGGAACGGCCCGTCGGTGACGATGCTCAAGGTCGGACGATCAGGGCGCACGTTGGTGCCGGCGCGGCGCATGACCTCCTCGGCGGAGAAGGCGAGCCATCCGCCCGCGGCCGTCAGCAACGCGCCCAGCAGGCGGGCGTATAGCGGATCGAGCGAAACCAGCGGATCGATCCAGTGCAGCAACAAGCCTGCGGCGAACGTGGCGCCAAACAGCAGCGGCGGAAATACAAGCACGTGCGGATGGTCAGCCGGTTTATGCATGTGAATACCTCGCGCACTGAGCCCTCAGTTACCGATCACGCTGGAGTTGCGAACGCGTCCACAGTGTCGCCTTGAATGCCCGTCACTGCTGTCAGGAGACTCAAAACAGCTTTAAGAACTGGTAGTACGCATGCAGTTTAATCAAATAAAATTGATTACTGCGTTGCACAAAATAAATTGGCCAGCCCGTTCATTGATCGTCATAATGCGCGCCATTTCGCGAGCGCCTGCTCGAACGCGAAAGTCCATCGGTTGAAAGCCCTTCGGCAACGACGGATCGCTCCGGCAGAAACGTTTTCCCAGTCATTTTTTGGAGTCGCTAATGAAGACAGTTGGTGAGAAGATCCATGCATTTAACGTGATCGGCGTGAAGCCGGGTTTCAACGAGCACCAGGAGAACGGCGAATCCGCGTTCGAAGAGATCAACGAAAACTCGTTCCCGGGCAAGTGGAAGATTATCTATTTCTATCCGAAGGATTTCACCTTCGTGTGCCCTACGGAAATCACCGCCTTCGCGAACCTGAATCAGGATTTCCAGGAACGCGACGCGGTGCTAATGGGTGGCTCGGTCGACAATGAGTTCTGCAAGCTGGGCTGGCGCCGCAGTCATAAGGATCTGGATCGCCTGAATCACTACTCGTTCGCGGATCCCAGCGGCTCACTGGTGAACATGCTGGGCGTGCGGCATCCGGACGAAGGCGTGGCGCTGCGCGCGACCTTTATCGTCGATCCGCACAACGTGGTGCAGCACGTTTCGGTGAATAATCTCAACGTGGGCCGTAACGCCGAGGAGATCCTGCGGGTACTTGATGGCTTGCAGACCGACGAGCTGTGTCCATGCAATCGAGCCGTGGGCGGCACGACCCTGTAAGCGGCAAACGGTTACACTAAGGAAGTGCCCGGCACGTGCCGGGCTCTGCCGTTCATCACGATCAGGACTGAATTATGGAGTTTATCGATACAATCAAGCAGGCGATCCCGGATTACGCCAAGGACATCCGGTTGAACCTGGACGGCGTCATCGCGCGCTCGTCACTGGAAGGCAACGACGCGGTCGGTGTCGCGCTGGCGGCGGCGTTCGCGGCCCAATCGAAGACCATCGTTGACGCTATCCGCAATGCGAACGTGTTGGCGCCCGAGGAACTGAACGCGGCGCTGAGCGCGGCCTCGCTGATGGGCATGAACAACATCTGGTATCCGTATGTGGAGATGGCCGAAGACAAGGATTTATCCAGCCAGCCCGCGCAGTTGCGCATGAATGCATACGCCAACAGCGGCGGCGTGGACAAGCGCCGCTTCGAGATGTATGCGCTGGCGGCCAGCATCGTGGGCAAGTGTCATTTCTGCGTCAAATCGCATTACGCGCTGCTCAGGAAAGAAGGCATGAGCGCCCAGCAGTTGCGCGACGTGGGGCGTGTCGTCGCGGTAATCAACGCCGCGGCGCAGGTGATTGCGGCCGAAAGCTCAAGCTAGGGCTTGGTTGGGATCAAACTCAAAGTCCCCCGGGTCTCCTGGACTTTGAGGTTGCGCCGCTATTCGTGGTTATGAATGCATGAACGAGCATGACCCGCGCGGTTTGGCGACGGAGTCTGATCAGGCACGCACGCAACACGTGTAGTAGCTAGAACTTAATCGTACAGTTGGTGTAGGTTATCCATAGCTTAAGACAGGAGAACCTACATGACTAATGAACAGAAAGTGATTCGCGCCAAGGTGGGTGTGTTGGAACTGGCCAAGCA
>JBOIDC010000098.1:0-10069 GCA_050740315.1 Gammaproteobacteria bacterium | reverse complement strand
TCAGTATCCTGCCGCCCCTCATTACAAGCGGGCCATCGGTGATGATGGTAAGGTCACCCGCGGCGCCTGTGCTGTTGGCGTTATTAAAAACACCGGTCGGATCGGTCGCGTCGAGCGGGCCTCCCACGATCCGCATGCCGTCCGATGTAACGATCTTGACGTCTCCGCCGGGCCCTGCGCTAGTGGCAGTGCTGTCAACCGCAGCAGTATTCGTTAATGTCACTTGTCCGGCCTGGATAAGGACGTCGCCGCCGGAGCCGGAGCCTAGACTGCCGGCGGTGACGTGCCCATCGTTCATCTTTAGGTGTCCAGCTGAAATGGAGAGATCGTTGGCATCGCCGTCTCCAAAGGTATTGCTGAATGCCCCACTACTGAACCGCTGACGGTCAAGGCCAGAGATCGAAATGGAACCTGCAGCATTGACCGTCAACTTGCCGGCTTGACCTGCAGAGCCGGAACTGCTGTCAATCTGCGCGCCTGCCAATAACGTCAGGTTATCCGCTGCGATCACAATGTCTCCCGCGTTTCCCGCTCCGGATGTAGTTGCCCGTATATCTCCGCCGTTACTGAGTACCAGATCACCAGCTAACCTGATGTTGATGCCGTGCCCGTTCAGATCTCCGAAGGTGTTTGCAAAGACAAATGAGTTATTTGCTACAAGTTGCCCGCCCCGGATAACGATGCTCCCGCCACCTTCGTCTGCGTCATTGGCGCTCACGATCGCGCCTTGCGACAAGCGGATGTCGCCGAGTTCTGCAAATGAATCGACGGCCAGACCTCCGCCGGCAGTCCTGACTTCGCCTGGAGAGGCCACGCTGGCGATATTGATCCTGCCGCTTGGCGCAAACAGCACACTGCCTCTGACCACCACATCTCCACCCACCAGCGATATCGTTTCGCCAGCGGGCACCTGCAGAGGCTGATTGACGGCGCCGGCCAATACGGTTATCGGTGCAAGGTTGGCATCAAGAAAACCGAACGATGCCGGCGGCGCGACGGTGAGTGTGCTCGCGTCAGGCTGCACACTGGCGGCAAAGTGCCCATTCTCGCCCAGACGCACATAGTCTGTCGTACTGGCGTGAAAAGAGCCTTGCACGTCCAATTGGGCATTCTCACCGAATACAATGCCGGCGGGATTGATCAGATAAACGTCGGCGTTGGACATCGTGGAGCGTAGCGTTCCATCGATATTCGATTGCGAGCCGCCGGTCACGCGACCGAGGACATTCTGTATCGGGTCTGGTCCGGTAAACGTCGCGCTCTCGTTGGTATTGATGTCAAAGACACCGAAGCTGTGAAACAGATTGCCGCCGACCCGTTCGCCGGCCTCGGCGGGAATAAGATAGTCCGGCCCGGTTACCGATCCCCCCGGGCCCAACGTGCCGTCTAGTGTGATCTCTGCCCGGCTGACCGGCGAATAGATAAGTAACAGCAGCATTGCCGGCAAAGCCGATGCTCGCCGTTTATCGGGACCCTTCGCCATTGCGTTCCCTCTTTTGATACGTCAACCAGCGGTCATACCAGCATCGCTAATCGGTACGGGTCCAGGATCACCAGCCGGTATTTGCGGATTTCGAGAAGGCCCTGCTCTATCCACTCATCTATTTGCGCAGCAATCTTCTCCTTCGGGATCCCCAGCCGGTAAGCCAGCTCGTCCTCGTATAGCTCCACGTCGATCTTGATGCCGCGCGAGGTGTTATAGCCGTAGGCCTTGGCCAGGTTTATCAACGCCTTTGCCAGTCTCGAGGGAAGCTTAATCGCGAGGGTGTCTGCAATCAATTCGTCCGTCATGCGAAGACGGCCGGCCAGCGCGGCGAGAAGTTTGATCGCGATCAGCGGTTGCTTTTGCAGACAGCCCAGCAGATTTTCGCGTTTGATCGACAGTAACTCCGATGGCTCAAGCGTTTCGGCCGTTGCCGTGCGTTTCTTGCCGTCGAGCAACGATATCTCTCCGAAGGTGTCTCCCTGGCCAAGCGTGCCCACTGAAACCGCTTTGCCGCCGGCCGTGGACAAGGTGATCTTCACGCCACCCGTCGCTATCACGTACATCGCGTCGCCTTCGCTCCCCTCGGCGCAGACAACCGTGCCGGCATCCAAGCGCTGTGTTGAAGCGAACTGCGCAATGGCCTCCAGCTCATGCGCGTCCAATGCAGAGAAGAGCGCGCCGCTGGATAAGATTTTGGGTTTGTTGATGTGGGCCTGAGCGCTCATATTGAGGTTTTCTTACGGTTAATCAGCCACCATTGATCGAAAAGGCTGCGTGAACCTGCGTCTGTAACGGTTGATGTTATGTGGTCTATCGAACCAAGTATAGAAGAAGCTTAAGTTCCATGAGCAGCACAGATATTTGAGGTCGGCGTTTCGCACCGCATCAAACGGCCTGTCTTTTGCTTAAAAGAGAAACCCCGCCACGAGGGCGGGGTTGTCATCCGCTTAGTACCGGATGTATTCGCTGAACAACTGATTGTAGTAGTCTTGATTCGGATACAGCTCGTCAAATGTTGGCGGGGAAGCGATCGGGCCGTAATACCCCTGCGCCCGCAGCGCCTGCGCCTCCTGTAGCCACAGGTTCGCGATGATTGCCGGATCGTTCGCATGCGCGGCATCGAACTGCATGTTCGCAAGCGCCTGGTCCCAAAGGCCGGAGCCCAAACCCGTACCGTAGAAGTCAGTACCGGCCATGCTGCCGTACAGGGTGGGATCGAACAGGCCCATGCCGTAGAAATCAAAGTTCTTTCCCTGTACGGCATCCATCTCCTCTGCGCTCATGGCTTGCGCCTGAATGCCTCCGAGCGCTGAGAACTCGTCGGCTTGGGCCGTCGCAAGGTTCAGAGCCAAAACGGTGGCGGTCAATATTGATGCGAGTTTCATGATCAAGTCTCCTATGAGTTGAGTTGTGTCGGTTGTCCGACGAGGCCAGTAAACCATCCGAGCCTCTCGGCACGCAGTGAAGTAACTCACTCGGGAATGGCGTGGCTGCGAAGTAACTCACCTTGGGGGCATCCTGTTAGCCTTACGGACGGTCACCGCCAATGCGGCTTAGTAGCTACTTAGTGCGGTCTCCGCCAGCGACAGGTATGGAGCGGAAGTAGGGCGAAGGGGAGGGCGAGTTCCGCGGCGATTCTCACCTCGGCGGGTTGCCGCTGCAGGGTCGTGCAGCGCTGTACATGGGAGTCGACCTGGCCTGGAAGATGTGGCGCCGCCAACCAGAGCGTGCCTGGAATAAACAACCCCGTCCCGGCGGGATGGGACGGGGTTAGTGGCCTGATAAGTTGCGATGATGCCCGATCGGCCCCATCGGCGCCGGTCTAGACGGTTATTGGCGGATGTACTGGCTGAACAGCCAGTTGAAATAATCCTGATTTGGGTACAGCTGGTCGAACGTTGGGGGGCTTGCGATGGGGCCAGTATAACCCTGGGCCCGCAGCGCCTGCGCCTCCTGTAGCCACAAGTTCGCGATGATGGCCGGATCGTTGGCGTGCGCTGCGTCGAAGGCCATGTTTGCGGCGGCCATGGCGTCGAGGCCGCCGTAAAAGTAATCGTATGCGGCATTGAGGCCCGCGACATTCGGCCCTTGCAAACCGGCCATGGCGTTGGCCAGCATGTCCGCCATAGCCTGGTCAAACGCCCCGTTGGCCGTCATCATGGCGTCTGCGCCGGTGAAGAAGTCAAAGTTCTTTCCTTGCACGGCGTCCATCTCTTCCGAGCTCATGGCCTGCGCCTGAATTCCTTCGAGCGTCGAGAACTGCTCGTCGGCCTGCGCCGTCGCCAGGTTCAGAGCCAAAACGGTGGCGGTCAATTTTGATGCGAGTTTCATGATCGAGTCTCCTGTGAGTGAGTTGCGTCGTGTTTCGACGGGGCCAGTAGAGCGCCACCTAAGCACCGGCCGCAGTGAAGCAAATCACTCCGGCTCACTGTGGCTGTGAGGTAGCTCACTCGCTGTTCCACCCGCCTTCGAGCGCCTCGAGCCTGCATGTTGATCCGCACCGGTAGGAAGGGTGGCGCGGTCTCCTTATCCCAAGCAAAGCACGGCAGACCACGCGACTGAGCTAGCCTTGCCAGTGAACTGGTTCATAGGCGACGGCCTACGCGAGGCGCATCCTCGGATCGTCGACAGGGAGAGGCGGGCTTGCAGCCGGTGACAGGGAGCTTCAAGGACGAAGCACGCGGACGATTTCTTAACGCTCAATCTTTCTCAATTTCGATATACAGGAGACGCAACCATGTTCTGCACACTTAGCCATCGCTTCGCAGCGAGCGCGCCTGCACGCGACACGCGCAAAATAAGCTGGCAGCGGCTACTCTCGGCGCGGCCTTGTTGTTGAGCACAGGCCCGGCGCTCGCATTCCTGAACTCGCTCAGCGCTACGAGCATTGCTGTCGGAGACTTCAATACCGACGGTATCCCGGATATCGCGCGTATCTATACAGAGTCGACTTGGAAGGAGCCGTCGTGTGAATACTGTCAGGATGGAAATTTCTCCGTCACAACAGGCACCCTATCCTTGTCGCTGGGCGACGGCGCCGGAGGATTCGTAGCCGGGCGTGAGCAGGATCTCTACGGCGAGGATGTGAAGGCCGGCGCGGCGGGCGATTTCAACGGCGACGGTTTCACCGACCTGGTGGTGACTTCGAATGACACAGGAAACGGCGGTATTTTCCTCTATTCCGGCGATGAAACGGGCGAGTTCGCCAGGCCCGTGACAGTCGCAAGCTTGCCGTCGACCTCGGTCGCGGCCGGCGACTTCAACCGCGATGGATCGCTGGACCTGGCCAGTCAGCATTATTCCGCCTCCGATAAATCTACCGCTGAAGTGTCGATATTTTTGGGTTATGGCAATGGCGTGTTTTCCTCGACGGTGAGCGTGCTTGGCGCCTCGGACTTCGACCGCTTTGGATCGGTCATCACCGGGGACTTCAATGCCGATGGTCTGCTGGACATCGCGAGTCAGACCGAGGTCGAGGCCGGGATTAAGCTGTCGGTCGCCACCGGCGATGGCTTCGGCAACTTCACGGCGGAGCCTGATGTGATGCTCGACGGCCTGACAGGCGCCTCAATTGAGTCAGCAGCAGGTGGCGACTTCAACGGGGATGGGATTGGAGACCTGGCGCTACGCTCCACGCGGATTTCATCGGAAGTGCAATGGGATGTGGACGACTGGAGTTTTGGCTTTGATTTCCCGGAGGATGATTCGCTCGGTGACTGGTCCGATCTCTTTTCGGATGCCATCTCCGTCTACATCGGCGATGGCGCGGGGGGGTTCACGCCTTACGCGTCGATCGACGGAGACACCGGTTCGAGCATCGGCGCGAGCGACTTCAATCTCGACGGCGTGCTCGATCTAATCAGTGTGGATGCCTTCGGCCGGACCATCTATCTGGGAGATGGGATCGGTGGCTTTGAGCCGCAACCGTCGGAGTTTGACGGCGGCGGCGAGCACCTCGACTTCTACGCGCAAACGACGCCCTAGCCGTAAGGATGCGCATGGAGAGACCAGAGAGCGGGCCTTCGGGGCCGCTCTCTGCCGTTTAGTCGTCTTCCGGGTACTGTTCCGATTATGTGCAATAGCGCTTGAGTAGGAGCGGCGGTCATGGCAAGAGGTTGCGTCGACCGCACGGCCTTCACGGCGGCCATACGCTTCGGGCCGGTTGGGGGTTCTTGCGGATATCTGTTGTAGGGCCGGTTTCAACCGGCCGACCGTATTAGAACTTACATCCTCGGCCGAATGAGCGGCCCGATGGCTGCGGCTTTTGGACGCTATACTATGATTGAAACAGCCGGCGGCGTGATTGAACGTCGAGACCACAGGAGGCTTCCATGACGCATCGGTCATCGAGTTGCTTGTTTGTGCTGGTTCTATTCATGGCATCCGGCTGCGAGGGCGTCGATGATGCGCTGCGTGCGCAGGCCACGGAGAACACACCGGCCGCCAAGGCGCAATCCGACTTCGCCGCCTCGCGCATGCATCGGATCATCGACACAGAGCACGGCGGGCTGGTCCTTGCCACCTTCATAAGCCCCGCGGATTGGCGGGCGCACGGCAGCGTCGAGTGGCGCTACCATAGCGCGCTGCTGCCGGCACAGGTCGCGTTTCGCGCCGAGGCGCCGGATGGCAGCGCCTGGGCGGAAGGTTTTCCGACGCTCGGGTTTAGCTGGCTCGAGCCGGCCTATTTCAATCAGGTGCCGATCGGCCAAGACCCAGGGTTCGGTCCGATCTACCAGCCGGCGATGCCGATTGAGGCAGCCCTGTTGCGCTACGTGATCGAGCCCGCGCGCGGCGACCGACCCGGCTTTCGCGTCCTGGAATCGCGCCCCGTGTCTCACCTCGCCGAAGCTATGGGCGACGAGCCGACACCAGGCGAGGCGATCGCCATGCGCGTGACGTACCGGCAGGAGGGGCGTCGCGTGGAAGAACAGTTCTACGCCCTCATGAACGGCACGCGCGCCTCGTCCTACGGCGCCGCCGGCCTGATCGACCAGAACAACTGGTTCCTCAGTTATGTTCACAGCCTGGGCGCTGTCGCCGGTCGACTCGATGCGATGCGGCCGGAACTCGGGCGCATCGTGGCTTCGCTTGAAGTCGATTCCGTCTGGAAACGGCACCTCGTACAGGTCAGCCAGCAAATCCAGGCGGAGTTCGACCGTCTGCTCGCGCAGGGCTACGCCCAGATCGAGGCGGCGGGCCGGATAAGCCAACAGATCAGCGCCAACAACGACGCCATGCTCGGCATGATCGAGTCGCAGCGACGGACCCAGGCGAGTGGCTCGACTCCGACCGCCGCCAGTTCGACAGACTCCTTCAGGGTCGAGACGCTGGAGGATTCCTACTGGGGCGAGTCCCAGCAGCCGTACGACTACCAGTATCACTGGACGGACGGTTTTGGGAACAGCCGGCATTCGAACGATGCCGGCTATAACCCCAATATCGGATCGAGTCAGAACTGGGAGCTGATGGAGCCGGCGCCTTGAGGCGTAAAGCCTCTTTCATCGTCGTGTGAAAGAAAAGGGGAGCCGGCTAGGCTAGCTCCCCGTCCAGGACTTTTTCAACGACGCAAAGTAAAACGCGTGGTTTGCTTTGGATCATTCTTCAAACACTCAAGTGCTTGAAGAATGATGCGCCACCTCCGTGTGGCGCTTGAGCCAAGCTATTTTTCAACCGTCCAAGGCGCGGTCGCGATCCGTTGGCGAGCAAGGCTCAGAACTGCGGGATAGCGGGCGTAAACCAGCCGCCGCCCATGTCGATCAGAGGTGGGTTGGCGCCGTTCCACCCCACGAAGCTCTGGCCGGTGGTGGGATCGAGGAAGGTGCCGGTGCCCAGGATGTACTGGCTGAATTGATTCGCCAGCTCCGAGCTGGTGGCCTGGTTGGCGAGCCAGGATTGATTGTAGGCCGCATACGCCTGCTGCAGCTCGCCGTTTGAGTTGATCAGGTCCTGGGTGGTGGGCGCGCCCCAATTGACCGGGCCCCAGTAGTTGTTCTCCACGCGCCACTGCTGCCAGCTATTGTAAAGGTCATTCACGCCCTGAATGGCCCACTGATCGAACTGCTGGTCGAAGGCCAGGTTCGCGGCCACCAGGCCGCCCACGAACTTTCCTTGAATGGCGTCCATTTCGGCCGCGCTCATGGCCTCCGCATCGATGCCGTCCAAGGTTGAGAACGGCTCGTCGGCCTGGGCGGTGGCGAGGGTTAAGGTCAAAAAGGTACCGGTCAAAAGTGCTGTAAGTCTCATGATCAGGTCTCCTGTGTGAGGGGTCATGTCGTGTCTCGACGGGGCCAGTAGACCACCCCTGAGCTTGCCCTCGCAGTGAAGTAACTCACTCCGCTCGGTGTGGCTGTGAAGTACCTCACTCGCAGCCGCCTTGAAGCGCGCTTATGCAGCGCAGTATTGGTTGCCGGGTTTATCACTCACGGGGACAGCGCCGGACCTGCTGTGATCTGGTTCATAGGTCGCGCCGAGCCGGCGTGCGTTAATGGCTCCACGGTGACCGAAAGGTGATGCAGGCAAGGTAAAAACAGCACGGGCATTCAACTGATCGCAACCCGGAAAAATCTTCTCAATACAATTTATCGGAGCAAACGACATGAACATCAAGACGAGCATTGTAGGTACGGTTTTAGCGCTGGGTGCGGTGCCGGCGATGGGCGCATCTCTGTCGGTAGCCGTTAGCGATTTCAACGCCGACGGCCAAGTCGACACCGTGGTTGGCAGCACCGATGTGTTGACGGGGTCCAATACCTTGTCCGTCTATTTCGGAGACGGCACGGGCTATATGGCGCCCGGACAGGTTTTCGACGTGTCCGATCTTGAGATGTTTGATCTCGCGGCGGGTGACCTCAACGGCGACGGGATTGGGGACGTTGCGATCTCGTCCCGCGAAGGAATCTTCGTCTATCCCGCCGACGGGTTCGGCGGTTTTACGACCGGCGCGGTCCTGTCCTCGGCCAGGACGGGCGAGATCGAACTCGGCGACGTGAACCGAGACGGCTTGCTTGATGTGATCAACTACGGTTCGTCGGTCGATGGTCCGGGTAGTATTTCGGTGTTCCATGGCTACGGCGATGGCAGTTTCTCCGAGGAGGTCGGGCTGATCCAGGGTACCAACCTCGGCGACTCGATGGTTGCGAACGATCTCAACGGCGACGGCGTGCTTGACCTTCTGCTCTATACGGGCTTTGGTCGCTTAACGGTTGCGCTGGGCGATGGCATGGGAGGCTTTGCACAGCCGACGGGCGCAGGCGAACTGCAGGACGTCGTCACGATCTCGCTGGCGGTCGGCGACGTAACTGCGGACGGCATCGTGGATCTGCTGGTTCAATCCGAAGGGCAGGGGGTCACCACGTATAAAGGTGACGGCACGGGCGCGTTCGTCGAGGACACGGTCGCGTCTCACTCGACGCAAGTGGATGGTTTTCGCAATCCGATCGCGACCGCAGATGTGGATGTCGACGGCGTGACCGACGTGATCCACATAGACTCCGCGACGGGCGGCATTCACGTGTTCCTGTATGGCAGCCCCCCTATGGCACAGTAAGGCGGGATGCAAGCAGGCCGATGGGTCTGCGCCTTAAGAGACTCCGGCCACAGCGTCAGACAAGAGCGGGCTTCATGCCCGCTCTTTTTATTTACGCGGCGCCAGGCAAGGATTTAAGCTAGCGGGTGTGTTTCGTAATCAAGGTGCGCCGCCCCGCCTTTACGGCGACGCCTCGAGAGGTTGAAGAGAGATCGTCATGGAGAGTCACTCCGATATCGGTAAGCGGGAATTACTGGCGAGGAGCATCCTTTTCCATCGGCTGCCGGCGGAAGACCTGGATCGGCTGGTCGCGGTGGCCAAGACGAGGCGGGTTGGCGACAAGGAAATCATCTTTCGCAAAGCGGATCCCGGCAATCAGTTGTCCGCGATCATTAGCGGAAGAGTCAAACTCAGTACGATGTCCGAAAATGGCAAGGAGATAATGTTCGGTATGCTGGGTCCGGGAGAATTCTTCGGCGAGATCTCATTACTGGATGGCGAAGAGCGCACCGCGACGGTCACCGCCATAGAGCCTACCGAGCTGCTATTCATTGAGCGCAGGGATTTTATCGCGTTTTTAGAGCGCCACCCCACGGTTGCGATCCGCTTGCTGGGCACGCTGGCCTTGCGGTTGAGGCTGACCAACGAGTTGTTCGAAGACACCATTTTCCGCAACCTGCCGGCGCGACTGGCCAAGCGGTTATTGATACTGGCCGACAGCTGCGGGCAAGAAACGGCTGAAGGCACGCGCATCGATCTGAAGCTCTCGCAACAGGATATCGGCAACATGATCGGCACCTCGCGCGAAAGCGTCAACAAACAGATGCGGACTTGGGAGGACGAGGGGTTGATTAAATTCAGAAAGGGTTACGTGACCATTACGCAACCGGACAAGCTGGAGGAGCTGGCCGAATCGTTTCTATAGCCTCTGGTGTAGTAGCTAGAACTTAATCGTACAGTTGGTGTAGGTTATCCATAGCTTAAGACAGGAGAACCTACATGACTAATGAACAGAAAGTGATTCGCGCCAAGGTGGGTGTGTTGGAACTGGCCAAGCA
>JBOIDC010000097.1:0-10092 GCA_050740315.1 Gammaproteobacteria bacterium | reverse complement strand
GCTTGGTCATCACGCCGCCCAGGGTTTCTATCCCTAAGGACAGCGGCGTGACGTCCAGCAACAGCACATCCTTGACGTCGCCGCCCAGCACGCCGCCCTGGATGGCGGCGCCGACCGCGACGGCCTCGTCCGGGTTTACGTCCTTGCGCGGCTCTTTGCCGAAGATGTCCTTGACGGTCTGCTGCACCTTGGGCATGCGCGTCTGGCCGCCGACCAGAATCACGTCATCGATGTCCTTGGCCGACAGCTCGGCATCCTTGAGCGCGATGCGGCACGGCTCGATGGTGCGCTGAATCAGCTCTTCGACCAGCGATTCCAGTTTGGCGCGGGTCAGCTTGATGTTCAGGTGCTTCGGGCCGCTGGAATCGGCCGTGATGTATGGCAGATTCACCTCGGTCTGCTGGCTGGAAGACAGCTCGATCTTGGCCTTTTCGGCGGCATCCTTCAGACGCTGCACCGCCAGCGGGTCCTTGTGCAGATCAATGCCCTGGTCTTTCTTGAACTCATCGGCCAGATAGTCGATCAGGCGCAGATCGAAGTCCTCGCCGCCCAGGAAGGTATCGCCATTGGTGGACAGCACCTCGAACTGGTGCTCACGGTCGACCTCCGCGATCTCGATGATGGAGATATCGAAGGTGCCGCCGCCCAGATCGTAGACCGCGATCTTGCGGTCGCCGCGCTTTTTGTCCATGCCGTAGGCCAGCGCCGCAGCAGTAGGCTCGTTGATGATGCGCTTGACGTCCAGACCGGCGATCTTGCCGGCGTCCTTGGTCGCCTGGCGCTGCGAATCGTTGAAATAGGCCGGCACGGTGATCACCGCGTCGGTGACCGTCTCACCCAGATAATCCTCGGCGGTCTTTTTCATCTTCTGCAGCACGCGCGCGGACACTTCCGGCGGCGCCATCTTCTTGCCTTGCGCTTCAACCCAGGCGTCGCCGTTGTCGGCCTTCACGATCTTGTACGACACCAGCTTGATGTCTTTCTGCACGGCGTCTTCCTGATACCGGCGGCCGATCAGACGCTTGACCGCATAAACCGTATTGGCCGGATTGGTGACCGCCTGGCGTTTCGCGCTTTGCCCCACCAGCACTTCGCCGTCGTTGGTGAAGGCAACGATGGACGGGGTCGTGCGATCGCCTTCGCTGTTCTCGATGACCTTGGCGGCCTTGCCTTCCATCACGGCCACACAGGAATTGGTGGTGCCGAGATCAATACCGATGATTTTTCCCATAACGTGTCTCCAACTGAATGCGTCGAGCAGATTTCTGAACTAGGCTCTAAATAAGGGCGCAAACCCGGAATTCAAGCGCGTCGTGATTGGTCGCGCACCTGCCGCGTCAATCTGCCGTGCCCGCTTCGGGCGCCCTGGATACGATCACCATGGCAGGACGCAGCAAACGATCGTTGAGCGCGTAGCCTTTTTGCATGACCGCCACCACCGTGTTGGGCGGCAGCTCGCTGTTTTCCTGCATGGTCATGGCCTGATGGCGCTCGGCGTCGAACGGCTGGCCTTGCGGATCGATCTCCTCGATGTGGAACTTCTTCATCACGCGGCTCAGCATCTTCAGGGTCAGTTCCGTGCCTTCGCGCAGCTTGGCCGCATCGGCCTCGCCGCTGGCCGCGTCGACGCCCATCTCCAGGCTGTCTTTCACCGCCAGCAGTTCGGTCGCGAACCGCTCTATCGCGTATTTGTGCGCCTGATCCAGCTCGCGCGCGCTGCGTTTGCGCAGATTCTCCATCTCCGCGTGCGTGCGCAACAACGTGTTCCAGTATTCATCGGCCCTGGCGCGCGCCTCGTCCACGGCCGCCACCAGGGCGTCGACGTCGATGGCTTCCTCTGGCACTTCACCGGCCTCTGCGCCTTCGGCGGAGAGTTCCGCGTCGTCGAAAGGCTGGCCGTCACCATTGGCATCATGTTCTGAGTGTTCTGGTTGCTGTTTGCTACCCATTACTTGCTCCGGAATTGGAAACTTCAGACAGAACCGTCCTGGCGGTTCAGGCATTGAACGTCTAGGTAAGGTCGCGTTTATGCGTATTCAAGGCCGCGCCCAGCAGTTTGGCGGTGATGTCGACAATGGGGATCACGCGGTCATACGGCATGCGCATGGGCCCGATGACCCCAAGCACGCCGATGACGTCGCCCTGCACCGAATAAGGCGCCGACACCACGCTGCATTCGTCCAGCACCCGATAGCCGGATTCCTGGCCAATGAAGATCTGCACGCCGCGCGCACAGATGCACTTGTCCAACAGATGAAGAATATCGCGTTTTGTACTGAATGCATTGAACAATTCGCGCAGCTTGTCCACGTCGGACAGCTGCTCGTAACTCATCAGGTTGGTCTGTCCGACCACGACGAAGTCGTCCTGCTCGCGTTCGTCGCGCGCGAACACCTTTTCCCCCAGCTCGATGGCCGAACGCATCATGCGGTTCATGTCTTCGCGCACCGCGTCCAGCTCGGCGAGCAGTTCGCGCCGCAACGCCACCAGGCCGCGGCCGGCAAATTTTGCGTTGAGATAGTTGGCCGCCTCGCGCAATTCCGATTCGGTGTAGGCACGATCCAGTTGAATAATCCTGTTCTGCACCTCATGCTGGTTTATCACCAGAATCGCCAGCACGCGGTTTTCCGAAAGCCCCAGAAATTCGATCTGCCGCAACGAGGCGTGTTCCTGGCGCGGCACCGTCACGACCCCCGCGAGCCGCGTGATGCCCGACAGCATGTCGGAGGCCGCCTCCACCAGCGAGTGCGGCGTGAGGTCGCGGCGTAAACGCTCCTTCAACTGATCGATGACCGTGTCCTTGAGCGGCTTGACCCGGAGCATGGTGTCGATAAACAGCCGGTAACCTTTCACCGTAGGGATGCGACCGGCTGAAGCGTGCGGCGAATAAATCAGTCCCCGGTCTTCCAGATCGGCCATGACGCCGCGAACCGTGGCGGGACTCAAATCCAGCCCGGCGGCGCGCAGCAGCGTCTGCGATCCCACGGGCTTGCCTTCGCCGATATAGGTTTGCACCAGCACCTTGAGCAGGTGCTGCGCCCGCTCACCCAGCGCCGTTTCCGGAGATTGTCCGCGTTTGGTCACCATATCCGTTCCATCTCGGTTGCGCCGGCATAAAGCTTCCGACGCCTCCCGCATCATCACTACGGGCCCGGTGCGTGTCAAGAAAACGCCAGGTTGGCCGTGTATAACACGCGTGATACCTTAACCGCAAAACGAGACCCGCAATGACCGTTTTCCGCACGATTGGCCTGATTACAAAGCCCGGTGACGCGCTGCTCGCGGACACCGCGCACGGCTTGCTGGATTATTTGCGCGCACGCGGCGCGGAGGTGCTGGTGGATCAAAGCGCCGGCAGCGTGATGCGGCAGTCCACCGAGCGCAGCGTGCGCCGCGACGAAATCGCGCGGCGCTGCGATCTTGCGGTCGTGGTGGGCGGCGACGGCACGCTATTGCACGCCGCACGGTCGCTGGTGGATCACGGCGTGCCGCTGGTGGCCATCAACCGCGGCCGGCTCGGATTTCTCGCCGATATCTTACCCGAGGACATGTACACGCGTCTGGATGAGATACTGGCGGGCCGCTATAAAGAAGAGCGGCGATATCTGCTCCACGCGCGCGTGGCGCGGGGCGATGAGACGCTGGCGGTCAGTGACGCCATCAACGAAGTGGTCGTGCACGTGCAAGGCTCGATTCGCATGATCGAGCTTGAGATCTACATCGACGGCCGACTCGTCAACACCTTGCGCGCGGACGGCCTCATCGTCGCTACGCCCACCGGCTCGACGGCCTACGCGCTGTCCGGCGGCGGGCCGATCCTGCATCCCAGTCTGGAGGCGATCGTGCTGGTGCCAATCTGCCCCCATACCCTCACCAATCGTCCTGTCGTGGTCGACGCCGTCAGCCACATCGAGGTCGTTTTATGCCGGCAGAACGACAGTCGGGCACGCATCTCGTTCGATGGGCAGGCCAATCTCGATCTGATTCCCAACGATCGGGTATGCATAGAACGCAAGGCCTCGATGTTTCGCCTGATCCAGCCGCTGGACCACGATTATTTCCAGATCCTGCGCGCCAAGCTGAGATGGGGGTGAGCAGAATAAAGGTGACAATCCAGTGGATTGTCACCCCTGCGAACGCCGAGGGCAGGAGGCCCGAGGCCGGCCTTCTTAGCGAGGTAGGGATTACCGAGCTTAGAAGGAGCCGCAAACAGAGAATGATGCTTGACGTGTCGCGGTCGCTGCCCTCGCGCCTGCACGCGAGCTCGGCGGCGCAAAGCCGCGCTGGCAGGGAAGGCTATACCGTTTCTTATTCATGCTGACCCGCATCCACATCCGAGATTTCGCCATCATCGACGAACTGGAACTGGAGTTCGGCCCTGGCATGAGCGTGCTGACAGGTGAGACCGGCGCCGGCAAGTCGATCCTCATCGGCGCGCTGGGTCTGGTGCTTGGCGATCGCGCCGACGCCGGTACGGTGCGCGACGGCGCAGCCCGCGCGGAGATCGCCTTGGGGCTCGACATCGAGCAACGCGCGAGCGCGCGGGACTGGCTCAAGCGACACGATCTGGAAGCGGACGGCGAATGTCTGCTGCGGCGCGTGATTACGCGCGACGGCCGCTCCAGGGCTTACATCAACGGCTCCCCGGCCGCCCTGCAGCTGCTGCGTCAGTTCGGCGAGATGCTGGTCGATATCCACGGCCAGCATGAACATCAATCGCTGCTGCGCAATGCCACCCAGCGCGAGTTGCTCGATGCGCATGCCGGCAACGATACGCGGCTGGCCCGGTTGACGGAAATCTATCACGAGCTGCGCGCGTTGCGGGAACAAGTCGACGGCTTTGCCGCGCAAGCCCGTGAGCGCGAAAATCGCATCGACCTGCTGCGCTTCCAGTTGCGGGATCTGACACAGCTCGCGCTGGGCGAGGGCGAATTCGATGCGCTGGGCGAGGAGCATCGCCGTCTGGCGCACGCCGGACAGCTGCGCGACATCACGTTGGGCGCATACCTCGCGCTTTACGAAGGCGAGGACGAGACTGTGGACGCGCGTATCGGACAGATGATCGGCGACCTGGAGACGCTGCGCGAGCTCGACGGCGCGCTGCGCGAACCGCTGGAGTTGTTGGCGGCGGCGCAAGCCGAGTTAAGGGAAGCCGCGAGTCTGTTGCGCCGTTACGCCGATGGGCTCGAGCCGGATCCGCAGCGGCTCGCATGGGTGGAGGCACGGATCTCCGACATTCACGACCTGGCCCGCAAGCACCGGCTCACACCCGCGGAGATCCCGGACCGCCATGCCGAGCTGCAGGCCCAGCTCGAGGCGCTGGAGGATCCGGAATACGACCTGGAGCGACTGAGCGAACGACTGCGAACGCTGGAAGACGATTACCAGGCCGCCGCGCGCGGGCTTCACGCGGCGCGAGTGGCCGCCGCTTCGAACTTGAGCGCCGGCGTGACGGCGGCGATGCAGGAACTGGGTCTTGCCGGCGGACGCTTCGAAATCAAGATCGAGTTCGATGACACGCAGAATATCTCGCCGCACGGGCTCGATCGCATCGAATTCCAGGTCAGCGCCAACCCGGGGCAGCCCTTAGCACCGCTGGCCAGGGTCGCCTCCGGCGGCGAATTGTCGCGCATCAGCCTGGCGATACAGATAAAGGCCGCCCAGGACCTGAGCATTCCCACCCTGATCTTCGATGAAGTGGACAGCGGCATCGGCGGCGCCGTGGCGGAGGTCGTGGGGCGCCAGCTGCGGCGTTTAAGCGAACGGCGCCAGGTGCTTTGCGTGACCCATCTGGCGCAGGTCGCGGCCCAGACTCATCATCACTATCAGGTCAGCAAGCGCACGCAGGGGCGGAAAACCCGCACCCGGGTTGCGATGCTGAAAGATAAAGAGAGAGTCGACGAGATCGCGCGGATGCTGGGTGGCGTGGAAGTGACGGATAAAACTCGCGCGCACGCGCAGGAAATGATCAGCCGCGCAAAAAATTCAAACGTCAAAGCGCATTATGCGTGATTGTTAATCTTGTTTGTTCTGCTTGGGCCGAACGTACAAGACCATGCTGCGTTCTTCGATCACGTAGCCGTACTTGTCCGCGATCGATTGCTGCAGATTGTCGATCTCGTCGCTCGTGAACTCGATGACCCTGCCGCTGCTCAGATCGACCATGTGATGATGTTTGCCGCGGTCGAGCTCGAACACCGCCTGACCGCCCTCGAAGTGATGGCGTATGACCAGACCCGCGGCTTCAAACTGGGTGAGCACGCGGTAAACGGTCGCCAACCCGATCTCTTCGCCGGCCTCCAGGAGAATGCGGTAAACATCCTCCGCCGTCATGTGATGCGTTTCCGGATTAGATTTCTCGAGGATCTCGAGAATCTTCATGCGCGGCAGCGTCACCTTCAGCCCTGCCTTCTTGAGATCCTGACTTTCCACTATGCCCTCCGAAACGGATGACGTATCATGCAATGATAGTTTAACACTCGCAAGCTCCTCGTTGTTTATTGTATGACTATCGCGCTCGCACGGATCAGGCAGGCCCGCCTGATCTGCCTCGTTACGGCCAGCCTGCTGCTGGCGAGCTGTTCCGTGTTGTCGGTGCACCGCATCGATGTCCGCCAGGGCAACGCCCTGAAACAGAGCGATGTGGAACAGCTTGAGATCGGCATGAACCCCGAGCAGGTCACCTATCTGCTGGGCAACCCCATGATTGACGACAGTTATCACACGAATCGCTGGGACTATGTTTATTATTACGATCCAGGCTACGGAGAGACCGAACGACGCCGCCTCACGGTGTTTTTCGAAAACGGACAGGTCGTCCGGATCGAACGTCCGCAACCCGCCGGCGAAGGATAACCCTACTGGGCGCGAGGCTTCCGGCGCGTGGCGGCCGCACGCGCGCGCAGACGGCGGCCCTCTTTAGGATTGACCCGCAACGCCCGATAAATCTCCACCCGGTCCCGTTCTCGCAGCCGGCGCGCCAGCGTCGCCGGCTTGCCATACACACCGGTCTTGCAGCGCTCGAGGTCGATCTCGGGAAATCGGGCGAGCAGCCCGGAGCGTTCGATCGCCTCACGCAACGTCGCACCGTCGTCGACTTCCACGGCGACCCGCGCCTGCTCATCCGGCGTGGCGTAAACAACTTCCACGGAAATCGTCCGCTGTTTGTCAGCGACGCCCATAAACCTGCCGCGCGCGATTGACAAAAGCATCCACCAGGTGGTTTGCCGCGTGATGGAAGACCGGCCCCAAGGTCAGGGCCATGATCCTGCCCGACATCTCGATGGTCATGTCCAGCAGCACGCGGCAACCGCCACCGGCCATGGATTCAAAGCGCCACAGCCCTTCGAGCCTGCGGAACGGCCCCTCGACCAAGCGCATTTCGATCTGTTTGTGCGGCCGCAACACATTGAGCGTCGTGAAGGATTTTTCCATGCGGCCCGTGGCCACCGCGAGCGTCGCCCGCACCCGCTGCTCATCGCGCTCCAGCACCCGCGCGCCGCGGCACCACGGGAGAAACTGCGGATAGGCTTCGATGTCGTCGACCAGCTGGAACATTTCGGCCGGCGTGTACGGCACCGTGGCGTTGCGATGGATCGCTTTCATAAAGGGGGAAAGTGCGGGAAAACTGTGCATTCTGCGCAAAATCCGCCAGCGGCACAACCAGCGGCAATCGGGCGTTCAACGGCGATCCCGTATAATGCGGTCATGAGCAAGCAAAGCAGACCCGACGGCGCGACCATCGCGCTGAACAAAAAAGCGCGGCACGACTTCTTTATCGAACAGCGGTTCGAGGCCGGGCTGGCGCTGGAAGGCTGGGAGGTCAAAAGTCTGCGCGCCGGGCGCGCGCAGCTCATGGAAAGCTACGTCGTGATCCGGGATGCCGAAGCATGGCTGCTGGGCGCACACATCTCACCGCTGGCCACGGCCTCGACCCACGTGTCGCCGGATCCGATTCGCACGCGCAAGCTGCTGATGCATCGCGAGGAGCTGGACAAGCTCATCGGCGCGGTGGAGCGCAAGGGCCAGGCGCTGGTCCCCACGGCGCTGTACTGGAAACGCGGCCGCGCCAAGCTTGAAATTGGCCTTGCGCGCGGCAAAAAGCAGTACGACAAGCGGGCCGTCGAGAAACAGCGCGACTGGCAGCGCGACAAACAACGCCTGTTGAAGCACGGTCAGTGAGTCAGGCGCCGGCGGCGTCGGAGCTGCCTTCGGTGACCTTCTTGTACAGGCCGCCGATGTAGAACGTGGTCTGGGTAACACCGTTGACCGTCGCCCGCTGCCGGAACCTGCACCAGTCCGCCCCGGTCGTGTCGATGCGGCCCGAGGCCGCGCGTTGCAGTGTGCGCGACCGTGATCTTCTGATCGCCGGTCTCGTCGGTGATCTGCCCGGCGGCATTGACTTTGTCCAGCCGCCAATGGATCAAGCTGGGCTCATCGGCCTTCTCCACGCGCTTGAGAAAGCCCTGGCCGTCATAGAGATTACGCACCGCAAAGCCGGGGAAGCGGTTGGAAGAGACGCTAGAAGGGAATAAACTCTGGCCTTTAGTTGCACTTCACGATGGGTCTTTATGAGCACTAGCTTGCGCGAAGAATTGCACGCCTTAGCCGAATGTTTACCGGAAGATGCGACTTGGAAGGATGTGCTTTACGAAGCCTACGTGCGCCAGGAAATCGAAGCGGGGCTTGAAGAGGCGCGGCGGGGTGAGTTCGCCACCGACCAAGAACTAGAATCCGCCTTCGCCAAATGGGGCGTGCAAATTGAAACTGAAGTGGACTCGCCGGGCGCTCCGACAGCTGGTTGAGGCGCAAGACTACATCGCTCAAGAAAATCCACTCGCCGCCCGCCAGATTGCCGAACGCATTGGCCGCGCCACGCGCCTGTTGCTGCTGAATCCGAAACTGGGTCGGCGCGGCCGCGTGCCAAAGACGCGCGAGTGGGTCGTCAGCCATACACCCTATTTCCTGGTTTATTCAGTTAGCGGCGATGTCCTGCAAGTTCTGCGTGTAGTGCACGGCAAGCAGCACTGGCCGCCAATTTGACGACCGAGCCAGTACCGCCATGGACCTTTTCCGCATATCGTCTGCCGGTTTTACTCCTGTTCAGCCTGCGGATAAAAAAATGCAACCTTTACTTCGAGACCACCCGTAAGCCCGTGAGAATCGGCCGGCCCTGGGGGTCGCAGCCGTCGAACTTGGGCGCGACGGGTTGCTTGGCAGAATGTGCGCTTAGGATGATGGAGAAAAGATACTTGCCCTTGGCGGTGCTGCCATCGACATGCGCAAGTCCTGGATCGCCGTTGCCGTCGGGGTTAGGGGCGAACTCGAAACCGACCATCATCTTTTCCCCGGTGTCGGCGCCGTCGATTAAGTATTCGGTGATTTCCTGACTGTCCTGCCAGCCGGCAGCCGATGCAAAACCCGACATCGCCAGCAGTCCTAACATCCATTTGGTGTTCATGTGTTGCTCCTTTGGTTACGTCCGTTTGATTACAGCGTCCTAAACCTATCCTGTTCAACCATTAATCTCACCACGCGCGCGCAGCGCATCCCCCGCTGGCTCAACTAGCCTACGCTTGCTCACTACGATTCTTCCTATTCAGATAATCCATCGCCTTCAAGAAACCATGAAATACAAGAGAGCAAAACAACGAAAACAAGAAACCCGTTATCGGCGCAAAGTTTCTACCAACGTCATTCGTTAACAGTTCGCTGTATTTAGCATACTCAGATGTGCTCTCCAAATCGGTAAAAATACCCGTTTAGATCAAATGTCGACACTTTGTAATCTAAATAAAGCTCATAGACGGCAACACTACACAGTATTAACAAGTAAACAATCACAAAGTTAATAGCAGTCAACTTTAACCTGCTTACTCTTACACCAAAAAACTTGGGAGAAAAATAAAGTAACATCGAAAACGAGCACGGCAGTCATGATTAGGGTCAACGGATAGCCTGGAAAAACCAGAGGTGGTCTGGTTTTGTTGGACAGCGAATCGGGAAAGATAAGTGATCGCCATCGGTCATCGAGTATCAGGCTGCCTTCCTCAGTCCGCTAGGTTGGAAGTAGACCTCGTCAGGTGTGCGTCT
>JBOIDC010000096.1:0-10388 GCA_050740315.1 Gammaproteobacteria bacterium | reverse complement strand
TTAGATGACTGGCTCAAGCAGTACAATGAACAGCGGCCGCATCAGGGCCGCTGGTGCTTTGGCAAGACGCCGATGCAGACCTTCAAGGACAGTCTGCCGCTGGCACGGGAGAAACTGATCGCCGCTTAAGCGGCATCTGACATCGACGTGAAACTGAATCACCTACACTGACTGTCAGATGAAGTCTTGGTTACTACACAACGTTTGCGTGGTGATTATTGTCAGTCTACATCGGCGCTCGTTGCTTACGCCGCGGTAACCACAAACGCCCGCATTTGTCCCGCACTCTCCGCGCATTAACAGCAATGGTCGAGCGCAGGTGGCGCAATGACTGATTCACGCCAGGCATGAAGTATTCGTACCCAAAGAAATTCATCAGGTCGCCATGTCGCTCTAACACTTCGTTAATGGCCTGGATGTCGGATGAAGACAGTCGGTCTACCTTCTCGCGGTTGACATTCTGGATCTTTTCCGGCCCGCGACTGCGGACGGATCGCGCCTGAAAAGACCGATAGATATCGATGTCATGCAGTTCGGGAATGAAATTCAGCAACCGTTCTCGTGTCTCTTGAGGCCTTTCCGCGAAGTCTTCATACCTTACGCGTATAACGTGTTCGAGTCCTTCAATATTCTTGCGTTGATACGCCGCGCAAGAGACCCAGAAGGCAGCAGAGTCTCTTATGTCCGATCCCTTGTGCCGCCGCCTGCGCCCTTCGCAGAATGAATAGGGATCTCGGATCATCACCAGAAAATAGGAGGGACGGAAGACCTTTTGTATTTCAAACGCCCGGATTATGTTGGGCGGGCTTTTCTCGACCAGCACCGGCTTGTCTGTGTCCCAGAACTGATGCCAGCGCTCCTTGATATGCTCCCACGGAAACTCAGTCGCTGAATCCCAGGCGCGGTTCCGCATTATGTGCTTCACACCCTCAAGGGATTGGCCCTCTAGCGGATGGAGAGATGTGGCAGGCGAAGTGCCAAGCAGTCTCCAGAACACGGTGGAACCGCCGTAAGGCGGCGAAAGAACGAACAGGTATTTGTGCATTGTTTTTACCCACCATTGCGCTTGATGATCAGAGCTGGCCGGGTTGTGGCAGGGCAATCTCTGCAAACGGTACTGTGTGTGGACGACCCCGAGATTTCAGCATCTAAGAAAGGTTGCGCCACTTCATGCCGTAAGTTCGAGAAATTCACAAACGCGAAATTGTATCAGTAAAGTTACTCATTGCCATGCCAGTATTAGAGATTCCCGCAAGAGTTGCTACGCAAGCCCGATATCTAGCGCAGGCGGCATCGCATATCGACAGCAACGTTGCGTCACTGAAATGATGAATGACTGTACGGGCGGAACGTATAGTATTTCGGCCACGAATCGAGCCGGACGTGCAGCCAGTAGACCCCCAGCCCCGCGGTGCTGACCCACAGCAGCTCATCGCTTATTCTTCGCGCGATTGCGTTCGCGAGCGTGATAAACAGTTCATGGCGCTGCGCCTCGGGGGCGCCGCGCACGAACGCGGCCAGATGCGGGTAGACGCAGGCGGGCCCGGCGGGGCAGGGCGCCACCAGCAGCGCGTCGCCGCCAAGATTCTCGAACGTGACCACGCCTTCTTCGGCGGACGCGGTGCTGAAAGCCGCCGCGAACGCGGCCGCATCCGGCGTTGCCGTGGCTAATGCCGGGCTGTTGACCAGCACGAACTCGTAAGGCCGATCGAGCGATGTGCGCGTGATCGGCGGTGATTCCCAGAACATCGCGTCAAACGGCGCATCGGCCAGCAGCGCGATGTAAAACGCGCGAAACTCGGGATCGGACTTCCAGCCATGGATCACCTGTGCGTAAGTCGCCGGCGAGCCGTTGCGCTCGAGGGTCATGCGCCGAATGTGTCCGTCTTCCAGCACTTCGATTCTTGATTGCCACATTGTCTAAGGCCCTGAACTGTTCTTGACGCCCGCACGCGGCGACTGAGCGCCCAGCAGTTACGCGCCGGGACGTGTCGTCGCGGTGATCAACGCGGCGGCACAGGTTATCCTGGCCGGAGGTTCGAGCTGGTCGAGATCAAAAACTAAAGCCCCGCGCAGGCGGGGCAGGGCGCCGGCAATTCATTGCCTTTCACTCGTTTAATCCTCCACTTGCGGCCAAGGGTCGTTTGATTGCTGTTGGCGCACAGCCCGGGTCAGTTGCTGACAGTCCGCAGGGTCTGCGGTGCCGAACTCCATCGGCGTCAACAGCGAGAACGCGATCCGCGCCTTACTGACGTTCACCTCGAGATCTCTGAAACCGCCTTCTATATGCAACGGCGCCTGCCCGGCCAGCAACGAGAAGTCCTTCGCGTGCGGCAGCAACGTGAGGTCCACGGACTCTGACCCCAAGGCGATGGTGCCGCTGCCGAGGACCTTGGTGTCGGCGGTCTCCAAGACGAGGGTCTGCGCTGTCATCACGCCATCTCGCACCTTGAAGTCCGCGATCAGACACCGCATGTGCACCGTCTCCGATTCCTTTTGCTCGCTCTGTGGGTCCTTTTCGTTGTGCTCGGTTGCGTTCCGGCACCAGGGACCCTCGACCGTACAGGTAGATACTGATTCCGTTTCGTCATCGTCTATCAATGACAGTGACTCGATAAGACCGAGACCGGCCTTCTCGATCAGCAGCTCGTCGATCCGCCCGTCTTGCAGGACCAGCCAGACAAGCCCATCGGCCGACGCCGCGAAATCCGCAGGCGAGCGGCCCTCGCCCTGGAGACCGATATAGCCACTAATGACGCCGGTCGCCTGATCCGCGGCATCGACTTTAGCCAGGATCTCGTTAAGGCTCAGCTTCTGGAGCTTGGCGTCCAGCCAAGTCTGAACCGGCTTGTCGCTCGCCGCCACCTCGATGCGGCTATCAAACGTGCCGCCCAGATAATCAAATTTCAGCGGATCGAATGTCAGATGACCGCCGTCGAGCGAAAGCTGGGTAGCGATGTGCGCGAACGTAGCACCTGGTACATAGATGCGCGTGGCCCGATAGCCAATTTTCGCGTTGAACGCTCGCAGCAGCGACACATCGATGGCGGTATCAGCTATTACCGGCCCCCTTCTCCTGGGCTTCGCCGGACCGAAAATCTGCACGAGATCGATCTTGTCGGAGACGAGATTGGCGCGCAGGCGCATCCGTTCGCTGCCCGTGGCGAGCCATAGATCACCCGAAAGATCGCTCACCCCGACGTTAGCGGTGAGCTTTTCAAGCGCCCAGATATTGCCGTCGCGCGTGAGTCGCCCCTCGAATCGGTAAGGCGGCAGGTACGGCAGGGCGACCGGCGCCACTTGCCCAAGATTGGGCGGGTCCGTCCCCTCTAACGTGAAATGAAGCTCGAATTTGTCAAGTTTCGGCGGTTGCGCGATCGATCCGTCGATCTCCGCCTGCGTCTCGCCCAGCGTGATTCGAGCGTAAATCTCTTTGGGTTGCGGACCGTCGCGATTCAGTAACGAATCGAGCTCCGCGGTCAATCGCCAGGGCTTGCCTTCAAGCCGGCCTTCGCCCTGTATTGAAACGCGCCGCCCGGCGCCTGCGATTACGCCCTGGGCGCTGGCGACAGTGCCTGCCAATGCGGTATCGCTGCGCGGATTCCGATACGTCACGCGACCGTTATCGATCTCCCAGTGCGCAACGATTGGGATCATCGGTTTGCCGGCCAAGGACTCACCGGATGAGCCTTGTCCGGTTATAAATGCCCAGTTCGGTGTTCCTTTTTGAGACACCGCCAGATGCAACCTTGGTTGCTGCACTTCGACGTTTGATAATACTGCTCGGCCCAGAATCAGGTTCAGCAGATCGATGTTAAACGCGAGTCTGCGGACCTTCAGCATGTAAGGCTTATCGCTCCAAACCGCGTTCTTGAGCCTTACCCCTTCCAGGTGGATGCGCGGCGTCAGCGACAGCTGGACAAGGTCGATTTGCCCTATGCTGAGTTCCCGGCCGAGCGCCTCGCTCACCCGGTTTGTAACGTAAGGTTTGACCCAACCCCAGCCGACGATGGCAATCGTCAGTGCCGCAGCAACGACGATCACTGCGGCAGTGACGCCAAGCCGTTTGACGGCGGAAAGCAGTGGCGTGGCGGCCATACCGCATAAGTCTACATCGATTCATTGCCGGGTCTGGCGATGCGGGGTTGTAACTAGAACGGCCTTGTGACGACGCATATTTGCTGAAAGCTAGAGATTCTGGAGGCTACCGGAGGCGCCAATCCGCCTGCTTCGATGACTGTTCAGATAGCGCGCGTATGCGGCTGGAATGTATAGTATTTCGGCGGCGAATCCAGCCGGATATGCAGCCAGTACACGCCTAGCCCGGAGATGCTTATCCACAGTTCGCTCAGGCATTGCTCGGTCACTTCCGCCAGCTTGCGAGACAGCTCATGGCGCTGCGCCGCGGGCGCGCCGCGCACGAACGCGGCCAGATGCGGGTAAACGTAGGCTGGGCCGACAGGGCAGGGCGCGACGAGCAGCGCATCGCCGCCAAGATTCCTGTACGTGATCACGCCCTCACTGTCCGATGCGGTGCTGAAAGCCGCCGCGAACGCGGTCGTATCCGGTGCCATCGACCGCCCGGGAAAGCCGTCGTATTTGCACGCGGCGGCGGTGCTCAAACGTCAGTTACCTGATTATCAGATAGAGATCCCGGCAAAAGATTCCGAGCGTGCGTGGCCGTGGATCTCATCGCCGCAGCGCGCCCGCGGATAATCATCGCGGCGATCGATCAGCATGGTGCGCATCGATGCTTCGCGCGCCGCATCGAATTCCTCGGCGACGTCGGACAGAAACGAGATATCTTCGGGTCGCCGGTTTAGTGAATCCGCGATTCGGCGATAGCTGTTCGCCTCGCGCTTGTGGCCCATCTGGGTATCGAAATAGTTGCTGAACAAAGGCGTGAGATCGCCGGCGTCGGAGTACTTGAAAAATAATTTCTGCGCATCTACCGAGCCGGATGAATACACCGCGAGCGCGGGTCCGGCTTCGTGCCAGCGCTTGAGTGCCTCGACCGCATCGCGGTACACGTGCGCGCTGAAGGCGCCGTTGCGATAACCGCGCGCCCAGATCAGGCCCTGCAGCGCCTTGAGCGCCGTGTGCTTGCGATCCTCGTCGATCCAGCCCTGAAGGACTTCGGCGATCATCGCGTCGTCGCACACGCAGCCGTTTGCGACCGCCACGGCATCCAGCCAGCGCCGCACTTTCGGATCGCGGCCGTGATCGCGTACGAAGCGGGGCAATGCGCGGCGCGCGTAAGGGAACAGCACGTCCTTGACGAACGAGATGCTGCTGGTGGTACCTTCGATGTCGGTCAGGATGGCGGGCCTCAAAAATTTGGGCTCGGTCTGCATGTGGTGTTGGTACAGTCCGTCCTTGGCGCGACAACAGCGTCAATTGATGCCCCGGCCAGAACTTCCATGTTCGATCGTTCGCCGCGCCGCAAATGTTCACTGGACATTCGCGACTTGGCTAATTCGATTGAACTCACAGGGTCTTAGGAGATGTTACTTGCCATCCCTGGCGAGGCACTCAAATCTTTCCAAGCCCCGGCCCAGCCGTCCTTGTCTTGGCGCTCGCCGGGCAAACGACACATTAAGTGTCGTTTTCTCAATCCGGCTCACCCCGCCTGGCCCGGCTCGTAACGGGGAAAACGCTGCGCGATGTCGGTGCCGGTGAAATTGACCACCCAGCCGTCGGATTCCTTGAAGAAGCGAATGGCGACGAAGCTTGGGTTCGGGCCCATGTCGAATCAGTGCGTGGTGCCGTCCGGCACGCTGATCAGATCGCCCTGCTCGCATTTGACTTCGTAGACCTTGTCATCCACGTGCAGGGTGAACAGGCCGGAGCCGGCGACGAAGAAACGTACTTCGTCCTCCTTGTGAAAATGCTCGTCCAGAAATTTCGTGCGCATCTCCGCGCGCTGCGGGTGGTCCGGCGCGATGCTGATGACGTCGATGGTCTTGAAGCCGTTTTCCGCGACCAGCCGGTTGATATCTTCGCGATAAGCCGCCATCACGTCTTCGGGCGCGGCGCCGGGCGCCACGGGCTGAAAGGCTTCCCATTGCTCGAAACGTACGTCTATCTCGCGAAGCTTCTTCGCCATATCGGCGTGGTTCTCGCTGGCAAAGAACGGCTGCTTCGGTTCGGATTCGTCAAAGATTCTCAGGCGGCTCATTTGAATCTCCTCATCTCCAGTTCACAGGCCAGCAGGAACTCGAAGGCCTCGATGTGCCGGCGCGCCTCCGCGATGTCGTAGCCCCATGCATATAGACCGTGACCGCCGATCAGGTATCCCCACATGCATTGATTATCGAGCAGCGCATCCACCTGCGCGGCCAACGCGGGCATGTCCTGCGTGTTGGGTATGATCGGCAGGTCGATCACGATGTCGTGGCGATCAATACCGTAGAACGCCTTCGAGATCTCGTAGTCCTCGAAGCGCACCTGCCCAGCGCCGGCGAATACACGCGAGGCCACCGTCTGCGTGACGGAATGCGTGTGCAGCACGGCGCCGATCTCCGCAAAACGCCGATACATCAGCGTATGCAGCAGAGTCTCCGCGGACGGGCGATGCTCGCTGCCCACCGCGCCGCCGTCCATATCCACGACCATGATGTCGGTTTCGCGTAGCCGGCCCTTATCGCGCCCGGAGACCGTAATTGCGGCGTGCCGCTCGTCGAGCCTGCACGAGAAATTGCTGCTGGTCGCCGGCGTCAAGCCGGCAGCCGACAATTCGCGCGCGTTCAAGATGATTTCGTTGGCCAGCTCGCGCAGGCTCTGGATATCGTAGGGGTAGGGCGTGGATCATACGGGAAGCGTAGCAAAATCAGAGGATATAATCCCCAGCTTCCTGATCTGTGATCTCTTTTGTCATGCCAACGCGAACTTGGGAACTCTTTTGCGCCGTGGCACCTGCCGAAATCAATAGTAATTATCATGGATGTCACAAAGGACTACTTCTTCATACTGAGGCCCTCATCTCGATGAATATGCCTCACCTTGGCTTCGACGAGCAACTGCCATGTCGGACTGTTCTGTGGCGTTTAACGGGAATGGAGTTGAGGTACCAAATATTTAGAGGCGAGTATATCGCGCGGGTGCTTTTGGTGCGTCGCGCATAGGTTAGACTTATCACCGTGCTTTAATCTTGGCGGTTAATTCCTCCAAGTTAAGCAAGAAGATCTGGTCGGCAGCATTGGCCAAGTCCGGTGAGCACTCAGCCTGACAAAACACTTTACCTCGCGCTAATTCGATCCAGAAGGATGGTAAGTCACCCATCTTATGTACCATACCCCCAGTGACATCTTGAGCAGCAAACAATATTCTGTTCACACTGCAAGTGCTCAATCGTACCAAGCACATGGGACAAGGTTCGAGGGATGTGTACAACGTGTAACCATCGAGTTTTCTATGTTCTGGACGGGCGTCTTCAAAATCATCCATGACCATCATCTCAGCATGCCGGTCGCTGCGAAAGTATGGATTAAACACTTCGTTGTGCCCCTGGGCGACTACATGGCCGACGCCATCGATCAGGATAGCCCCGACACCGAAATTACCAGCGTTGACAGCTTCTAACGCCAAAGTGCAGGTGAGCCAGACATAGGGCTCATCGGCATTCGCGCCTGGCTGATAATTGGTGAGATAAGCCTTCCAAGTGTTGATACCTTCAGCTTCAGTCTCAATCTTCGCTAGGCGTTGCTGCCCTGCCTCCCAAATTTGCTCTGTCCTCATGGCGCCTCCTGACGAGCTATGTTCTAGTCCGGAGCCATCATAGCGGTTTGAGGATGCTCATGGGCACCCGAGGATCGTCCTTGCCCTGGAGTCAAGCATGGCAGCACCGATCATCACTCTCGTCTCGCGAGATTTCAGGTCGCCTTGTTATCAGTCGGGCCTTTCCTTCAATGTACCCTTTCCGGTACGGGTCATTTAGCCTGGACCCGCATCGCTCACCCTTGACAGGGACGATCTTGCTGTGACAGGGTGCACCCGCAAACAGCAACCGTTAAACAGGCACTGCGCGCCAATGGCAACGTGAGTGACGCGGGGTGCCTCGAGGCATGGAGGTTTTTATGGCTAGCAAGAATGGATCGACACGGGTTGCGATTGCGTGTCAGGGTGGTGGAAGCCATACCGCGTTTACGGCAGGCGTGTTGAAAAAACTGCTGAAAGAAAAGGCAGAAGGAAAGCACAACTTTGAGATAGTCGCTTTGAGCGGCACGTCCGGCGGAGCAATCTGCGCCCTGCTTGCGTGGCACGGATTATTGATGCACGACATCGATAAAGCCCTCTCGCTGCTGGATTCTTTTTGGAAAGCTAATTCTACTTACGCGCCCTGGGACAAATTTCTCAACAAGTGGCTCCTGCAGACAAGCCGCTTCTTCGCCAATATCGGTGGCGCGCCCCTCATCAGCCCTCATTTTTTACCTTCTCAGGGACTGGATCAATTCAGGAGCATGCTGGAAGAGCATGTCGATTTCGAAGGGCTTGACAAGCTCGTAAAGCTTCGTAGTCCGCTGCTCCTGATTGGCGCTGCCGACGTCTTGAGCGGCGAATTCAAGGCGTTCAGCAGCCGCAGGGATAGGATTACCGTAGACATGATCCTCGCTTCGGCTGCAATCCCGACCCTATTTAAAGCGGCCCAAGTCGACGGGAAATTATATTGGGATGGCTTGTTTTCCCAGAACCCGCCCGTGCGCGAGCTTCCCGATGAAAGACCCGAGGAGATATGGGTGATCGCGATAAACCCGCAAACGCGCAAGACAGAGCCGAAGTCGGTGCCAGAGATAACCGATAGGCGTAATGAAATGGCCGGAAACCTCTCGCTCTATCAGGAAGTACAGTTCATAGAAAAGATGAACGGATGGGTCAAGGAGGGCGCCCTTGCGCGTACGAAACACAATCCCGTGCAAATAAAATGGATCGAGATGCTTCGCGAACTTGATGTCGAGTCGAAGTTAGATCGGGACCCGGCCTTCATACAAGGAATGATGGCTTACGGCGAAGAACAGGCGGAGGCATTCCTGAATCAACGCGCCGAAGTCAGCGAAGAGAGCCAGGAGACCTACCGCCGCGCGGCGTACGGGTAAACTGGGATAGGCTGCAAGCTCGGCCTGTTCGGTTGGCGGCTCGAGGCTCCAGCTCTAATGAAGATCGCGGACGCCGCGGAACTCCCCAATACGAAGGGTCTTGATGCGAATCATGTCTTACCATCCGGGGAAGGTTTGAGCAAGACCGTGTCGATTTCGTCGGTCTTTGAGATGGTACCCTGCTGCAAAAACTTCTCCAGCCGGTCAACGGCATTGCCTTCAATTTCGTCATCGGCGCGCATGGCAGCGATCAAGGCTGCCAATACACCTCGGTCGCCTTCGGTGGCCGCTGCCGGCAAGCCGGTGTGCGGCCCTCGATGGGCCCGGTCGGTGACGCCTACGACAACGCCATGTGTGACAGCTTCTTCGCGACCTTGGAATGCGAGTTGCTCGACCGCACGACGTTCAAAACCCAGACCGAAGCGCGGAGGGCGGTGTTCGAGTTCATCGAGGGCTGGTATAACCCGGACCGGCGGCACTCTGGTATCGGTACCCCAAGCGTCGAACTGTCCATGAAACCGGGGTAACGCCACTTCTTCACTCAACGACCACTATAGCAAGCACGGAGTCCTTTCGGCTGGGAGACTCACACAGCTCACCACGACGGACTGCGCCAGCCTGTTCGGACAGGACCTCGACAACCGGCCTATTGGCGAGCTGATGCATCTGTTCGCCACGGCGCTTAATGACCTTGGACAGTATCTTCTCGACGGCTTTGGTGGGCGCTTTGTCGATCTGATCGAGGCCGCTGGATCCTCCGCCGAGCGGCTCGTGCAGCTGCTTATTGCGATGCCCTACTTCAACGACGTCGAGCTATACAACGGGATGGCCGTGCCATTCTACAAAAGGGCGCAGCTCACGGCGGCCGATCTCTCTCTGGCCTTTGGGGGCGAGGTGCCGGGCCGCTTCGATGATCTGGAGCGGCTGACCATCTTCGCGGATAACCTCGTGCCCCACGTCCTGCGTGCCGATGGGGTCTTGGTCTATGACAAGGCGCTGGCTGCTCGCATCGATGCAGAGGAGTTGATCCCAGCCGGTTGCGCCGAGGAAGTTGAGATCAGAGCGTGCGCCGTTCATGCGGTGGAGTTGTTGGTGCAAATATTACGAGAAGGACACGGTGTGACGGCCGCAGGGCTGGATTACCTGCTGTGGAATAGGGGACACAAACCTGTAGTAGCTAGAACTTAATCGTACAGTTGGTGTAGGTTATCCATAGCTTAAGACAGGAGAACCTACATGACTAATGAACAGAAAGTGATTCGCGCCAAGGTGGGTGTGTTGGAACTGGCCAAGCAG
>JBOIDC010000095.1:0-10478 GCA_050740315.1 Gammaproteobacteria bacterium | reverse complement strand
GCGCAGATGGGTCGGGTTGAACTGCCGAACGAGGGCGGCCACGTACGCGTCGTCGCCGGCGAATACAACGGCGTGAAAGGCCCGGCCGTGACGGTGACGCCGATCAACCTGTTCGATATCTTTCTCCGCGACTTCGGGTGTCGTTGCGACACGCCGCTCCAAAGAAACTATCTCTCTGGGCACACCTATTTTCATTGCGCTGCGCCTCCCGGCTATGAATGTTTCGCTTACGTCATTGAGCTGTTGCGGATGATAACTGCGATCGTGTCCGTGCCTAAGGATAGCGGCGAGTTCCTGGGCGATACGGCTGCTTGCAAGCGGGTGTGAGAAGCACGCCGCATCAAAAGCTACTGCTGAACCTACGAGTCAACGCGGCATACCCCGCCTAGCCGCGAACCATCCGTCGGGCTCACTCGACTTCTTCGAAGACGGGTTCGATGCCCGCCTCCTGCAAGTGCAACCCTTTCGCCGCCCGTTCGGCGGACCGGACGGTGTTGGCGACCAGCATGGTGATGGTCATGGGACCGACTCCTCCCGGCACCGGGGTGATGTACGATGCGCGCTCCTTGACGCCATCGAAATCCACGTCGCCCACCAGTCGTCCATCGGGCAAGCGATTGATGCCCACGTCTATCACTACGGCCCCCTTCTTGACCATGGGTGCGGTGATCATGTGCGGCTTGCCGGTGGCCACCACCAGGATGTCGGCCAGGATCGTGTACTGCGCGAGGTCCCTCGTCTTGGAAGTGCAGATGCTCACCGTGGCGTCCTTCTGCAGCAGCATCAGCGCCATGGGCTTACCCACGATATTGCTTCTTCCCACGACCACGGCGTTCTGTCCCGCGACCGGGATATGCAGATGCTCCAGCACGCACTGCACGCCGTACGGAGTGCAGGGAGGAAAGACCATTTCGCCGGCGATCAGGGCGCCCAGATTGTATAGATGAAAGCCATCGACGTCCTTTTCAACTGAAATGGCTTCCAAGACCTTGTTGTTGTCGATGTGCTTCGGCAGGGGCAGCTGCACCAGGATGCCGTGAATCGCCGGGTTGGCGTTGAGCTCCGCGATGCGCGAAAGCAGCGCTTCCTCGGCAGTGTCGGCGGGAAGCTCGATCTTCTCCGAATAGAGCCCGGCTTCCGCGCAGGCTTTGACCTTGTTGCGCACATAGACCTGGGATGCGGGGTTGTCGCCGACGATGATGACCGCAAGGCCGGGCACCACGCCCCGGGCCTTCAATTTCTCCGCACGCTCCTTCCATTGGGCGCGGACCGCTTTGGCGATGGCGTTTCCATCAATGATCTTGGCTGTCATGGGCAGACCTCGAAGGATTGGGTTGAAAAAGAAAAATCTGATTAGCCACGATGTTCGGCCGCCCGGACGAGTTGGGTGCCCCGGCGTGCTGACTTGTGCCGCAGTCGCCGCAGATGGGTGGATCGTGCGCGGTCAGTCGTGGGTTGACTGGCCGCCGCGAGCCGGGACCCATCCGGGGACGCGCTTTGCGGCACCGGGAGGCACTCGACGGGGCGCCTCGGCTCGTCAGCGCGGGCAGCTGAGGATCATGGCCAATCAGGATAAGAAAAGCTCCCAGGGCTTCTCCGCAATGCGGGGGCGATGGGTACCGACACCGATTCATTGAACCGACCATTGGGCGCATCGCCGCTCCAGGGTTCTCACCGAGATGCCAAGCCGGCGCGCCGCTTCCGCCTTGTTTCCCCCCACCTCGTCAAGCGTGCCGAGAATATGCTGCTTCTCAAGCCCGGCCAGAGTGATCGGGGCTTCGCGCGCACGCGCTGCGGTCGGCTGCGCGCTCGGGCCTGTGCGCAGCTGGTCGACGGGGATATAGCCGAGGATCACCGAGCGCTCTATCACATTGCGCAGCTCCCGTGCGTTGCCGGGCCAGTGGTAACCGCGCAGCTTTTCCACAACATCCGCAGTCAGGGCTAACGGAGGTAAGCCCAGATGCAGGGACAACTGTTTCATAAAATGCTCGGCCAGAGGACGGATATCCTCGGGCCGGTCGCGAAGAGGGGGAATGTGAATGTTGACCACATCGAGACGATAAAAGAGGTCGTGGCGGAACCGGCCGGCCGCCACCTCTACTTGCAGATCGCGGTGGGTGGCGGCGATGACGCGCACGTCAACCTGTACCTCGCGATCGGAGCCGACGGGACGTATCGTCTTTTCCTCCAGCGCGCGCAGCAACTTGGCCTGCGCCGGCAGCGGCAGCTCGCCGATCTCGTCCAGGAACAGGGTGCCCCCCGTGGCGTAGAAGAACAGGCCCTTGCGCGCCAGGGTCGCTCCCGTGAACGCTCCCTTGGCATGACCGAACAGTTCGCTCTCGATCAATTCCGGAGAGATCGCCCCGCAATTGAGGGGCGCGAACGGCTGGTGACACCGGTCGCTCATGCGGTGCAGGGCGCGCGCCGCGATCTCCTTGCCGGTCCCCGATTCGCCATAGAGCATCACGGTACTCGGCAGAGGCGCCAACTGCTTGATGACGGCGCACAGATGCCGCGTCGCCTGGGAGTCACCTATGATTCCCTCTATCTCCGAGTATTCGGTTCTTTCGCGGCGCAGGACAAAATTCTCGCGCAGCAATCTGGAACGGTCGAAGCAACGCGCGATGGAGCTCAATATCTGATCAAGCCGGAATGGCTTGAGAATGAAATCGAAAGCCCCGGCGCGCAGGGCCTCTATTGCCGTTTCCATCTTGGCGTACGCGGTGATTAGAATCACATCGCCATAGAATCCCGATTCCCGCAGCTCCTTGAGCCATTCGATGCCGTGCTTGCCCGGCATCAGTATGTCCAGGATGATCAGATCGAAATCAAAGCTGTTCACCAGCTTCCCCCCCTCCTCGGTGCTGGCCACGGCTTCCACCCTCCCACAGCGGGGCTTCAAGGCGCGCATCAGGAAGTTGCGGACCCCATCCTCATCGTCGACGACGAGAACGGAATGCTGTTTCCATGATGTCACGGCCTCTTGGGCGTGGACATTTTCGGCGGACGAGTCACCGGTAGGCATGTCTTTCAGATGGAACAAGAAGGGCGATACTGCAAGCGGTTCCAAAGTGGACTTCCTTTAAGCTAGTTTAAGCGCTTTAGCGGGCAATTGCTGCCAGGATCTCTCTCACCGTCTCGGGCGTGGCCGCAACGCGCGTCTCGCCGGCACAGAGCTCGGCCGGAACTCCAATCTTCATGCCTTCGGCTCCTCGCGCTCTCCATTCGGCGCCGCAGCGCCCACACCCTGTCTCCGGTCGCTCGGAATGAATCTATCGGAACAGCGCCATCGCCTTCGCGAGCGTGGAATAGACGCCCCAAGCCAAGGGAACGCTGACATAAGTCCAGAACACGATCAATAACAACCGGTCGCGCACCGGATGGCTCCTGCTTATTCCGTTCCTGTATCGCATCAGACTTTTCTCCTCTGACTATAGCTGATTTGTCCGCGCCCTCTGCAGTGCTAGGGCAGCATCCAAGTCCAAGTCCAGGTCCTCCTCGAGCCCTTCGTGCTCCGCGAAGTCCTCGTCGATCTCTTCATGCCTTAGGTGGTGCTTCTCGTGCACCGGCCGCATAAAGAAGTTGCAGGCGAACCCAACCAAAAGAAGCGAGGCCATGATGTACATGGTGACGGTATAGGCGTCGGCCTCGGCCACACCCTGTTCGATCTGGTATTCGCGGATATAGTTGACCAGCACCGGCCCCAGGATGCCGGCCGTGGACCAGGCGGTCAGCAGTCGGCCGTGGATTCCCCCCACGTGCAGGGTGCCGAACACATCGGCGAGGTACGCGGGGATGGTGCTGAAACCGCCGCCGTACATGCTTATGATGATCGCATACAGCACCACGAACAGCGCCACGCTGCCGATGTTGCCCGTGTAGGGAACCAGCGTATACAGCACGGCGCCCAGGGCGAAGAAGGTGAAATAAGTGTTCTTGCGTCCCAGGTAATCGGAGGCGGAAGCCCAGAGAAACCGCCCGCCCATGTTGAACAGGCTCAGCAGCCCGACGAATCCGGCGGCGGCCGCGACGCTCACCGCGCCTTTGAACATCTCCTGGATCATCACCGAAGCCTGACTGAGCACCCCGATACCGGCGGTCACGTTCATGCACAGCACCATCCACAGCAGCCAGAACTGGGGCGTCTTCAGCGCCTGGTCGATATGCACGTGGTTGCGGGTAACCATCTTGTGGGTCTGGGGAGGCGGCGTCCAGCCTTCCGGCTTCCAGTCGGGCGGAGGGATGCGAATCGCCAGCGCGCCGATGGTCATGGAGATGAAGTAGATCACTCCCATTGCAACAAAGGTTTCGGCAACACCCACCGACGTGCTGTCCTTGAAGAAATCCATGAGGGCTACCGAGAGCGGAGCGCCGATCATCGCGCCGCCGCCGAAGCCCATGATGGCCATGCCGGTCGCCATGCCACGCCGGTCCGGGAACCACTTGATCAGAGTGGAGACGGGTGACACGTAACCCAACCCGAGTCCAATGCCCCCGAGGATTCCATAGCCAATGTACAGCAACCAGATCTGGTGCATCCAGACGCCGACGGCGGAGATGAGAAAGCCGCCGCCGAAACAGCACGCGGCGGTAAACATGGTCCTGCGTGGGCCCACTTTTTCCAGCCATTTTCCGGCGAATGCCGCGGAAAGCCCCAGGAAGACGATCGCCAGGCTGAAGATCCAGCCCAGCGTGGTCAGTTTCCAGTCGCCGGCAGCCGATGCGTTAATCCCTATTACGCGCGTGAGGGGTTCGTTGAAAACACTGAACGCGTAAGCCTGGCCGATGCAAAGATGCACCGCGAGGGCCGCCGGCGGCACAAGCCATCTATTGAACTGCGGAGTAGCGGTAATCCTCTCCTTCTCAAAGAAGCGAGCCATGCAGGAATCCTCCTTCTCTGGCGACTGTGGGACGCTCAGGCTCAAGCGGCGGGCTTGTCCTTCAGGGACTGCAGCGAAGCAAACGTCGTGCCTGTGGAAATCGGCTGAAAAAACAGATGAATACGAGAGAACTGGAGTGGTACCACGACAGCTTGACGCGGCAAGCCGTCGCGACCGCGACAGACTGTGATATCGCGCTAGCCACAAGCGCAATGTTTAGGTTAAGCGCAAGCTGAAATTCATGCTGAAAATTCGGCTTTGCCGTCCAAGATCCCGACGCTTCGCCCGGGACAGGCTCCGAGAGGGATCTCGTGAAGATCTCTCCCTTTGGTCGAGACATGGATTTCTCGCTCCGCTTGTATGGTGTTGTTGGCGTCTTCTTGTATGGTGTTGTTGGCGTCTTCTGGAGATACTGGGGGGCGCCGGGGTGGAGGGCCATCGCTTCGCATCTGCCCGTGTAAGCGGGACAGACTTTGCGAGAATGCTCCCACCCACGCCACCAACGTCGATGAGGAATCTAGCGGCACAGTGCGTATCCCGGTGACCGCCGATTTGAACGCAAGCTAACGCAGGTGGGTCCACCCCGGCTGAGATATAACCTATACCCGGAGGCTATCATCATGCAATCATCCCTTCACTTGGGTGCGGACGTGGCCAAAGATACTCTCGTCGTCGCCTGCGCCGCCCACACGTTTACGCCGCACACGCTGGTCAATCGCCCGAGCGCACTCAGGGCCTAGCTCAAGACCTTGCCCGCCGGCAGTGTGCTCGGTGTGGAGGCCACCGGCGGCTATCATGAATTGCTGGCGGGTCTGGCCGTGGCCGCGGGCCTGACGGTGTTTGTGCTCAACCCCAAAGATGTGTGCCATTACGCGAAGGCGTGTGGGGCGCGCGCCAAGACCGATCGTGTCGATGCCGCGTTGATCGCCCGCTTCGTCGCCCATGAACATCGTCAGTTGCACCCCTATTGTTCGCCGACCCCGGCGCAGCGCCGCCTCCAGCAATTAGTGAAACGCCGCGCCAAGCTGGTGGCGCTTAAAGGCGCGCTCACCTTAAGCTTGCAAGGCGTGCCTGACTTGGCCGCCGAGCTTAAGGCGGTGCTGATGCGGTTCAATGCCCTGCTCGCCAAACTCGATGCCACCTTGGCCTGTCGCGTGGCCCAAGCGCCTGCCACACACGCTGCCCAGATGCGGCTGCAAACCATTGTTGGCGTCGGACCATTAGTGAGCACCGCGCTGGCGATCACCTTAGAACGCCTCCCCTTGCGCAATGCCGATGCGTTAATCGCCTTCACCGGTCTCGACCCCAGGCCCTGCGACTCCGGGACCAAACGCGGACGCCGACGCCTCTCCAAGCGCGGCCCTTCAGAGTTGCGCCGTCTGCTGTTCAATGCCGCCATGTCAGCCGCTAAAACCAAAACCTGGAAACCCTTCTATGCACACTATCGCCAACGTGGCTGGCCCAGCACCGCCGCCCTCAACATCATCGCCAGAAAGATCGCCCGCACCGCTTGGTCAATGCATCATCACGGCACCACCTTCAACCCCCAAAGACTCACTCAGAGCTTGACGTGAACCATAGAATCTCGCAATGACGGCTTTTCCAGAGATTGCTCAAGATAGCCCAATAATCTGGCCGCTCTCGTCGACATCGATGCGCTCGGAGGCAGGCTGTTTGGGTAACCCGGGCATCGTCATGATGTGGCCGCACTGCACCACCAGGAACTCCGCCCCGGCCGCGAGATAGACGTCCTGGATCGGCACCACGTGCCCGGAGGGCGCCCCGCGGAGCTGCGGGTCGGTCGAAAAGGAATACTGCGTCTTGGCGATGCAGACCGGAAAATGGCCGTAGCCGCTCGCCTGATAGCGCGCGATTTTTTCGTGGATCTTGGTCTCCGCGACCACCTCGCTGGCGCCGTAGATTTTGCCGGCGATCTTTTCGATCTTCGTCCACAACGTATCGTCGTCGTCGTAGACGAAGTGCAGGTCGGGCGGGATATGCGCGATCTCGTCCACGACCTCTCGAGCCAGCGCCTCGGCGCCTGCGCCACCGCGCGCCCAGTGATCGCAGGGGATGACCTTCACGCCGTGATGGGCGATTTTGTCGCGCAAGGCCGCGAGCTCGGCTTCGGTATCAGTAGGGAACCGATTCAAGGCGACCACGCAAGGCAGCCCGAAATGATTGCGGATGTTGTTGATGTGCCGTTCCAGATTGGCGATTCCACGCTCCAAAGCGTGTACATCCTCGTTTTGCAGATCTTTTGAATCAGCCTCGCCGTGATATTTCAGCGCGCGGATCGTGGCAACCACGACCACCAGGGACGGTCTGAGTCCGGCCTTGCGGCATTTGATGTCGATGAATTTCTCGGCGCCGAGATCCGCGCCGAACCCGGCCTCGGTCACCACATAGTCCGCGAGCTTGAGCGCGGTCTGGGTGGCGATCACCGAGCTGCAGCCGTGCGCGATATTGCCGAAGGGGCCGCCGTGCACGAAGGCGGGCGTGTTCTCCAGGGTCTGCACCAGATTCGGTTTGAGCGCATCCTTGAGCAGCGCGGTCATGGCGCCGTGCGCGTTGAGATCGCGCGCGTGGATGGCGCCACCGCTGTGGTTGTAACCGACGACGATGTTCCCGAGGCGCGTCTTCAAATCTTTGAGACTGGTGGCCAGACACACGATGGCCATCACCTCCGAAGCGGGGACGATGTCGAAGCCGTCTTCGCGGGGATGGCCATGGGCGGTCCCGCCCAGGCCCACGATGATCTTGCGCAAGGAGCGGTCGTTGAGGTCGACGACTCGCTTCCAGGTGATGAGCCGATAATCGAAGTCCAGCGCATTGCCCTGCTGGATGTGGTTATCGATGATCGCCGCCAGGAGATTGTGCGCGAGTCCGATCGCATGAAAGTCGCCGGTGAAATGCAGATTGATGTCCTCCATCGGCACCACCTGCGCGTAGCCACCGCCCGCCGCCCCGCCCTTCATGCCGAAGCAGGGGCCGAGCGAAGGTTCACGGATGCACACTAAGGTGCGCGCACCGATGCGGTTCAGCGCATCGCTTAGGCCCACGGTGGTGGTGGTTTTGCCTTCGCCCGGCGGCGTGGGACTGATCCCGGTCACCAGGATCAGCTTGCCGTCGTCGCGAGCGTTCAAGCTCTCGATGTAATCCAGGCTCAGCTTGGCCTTATAGTGGCCGTAGGGCTCGAGGGCATCCTCTTCAATGCCCAGCTTTTCGCCGGCCAAGTCGATGATCTTTTGCTTATTCGCTTGGCGCGTGATCTCGATGTCAGACACGCCCATGCGCTTCTCCCACGGCCTCAAGGATGCACCGCGAGGGCCGCCGGCGGCACAAGCCATCTATTGAACTGCGGAGTAGCGGTAATCCTCTTCTCTTCTCAAAGAAGCGAGACATGCAGGAACCCTCCTTCTGGCAGCTGTGGGACACTCCGGCTCAAGCGCGGGGCTCGGCCTTCACGGGCTGCAGCGAAGCAAATGTCGTGCCTGCGAAAATCGGCTGAAAAAACAGATGAATACGAGAAAACTGGAGTGGTACCACGACAACTTGACGCGGCAAGCCGTCGTGACCGTGACAGACTGGGATACCGTGCTAGCCACAAGCGCAATGTTTAGGCTAAGCGCAAGCTTGCACGCTTGCGCGGGAAGTGCCGGATCGACGACGTCGTTTCGCCACTGGATGCGCGATGGAACGCGAGTCGTGGTGATTCTTGACACCCGTGCATTGATCTTCGATGCCCTGGCGCCTGAGCGCCTCAGTCGTAAGGCGCGCCAAGCAATCGAGCGCGCTCATACTGATGCGGCGCTTGCTTGCGCTGACATCAGCCTGTGGGAAATCGCGATGTTGATTGCCAAACAGCGGCTGCATCCCGGCACGGACACGCTTTCTTTCCTTCGACTCCTGCTCGCCGCTCGCAATCTTCAGGTATTACCCGTTGTTCCGGAGATCGCTGTTCTCTCGGTTTCACCGGAAGATGATGTCAATGCCGATCCGGCCGATCGCATCATCGTGGCAACCGCCGTTTATCATCAGGCGGCTCTGGTGACACGCGATAAAGACCTAAGGAATGCTCGCCTGCCGATATCCGTGGTCTGGTAACTGCAAGCCTGACAAAGCAAATGCAGCAGCGGCGTGGGCGCAAGAACGCCTGCGTGGCTCGTCCGTTTCTTAAGAAGGACGATATAAACTCGCCGCAGCGGCGCTCAGTATCTCCGCCGGACTCGGCGTGTGGGCTCAACGGCCGCGCGTCGTTCATCTGTCTCAGGTACTAGAGCGCGGAACGACGCCCGGAGAGCCGAATGGACACCCGAGGGCTTTGCGGTGCCAACCCCTGGCATTCGCCGCCGCCTCATAGGTGCTATGCAGAAATTCTTAGGAGTAACTCATCGGGCACAGCGAGCTTGTAGGGGCCATTACAACATCTCTCACGGCGTCACAACTGCGTGCGATACCTCGCAAGTATCCATCACGCCGCAGCATACTGACGCTCCGCGCATGACACGGCGTCCAAACCGCCACAGCTAACCTGGGACCGCATTCCCATGGCCGACACACAACCGCATCTCTGGAGGAACTCATGACCAGCCAACCGATTCGCGATCCCGCCACCGATCAACTCCTCACGCCCAAAAACACCGCGCTCATCATCATCGATTACCAACCGGTGCAGGTGAACTCCATCGCTTCGATGGATCGCCAGTCTGTCTGGCTCGAACTGCCAGATCTGACTGGAATGGACATTCGCGTAACCGATACACGTATGATTGGGAATCTCTTCGAAGGTCGCTGGCAGACCAGCGTGCCGGGCATAATCGGGGCTGCAACAGACCATCCGGCGACTGAGCGCGAGCTTACGCGCGACCAGTGACGAATCATGAAGCCGACCGATGCGTACGGCGAGATCGTAGCCTTCACCCGCTAGATCGACGAAGCGATCATCGTAATTTACCGCCACCTCCAGCCGAGGATGTTTGCTCAACAATGGAAACAGCAACGGCCCGAGACAGAGGGTGCCAAAACTCATCGGCACGGTGATGCGCAGCTGACCGCAGAGATCGCCGCCTTGGTCGTTGATCTCGTCGGCCGCCACATCCAGCTGCTGAATAATATCGCGCGCACGCTTGTGAAACGCCACGCCTTTGTCGGTGGGGGCAACGCCGCGCGTCGAGCGGTGCAGCAGGTCGACGCCGAGTTGCTTTTCAAGATCGGCGAGCCGCTTGCTGACAACGGATTTCGCGAGATTAAAGCGCACCGCCGCGGCGCTGATGCTGCCGGTTTCCACCACCTGCAAGAAGGCTGCGATATTGTCGAAGCTGTAGCGCATGTTCGCCTGTGTCGAACGCGGAGTTCCGTGTACCGAGGATTCTAAGTCGCAGACTCGACCATATTCTATTATCAGACTGTTAGCCACCTGCCGCGCCTCAACGAGGCAAGGCGAAAGAGAGGAGCAAGCTATGACCACTGAACGCAAGATCGCAGGCATTTATCGCGGCGCGCCCATTCACTGGGTGGGCGACGGTTTCCGCGTGAGCAATTATTTTCCGTCGGGCAACGATTTCGGCCAGCGCGTAAGCCCGTTTATCCTGATGG
>JBOIDC010000094.1:0-10769 GCA_050740315.1 Gammaproteobacteria bacterium | reverse complement strand
GGGCGCGAAGCCACTGTGGCGGCCCCGGATTCGCTCCGGGGCCGCGGTCTTGCTATGCGTCATGATACGACGATGACTGGAAAGAAGATTTTGATCGTGGACGACGAGGCCGGTGTCCGCTTCGGGATCTGCGATTTCCTGGAATTGCATGGCTACGAGGTGCGTGAGGCCGATAGCTGCCAGCAGGCACAAGCGCTGTTTCGCGAATCGCCTGCCCATGCCGTGATCGTCGATTATGAGCTGCCGGACGGAAACGCCTGTGAGCTGCTGCCTCGCCTGAGAGAGATCGATCCGACGGTCGCCGCGCTGGTCCTCACGGGGCGCGACGCCGCTGATCCTGTGCTGGGCGCCATCGCCGGTGAACGGGTGCTTACCAAGCCCGTCGAGCTGCCGGCACTGCTCGAGATTCTGCACACGCTCCCAGCCTGACGGTCACCAACCTACCGGCGGACTCAAGCTGGACCGCCTGACCGTTGCACCATGTTGCGCCGCCTCGCGGGTCGTACTCCCGTTGTTGTTTCCCGAATCGTATTGACGTCCCGTCGTCTCGATGATGCCGTGCTCGTGAGCCTTTGCTCGGTTCAAGCCGGAATAGCGGTGGAACTGTTCAACGACTCCGTAAAACACCAAACTAGGCGCGTAAAATCGGCCCGTTTCATCGCCAGAACAGACTCGGGGACGCCGCACCATGCGCTTTACCGTCAAGAGAAAGATTATCGTCGGGCTCGCCGCCATCCTGGCTATCGGCATCGGATCGATGCTGATGATCTATTATGGACTCAGCGCAGTCGCGCGACAGATACAGGAACTTGCCGACGTCCAGGAACCGGTCAGCGCGGCGGCCTATGAGATGGAGATCAACGTGAACGGCATGGGTCTGGCGGTGTTGGGGTACCTGGACAACCGCAAACCGAGATATCGAGCCTGGGTGAGAAACGACCAGACCGACTTCGAGCGATTTCACGCGCGCTACGTGGAGCTGGGCGGGTCAGCCGACGAGCTGGAGTTGGCGCAAGAGCTGGATGCGCGTTACAGGGAATTCAAGGATCTGGGCAATGCGCTGATTAGAACCGAAGATGTCCAGGGGCGCGTCTTCGCCCGTGCCACCGTACACATCGGGAACATCGATCGCATCATCAATCGGCGCTTACAGCCGAAAGCCGACGGCCGGGCGATCGACGCGTACGCGAAGATCAGCGCCGTCGCGCAGATGGAGACCGAACTCGCCAAGCTTCATCTGTGGCTGACCAGCTACCGTGAATCCGGAGACCAGAAACACCGAGCGCGCGTCGTCAGCCGGCGAGCCGGATTCCGGCGAGCCGTCGCGACGTTCGAAGACCTCGACCTGACGCGCGATGAGGCGCGCTGGACGGCAAAGCTGAAGCAGGAATTCGCGCAGGCCACAACCGCGGTCGAGGAGATGCTGGCGCTACAGGAGTCGCTTGCGCGGGACATCGCCAGATTCTCGGATCTGCGCGTCGAGTTGGATCGTCTGCTGGACGAGGAGGTGCAGATCCTGGCGCTGCAGAACCTCTACATGCCGCGGCAGCAGGTCGACGACACGGCCGCAAGCCTGCTGCACACCGCGCGTTTTCTGATGCCGCTGTTCGTACTTTCAGGCGTGGGCATCGCGGTGCTCTTCATCCGCACCTTGATGGGTCCGCTGCAAGCCTTGCGGGACGGCACGGTCGCGATCGGCAGCGGGGACCTGGACCATCGTATCCTGGCGACGGGCAGAGATGAATTCGCCGACCTGGCGAGGCAGTTCAACCGCATGGTGGTGCAGTTGCAGGTCACCACCGTTTCCAAGGAATTGCTAGAGGTCAGCGAAGAGAAACTGCGCGAGACGGTCGCGAACCTGCGCCGCGAAATCAGCGAGCGAGAACAGGCGGAACAAGCGCGCTCCAAGCTGGAGGCCGCGCTGCGTCGCAGCGAGGCGATGTCCGCGATGGGCGCGCTGGTCGCCGGCGTCGCCCATGAAGTGCGCAATCCTCTGTTCGCGGTCTCTTCCACACTGGACGCCATGGATGCCCGTTTCAAAGATCGGAAAGACCACAAGCGTTACGTCGACGTCCTGCGCGAAGAAGTGGATCGGCTCAGCAAGCTGATGGTCGATCTCCTGCAATACGGGAAGCCGACCACCGCGGAGCTGGTTCCCGGCAACATCGAAGACGTGGTTGCGCAGGCTGTGCACGCCTGCAGCCCGCTGGCCCAGCAGATGCGGATCGAAATCGCCCCCTGCGTGCAAACGGATAAGGCATGCGTACTGATGGATCAGGCGCGCCTGGCGCAGGTATTCCAGAACCTGCTGGAAAATGCCCTCCAGCATTCCGCGCCGCAAACCACGCTCACGATCGAGGCCCGGCAGGTTTCGGATGCGGAGCAACGTTGGATCGTGTGCGCCGTCAAGGATAACGGGCCCGGTATCAGCGAAGAAAATCTGCCGCGCCTGTTCGAGCCGTTTTTCACCCGACGACGCGGCGGTACGGGGCTGGGACTCTCGATCGTGCAACGCATCGTCGAAGAGCACGGCGGTCAGATCACGGCCAGTAATCGGCCGGAAGGCGGGGCGGTCATGGAGGTACGCTTGCCGGTGGCGCCCCCCTAGCGTTTGCAGGTGAAGGGCGACCTGCAAGTGTCCAGTTTATCAACGGGACGCCACGCTGGCGCCTGTTGTGATTAACGAATCAGCTGCGCCCGGCTTCCCGCGCCCATGCCCGCACGCGCTTGAGCCACTGGTGGCGCTTTTCGGTCAGGCCCGCTTCCGTGAAACCGGTCAGCACCTCGCCGCTGACGCCGGGCAGCGCCGCGCTCTGCGCGGTTTCGTGGTATGCGCCGCTGTTTGAGTCAAGCTGGTGAACGCTGACTTTACTGCCGTCATAGCGCCAGACCTCGGGCACGCCGACGCCTGCGAACACGGGGAAGCGCGGCAGAGACGGGCGCGTGATATCGATCTCGATGACCAGGTCAGGCGGCGGATCGACGAGCAGATCGACTGCGTCTTTACCCCGCATCGATTCCGCGCGCGCGATGTAAAAACACGAATCGGGCTCGAAGCCGCTCGCCAGATCCTGGCGCTGGAACGTCGTCGAGCCGGCGCCCATGACATCGATGTTCAGCTGCTCGGCAAGCATCTCGACCAGGGATGCAATAATACGGTTTGTGATTTCGTGCCTGTACGAGACAATTATGATTTCCAGCATCCCCCGGTGATAGATAAAGCGCGTGCCGGAGCGCTCACCGTGCTCGCTGAGCAGTCGCTCGTAGGTCTCCCAACTGATGTCGCGCAAAATCACCTGCCGGGCGACTTGACCCGGTCGGCTCAATGCTGTTGCCATCGTTCGCTATCCTCCGTACTTTAGGGCGGCAATTGCGCTTCACTCCGCTGACTAGATTCTACGACCCTGTGCGCAGGGCAGGTCTTGCCAGTCAACGCAGCATCACATGATGGATTGTTTCTGAATGATCAGCCTCGGCAAGGCGCCGTGCGATGACGGCGTCATTCAATCCGGCGCGAATCACGCCGACTGCGCGCGGGCCGCCAGGCCGTGGGTGCTGGCGGCGACCATTCTCGGATCGAGCATGGCGTTTATCGACGGCTCGGTGGTCAACGTCGCGCTGCCGGCGATCGCGGCCGATCTCAGCGCGTCGGTGGTGGACATGCAGTGGGTGGTCAACGCCTACGCGCTGCTGCTCGCGTCGTTGATCCTGGTCGCGGGCGTGGCGGGCGACCGCTTCGGGCGGCGGCGTGTGTTCGCGCAAGGCATCGTGCTGTTCATGCTTGCGTCTATCTGGTGCGGACTGGCGCCTAATGTCGAACAATTGATCCTCGCGCGGGCGGTGCAGGGCATCGGCGGCGCGATGCTGGTGCCCAGCAGCCTGGCCATCATCAGCGCTGCGTTCGAGACGCACGAGCGGGGCAGGGCGATCGGCACCTGGGCGGGATTCTCGGCCATCACCGCGGCGCTGGGGCCGGTGCTGGGCGGCTGGCTGGTGGATGTGGTGTCGTGGCGCGCAATCTTTTTCATCAACGTGCCGCTCGCGCTCGTGGCGCTGCTCATTACGTTGAGCCGCGTCCCAGAGAGCCGCGCAGGTGAGGAAAATCCCGCGCTGGACTGGCGCGGCGCGCTGCTGGCGGTGTCGGGACTGTCCGCGCTGACCTACGGGCTAATCGCCGCCGCCGAACTGGGCTGGGGTCATCCCGCTGTGCTCGGATCGCTGCTCGCGGCGACGATGATCCTGGCCGCTTTTCTGTGGATCGAAGCCCGCGCCGCGGCGCCCATGCTGCCGCTGACGCTCTTTCGCTCGCCGACCTTCAGCGGCGCGAATCTGATGACCTTACTGGTTTACTTCAGCTTAAGCGGCAGCCTGTTTTTCCTGCCGTTCAATCTGATCCAGGTGCAGGGTTATTCGGCGACCGAGGCCGGCGCGGCGTTTCTTCCGTTCACGATCATCATGGGCGGGCTGTCGCGCTGGGCTGGCGGCCTGCTGGTGCGGTACGGCAGCAAACCGCCGCTCGTTGTCGGGCCAATCGTCGCCGCCGCCGGTGTTGCCCTGTTCGCCTGGCCCGGAATCGGCGGTTCATACTGGACGACATTTTTCCCGGGGATGGTGGTGCTGGCGCTGGGCATGACCATCAGCGTCGCGCCGCTGACCACCACCGTTATCAACGCGGTGGAGAATCGCTACGCGGGCACCGCGTCGGGGGTGAATAACGCCGTGTCGCGCATCGCCACCTTATTGGCGGTGGCGGTGCTGGGTGTCGTCGCGCTCAGTGTCTTCAAGGCGGGACTCGATGAGCGTCTCACGGCATTGGAGGTATCTCCCGCCGCCGAGCGCGCCGTGATCGAAGGCAGTGACCGGTTGACCGCTGCGCCGGTGCCAGAGACGGCGGCCCCGCGAGCGCGCCGGGCGCTACATCGCGCCATCGACGAGTCCTTCGTTATCAGCTTTCGCGCCGTTATGTTCACCGCCGCCGGTTGCGCGCTGGCGGGCGCGCTGTGCGCCGGGCTGATGATCGCGCCGGCCACCGGCGGTCGCAGGCACTGAGGCAGGACCACCTTCGAGACGCGCTTGACTACGATAGTCATCAAAGCTCGCTGCTCGGATTGGGGCCGCCGTGAATGGCCGCAGTCACGAAAGGCCTGCGACTTCGACGCTTACGGAACGCTGTTCGACGTGCACTTCGCCGTCGGCCGGTGCCGCGAGCTTTGCAGAGGGATGAACCGTAGGCTCGCCAGTCCCGGCAACCGGCGGATTATGGCGGCGCGCCTGATCCGCCGATAATTCGTATCTGTCTGGCGGCACTGCAATTTTTTTGACGCGTGGTGTCGATGCGCATCCGCGTGCCGATGCTCGGTTGATTAGCGTCTTCACCACCCGTGCAGGTGAGCCTGGGCGGAAATCAGCCGGCGCGCCTGGGCAGCCTTGTCATTCAAGCTTTATGGTTTAACATTGATGGCCACTGCGCACCGAAAGCGATTGTCGTGGCGGATGTACGCGCGCCATGCGGCAGGTGAACACCATCTCATTCGTGCAGTCCGCCATCCGTTCACAACGAGGAACCCTATGAGTGCAACCAAGACTACCGCGGGTCTGCGCGGACAATCGGCCGGTCAGACCGCGATCGCGACCGTCGCGCATGATGGTAGCGGGCTCACCTATCGCGGCTATGACGTTACCGAGTTGGCGGCCAAAGCCACCTTCGAGGAAGTCGCTTACCTTTTGATCTACGGTGAGCTGCCGTCGGCCGCCGGGCTGCGCGATTACAAGGAGCGACTCAAGGGGCTGCGCGGTCTGCCGGCGGCGCTTAAAGAGACGCTGGAGCGCATACCGGCGAATACGCAGCCCATGGACGTGCTGCGCACCGGCTGCTCCATGCTCGGCACGCTGGAGCCCGAAACCGGGTTTGACCGGCAGCGCGACGTGGCCGACCGGCTGCTGGCCGCGTTCCCTTCGATGTTGTTGTACTGGCATCACTTCGCGCAAGACGCCAGGCGTATCGACACCGAGGCGCAGGACGATACGGTGGGCGGTCACTTTCTGCGCCTGCTGCATGGCAAGACGCCGGGCGACCTTCATCTGCGCGCGATGAACGTGTCGCTGATCCTGTACGCCGAACACGAATTCAACGCCTCTACGTTCAATGCGCGGGTGTGCGCCGCCACGCTTTCGGATTTTTACTCCGCCGTGACCGGCGCGATCGGTACCTTGCGGGGATCCCTGCACGGCGGGGCGAACGAGGCAGCCATGGCGCTGATCGAGCAGTTCGACAGCGCTGAAGCGGCGGAGCGCGGGGTGCGGGACTTACTCGCGCGCAAGCAAAAGATCATGGGCTTCGGGCATGCCGTGTACCGGGAACGCGATCCGCGCAACGCGGTGATCAAGGCGATGGCCAAGGCGCTTTCCGAGTCGGTCGGAGACGCGCGCCTGTTCGCGGTGTCCGAGGCGATCGAAAAGCTCATGTGGGCGGAGAAGAAGCTATTCGCAAACCTGGATTTCTACAGCGCGTGCGCCTATCACTTCATGGGCATCCCGACGCCGCTGTTCACGCCCATCTTCGTGATGTCGCGCGTCGCGGGCTGGTCGGCGCACATCATCGAGCAGCGCGCGCACAATCGGCTGATCCGGCCGGTGGCGGATTATATCGGGCCGGCACCGCGGCCGTATGTGCCCATCGAACAACGCAATTCGTAGCAACACGGTGCGCCGCACACACCGGGCGTGCGCATGGCGCACCCTGGCGCAAAAGGTTAGTTAAAGCATGTCAGAAGTCGCGACACGCGAAGCCCAACGCCCGGCGCCGGACCGCGTACTGACGGATATCGCCGATTACGTCCTTGACTTCGATGCCGCGAGCCGCGAGGCGCGCGAGACGGCGCGCTATTGCCTGATGGACAGCTTGTGCTGTGGCATGCTGGCGCTGTCGCATCCCGCCTGCACCAGGCTGCTCGGTCCGCTGGTGCCGGGCGCGCAGATGCCGGGCGGGGCGCGGGTGCCGGGCACCGCGTATGAGCTCGATCCGGTGCGCGCCGCGTTCAACATCGGCGCGATGATCCGTTGGCTGGATTTCAACGATACCTGGCTGGCCGCGGAGTGGGGTCATCCGTCCGACAACCTGGGCGGGATCCTGGCGACGGCGGATTACCTGAGCCGTGCGCGTGCGGCGCAGGGCAAAGCGCCACTCAACATGGGCGACGTGCTGACCGCGATGATCAAGGCCTACGAGATTCAGGGTGTGATCGCGCTGGAGAACAGCTTCAACCGCGTGGGGCTGGACCACGTGTTGCTGGTGCGCGTGGCCAGTACCGCGGTTATCACGGCCATGCTGGGCGGCGATCGCGAGCAGCTTGTCAATGCGGTGTCGAATGCCTGGATCGACGGCGGAAGCCTGCGCACTTATCGCCATGCCCCGAACACCGGGTCCCGCAAGAGCTGGGCCGCCGGCGATGCCACCAGCCGCGGCGTGTGGCTCGCATTGAACGCGATGCGCGGCGAGATGGGTTATCCGTCAGCCCTGTCGGCCAGGGTATGGGGCTTTTACGACGTGCTGTTCAAGGGCAAACCTTTTAGTTTCGGCCAGCGCTACGGCAGCTACGTGATGGAAAACGTGCTGTTCAAGATCTCGTTCCCGGCCGAGTTCCACGCCCAGACCGCGGTGGAGGCGGCGCTTAGCTTACATCCGCAGGTCGCCCGGCGACTCGCGGACATTGAGCGCGTTGTCATCGAAACCCAGCAAGCCGGCTGCCGCATCATCGACAAGACAGGGCCGCTGGCGAATCCCGCCGATCGTGATCACTGCCTTCAGTACATGGTTGCCGTGGCGCTGATCTTCGGTCGTCTGCAAGCCTCCGACTACGAAGACGAGATCGCCGCCGACCCGCGCATCGATGCGCTGCGCGCGAAGATGCAGGTCTGTGAGAATTCACGATTTACGCGTGATTACTTCGATCCGGCCAAACGCGCCATCGGCAACGCCGTGCAGGTATTCTTCAAGGATGGCGCGCGCACCGAGCGCATAGAGGTCCAATATCCGCTCGGCCACCGTCGACGCCGCGCCGAGGGTATCCCGCTGTTGGTGGACAAGTTCAAGCGCGCCATAGAGAGCCGTTTTCCGGCGCGACGCTGCGAAGAGATCTTGCGGTTATGCGAGGATCAGCAGCGGCTGGAAGCAACGCCCGCGCACGAATTCGTGAACCTGTGGATCTGATGCGGCCGCACGCACCGCGGATCGTCAGTTATGCCGGAAAACGGGCACTTCTAAGGCAGACGATCTTTGGCGGGAGCGTTCAAGTGACAGCGTCCAGCGCGCGCATCGCCGCCGTCAGACAGATGACGGTGAAGACGCAAAACGCCGCGGCTTCCAGCGCGATGATCGCCGGATCGCCGATATCGAGCAGACCGAAGCGCAGCAGGTCGACCTGCCAGGTCATCGGATTCAGATGCGCAGTGGCGCGGAACCAGCCGGGCAGGTCGGCGATGGGATAGAACAAGGTGCTGAAGAACATGAGAATTATATAGGCGGCGCTGGTCACCGTGTTGAACGAATCCATGCGTTTGAGCCGGATGGCGAACACGCTGAACAGAAAAAACCAGCCGGCGGTGGTCACCAGTATCGCGGCGGCGGTGAGCGGCAGCCGCGTCCAGCGCACCTGAACGTTCATCACCGTTGCGGCCAGCGCGATGGTGAGCGCGGCGGCGATCACGCTTAAAACAACGTTGAAGCAGATCTTGCCGATCAAAAGCTGGCGGCGGGTGATCGGGTACGTCAGCAGTTCGTAAAAGATTCCGGAGTCCTTGTCCATGAAAAATCCCCAGGAGGTATTCAGCGCCACGGTGAAGGTGATCATCGCGATCACGCCGGGCAGCAGGAACGCCGTGTAATCGATGGCCTGGCCGCCGACCGCGAACCCGCCGCCGAACGCGCGCTCGAAGCCGAGGCCGAACAGCACCAGATAAGCCAGGGGTACGAACAGATCCCAGAACACGAACCCGATGTTGGTGATCCGCTGCCGGTAGTCGCGGTAGAACACGGCCGCGATGCCGTTCATCGCGCCTTCTCCAGCAGCGCCACGAATATCTCCTCCAGGCTCGGGCCGCGAATCTCGAAATGCGCGATTGGCGCGTCGCGCGAGATCGCCGCGAGCCTTTCCAGCAACGACGCCTCGTCGCCGCGAAACAGCATATCGACATTCGGTCCGTTGACCTTCGCTTCCACGGGTTCGAGCGCCTCGATGTGATGCGCCGGATCGCCGCCGGCTTCCGCGAACGACAGGCTCACGCGAAACATCTGCTCGGAGAGCTTGCGCAGCTCCCGCAGGGTGCCGGAAGCCAGCGTACGCCCCGCGGCTGATGATGATGATCGTGTCGCACAGCTGCTCGGCCTCGCTCAACACCTGCGTGGTCAGCAACACCGTGCAGCCGTGCGCGGCCGCCGCGCGGATGCGATCCATGACCTTGCGTTTCATCACCGGGTCCATGCCGGTGGTGGCCTCGTCCAGAATGATCAGCGGCGTATCCAGCATGAAGATCTTGGCCACCTGGATGCGGCGTTTGGTGCCGATGCTCAAGTCCTGCACGGTCTCGTTGAGCCGGCCTGCAAGATCGAACTCCTCGGCCACCTTGCGCATGCGTGCCCGAGCCACGCGCGCCCCAATGCCGTGCAGATGGGCGTAGATCAGCAGGTTGTCGCGCACGGTCAGCAGGGTTTCGGCGGCCGCGTGCTGCAACACCACCGCCATCTGCCGGCGCGCGCGCAGCGGATCGCGCATCACGTCCAGCCCATCACCGCGGCGCGGCCCTCGGTCGGCGCGGTGATCGTGCTCAGGATCTTGACCAGCGTGGACTTGCCGGCGCCGTTCGGTCCCAGCAGGCCATATACGCGGCCGCGCGGGATCTCGAACGACACGCCGGCCAGCGCGCGCACCTCCGCGCCCGTTCTCGAGCGGTAAGTCTGCTTAGGCTCTCGACTTCGATCGCGTTGGTCATCGTGCACTAATGTCGCCACGAATATTTCTTTCAATCCACCACCGGCCGATCTGCCGCTGGCGCATTGATTCAGATTTGACGCGGGCCGCTGTCGCGGCCCGCGCATTCCGTTCTTAACGCGCTCGCCGTACCACGTGCGGCGTCAAGACTTTTCAGGGCTTTTTTGATGCGTGCACGGCATCGGCCCGCGTTACAGCTGCTGTCTGGTCGGACGAATGATCAGCTCGTTGACGTCCACGTCGTCGGGCTGCTCGATGGCGTAGGCGATGGCTCGCGCGATGGCGTCGGCGCCTATTGCCACCTCGTAGAAGCCCTTCACGTTCTCCGCCGTGCTGGTGTCGCTGATGGTATCGGGAAGCTCGGTCGCAACCGCGCCCGGCGAGATATTGGTGACGCGGATCTCGCCGTTGGACTCCTGACGCAGGCCTTCCGAGATCGCGCGCACCGCGTACTTGGTGGCGCAATAGACTGCCGCGCTTGGAAATACGACGTGCCCCGCGACCGATGACATATTGATGATATGGCCTTGTTTGCGCTCGCGCATGTGCGGCAGTACCGCGGCGATGCCGTACAGCACGCCCTTGATGTTGACGTCCACCATCGCCTCCCAGTCCTCGACGCGCAGGTCGTCGAGCGGGGAGACCGGGCCGATGCCGGCGTTGTTGACCAGCACGTCAAGGCCGCCGAACCGCTCGCGGGCCAGCCCCACCAGCCGCCCCAGGTCCGAGCGGCGGGTGACGTCCGTGGCTACCTGGGCGGCCGCGCCACCGGCGGCGGTGATC
>JBOIDC010000093.1:0-11366 GCA_050740315.1 Gammaproteobacteria bacterium | reverse complement strand
AGGCATCTCACCGCGCGGGCGTGTGGCGAGATCGCCAATGCGGCCAACGTGCAGCATCTGGTGCCATTCCATTTCTCCCGCCGCTACGAGGACACGCCGCAGCGCGTGTACGCGGAAGTCGCAGCGGCGTGCTCGCGTACGCTGGTGCCGAAATAGTTCTGGGGTCGTCCGTTCATCGCTCAGTAAAACAGGATGGTATGCGATCGAAATCGATCCGCACGTGGCGCGCTTGCTCGGCGACCGCCTTACTCGCGGCGCGCACGTGTTGGAAGAGGTCGGTCGCCCATCTGCAAGAACTGCCACACGGCGCGCAACTCGGGCCGGTCGCTGTGCAGGGTGTCTCACTCCCGATACGACGGATCCATCCGGTCGAGCTTCCGGAGCAGCCCGGGCCAGACAAGTTGAGCTCCCAGGCCCTTGGTCACGATCTCGTATTGCGCCGTGACGCGCGCCAGGATAGCTTCCGACACCGGAATCAGTTCCGTCCCGCCGGATTGAGCCAGAATCTGAATCTTGCAGGCCCGCTCCAGAATGAACATGGCGAGGAACGCGTCCGCAGCGGTTCGGCCGACCGTCAGCAAGCCGTGATTCCTCAGGATCATGAAGGTCTTATTTCCAAGGCCTGCGACCAGGCGCGGCTTTTCTTCCTCGCTCAGCGCCAGCCCTTCGTAGTCGTGGTAAGCAAGCGAGGCCAGAGCGAACAGGGACTGTTGGGAAATCGGGAGCAGGCCGTCCTTCTGTGCGGAAACCGCGATGCCATCGTCGGTGTGCAGATGCATAACGCACAGCGCGTCCTCTCGAGCCGCGTGCACCGCGCTATGAATCGTGAAACCTGCCGGATTGATGAGGTACGGAGACTCCGTCACCATGTTGCCGTCCAAATCGATTTTCACCAAACTGGACGCGGTAATCTCCTCGAACAGCATGCCGTATGGATGGAAGTCACTCATCCGGTGGAGCCTGGTCCTGGGCGCGGTGCTCATGGTGATCCTGGTCTGGGTCAGTTACGTCTTCTTTCCGGCAAGCTGACACCAGCGCCTATGGGATTCTAAACGACAGACACCCGCAACTGCTGTCTATGCCCCACTTGCGCACAAGCGCGTCGCCGCTTCCAGCAACCGAAAGAAAGAATTTCGAGAAGCGCCCTTTTTCGGGCGCACGCGCCGAACCCTGTCCTGCCCTCGATCAGGCGTCGAAATACAGCGTGAACTCGTAGGGATGCGGGAGCAGGCGCACACCGTCGCATTCGCGGCCGCGCTTGTAGCTAAGCCAGGTGTCGATGACGTCGCCCGTGAACACACCGCCTTGCAGCAAAAATTCATGGTCGCCTTCGAGTGCTCCCAGAGCCTCTTCCAGCGACGCTGGCGTCTTCGGCACGGACTTCAGTGGCAGCTCATAGAGGTTCTTGTCCAGCGGTTCACCCGGATGGCTCTTGGCAGATCGAGGAAGCGGTGCTTGAAGTCGGTCAGCAAGGCGCGTGAGATGCTCAAAGTCACCGTGCCGATGTCGTTCGGAATCCTGGGCATGGTGCCCGGTCAAGGGCGGTTCGATCCCCTGCCGTGGGCTCATCGCGCCCTAATTTCGCGAGCCCTTCGCCCCCGGCAGGCCCGTTGTCGATTTTGCGCTTCGCCAAACGACTATCGAATATCCACGCATCCCACCCGATCCGGAGGCCACCATGAAATACATGCTTATGTGTTGCGCCGAGGAAAAGAAACTTAACGCCATGTCCAGGAGCGAGTGGGACGCCGTCATGAACGAGACCCGTACCTATATGGAGGCGCTTCGCAAGAGCGGTCATCTGATCGCCTCGGAGGCCCTGCAACCGGTGGAAACGGCCACCATGGTGCGCATCCGGAATGGCAAGCTGTCCACCACCGACGGCCCCTTTGCCGAGACCAAGGAACAGCTGGGCGGCTTCTGGCTCATCGATGCCAGGGATCTGGACGAGGCCATTGACGTGGCCGCAGAGTTCCCGTCGGCGCGCCTCGGAAGCATCGAGGTACGCCCGGTCAGGGATTGTGAACAACGGCTGTAGCCAGCCCCAGGAGAATCCCATGTGTCCAGCGTGTATTGCCTCGGCGGCCTGGGCCGTTGCCGGCGTGACCTCGGCGGGCGGCGTGAGCGCGCTCGTCGTGACGAAGCTTCGCGCCAGGCTCCGCGCGAAGAAATTGCCTCCACAATCGAAGGAGAAGTCATCATGACCAAGAGCACACATCCGAAAGTGGTGTCGCGAGACCAGTGGCTTGCGGCGCGCAAGGCGCATCTGGCGCGGGAAAAGGAACTGACCCGATTGCGCGATCAAGTAAGCGCCGAGCGGCGTGAGCTGCCCTGGGTCAAAGTCGAGAAGCACTACGTGTTCGACGGGCCGGACGGCAAACAGACGCTCGCCGACCTGTTCGATGGCCGCAGCCAGCTGATCGTCTATCACTTCATGTTCGGCCCCGGCTGGAAGGAAGGCTGCGACGGCTGCTCCTTCCTGGCCGATCACATCGACGGCGCCAACCTGCATCTGGCGCACCACGATGTCTCGCTGGTAGTGGTCTCGCGCGCGCCCTGGCGCGAATTCGAAGCGTTCAAAAAGCGCATGGGCTGGCGCTTCAAATGGGTGTCGTCGTACGGCAGCGACTTCAACAGTGACTATCACGTGTCGTTCACGAAGGACGATATCGCGAACGGCAATCTGTCCTACAACTACGAAGCGTACGAGCCCACCAGCGAGGAGGAAGCTCCCGGCATCAGCGTGTTCTATAAAGACGAGAACGGCGATGTCTTCCACACCTATTCCGCCTACGCGCGCGGAGGAGACATCCTGATCGGGGCGCACAACTACCTGGACCTCACGCCGAAGGGCCGCAACGAGACCAGCATCATGGACTGGGTGCGGCTCCACGATAAGTACGATTAGAAGCGCGTGTCCGTTTGACCCAACGCTGTGACCAGGTAAGGCAATCGAGGACCCGGCTGCGCGAACTGCTGGATGGTTGGATGACGGCATTGCGCGGCAGGGACATCAACGATTATGTGAAGGAGATCGGCATGCTAAGCGATAGAGACGCGGCCGCGAACATCGCGGTCAGCAATCTTAAAACGGCCAGGAAATTCTACGAAGACATCCTCGGCCTGGCGCAGGTCGGCGCCGAAGGCGAGGAGCTGATCGTCTACAAGAGCGGAAACTCGACAATCAACGTCTACCGGTCACAATACGCAGGAACCAACAAGGCCACGGCCGTGACGTGGACGGTCGGCGACGACGTGGAAGGCGTGGTGCGAGCGCTCAAGGCCAAGGGCGTGACCTTCGAGCACTACGACATGCCGGACATGACGCGCGAGGGTGATGTCCACATCTTCGGCGACATGAAGGTCGTCTGGTTCAAGGACCCGGACGGCAACATCCTCAACATTGTAAATAAATAGTGGCGCATCGCGTCGATTTTGTGCTGCGCCAAACGACTATCCGGTGACCATACGTTCCATCACGATCTGGAGGAAGCCATGAACTACCTGTGCCTGGTCTACAGCGAGGAGGCAAAGCTGCACACGCTGCCCGAGAGTCCAAAGGATGACGAGTGCCTTGCCTATGCCAGGACGCTGCAGGGGAGCGGGCACATGATTGCCGGAGAAGCCCTGGAATCCGTTCAGACCGCCACCACCGTGCGGGTCCGCAACGGCAAGGTGTCCGTCACCGACGGCCCCTTTGCCGAGACGAAGGAACAGTTGGCCGGGTTTTATCTGATTGACGCCAGGGATCTTAATGAAGCCATTCAGATAGCCGCGAAGATCCCGCCGGCGCGCGTGGGCAGCATTGAGGTGCGCCCCGTCAGGCAATTGAACGCGCAGTAGCCGCGGCAGGTACCCCAGGAGAGCAAGCGCGTCAGCGGCGCGCACGCTGTGCATGACGCGCGGCGACGGAGTCACAGCGCCAAGCGCGGCCGCTGATGCGGGTGCGCAATCGGCGAACCAGTCCTTGTTTCGTCGGAGACCCGTAAGGCACTGGCCCTGCCGCGGTCAGCATGCTCGCAATCTGGCGCCGGCGCTCCCTGATCCAGCGAACCATCTTGTCATCGCCGGCATGCCGCAGGCGCTCTGATCGCGGTTCCTGCCGCGGCACCGGAATCGCGGCATGTTGGATCAGCAATAGACCGCTCGCCCTCGTCGATTCCAGCCTTCGTCAAACGACTATCCAGTACCCACAGGTTCCACCGCCAAGAAGCTCGTGTGAAGCCCGGCGCGAATAACGTGCCGCCACAATCCAGATCAAAGGAGAAGTCATCATGACCGAAAGCAAGCCAGAACTTCCAAGAGTTGTGTCGCGAGACGAATGGCTGGCCGCGCGCAAGGCGTTCCTGATCAAGGAGAAGGAATTCACCCGTGCGCGCGACGCGCTCAGCGCAGAGCGCCGCAGGCTGCCGATGGTCAGGATCGAGAAGGACTACGTCTTCGATGGGCCGGACGGCAAGGAGACCCTCGCCGACCTGTTCGACGGACGCAGCCAATTGATCGTCCAGCATTTCATGTTCGGTCCCGGCTGGAAGGAGGGTTGCGTCGGCTGCTCGTTCGGGGCCGATCATGTGGACGGCGCGCGCATGCACTTCGAGCATCGCGACGTGTCATTCGTGGCGATCTCGCGCGCGCCCCTGCGCCAGCTGGAAGCGTTCAGGAAGCGCATGGGCTGGCGCTTCCGGTGGGTGTCGTCCTATGACAGCGATTTCAACTACGATTTTCATGTGTCATTCACGCAGGACGAAATCGCCAGGGGCAAGGTCTATTACAACTACGCCATGGGCGAATTCCAGAGCGAGGAAATGTCCGGCATCAGCGTGTTCTACAAGGACGCGAACGGCGCCATCTTCCATACCTATTCAACCTATGCCCGCGGCGACGAATTGCTGTCCGGCGCGTACATGTATCTCGACCTCGTGCCCAAGGGTCGCGACGAGGCGGGTCTGCCCTACCCTTCCGCATGGTGGCGGCACCATGACCGGTACGGGACTGAATAATGCGCGAGCTCTCGTCAAGACGAGCGACCGGCAAAAAAAGACCGTCTGGACGGTTGACAACCGACCGTCCAGACGGTATGTTTCGCTCCATGGTACGAGCAACTGCCAACGAATTGCAGAACACGGTTCTGGATGCCGCGGAGACGGTGGTGATGCGCCAGGGCATCGCTAACCTGACGCTCGACGCGGTCGCAGCCGAGGCGGGCATGAGCAAGGGTGGCCTGCTGCACCACTTCCCGACCAAGGACCGTCTGGTCGAAGCGCTGGTCACACGGACGGCGGACCACTTGCGCGCCCACTATCAGGAAGCCTACGAGCGCGCCCCGGAAGGACCGGGGCGGATGTCTCGAGCCCTGCTGAGCACCAGCCTTGCGGATTGCGCTTGCTGGTCGGAGCAGTGCCGGCGCAGTTCGTCCGCGGTGTTTGCGGCGCTGGCTCAGAACCCTTCCCTGATCGAGCCCATGCGCGGGGTGTACAGCGAGCTCCATCAGCGCGTCGCGGACGACGACCTGCCCCCGGGCATCGGTGAAGCGGTTGCCGCGGCGATCGACGGGATGTGGCTCTACTGGGTACTCGGGCTGGTTCCAGTGGACCAGGACATGATCGTGCGCGTGCGCAAGGCACTCGAAGCCATGCTCGCGCGCTCGACGCCTTCGAAACCGGCTCAGTCGTTGAAGACCAGGGGTGCCGCGGTCAAACGCTCAGGAGGGCGCCGCTCATGAACGTTCGTGCACTGATCGGCTCCACTTTGCTGCTTGTGACAATCATCGGGACCGGCGGCAGCCTCGCGGCGTGGAAGTATGCGTCCATACAGGAAGCCGATGCTGCCTCCGCGAATCAGCCCGAGCCGATGGAAACGGTGACAATCGCCATTGCGAAGGAACGCGAGTACCGCGAGACGACAACGTCGATCGGAACGGTTTTGGCGCTGCGCTCGATCACTCTACGCAACGAGGTTCCCGGCACCGTCCACCGAGTCAATCTCACTCCCGGGCAAGTCGTCGAAGCGGGCACGGTGCTCGTCGCGCTCGATGTCTCCGTCGAAGAGGCCGAGTTGCAGGCGCAGGAGGCGCGGGTCGCCCTCGCGCAGACGATGCTCGACCGCATGCAGCGCCTGAGCCAGAACCGTGCCGTGTCCGAGACAGAGGTGGATCGCGCGCTGGCGGAGCGCGACGTCGCGCTGGCGCAGGTCGCGCGCATCAAGGCGATCATCGCCCGCAAGACGCTTCGTGCGCCGTTTCGCGCGCGGGTGGGCTTATCGGACGTGCATCCCGGCCAGTATCTGAACGCCGGCACCCAGCTCACGACCTTGCAAGGCGTCAACAACGCCGCACACGTTGATTTCCAGGTTGCGCAGCATGTCGCCGAGGGGCTTGATGTCGGCAACGGCGTTGAGGTCTTCACCGGCGGCTTGTCGCCAACCGTGGCCGAAATCATCGCAATCGACGCGCGTGTCGATCCCGCGACTCGCAACGCCACGGTGCGCGCGAGAATCGAGGGCGCCGCCAGCGCGCCTGCGCCGGGCGCCTCGGTGCGTGTCCAGATTCCGGTTGGCCCGTCGCGCGTGCTCGTCGCCATCCCGGTCAACGCGCTGCGCAAGAGCCCGGCCGGCGATCACGTGTTCGTGATCGCACGGGACGATAATGGCAAACCCCGCGCGCAGCTGCGGCCGGTGGAGAGCGGCGAAGTGCTCGGCGATGAGATCCTGATCCGCACCGGGCTCGCGGCCGGAGAACAGGTCGCCGCTTCGGGATCGTTCAAGTTGAACGACGGAACACTGGTGGCGATCGCCAACGATCCCGCGCTGGTCGCGAGTCGGACCCGGTAATCAGCCGATACTAATGGCTTTTCGCTATTGCAGTGATGATTTGACCATGTCCGATGCCGTCATTCCGGCCAGGGAATGGCCGGAATCCAGCGACAGGGAAGTAATGCTGGATTCCGGCTTGCGCCGGAATGACAACATGTGCCGCGGAGAGATGGTCCCTGTGTTTGTGAAAATTTGATAAAGACCACAGGCCACAACACAAGAACACCGACATGCGCGCTTTCACTGACATCTTCATCAAGCACCCCGTGCTCGCGGTGGTGGTCAATCTTGTGATCGTGCTGGTCGGTTATCGCGCGTTGACCACCCTGCCCGTGCAGCAGTATCCGCAGCTCGAGAGTTCGTCGGTGGTGATCACGACGGTCTACACCGGCGCCAGCGCCGAGACCGTGCGCGGATTTTTGACCACGCCGATCGAGCGCGCCGTGTCGGCGATCAGCGGCGTCGACTACGTCGAGTCCACCAGCCGCGCCGGCATCAGCACCGTTACCCTGCGCCTGGAACTGAATCACAGCAGCACGGCGGCGCTCGCGGAAGTCACGGCGCGATTGCAGCAGGTCCGCGCCGAGCTGCCGGCCGAAGCCGAGCCACCGACCGTCGAGGTGCAGCGCGCCGATCGACCATACGCGACGTTTTACTTGAGCTTCACCTCCACCGGGCGCGATGTGCCCGGCATCACCGACTGGCTGCTGCGCACCCTGCAACCGCAGCTCTCGACCCTGGAGGGCGTCCAGCGCGTCACCATCGAGGCCGGACGCCAGATCGCCATGCGCGTGTGGATCGATCCCGATCGCCTGGCCGCGCTCAATCTGTCGCCGGGCGACGTCCACGCGGCCCTACAACGCAATAACTATCTGGCTGCCGTCGGCCGCACCAAGGGCAACCTTACGCAGGTCAACCTGCTGGCGAATACGGATCTGCGTTCGGTCGACGAATTCAAGAACCTGATCGTCGCCGATCGCGGTGGCGCGATCGTGCGTCTCTCCGACGTGGCGCGGGTCGAGCTCGGCGCCGAGGAAGCGGAGATGGTCGCCAAATACAACGAACAGCAGGCGGTTTACCTCGGGGTCTGGCCGCTGCCCGGCTCGAACGAGATCGAAGTCGCGCAGGGGCTGCGCGATGAGATGGCGCGCATCCGGCCGACCTTACCCGACGACATCGACATGCGCCTGGTCTGGGACGGCACCATGTTCATGCGCGACGCGATCAAGGAGATCACCAAGACGCTGTCCGAGACCATCCTGATCGTCGGCCTGGTGGTGTACCTGTTCATGGGTTCGATCCGCACGGCGCTGGTGCCGCTGGTGGCCATGCCGATCTCCCTGCTCGGCGCGGCGCTTATCATGTACGCGCTCGGCTTCAGCCTGAACCTGCTGAGCCTGCTCGCGCTGGTGCTGTCGGTCGGTCTGGTCGTCGACGACGCCATCGTCGTGGTCGAAAACGTCGCGCGCCACGTGCGTCTGGGCAAGTCGCGGATCGAAGCGGCGCTGGCCGGCGCGCGCGAACTGCGCGGCCCGATCGTGGCGATGACGATCACCCTGGCTACGGTGTATACGCCGATTGCCTTCCAGGGCGGCCTGACCGGCTCGCTGTTCCTGGAATTTGCGATCACCCTGGCCGCCGCGGTGGTCGTATCGGGCTTCGTCGCGCTCACGCTGTCGCCGGTGATGAGTTCGCGCTTCGTGCATGCGCACGGCAAGGAAGGCCGGCTGACCACCCTGGTCAACCGGACCTTCGATGGCGTAAGCCGCGTCTACGCGCGCATGCTCGACGTCGCACTCGAAATGCGCTGGGTGATGGTGGCGGCCGCGTTATTGGTCATGCTCGCGGCCTGGCCGTTGCATCAGTTCTCCAAGAAGGAGCTCGCGCCCGCCGAAGATCAGAGCCACATCAGCCTGTTTCTGGAGGCTTCACCCGACTCCAGCCTGGAGGCGGTCAACCGCGAGTCGCGCAAAGTCGTGCGCGCGATCACCGCGTTCCCGGAGGCGGAATTCATGTGGTCGCTGACCGCGGCCTGGGGCGGCTTCGGCGGCATGGTCGCGAAGAATTGGACGGAGCGCGAGCGCTCGACAGAAGAAATGTTCGGCGACGTCTACGGCGCCGTGTCGCAGGTGCCCGGTCTGCGCGTGTTCCCGCGCCTGGACCCGCCGTTGCCGACGCCCGGCCAGTACGACGTCGAACTGGTGCTTCCGAGCAACGCGCCGGCCGAGCAGATGCTGCAAACGGCTCAGAAGGTCGTGAATGCCGGCTGGCTGAGCGGCAAGTTCCTATACGTCGACACCGATCTGAAGATCGACCTGCCAGAGGCGCGAGTCGTGCTGGACCGCGAGCGAATCGCCGACCTCGGGCTGGATCTTGCCGGGGTCGCCCGCGAGCTGGGCACCCTGCTCGGCGGCGATTACGTGAACCGGTTCAATTACTTCGACCGCAGCTACAAGGTCATCCCGCAAATCGGCGACAAAGGCCGCGCCACGGTCGGCCCGCTGCTCGACCTAAAGATCCAGACGCCAAGTGGCGAGCTCGTGCCGGTGTCAACGTTCACGCGCATCGAGACAAGCGTCGCCCCGCGCACGCTGAACCGCTTCCAGCAGCGCAACGCGGTGCGGATCTTCGGCGGCGTTAACCCCGGTGTTACGAAGGAAGAGGGGCTGCGCGTTCTTGAAGCCGCCGCGGCCAAAGCGAGCGGCCCGGCCGTCACCCTCGATTACGCTGGAGAGTCGCGGCAGATCCGCCACGAGGGCGCGGCGCTCACCGTCACATTGGCGTTCGCGCTCGTGCTCATTTATCTGGTGCTCGCCGCGCAGTTCCAGAGCTTTCGCGACCCGCTGATCGTGCTCCTAGGTTCGGTGCCGCTGGCGATCTCCGGCGCGCTGGTATTCAGCTTTTTGGATCTCACCACGATCAACATCTACTCGCAGGTCGGGCTGATCACCCTGGTGGGGCTGATCGCCAAGAACGGTATCCTGATCGTGGAGTTTGCGAATACGCTGCAGGAGCGCGGGCGCGAGAAGATGAGCGCATTGCGCGAGGCGTCATTGACGCGCTTGCGCCCGGTGCTGATGACCTCGGCGGCCACCGTCTTCGGGCACCTCCCGCTGGTGCTGGTGACCGGGCCGGGCGCCGAGGCCCGCAACAGCATCGGCACCATACTGGTCGCGGGCATGGTGGTCGGCACCGTGTTTACCCTGTTCGTCGTGCCGGTGTTCTATTCGCTGATCGCGACCCAGCGTCGGCGTAGCGCGGTGAGTGAGGAGATCGAGCCGGCGCGCGCCGCAGTGCGCGTACTTCCGATAGGTGGAATCTCACCCGAGAGTCTTCGCTCAGCGTACTAAGGCTAGCGGCATGCTGTCGCGTGACGATCGCGAGTGCCCGGTTGCGCGAGCCTATCGCGGAGCGATAGACAAATACAGAAAAGCGACTGTGATCGATGGAGAACACGCCGGGGCTACGTCCTCAGCAGCCTTGTTCCGGTCATTTTCGCGGCCGCCTTATCAAACGTCCAAAAGGGCGTTTGGCCTGCACTGTGTGCAAGTGCCACATGCACACAGTCCGAGAAGTCGGCGGCGCTTCGTTGATACAGCGCTAGGGCAACCTCCACGGCGGCTTCGGAACCGAACGAGAGTTCAACCGAGGATAGCAGTCGCGACAGTGCCAACACCACCTCTGACTTGGCGAAACCAAAGCGGGAACGCAGCACCCATTCCAGTTCAAGTGCGACGGTCACCGGAACAAATAAGGTCTCGTTGTTTCGCACTGCCGAACGGATGAGTCGTTTGGCGGCCGCCGAATGAGAGACGTCATCCTCCACCAGATAACGCACCAGCACATTCGTGTCGAGTGCAGCCATCAGCGCCAGGCATTCATCTCTTCGACCGTCACGTGCTTGCCCTTGGGCGCCTTGAGCATCCCCGCCAGATCAGTGATGGACTTGGATTTGGCACGAACAGTGATGCTGCCATCCGGTAGCACATACCACAGCAACTTTGTCCCCGGCCCAGCGCCCAGAGCGTCGCGGATCTGTTGGGGCACGGTAGTTTGCCCTTTGCTCGTGAGGGTAGATTCGGCCATGGCATCTCCTTACTTTGCTTCTAACTGTAAGGCACATCGATGTCGCAAGCAAGCACACCGACGGGTGAAGCCCTGTTTGCTCCAGCTAGCGCAGGCCATCGATTCCCGTCCTTTGCAAGAGAGCAGCCATAAACAGCGCGGCTGAAGGCGGCCCATCATGAGTCATGAAGCAAGACAAACTGAGGCTGGTATCTGGCTGTCCACAGAGCGGCGACAGATTCGTGCCGGTGTTCTATTCGCTGATCGCGGCCCAACATCGGCCCAGCCCTGCGAATGAGGAGATCGAACAGGAGCCATCACCGCTCGCGCAGACCAGGCCGGCCGTGGAGAGCGCGTGAGAGGTAATGAGACGGAAAGTGCGCGCTGCCGGCTCCGCGCTAGTGTTGTGTCCCATTAGTAACTGTCGTAACTTCGCCGTCATTCCGGCGAAAGCCGGAATCCAGAAGTCCCTCCCTGGCGCTGGATTCCGG
>JBOIDC010000092.1:0-11408 GCA_050740315.1 Gammaproteobacteria bacterium | reverse complement strand
TCGATAAAAACCCCGCCGTTGCTCAGGATCGAGAGCCAGCGGTTCATGACGATTCTCGCCGTCGCGTCGCCTGGCTGATTGCAATGCTGCCTGGCCACGAAGCCGGGAGAACAGCGCGGCATCGAGCCTGAGTACTTTCCTGTTGTCGGCGCTGTTGGCGAGCTGCTCCAGAGTGACGATTCCTGCCGCCGTCAGCTTCCTGATCTGGCTGCGCGTGATGTTGGCGACCTGATTCAGGTGATCATCGCGAAGCCATTGCTCGTTGCAGACGTCTTGCCAGTGGCAAATCTCGCAATGCGCACACTGCTCTGGATAGGTCTCGCACCTGGTCTTCGTCACGTGCGCAAGAAACCGCCGTTTGACGTCGCGGTAGTACATGATGAAGTCGGCGATGCGGAAGCTCTGTTCGCTTCCATCACCCAGGCGAACGTGCATGTGAGCCGGCATGACGCCTTGCGCTTCGGCAAGCACCTCGGAGTACAGGCAGAGCTGGATGATGAATTGAGTTTTGGGACTGCGGGCGAGTTTGCTATCGACGACCTCGAAGCTGTACGCGCCGAGCCCAGACGGCCGCTCCACGCGCCGCAGAAAGTCGGCGATCCCCACGAACTCCCCGTGTGCGAATGCCGCCTGGTAGATGACCTCTGCGCCCTGCGCCAGCGCCTCTCGCGTCCGCCGCGCTCGCTCCTCGACCTCGCCGGCCGTGCTTACCTCGATGACCCAGAGTCCTTCTTTCCGGAACGATTCCAGACACGCGGCTTCATGTTCGAAGCCGCGCCGCTGAATCATCTTCGCCTGCTCGTCATCCTCTTTCTTGGGCAGCGGCGTATCGAGGTTGATCAGGTCGAGCGTGGTGAGATGCTCGCACTGGAGGAAATTCGCGAGGTCGGAGGCGGAGTAGATGATCTGATCTGCCCGCTTGCGCATTTGCTACCACTCAGGTTATTTGCCGCCACCAGCACGGATCGGCATGACGCTATTATGACTCGCGCCGTGAGCAACACTGTACACAGAAAGGAACGTTCGCGGCCCTGCCTCGATCAACTCGCTTGGGCAAAGATTTCTGAATGGTATTGATCAGAAATAACCCACCAGCCGCCCGAGCAGCAACGCGGCCGGCCAGCAAAGCAGCGACACGAGCGCCGTTGCGTAGTACGCGGTACCTCGATACGAGCCAGCGGCGCCGCGCCGGACGCCTTTGCGGCGGAAAACGAGTGCGTTTGCCACCGCGAGCCCGACAAGCAGCATCTTGGCCTGAAACAGACCGGATGCGGCGTATTCAACCGCGCGGGTGATGAATAACAAACTGCCCGCGCTTGCGGCAATCAGCAGGCCCACCACGGCGACCGGCGTGAGCACGCGGGACAACGTCGCCAGAGGCACCGACCGCCACAGGCCCAGCCGCCGAAGATCGAGCGGCACGATCGCGCCCACCAGCAGCGCGAAACCGAGAATATGCGCCGCGTTGACCAGCGGATAAACCCACGTCGAACCGCGCAACGCTTCGGCGATAAGCGAGTTTTGCAGCTCGGCGAACATCTGGCTGCCAGCGCCAGCGATCAGGATTCGCGGTCGGGGTACAGGTTGTATTCCTTGCCTTCGATTACCACGCGTTCCGCCTTGACGAGCCGCTCGGAAGCGTCCGCTGACCGATGGCCGTGGACGGTCATGATGGTGCCAACGGCCAGATCATCGTCGCTCAAGCCCGCGGATGCATTGCGCCAAGGCTGACCGACCTCCACCGTCCAGCGCTCGCCGTCGGCGTCCAGGGTGACCTCGCCGTGCGGATTGCCAAGCAACGTCGCGGTGATTGTGCCGGTCAGCTCGAATTCCTCGCCGGTAGCCCAGGCCCAGCCGTGGTGGGCCGATACAGACGTCGTTGCGAACAACATGGCGACCAGCGCCGGCAGGAACAGGCGCGCCGCGCGCTCAGCGATAATAACTCGTTTCATATTCACTCCGGAGGTTTCGCCCAAGGGCGGGCACTGGTTTGAGTGTGTCACCGCGTTGAAGTGCCCAAGTCGGTCTTCAATTGCGCGATGCATACCCGGCGAGTTGAACCCGACGCATGTCTAGTTCTACACCGTAAATCAGGCGCATATTCTCGCGGGTGATGACGTCACTTGGCGCGCCTTGTTGTATCAATCGTCCGTCATGCAGCATTGCCACGGTATCCGCGCTGCTAAGCGCCTGATCCGGGTCGTGCGTGGAAAAGATGATGCCCAGACCATCGCGCGCGAGCCGCCGGATATGTTCCAGCACCCGCACGCGATTGCCGTAATCCAGGCTCGAAGTAGGTTCGTCCATGATCAGAATTTTCGCCTCCTGCGCCAGCGCGCGCGCGATCAGCACGAGCTGGCGCTGGCCGCCGCTGATCTGCGCGTACGGCTCATCTTCAAGCGCCTCGACGCGCAATGTAGTAAGCGCGGCCAGCGCCGCTTCGCGATCAAGCTGCGACGGCACGGCGAACAGGCTCATGTGCGCCGCGCGGCCCATCAGCACCGTGTCCATAACCGTAAACGGAAAGTAGGCGGCATGTACCTGCGGCACATAGGCCATGGCTCGTGCCAGCCGGCGACGTGGCCAGGAAAGCGTGCTCGCGCCGTCCAGCATGATGTCGCCGCCCTTGGGTTTGAGCAGACCGAGCAAGGTTTTGAACAAGGTGGTCTTGCCGCTGCCGTTGGCGCCCAGCAGGCATAATATTTGGCCCGCTTCCAGCGCCAGGCTAACGTCGCGCCCCACCGGCTTGTGCGGATATCCGAATGCGAGATCGTGGGTGGTCAGTTTCATTGCCACGGCCTGCGCCCCGCGGCCAGCAGCCACAGGAAAAACGGTGCGCCCACCACCGCGGTGAGAATGCCGAGCGGTATTTCCGACGACGTAGCCGAGCGTGCGACGTTATCGACCAGCAGCAGAAAGCCCGCGCCCAGCAGCATGGCCGCAGGCAGCAGGCGGCCGAACTCGGGGCCGACCAGCATGCGCGCGATGTGCGGCACGATTAATCCCACCCAGCCGACCATGCCGCCGATCGCGACTACGGCCGAGGTCATCAGGGTCGCCGCGGCGATGAAGACGATGCGCAATCTCGCCGTATCGACGCCCAGCGCGCGGCTTTCCTCGTCGTGCAGGCACAGCAGATTCATGCGCCAGCGCAGCAGATACAGCGGCATCAGACTCAGCATCACCGCCGGCAGCGCGAGCTTGATGTCGCCGGCATCGAGGTTCGCAAGGCTGCCCAGCAGCCAGAACGTGATCGCAGGCAGTTGATCGTAGGGATCGGCAATGATCTTGAGCAGCGAGATCACCGCGCCCACCAGCGAGCCGATCACCACTCCGGCAAGCACCAGCACCAGCGCCGGATCGTTACCGCGCACGCGCGCGGCGATTGCGTAAACGATCGCCACCGCCGCCAGCCCGAACATGAAAGCCAGCGCCTGAATGGCCGCCGACGGTAACGACAGAAAAATCCCCAGCACCGCGCCCAGTCCGGCACCGGCGGAGGCGCCCAGGATGTCCGGCGACACCAGCGGATTGCGAAACATGCCCTGATACGCCGCGCCCGCGGCGGCCAGGGCGCCACCGACCAGCAGCGCACCCAGCACCCGTGGCAGGCGTATCTCGAACACCACGGTCTCGACCAGCGGCGAGACGCGTTGTGTGTCACCGAACGTCTTGGCCAAGGCGAGATCAAGCAGATCGCGCAAGCTCACCGGAAACTGCCCGATCGCGAACGATGCGGCGATCAGCAATAAAATCATGACCGCCAGCGGCCACAAGGCCAGGCTGAATCGTGGCCGGGACGAAGTGGCCGTCAATGCAGGGTTCGCCCCGCGTGACGCGACAGGCGATCGAGCCGCGCGCCGCTTGGCGCCCGCCTGCTGAGGAGCGGACGAAGTTCTCTGGCCTTTGCGCGCATATCGCCATCCTGCTTGTGGAAAGATGCCAAGACTGCCATTGTATGCCAAGCATCGGATTGGGCGACGGCTAATCGACCCGCCCAAAGGACGCGATTGCGCGCGCGGTGGCACGACTTCCACCTGCCATCAGACCTCGCTCGACCACCAGCAGTCGAAGGCTCAGCCAAGCCGGCGGATGCCTGGTTACTGATGGGCCGACTCAATCTTATCCATTGCGACGCCGCTCCAGCAGAACGCTCCCGCTAGAACACCACCTGCGCGCGCAGCTGAAAGATGCTGGGTTCGTCGCTCACGCCGACTTGCTCGTGATCCAGCACGTCGATGTAATTGGCCGAAAAGCGCAGGTAGTAGTTCGGATACCAGTTGAGTGCGACGCCCACGTTGTCCTCCTCGCCACCGTCTATGCCGCCGTCGGTCAAATCGAGCGTGCTGTAACGCAGCGCCACCTGCCAGGCCCCAGCGGGGCCTTCCGGCGTAACTCTTTTCCACCTCCCCTCATCGGCGGCATAGGGCCGCGACTCGCCGGTCAGGAAATAACCGCCTTCCACGTACCAGCCGTCGAAATCCGCATCCGCAAGCGCGCTGCTCACGTCGGCCAGCATATATTCCCCTTGGGCGTGAAACGGCCCCAGGACGCCGGCGGCTTCTAGGCCGTAGGTCTTGACGTCGTCCACGCCGGCAAGCACGTCGGTATCGACCAGCCGCACATCCGTGACGTTCGATTCCGGACGCGTGCGAAAGCGCGTGTCCTCGCCCTGGCTCGGGTCGCGCCAGTAAACCGATCCGCCGACGTGCAGCACGCGGGTATCGGTCACGATGGGCGCGAAGGTCGCGCGCGCGGCGGCGCTGAAACCACTGTCGAACTCGTTGCCGTCGTCGTCTTCGCCGGCATCACCCGAGGCGGTTTCACCGAATACCCCCACGTTCACACTGTAGTTGTCGCCACCCGCCCCGACACCCGCACCGATGCGCCGGCCGGGCACGAAGGCATCGTGCGTCAGCGCGCGTTCCATGAAAGTGATGTCATTGGTGCTGGTGATGTTAGAGAGCGAGAACGGCTGCTTGAAATGGCCCGCGGTGATGACAATCGGATCGAAACCAAGGTATTGGATAAAGACGTCGGCCAAGGCCACGCCCTCGTTCGCGAAATCGAATTCGCTCTTGAAGCCCCAGTCCTCGTAGAACGTGCCCTGTGCACCGATGCGGACGCGGCGGAAGCTCGTGCCGCTGCCAAGACTCGCGACGTCCTCGTCGTAGAACGCGGTATCCGCCTGAACACGCCCGAACACCTCGAAGCTGAAGTTGCCGTCGGCGGTCTGATAGTTCAAGCCGCCCTTGTTCTCGAACACCGCTCTTTCCTGGGAATGGCCGTGCGGCGCATACAGCGCGCCGGCGATTGCGAACGCGACCGCGGCAGTTCGGTTGAGCTTGTTGTGTGCCATGTTATGCCCTTGTTCTCGTTTTGAAAGGCGTTGTTCGTTGCTCATTCTTCATTGCGCGTCGTGCTTCACTGCGCGTCGTGAGCCGCGTGCGGCGGCCGGGACGCATCGAAGCCGTAGGCGGCCAAAACTTCTCGCGCCGCCGGCGCGAGCATATAGCGCGCCAGTCGCGCAGCCGCCGGCTTGTCGCTCAGCACGACAGGCCGTAATCCGCCCCCACGGCGAGCGGTTCTGAGATTTGAAGGGTCTCGAGGTCCGGATCTTCCTCGCGCGCGGCGATGGCGTTGGTGCAATAGGTGAGAAAAATATCCGCGCGATCTTCGCGCAGGTGCCAGGCGTAAGCGCTGCGGTCATCCGGCGGTTCAGCGGAATCCGGCGCGCCGGTGAGTTGCAATGCCTTGCTCTTGAGCGTTTTCTCACTGCCAGTCTTTAGGTTGTCGGCCTTTTCGAACAACTCGAAGGCGTAGTCGCCGGAGGGGTCGGCACCCGGCGTCGAGGTGGCCACGCGGACGTCCGGATCAAGCATTTTTGGCAGCAGATTATCCGGGGTGACGCCAAGGCCCGGTTGCGTCAACGCGCACAATCGGTTGCGCGCGAACAAGGTCACCGGTCCGCCGCGACCCGCTTTCGCCAAGGCTTGTGGATGCGCCATATCGGCCGAGGCGAACACGTCCGCCTTCTCGCCGCCCTCGATGCTTGCGCGCAGCGTGCCCGAAGGGCCGAATTTGGCCTCGACCGAAACATCATGCTCGCGGGTGAAACGATCCACGACCTCGCTCAACGCGCCTTCAAGACTGCCCGCCGCCAGCAGGCGCACCGGCTCGGCAGCCTGCGCCAGCGGCATCAACAGCAGGCCAAGAAAGAACCAAGTCGCACGCATAGGTTCCTCCGACTAGTCAGGATCTCGACCTTTGTTATTTCGACCGAGCCCGGACGGCGAGTGTAAAAAAATCGCGCGCTGATCTTGCTGAACCACAAGATTTCCCGCTCCGTTCGAAATGGCCGGAAGACGTAGCGGTTCAACGACCCTATTCACCGCCCTCGTAAGTCGGGAAGAACAATTGCTGACCGCCGATTTCGTAATCCGCGATCGCCTGCTGACCTTCCTCCGAGGTCAGCCACTGGTGCCATCGGCGGGCGAGATCGATCTTGATGTGCGGATGGCGCCTGGGATTGACCAGAATGGTGCTATAGGGGTTGTAGAGTTCCGGGTCGCCTTCGACGAGGACGACCAGGTTCTGCCGATTACCGAAATTGGCCCAGGTGCCGCGATCGGTCATCGTGTACGCGTCCATGCCGGCGGCGGTATTCAAGGTCTCGCCCATGCCGGTGCCCAGCTCGCGATACCATTCGCCTTCGGGCTCGATGCCGGCGGCCTCCCACATCAGCAGTTCCTTCGCGTGCGTACCGGAGTCATCACCACGGGATGCGAACGGCGATTCGCTCTCGGCGATGCTTTTGTATGCGACCAGCGCATCCTTCATGCCCTCGATCCCCGCGGGATCGGACTTCGGACCGACGATGATGAAATCGTTGTACATCAAATCGCGCCGGTCGATGCCATAGCCGGCTTGCATGTATTCCTGCTCGCCCTCGGGGTGGTGCACCAGCAACGCGTCCGCGTCGCCGTTCCGTCCAAGTTCAAGCGCTTCGCCGGACCCCACGGCGACCACGCGCACCTCGACGCCGGTCTTTTTCTGGAACATCGGTAACAGGTATTCGAACAGGCCCGAGGCTTCGGTCGAGGTCGTGGAGGCGAGCACGATGAACTTATCCTGCGCGATTGCGCCGCCCGCAAGCGGCAAGCCCATCAACGCGGTGAGGATGAGACTAATAAACGTACGACGTTGCACGGCCAGCTCCTCAAGTCAAAGTCAAGGTCGGATGAATACGTTCAGTTCACCAGTTCGCCCTTGATGAAAGCGCGTGCCTCCGTGCTCACCGGCGCGTCGAAGAAGGTTTTCGCGGGCGTACGCTCCAGCAACCTGCCGCGATGAAGGAATACCACCTCTTCCGCCAGGCGCCTGGCCTGACCGAGATCGTGCGTGGCCATGACGATCTTGGCCCCGGCACGGTGAAAATCGTGGATGGCCTCCTCCACGAGCAACGCCGCTGCCGGATCCAGCGAGGCGGTAGGTTCGTCGAGAAACAGCACTTCCGGCTCCAGCAGCCAGGCCCGCGCCAGCGCCAGACGCTGCTGTTCGCCGCCGGACAGCACGCGCGCGCTGCGCGCCGTTTGAACGCTCAGACCGAACCGCGCCAGCGCCTGCGACGCGCGCGTTCGCCGCTGCCTGAAAGGCACGCCGCGCAGGTAAAGGGCGTGGGTCAGATTGGCCAGCGCCGAACGGCGCAGCAGCACCGGCTTTTGAAATACCATGGCCTGACGGCGGTTGGGCTTGTCTACACCGTTTCGCCAGCGGATGTTTCCCGCCGTGGGCAGCAGCAAGCCGTGGCACAGCCGCATGAGCAGGCTCTTGCCCGCGCCGTTCGGGCCGAGGACGATGGTGCGATCGTGGCCCGTCAAGTTCAGCGACAGCGGGCCAAGCAACGTGTGCCCGCCGGCGGCGAACGCCACGTTCTCGAGCTCCAGCGGCAAGATGCCCGCGCTATGCGCGACCGGCGCGTTCATCAGCCGAGCCTGCGCCGCGCGCCCTCGTTGACCAGATAGGCGACCGCGTTGATCGCTACCACCAAGGTCATCAGGATGATGCCGAGACCCAGCGCCAAAGCGAGTTCCCCTTTAGCCGTCTCCAGCGCGATCGTCGTGGTCATCACCCGCGTAACGCCTCGAATATTGCCGCCGACGATCAGCACCGCGCCGACCTCCGCGGCCGCGCGCCCGAAGCCGGCCAGGATTCCCGTCAGCAGCGAAAACCGCCCGTCCCACAATAAGGTCGGGATGGCGCGCGCGGTGCTCGCGCCCAGCGAGCGCAACTGATCCCGGTATTCGACCCACAGGTCCTCGACGACCTGGCGGGTGATCGCCGCGATGATGGGCAACACCAGGATGGTCTGCGCGATCACCATCGCGGCCGGCGTAAACAACAGCCCCAGCGACCCCAGCGGTCCGGCGCGCGACAACAGAACATAGACCAGCAAGCCGCACACCACCGGCGGCAGCCCCATGAGTGCGTTCAACCCGACCACCAGCACCCGGCGCCCGGGAAAGCGATAAAGCGCCAGCGCCGCACCCAGCGGCAGGCCGATCAGCGCCGCGATCAGCACCGCCGCGAGACTGATCTGCAACGACAGCGCGACGATGCCGAGCAGTTCCGGATCGGGCGCCAGAATCAGCGCCAGCGCGGCGGCGAAGGGATTGCTGTACTCCGACAAGGCGTGGACTCAGACAGAAAACCATGGGTTGATACATGCGATGAACGGTAACGACGCGGCAGCAAAATGTCTAGCACAAACTTGTTTGAAGCCCCTATCTTGCCCAGTACCGTTTACGCTGCATATAAACATACATCTAAAACATAGTCGAAAAACGGTCGCCAGTGTCAAGTGCTGGGGCCACGCGCGGTTAGTTTTGTTACCATGCCTATTCGCTTTTGGAGGATCCGCATGAAAATAAGCGCGCGCAACGCACTGCAAGGCAAGGTCAAGCGGGTATCGCCCGGCGCGGTCAACACCGAGGTCACGGTGGAATTGCCCGGCGGCGCGGAACTGGTCTCGATTATCACTAAGGTGTCGGCCGATAAACTGGCCCTGGCCGAGGGCAAACAGGTCTACGTGGTGATCAAAGCCAGCGACGTGATGGTCGCGACGGACTGAGCTGTCTACGCCTGCTAGTGTGCTGTTCCGTAAATAACCGACACGTGTCCGGACTCGTCATTCCGGCCAGGGATTGGCCGGGATCCAGCGCAAAGGAGGGGACTTCTGGATTCCGGCTTTCGCCGGAATGACGGCGAAGTTACGACAGTTACTAATGGGACACAACACTAGGGCTAGTCTCACTAAAACGCTCGCGCGAGTCCTGGCCGATTGGCGCTGTCTGACCGCGACCAACCAGCATTCCGATCCGCTGCGCGAGGCGCGTCGGCATCATGCAACAAGTCGCTCACACCGCACGGCTGCTGCGAAACCGCGTATAATTTCATGGGCCGAAGCAGCCGGTCAGTGTATGCTTCACGGTGAACGCAATGCGTACGCGCTGTCTACCACAATAGCTGCACAGAAGATTGCCGTGCGAATGGAAGGCGAACACCCGGCACAGGGATGGTTAATACACCATCAACAGCGGGCGGACAGACCCCGCAGGAGGCTCTAATCCATGAGTGCAGTAGCACAAACTTCGGTTAAACTCAGCTCGCCGGTCACGCAGTTCATCGGACGACCGCGCGAACTGCTGATCGACGGCAAGTGGGTGCCGGCCAAGTCCGGCAAGACCTTTCCGGTCATCGATCCCGCCACCGGCGAACAGATCGCGCAGGTGGCCGAAGGCGACAAGGCCGATATTGACGAGGCGGTGAAGGCCGCGCGGCGCGCCTTCGAGAGCGGGCCCTGGCCGGCGATGACACCGTCGGCGCGCGGGCGTCTGATTCACAAGATCGGCGATCTGATCCTGGAGAACTTAAACGAGCTGGCCGAGCTGGAGTCGCTGGACAACGGCAAGCCAGTGACTGTCGCGCGCGCCGCCGATGTACCGCTGTCGGCCGACATGTTCCATTACATGTCCGGCTGGTGCACCAAGCGACACGGCGACACCCTGCCGCTGTCGGTGTTGTACACCCCCGGCGCGCAATATCACGCCTACACGCGGCCCGAGCCGGTCGGCGTGGTCGGCCAGATCATCCCCTGGAACTTTCCGCTGCTGATGGCCGCGTGGAAACTGGCCCCGGCGCTGGCCTGCGGCTGCACGGTGGTGCTCAAGGTCGCCGAGGAAACGCCGCTTTCGGCGTTGCGCCTGGGCGAGATCATGCAGGAGGCGGGACTGCCCAAGGGGGTGGTCAACATCGTCACCGGCTTCGGCGAGACGGCCGGCGCGGCGCTGGCGTCGCACTCCGGCATCGATAAGATCGCCTTCACGGGCTCCACCGAGGTCGGGCGCATGATCGTCAAGGCCGCGGCCAATGATCTCAAAAAAGTATCCCTGGAACTGGGCGGCAAATCGCCCAACATCGTGCTCGCCGATGCCGATATGGATATCGCCATCCCGGGCGCCACGAACGCCATATTTTTCAATCAGGGCGAGTGCTGCGCGGCGGGCTCACGCCTGTTCATCGAGCAGAAGGTCTTCGACCAGGTGATAGAGGGTGCGGCCAAGCAGGCCAAGCAGATCAAGGTGGGACCGGGTCTGGACCCCAATACGCAGCTGGGACCGATGGTCTCGGATGCGCAGTTCAATCGGGTGGCCGGATATCTCGAGTCAGGCGCTGCCCAAGGCGCACGCGCGGTGGCCGGCGGCAAGAAGCGTGAGGGCAAGGGCTATTTTATCGAGCCTACGATTCTGGTCGACGCCAAGGAAGGCATGAAAGTGGTCGACGAGGAGATCTTCGGGCCGGTTGTGGTGGCGATGCCGTTCAAGGACATGGACGAGGAACTGGTGCGCCGGGCCAATGACTCGGTCTATGGGCTCGCCTCGGGCATCTGGACCCGCGACGTGAGCAAGGCGCACAAGCTGGCGGCGAAGCTGAAAGCCGGCACCGTGTGGATCAACTGCTACAACATCTTCGACTCCGCCCTGCCCTTTGGCGGTTACAAGCAGTCCGGCTGGGGCCGCGAGATGGGCGAGGCCGTGCTCTCGAACTACACGGAAACCAAAGCGGTCACCATCGCGCTCTAGCGGAGTTCTCGCCGAAATCCGCGAAAGCGAGTCAACACACGGATGAACTGCTGATCGATGAGGGCGAGCAGGACGCTCGCCCCGTTTGGCGCGCGGATAAATAGGCACTCGCAAACAGGTCAGCTAGTGTGCTGTCCCGTAAATAACCGATACATGTCCGGACTCGTCATTCCGGCCAGGGATTGGCCGGAATCCAGCGCCAGGGAGGGACTTCTGGATTCCGGCTTTCGCCGGAATGACGGCGAAGTTACGACAGTTACTAATGGG
>JBOIDC010000091.1:0-12230 GCA_050740315.1 Gammaproteobacteria bacterium | reverse complement strand
CGCAACGGGTATCGGATGGGCGAACTCAAAAGTGCCGAAGGCGCCATCGAGTACGCGGTGCCGCAGGTGCGCGGGCTCGCAGGCTGGACGAGCGAGATCCGCGCGGCGCTTGCCGGCAAGACCGAGGAGCTGGCGCGCTTGGCCGTGGAGATGTATGCCCGGGGGTTGTCGGTGCGGGATATCGAAGCGGCGTTTACCGACCGCCGCGGGCGCTGCGTGCTCAGCCGCTCGGCCGCCAGCCGGGTGTCCGAAGCGCTGTGGACCGAGTACCAGGAATTCGCGCAGCGCGATCTGTCCGGCATAGACATCGCCTATCTATTCGTGGATGGCATTCATGAACGATTGCATCTGGGCCAACCGCGTGAGGCGGTGCTGGCGGCCTGGGGCATCACCACCGCTGGCCACAAGGTGCTGCTGGGACTACAGCCGGGTGACCTGAGAGGACACGGCGTGTTGCGCGGACTTCCTGCGCGACTTAAAGGCGCGCCGGCTGGCCGATCCGATCCTGACCGTAACCGACGGCGCTGCAGGGCTGATCCGCGCGGTCGAAGAGGTTCTGCCTCGCAGCCTGCGGCAGCGCTGTCTGGCACACAAGTTGAGAAATCTCGAACCGAAGGTACCACAGGAGCGCTGGCGTGAAGTCAAGGCAGGCGCGTTGGCGGCTTATCACGCCGCCAGTCCCAAGATGGCGGAACTCTGTGCCGCGGCGTTCACAAACACCTGGGCCAACGAACTGCCAGCGCGGTCAAATGCTTCGAGGATGACTTCGAGGCTTGCATCGCGCACCTGAAACTGCCGGTGGCGCACCGCCGCGCGACCCGCACGACTAACCTACTGGAGCGCCTGTTTTTAGAAGAGCGCCGCCGCTCCAAAACGATTCCACATGCATTCGGCGAACGGGCCGTGCTCAAGCTGATGTACGCTGCCATCCAACGCGCAAGCCAGACCTGGCAGCGTGTGGCGATCAGCGACTTCGAGCGCCAGCAACTGATCACCCTGGGCGAACAACTGAATCGCGAGTTCGATGCCAAACATCACCTCGCACACCACGCATCCCGCTCACGTATTCACAGCAGAAATGGGACTTGACCGCGGGTGATGAGCGCCATACAGTCTGGTGCCGTGAACTTCTTTCTTGCCGCCGGGTACCTTTTCGCCATTATTCTGGGTTGTAATCGCAGCAAGACTAGGTTGTTCAATAATCTCTCTTCTGAACTTGTCGCTAAGACCTGGCATATAACCCTTAAGTCATAGCCATTAGGGCCAATTGACGCACTGTATGGCCAGCACTATACAAATTACGCACAAAACATAGTTTCAGAGGATATATCCATGGCAATAGAAGCAGCAACCCCTTTTGCCGAGCAAGTCACACTGAACATGCTCGCACAGAACCTTGTCTATGCTTCCGGCGCGGTCGGAGCAATCTTCGTCGTTGTCGGTCTGCTCTTGATCGATGCCGGGGCCGTCCGGCGAAAGAATCGATTCAATGCGGTCGTCGAGAAGATGGTCGGCTTTTTCATCAGTTTTGCGACCTACTTCCTGATCGGTTTCGCCTTATGGACCGCCCAGTATTACGTCATGGAAGGCTACACGCTGACCGACTCCATCAAGGACTGGTGGGCCGGGGGTGCGCTGGCCAACGGGCTTGCACAAAACGTGGATCCCGAGGTTTTCCCGGGAATCAACAATTTCCAGATTTTCATCTTTTTCCTGGCCTGTTTCGCGGGCATCGTCAACGTCCTGCTGCATTTCGCGGTGTCGGAGCGAATGAAGGCCTCCGCCTATTTCATTACATGTTTCGTTTCGGCCATCGTCTCCTCGCTACTCAGCTGGTGGACGTGGGGTTCGGTCGGACCGCTGACCAATGCCGGCTTCCACGACTTCTTCGGTGTCGGCTTCGTGTATCTGTTCCCGACTGGCATGGCAATGGTGTTCGTCCGCCTGCTCGGTGCACGGCCCGGCGTCTATTCACCCCATCCCAAGGTGTCCGAATACCGTTACCCCAACGTGGCCCTGGCTGCCTGCGGTGTCATGGTCATCTTTGCGGGCCTGCCGATGGTGATTCTCTCCTGCCTCTTCTTTTTCGATCCCGAGGCGCTTGCGGTGAGCATAACCATGGCGGATACCAGCGTCGGTATTGCATTCAATAACTACGGTATGGCCTGGGCCGGTGGCACGATAATGGGCGCGATCATCGCCTATTCCACGCGTAACTGGCTCTATCTGCTCCTCGGCCCGCTGGCGGGTTATGTGTCCGGTGCCGCCGCTTTCGATGTCTATGTGCCCTGGGAGATGTTCCTCGTCGCCCTCGGTGCGCCGATCGTCGCGTATGCGGTTTACGAGTTCACCCAGAAACGCAATATCGATGAGCACAAGCTGTTCCCGCTGTTCGCCGGCGCCGGCACTTACGGGCTGCTCATGGTCGGCCTGCTCGAAGCGGGAACGCCCCGTGGTGGCTACTTGGGCATTACGGAAGGAGCGTACGCTTTCCAGCACGGCGAGATCGGCATCATGATGCAGATAGTCGGTATCGTCGTCTGCCTGGGACTGGGCATGGTGACGGCTGCCGTCCTGGCTCTGATTCTCAAGCCCACTATCGGCCTGCGTGTCTCCGATGACAATCAGGCCGAGGGCCTGGACACGGTCGTCTGGGACGGAATTCCGCCGGATGTTGATACAGATGTTTATCCGGCGAGCTCTGCGAATCCATAAGCCATTCTGTGCCAGTACGTACCCATTTCTGGAGGACGCGTAACCGCGTCCTCCCGATTCGGGCATTCCTGAGCCGCGTTTCTCGTTTCACCAAGGATAGTGCCGATACCGGAATCTGCCGGTCCGAGCCACTTCCTCCGCCAACACACTCTTCTGCATCACTGCCATGGTCGCGGCCGCCACAGCGACAGCAGGAGCCGATGTCAGGGAAAAACGGGGAAACCGGTGAAGCGTGAACTGGATGCTTCGGCGATAAAACAGCCAAATGAATCGCGAACTCCGGTCCGTCCCCGTCAAGTGGAAGCCTTATTCCCCGTGAGTTCAGACCAGGGCGCGGAGACTTTGTGGTTCCTTCTGCTCAGTCACTGATTCCGAGTGTCACGGCACGCTGAGCGTACCGTTCACGCGCTCCGAGCCGCTGCCGGTTCGAGTCCCCGCTGCAGGCCCGCCACGAAGTCGCCAAAGGCTTCTGCCGTCATGCCCGCATCGCGCAGCATGTCGTCACGTGAGCCGTGCTGGATCAGCCGGTCCGGCAGCCCGTAATTCGCGATGCGGACATGGACGCTGTGCCTGGCCAGGGTTTCATTCACCGCACTGCCGGCACCGCCGGGTACGACATTCTCCTCGATCGTGATCAGCTGATCGTGGCTTTCGGCCAGCTGCAGGATCATCTCTTCATCGATCGGCTTGACGAAACGCATGTTCACGACCGTGGCATCGACTTTTTCGGCCACCTGTCGCAATATCGAGCGTGACGCCGAAGGACAGTATGGCCACCACCGCGCGGATAGCGCACGGCTGCCGGCTGATCAAGGCAATAGTAGGTAAGCGCTAGTCCGGCGCCGTTCCAGGCGTGAGTTCCGCCCCGTCGTCAAACTTCGACAACCACTGTACGACCGTATCGCGATATCGGGTAAGACCCTTGTAATCAGCGAGCGCCGGATGCAAGGTCTTGAGCACCCGGTGCATGCGCTTGGCCCATTTTGGGATCGTGACCAGTTCGTTCATGCTGATGAGATAGGCGCGCACGCTGAATACGATCGCGTTGCTTCGCGGCAGACGCCACAGCGCCTGCAGTTCCACCCGCAGGTGAGCGAGCTCGCCCACGTTGTCGGCAGTGACCGTGGCACGGTCCGTACCCCACTTGTGATAGTTTTCAGGGGATGTGTCCAGCCGCGGGTGGATGGTCATAGTCCAGTTGAGCCGACGTATGGGCTCATTGATCTGGAGATTGACGAGATATTTGAGCGCCCGCTCGAATATGCCCATCTCGTGGGCAAGGGGCACAGGGCCGTGCCATTCCATGAACGACATGCCGAGATCGAAGTCCAGCGACCAGTCGGCCTGGGCGGTCACCATGCCAGCGTCCATGTACAGATCGTTGTCACGGTGATCCATGAGCACCCAGTCGCCCTGCGCCTGGCGTGTAACGTACTCCAGGGGCTGGTATGGGAGGGTTGACGGATCGCCAAATATGAATGTCTGCGAGATCTTTAGCGGCCGGTTTTCCCATGTCCAGCGTGTGTCCTTTTTGGTCAGCGAGAAGTGTTCGGGATAGTCCCTTGAGAGCGAGTCCATGATCAGCTCTAGCGTGTCCCATTGTGCGCTCATCATGTGCGGCAACGCCTGAAATCGCTGCGGGTCTTCGTCCAGCACCAGCCGCCGGTCTTCACACTCGGCCAGGTAGTGCTCGTCAATATCGATGGGAAACTCGACGACCGATCCCTTGGGACCTCGCGTGTGGGGCGCGAACGTTCCGCTATGAACTTGCGTCAACTCGTTCGCTGGTGCTCTCGGAGTCTTTGCGTGTGGCTCGATGTTCACCGAGTACATGTAGTGATCTTCGTGAAACGGGAAAGGAAACCGCCTTATCGCCCCGGGGCTGTTGCGGAAGCTAAAGTCATCCCGAAAAGTTTCGTTGCGCTTGAATACGACGTTCATCAGGTTCTCCATAGGGCGCCAATCAAAGATCTAACACTAAGCTTTTGCATCGCGCCCTCGAGATGCATGGCATGATTTTCTTTCCGCTCGCCTTTTCTTCGTCCGATAGAAAGTGATCGTAGTGCAGGATTTCGCCTTCCAGTTCGATCACTTCGGTCTCGCAAGTGCCGCAGACGCCGCCGCGGCAAAGGTATGGGGCATCCACCCCCGCGGCTTCGATCGCCTCCAACAGGCTCGATTCCGCAGGCACGTGCACATTAATTCCCGCCTTTGCCAGGAAGGCATCGAACGGTTCGCCCACCGGCGGTGTGACGAACTGCTCCCAATGAATATGGCTATCGGGCCACCCGGCAGCGCGCGCAGTGTCCACCACGGCTTCGATCATGCCGCCCGGGCCACACACGTATACGTGGGTGCCAAGCAGCTGGTTGGAGAGGAGGCCGTGGAAATTGATGCGTTGCCCGGCATCACCGTAGTACAAAACGACCTTATCCCCCTCCTCTTGTTTCAGCCGTTCGCAGAATGCGCCGTGTTCCAGGCTGCGAACCGAATAGTGCAGCTCGTAGGGAGCGCTCTGGCGGCGCAACTGGACAAGCTGCGCCATAAAAGGGGTAATACCGATTCCTCCGGCAATGAGGATATGCTTGCGCGCAGTCTTTGCCAGCGGAAAAAGATTTACGGGATGAGCTAGTTCGAGACGGGTACCGACGTTGACCTTTTCATGCATGAAGGCCGACCCGCCCCGGGATTGATCCGCGCGCCGGATGCTGACTTCATAGGTATTGAGATTGAGTGGGGAGCCCATGAGCGAGTACGGATTGCGGTATATCCGCTCCCCGGCGCGCATGACCACGATGACATGCGATCCGCCAGAGAACGGCGGCAAGGGATGTCTATCGACCGGAGCAAACGTGAAATGCTTGATCTGAGGTGTGGCCTGTTCAACCTCTACGACTTCTACGGGAATGGTCTCCGCGTGCTTCATCGAAATATCTCCTCCATGGGCGGGCGTTGTCCGGGTGCTTCTGCATCCGCCATGACGCCCATGTACGCCGCCAGACGTTTTGAGTAATGGTCGCGTACCAACAACCATCGTTGGCAGCCTGCACATTCCACGATATTGGTCTTGACGGTTTCGCTGAATGTTTTACAGTGAATACAATAGATTCGACGCGCCAAGGTTCCGCATTCCTCAGACTGAATCTCGTCCTTATTCAGATCGAATTGCGTTGCGACCTTGGTAACGGAGCCCATGAAACTCTCCGAGCCGGCCACGTAAAGCCGAGTTCCCATCGTGCATTCGGATATTAGTCTGGGCAGTTCCGCCAGCAGCTCACCTATCGTCGAGTAAATCTTGACTTCGCCAGTACCCGCTCCTTTGAGCTTGCCAGCGTAATTCTTCCCGGACACCGACTCGGTCGCGTAGAGAATGCGAGTGTGCGTCTTTTCCTGGGGATAGCGCCCCATCCCTGAAGGACTGGAATTCTGCTGCATCTGATCCAGGAGGCGTAGCAGGGCCTCGCCGCCACTGCCCTGAGCCACCAGCAGATGAGATTTTCCACCGTGATCAGCGGCGAGCGCCGCGTATACCGGCTTACTCTTAATACCCGATACCAACATTTGTCATGTCCCCTATTCGAAAGAAACAGAGCCTAGGTTCAGGCCTTTAGCGCTTGACATAAACCATAATCTCGAAACGGCGGGAATCACTTCATTAGAGGGCTTCCAGCATTCAAGCGGCGTGTGACGTCATGTCGGCGAACATAGCCGCGCGCAGGCGCACCGTCGGTTACTGGAAATGGTTTCTCAACTCGCCGGCGATATCGAAGACATCCGCTACGACGCCGTAGCGCGCAATACTGAATATCGAAGCCTCCGCATCGGTGTTCACTGCGATGATGTTCGGCACGTGTTTCATGCCCGCCATGTGCTGAACCGAGCCCGAGATGCCCATCGCAAGATAGACCTTGCAATTGGCGACCGTCTTGCCGGACTGTCCGACCTGGCGCGACTTGGGCAGCCAGCCATTGTCCGCGACCGGACGCGAGCACCCGAGCGTGAATCCTATGAGGTCCGCCAACTCCTGAAACTGCTCGACGTTCTCCTCTTCGCCGATACCACGGCCTATGGACAGCATGTACTCGGCCTGCGAGATGTCCACATCGCCAGCCGTGTCGGGCTGGATGTAACCTGTATGCTCCGTGCGCGCCTTGGCTTCCGGCGCCTCGAAGCTGCTGATCTGCGGCTGACCCTGACCTTCGGCAGGCTCAAAGACGTTGCCGCGAATCGTCAGCACCACAGTCTCTTTGCCTGGAAAATCAACCTCCATGTGAACTTTCTCCGCATAGGCCGCCCTGGTCGCGATCAGCTCCTCGCCCTCATACTTCAAGTCGAATACGTCGGTCGCGCATCCGTAGCCTTCGCGCGCGGCCACGACCGGCGCATAGCCCCAGGCATCGACACTGTGTGGAACGAGCACGACGCTCGGCTTGCGTTCGCGGATCAGCGCCTGGAGCACGGCTTCATAGATGTCGGACTGAAAATCTTCCACCGGCACCGCAACCTTGATCACCTCGTCGACACGCTCAACGCTGACCTGATCGACGTACTGGTCCGGGTCCTTTGCCATCAACACCACCGCGATCGGTTGATCTTTTCCTTCCTTAAGCCGTTTCGCCGCGGTTATGGTTTCCAAGCTTGCTGCGCTAAGAGCGCCTTGGCGGTGCTCCGCAACAACCAGTATTCCGCTCATCGTTAAGTTCCTCTCAATTCTTTGATAATCTCCGCAACCCGCGCGGCCTGTTCGGCCGGCGTGCCCTCGATCAATTCCGCCTGACCCTTCTCGGGGATGCGCATGCGCCGGATGCGGAATAGCGATCCCGCCTCACCGACCTGATCGTCAGACAGGCCGAGGTCGGCATGCGACAGAACCTCGATCGGCTTGCTCTTCGCCTGTTTGATGCCGCGCAGGGAAGCGTAGCGGGGCTGATTGATCCCGAGTTGAATCGTTAGCACCACCGGGCAGACGGCGGTGAGCTCCTCTTCCATGCCAGCTTCCAGTTCCCGATGGACCTTGGCCGTGCCGTCGCCAGGCTTGTACTCAAGCTTGGACACGACTGCAACGTGGGGCCAGCCGAGCGCGGCGGCGATGCTTACCCCGGTCTGCGAGTACGAATGGTCCCCCGCCAGGGTGCCCGCGAACACCAAGTCCGCGTTCTCTCGCTCGACGACCTTCGCGAGTGCGCGGGCGATCGCGACGGGATCGGAGCCTTCCATCGCGTCGTCCCACACGCGAATGCCGCGCTCGCCGCCCTTGGCCAGGCACCGGCGCAGGACATCGTCGGCCTCCTCGGGACCGACCGTGACCGGCACCACCTCGACGTCGGCGCCGCTCTCCTCCATGAGGCGCAGCGCCTCCTCATACGAATAGTCGTCCCATTCGTTGATCTCATGATCTATATAATCTGGATCGACATCCTTGCCGTCCTCGCGTATCTCGAAGTCTTCGTCGAGCGCAGCCACCTGTTTCACAGCTACGAGTATCTTCATTTGATCTACTCCAGTGATCCCATGGATCGTGTCTCAATGGTTTTGATGGCCGGGCGACGAGGGTCCTCGACCCGTACCGTCCGGCTGCCCGCACTGCCTGGCCAGCGCCTGCCCGGCGATGAAGCGCACCTGTGGCTCCGGATCATCGAGCAGATACCAGCGGGCCTCGACACTCAGCGCCGGATGGGCGGCGAGCATAGCCCGGTTGATGGGATAGGGGTCATCTAGCAGCGGCTTCAAAACCACGAGCGGCGCCTGCTCGTTCAGGATTACGGAACGCCGGACATCGTGATTCTGATGCGCAGCGATGCGCACCAATTGTGCTTGAGGAGTACGGGGATTACGCCCCAGGCCGGCCGTCACATCGATACTCTCGTCCGACGCGAGCCTCGCGATCGCGTCCTGCGGCGCGTCTGAGCGGAAGGCCACGCCGGCCCGCACCCAAGCCTCCGGATCTTGCGCCAACTCGCCCAGCAGCGCCTGCGGGCACGAGGGATTGCGCGCGATCCCTCGGCGGACCTCCATTTCGTCGTCGCTCGCGAGCCTTGACAGCACGGCCTCCGATGCGGCTGGATTGCGCGCCACCCAGCGCCGCACCCAAGGATCTTCATCGTCCGCCAAATCGTCGAGGATCTCCCGCATCAGGCCATGCCGCCGCGCCTCGGTGCGCCGCACCTGACGAGACGGGTCGTTCGACAAGACCTTGAGTTCAGTATCCGGGAGGGCGAGGTTGCGCGCCGCCGCGGCCCGCACCTGAGCTTCCGGGTCCTTCAGCAGATGCACCAGCGTATCGGTCGTGACGGCCGGGTTGGCGGCCAACATCCTGCGTACCAGTGGGTCGGGATGTTGCCCCGACTCGTTTTGCAAGTCTGACGGACAGTTTGGATGCGCGGCGATCTCGCCTCGAAGGTAGATATCGCCCCTAGCCCATAGGCTACGCAGCACCTCCGCATCCGCATTGGGATTCCTGGCGATCCCCTTGAGCTGTGTCAGGCTGGCGCGATCGGCCAAGGCAGCGAGCGCCTCGGCGCCGGTCTGGGGGTTGCTGCACAGACTATCGCGCACTGCGTCCGAGGCGTCATCCAACAGCCTGCCGAGCAGCGACGCATCTGCATTGGGATGAGCAGCGATTGCCGCCCGCACCGCTTGGGAGCCATCGATGTCGACCAGCCACGCCAACACGGCGTGGGGAGTACGCGGATGGCGGGCGACCCGTTGGCGAATCTTCTCATCCGGATCTTTGATCAGCACCTCGAGTAGCGAGGGAGGCGTGTAGGGCGCGCCGGCGAACAGGCGTCTCAACTTCCTGTTCGCCAGGCTTGCACGCTCGAGTTCCTTGCGGGCCTCAGCCCCAGCGAACGGATGCAGGGCGGCTGCCACGTACGCATCGCCGAGTTCCCGCGCGTGTCCTAGCAGTTCGTCGAGGCTTGCGGGGTTATGGTGAATGGGTGAGCGCCGAGGCGCATCTGGTGCAACGCCGTTCTTCACAAGCTTTCCGCAACACTTCTGCTATGACACGCCATAATCGAACCGGTAGTGTGGCTTTTCACGCTTGGGCCGCCCTCTTGGGGTGTTGCTCGACATCGGTGTCCATACACTCCTCGACCAGCTCGATCAGCTCCTGGACCTTGATCTTGCCTTCGTTGCCGGTGGACTTGACCGAGTCCTCGAACATGTTCATGCACTTCGGGCAACCGACCACAAACACCTCCAGACCGTCGATCTGTGCCGCTTCCTTCATGCGGTTTTCGGAAGGTTTCTCCTTGTCCATGGGATCCGGCATCCAGATACGTCCGCCACCCGCGCCGCAACAGAACGAGTTGTCGCGCGTGCGTTTCATCTCCACGAGGTTCGCGCCCAGCATGCGGATGGCTTCCCGAGGTGCGTCATAGCCCTTGTTGAGACGGCCGAGGTGGCAGGGATCGTGGTAGGTCACCTTGTAGTCAAGCTTGCGCTTGAGCTTGATCTGGCCGTCGGTGAGCATCCGCTGGATCAGTGTACTGGCGTGCTCGATCTCGTACTGGCCGCCGAAGTCGGGATATTCGTTCTTGATCGTATTGAACGAATGCGGATCGGTCGTCACGATCCGCTTGAATTCGCAATGACCTAGGGTCTCGATGTTGGACTGCGCCAGGTGCTCGTACAGCCCTTCCTCGCCGACGCGACGGACATCGTTGCCGGCGTTCATTTCCGCCTCAAACAAAATGCCGAAGTCGACCCCCGCGTTATGCAGGATTCGCGCGAAGGCCTGCGACACCTTCTGGTAACGCGGATCGAAAGAGGCGAAGTCGCCCACAAACCACAGCACGTCGACCGGCTCCTTGCGCGCGTCCTTGATCTCGAAGTCCAGCTTCTTGGTCCAGGCCGGGCGCTTGCGTTTATTCTCTCCGAAAGAGTTGCCCTTCTTCTGAATCTGCTGCAGCGCCGTTTGCACGGTCGGTTCCATCTCGCCCTGCTCCACGAGCGACCGGCGCATCTCCACGATCATGGGGACATGCTCGATGCCGACCGGGCAGATTTCCACGCAGGCGGCGCAGCTGCGGCAGGCCCACAAGGTGTCGGCCCGGATCTGATTGACGCCGTCGCCCACAGCGACCAATGCGCCGTTGTCCGAGATTTTGCCACCCTCAAGCGTATTGGCGGCCAACTCTCTTAGCGACAGCACCAGGTCGCGCGGCGAAAGCGGGTAGCCGGTGGCATTGGCCGGGCAGGCCTCGTGGCAGCGGCCGCACTTGGTGCAGGCGTCCAGGTGCAACAAATGCTTCCAGGTGAAATCGGTGATGAGGTTGTAGCCGATCTTCTCGCCTTCCAGATCCGCCATCGGCAGCCGCGCCACGGGCTTCGGATCCCTGATAGCGAGCGACGCCATAGAGGTGAAGACGTGCTTCACCTTGGTGTATGGAATCAGGGCAATGAAGCCGAACGCCAGCAACCCGTGAAGCCACCAGGTATACAGACGCAGATCTGCCGCGCCGTCGGGCGAGAGCGTCAAGCCCTTAAACAGATAGGCTAGCGTCGCCGCGATGGGCGACCACCAGCGATAGGCCCAGACCGTGGGATCGCCCTGCAGCCACACCAGACGCGCAGCCGCCAGGATAAAACCAGTAATCCCGATCAAGATCAGCAACCACAGAAAGGCCCAGTCCTCGCGTCGGTAGAAGCTGCGGTCGTAATCGGGATCGCCCGGCTTGCGGTCCGGCCGCGCATAGTCGAGCTTGGGCAGCTTGAGCCACTTGCGCCGGTACATCATGTAGAGGAGTCCCACGATCAACGCCAGCCCGGCCATGTCCATGATCAATGAAAACCACAGGTAGAACGCCCCGTCCCAAAAACTGAAACCCAAGCGCGAGGTAATGTCGTAGTCGAGAGTAATCGTTGAGGTGCCGATGAACAGCAGCACGAATCCGAAGAAGATCAGCGCGTGCGCATGGCCCGCCGATACATCGCGCCGCCTCAGCGAGCGATGGGCCAGTAATGATCCGATCATCTCCTTGAGGCCGCGGCCAATATGCGAGAGCTTCAACGAGCTGCCGCGGCGATATTTTCTAACCTGCAAATAGCAGCCGTAGAAAAATACCGACACTGCCACCAGCGCGACAACATAGAACGAGCCAATCATCCAGCCAGGAAAATCCTGGAACAGGATGCGGGTGACCTGCTCCGGGTCGTGACCGGGTTTCAATAGATCCATTAGAGTGACCTTCGTTTCGACACGCGGTGTATGTAGCGCCGCAGGCAAACACACCCGGTGCGGCCGTGGCCGCACCGGGCTGTTTCATAGTCAGTTTTGATACTGGATCTCGAACTCGCCTTCAGGCATGTGAGGCGTACCCCAGACCGCCACCTCGCGGCGGTACGGCTTCGGGAACTGAGGATTCTCCTCTTCGATCTCGCGCGCGATGCGATGCCCGTCGAAGGTCGCGTCCGCCATCAGTTTTGGCGCCCAGGCGTCACCGATCACGTACACGCCTTTCACGCCGTTGTCTGCCCATTCGTTCTTGCGCGCCTTCAGCCCTCGATACAGC
>JBOIDC010000090.1:0-12353 GCA_050740315.1 Gammaproteobacteria bacterium | reverse complement strand
CGCGCCAGCCGATAGCCGCCGGCGGCGCCGCGATACGATTCGAGCAAACCGGCATGCGCGAGCGCCTTCATGATCTTGCTCACCGTCGGTAGACCAACGTGCATGTGATCCGTGATCTCTCGCGCCGTGTGTACGGCCTCAGGCGACATCGCCATGAATGTCATCACCACAGTGCCGTAATCCGTGAGCTTGCTCAAGCGCAGCATGGTCGCATCGTATCTCGTTCAGCTGATCGGCGATATCCGTAACGTGTCAGCGCCGCTTTATCCGGCGGCAATCCGACGCGTCGCATCAATTAGTACTGATATGGTACTATTTTGTTCCAGCATTACAAGACATGCGACTAAATCAGGCATCATCGATTCGAGCCCGGCCTTTCGAGTGCGCAGCAACGAAAGCAGTCCATCGCCTTACCGTCATTCACTGCTTACAGCAGCACCAGCGTCGCCAGACCCAGGAACGCGAAAAAGCCCATGACGTCAGTGACTGTGGTCACCACCACCGTCGCGGCCAGCGCGGGGTCGATACCGAGCCGGCGCAAGGCCAGGGGAATCCCGACGCCGGCCATGGCGGCGCACAGCAGGTTGATGATCATGGCTGCGGCGATGAGCGCGCCGATCCTGAGGTCGCGAAACCAGGCCACTGCCACCGCGCCTACCAGCACGGCGAAGATAATGCCATTCAGCGCGCCGACTGCCAGCTCCTTGGTGGCCAGAAAGCGGGCGTTGCGCCTGCCCAGCTGGCCCAGCGCCAGGCCGCGGATGACCAGCGCCAGGATCTGATTGCCGGCGATGCCCCCCATGCTGGCGACGATCGGCATCAACACGGCCAGCGCGACAACCTTTTCAATCGTGCCTTGAAACTGCCCGACCACTGACGCGGCGACAAACGCGGTGACGAGATTGACCCCGAGCCACAGGGCGCGCCTTCGCACCGATGGGATCACCGGCGCGAAGATGTCTTCTTCCTCGGTGAGACCCGCCATGCTCATGACCGAGTGTTCGGCCTGCCCGCGGATGACGTCGACCACGTCGTCGATGGTGATGCGGCCCAAAAGCTTGCCGTGCTCATCCAGCACCGGCGCCGACACCAGATCGCGATCCTCGAATATCTTCGCGACCTGCGCGGCCGGCGTCTGCGCGGGGATGCCCTCCACGCTGTAATCCATCACCTCTGCGACGGTAAGGGCGGGGTCGCGCGTAACCACGGCGGAAAGCGGCAGAATGCCCAGATAGCGATCGTAACGGTTGACTACGATCAGGCTGTCGATCAGTTCCGGGATATCGCTTTTCATGCGCAGATAACGCAGCACGACATCCAGGGTGACATTGGCGCGCACGGTCACCGTGTCGGTGTTCATGAGACCGCCGGCGGTGTCCTCTTCATAGGACAACACCGCCTCAAGGCGCTGCCGGTATTGCTGATCCATGCCGGCCAGCGCCTGCCGGGTGACCGCGTCCGGCAGATCCTGCAGCAGGTCGGCCAGGTCATCGACGTCCAGCCCTTCCGTGGCGGATAGCAACGCCTCGTGGTCCATGGCCTCGATCAGACCGGCGCGCACCTCGTCACCGACGTGCAGCAGCACCTCGCCGTGGTCGTCCTGATCGACCATCTCCCACGCGATGCGGCGCTGCGAAGGCGGCAGCGATTCCAGCAGATGGGCGATCTCGGCCGGATGCAGGGCCGAGACGATGCCGCGGGCCTGCTTTAAGGTACCCGCGCGCAGGGCCTCGGCCAGGTTGTCGGCCGCAGCCTCCAGATGATCGTCTGCCTGGCTGTCTGGCGCTGGTTCCGCCATGGTAGGGTACTCGTCAGGTGCTGATTTGCGCGGCGTGCAGTGTATCAGGCGCGCCCCAGAAGTCGAGAGCGAAGGCAGCAAGCGCGTGGCAGTGACGACCGCCTGCCTTCGGAAGGGGTGCAGGAACGCCCCGGGGTCAGGCGCGAGACGAATCTCCCGGCAGTGACCGGCGCCGCCAGACGGGGCTTCTGTTGTCTACTCTTCTTCGCCGAAGCGCCGGTTGATCAGTGCTTCCAATTGATGCACGGCCTCCAGTTCGTCGCGGCCGGCGGCATGCACAGTGACAACGCTGCCCTTGCCCGCCGCCAGCATCATGACCCCCATGATGCTCTTGCCGTTGACCTTGCGCGCGCCCTTCGCGAGTTCGACCTCGCTTTCGAAATTGGATGCCAGATTGACGAATTTGGCGGCCGCCCGCGCGTGCATGCCGAGCTTGTTGACGATGGTGAGCTCCTTACTGACCATGCCGCTCGTCCTCCCGTTCGCAAAACAGGATGCCGTCATGTCCGCCGGTCAGGGCCTTGTTGACCATCTCATAAAGATTAAGGCTCGGGTAATTCAGCACCCGCACCAGCATGGGCAGATTGATGCCGGCGACAACCTGCACCTGCGGATGATCCAGCAGACGATTGGCGATATTGCTGGGCGTGGAGCCATACATGTCGGTCAGCACCAGTACGCCCTCGCCGCAGTTCAAATCATCACAAAGCTCGCGCGCCTCGCGCAGCGCGCCCTCGGGATCGGTCTTCTGTGATACGGCCAGATGCGCAGTCTGCAGCGGACAGAACCCCAGCACCGAGGTCGCGGTGTTGAGCAGCTGTTCACCTACCCCGCCGTGCGTGATGATGAGCAAACCCACCGTCATGTGCTTGCCGGAACCTCAAGATCAGTCATTGGTGTACGACGTAAAATCGGGATCTGGAGGCGCGGTTAAGCTTGACCCGCATGCCTCGACCCAGTATCACTCAAGCTCCCGGTGACGCACGGTGATGTTTTCATAACGCGATTGCTTGAAATGATCGGCCAGGCGCTCGGCCAGATACACGGATCGATGACGTCCTCCCGTGCAGCCTATCGACACGCTGAGATAGCTGCGGTTGTCCGCCTCGAAGCGCGGCACCCAGCGCGCGAGGAAATCCCGTATGGCGAGAAACATTTCCTCGGTCTCGGCATGTCCGCATAAGAATTCAACCACGTTCCGGTCACGGCCGGTCAACGGGCGCAGGTCGGCCTCCCAGTGCGGATTGGACAGGCAGCGCACGTCGAACACGAAATCGGAGTCGGTGGGCACGCCATGTTTGTAGCCGAACGACTGGAACAGCAGCGACAGCGATGAATTGGCGCTGGTACGCACCCGTTCGCTGATCAGCGCGCGCAGCTGATGAACGTTGGTGCGCGTGGTGTCGATCTTCAGGTCGGCGCGCGAGGCGATCGCCTCCAGCAGCGAGCGCTCCAGGTGTATGGCCTCCACCAGCGGCAGCCCCTTGCGCGTGAGCGGGTGCCTGCGCCGCGTCTCGCTGAAGCGCGAGATGAGCACCTCGATATCCGCCTGCAGGAAGATAACCTCCACATCCAGGCCGCTGGACTTGATCGCGTCCACGATCTCCGGGAAGCGGGCGAGGTCATCGACGCCGCTGCGCGCATCGATGCCGACCGCGGCCTTGTCGTAGAGTTTCAGGCCCGGGCTCACGAGCTGCTCGACAAACGCCGGCAATAATCCCATGTGCAGGTTATCGATGCAGTAGAAGTCCTCGTCTTCCAGCGTGTGCAGGGCCACCGTCTTGCCCGAACCGGATAGCCCGCTGACAATCAGAAGTTTCATTAAAGCGTTCTTGGTTTCGCCCGCGCGTAAATCAGCCCGACGCGATTGTTCAGAAAGGTACGTCAGGTCATCAGCCGCCGCTGCCGGGCGGCCAGGTCTTCGCCCGCATTATACCCATTGAGCCGCAACAGATGATTGCGCACGGCGGCTTCGACCAGCACCGCCAGGTTACGGCCAGGCGCCACCGGCAGCGAGAACACCGGAATGTCCAGCCCCAAGACGTTGCGCGAATGCTGCTGGTCGCGCAAGCGATCCGCGAACGCCGCGTCGCCCTGGCGCAGATGCTTGAGCTCGATGATCAGGCGTAAATACTTACCCTTCTTGATCACGCTGTCGCCATACATGGCGCGGATGTTCAGCACGCCCAAGCCGCGCACCTCCAGGAAATCCTGAATCAGCGCGGGGCAGGCGCCGTTGACGATGTCGGGCGCGATGCGCGCGAACTCCGGCGCGTCGTCTGCCACCAGGCGATGACCGCGGGTAATCAGCTCCAGCGCGAGCTCGCTCTTGCCGACGCCGGCATCGCCGGTCAGCAGCACGCCGATGCTCAGCACCTCCAGAAACACACCGTGCAGCGTGACCCGATCCGCCAGCTTGTGCGTAAAGTAGTAGCGCAGGTCGTTGATCAACTCGTTGCTGGATATCGCCGATTTGAGCAGCGGCACCTTGAAGTGGTCGGCCAGCCGCACGAACTCCTCGGGCGGCGCGCACTCGTCAGCCAGCAGAATCACCACCGGATCGTTCTCAAACAACTGCTCGCTGGCATCCTGGCGCCAGTTCTTGCGCAGATTCGCCAGATAGTTCAGTTCGGTCTTGCCCAGCACCTGCGCCTGATTGGCGTGGATAAGATTGAAATGCCCGATCAGTCCGGGCGTACCGCGCTGCGAGAAACTGCGGCCAGCGCCCTCGCTGCCGGCGAGCCACTCCAGGCGCAGACGCGGCGCCAGGTCTTCGAACATCGTCTGGACGGTCAGCGGCTCAGTCATGCGGTGCGATCATGAAGTGGGCGCGTGACGCAACGCGCGGATCAGGCGGCGTGCGCGGCGACCTGACGATTAAGCAGGGCCAGCGTTTCGGTAGGCGAGCCGGTGGCGCGCAACTCGGCCAGCATGTGACCGTCCGCGAACAGCTCGGCCAGTTGCGCCAGCAGCTCCAGATGGGTCTGCGTGGACTCCATTGGTACCAGCAGCGCGAACAGGATATCCACCGGCTTGCCGTCCGGCGCGTCGAATTCCACCCCGTGCGCCAGTTTCATCATCACCCCCACCGGCCGTGAGAGCCCCGCCAGTCGCCCATGCGGAATCGCCACGCCGCGGCCCAGACCGGTGCTGCCGAGGCGCTCGCGGCTGGCCAGACAGGCCAGGATATCGGCGCGATACGCGTGCGCCGCCGGCGCAAGCCGCGCGCCCAGCGCCTCGAACACCGCGCGCTTGTCACCCGCCACGGGTTCGTGAACAACGCGATCCAGGCTGAGCAAATCGGTGATAGTCATATTAGTCTGCAGCAACTTGCGTGCGGCGAACGCAAACATTAAGACCCGGAAGATCAAGAGATGTTGCGATGAGATCCCTCGACCCGATGATGATCCTTAAGCTTCTCTTTGTGTTTGACGATCTGGCGGTCGAGCTTGTCGACCAGCCCGTCGATCGCGGCGTACATATCCTCCTTGATTTCGTCGGCGAATAAGCGGTTGCCGCTGACCATCATCGCGGCCTCGGCCTTGTGGCGCAACTTCTCAACCGTCAAGATCACGTGTGCGTCGATCACCTGATCAAAATGGCGCTCCAGGCGTTCGAATTTGTCGTTCACATAGTCGCGCAGCGCGCCGGTGATGTCGAGATGATGCCCGGTGAGATTGATCTGCATATGGACTCCCTATCGTTGATGGAACGATCAAAGACGAGACGTTGCATACGTGGCAGGCGCGACGGGTTTACGCCAGGCGTTTGCGTTCGTTGGACGGCGGAATGGACATGGCTTCGCGGTATTTCGCCACCGTGCGCCGCGCGACGTTGATACCCTTGACCACCAGCATGGCCGCGATCTTGCTGTCGCTCAAAGGCTTGGCGGGGTTCTCGTCGGCGATCAGGGTCTTGATCATGGCGCGAATGGCGGTGGCGGAGCAAACGCCGCCGTCCGCGGTGCCGACGTGACTGGAGAAGAAATACTTGAACTCGAAGATGCCGCGCGGCGTGTGCATGTATTTGTGCGTGGTCACGCGCGAGATGGTCGATTCGTGCATCTCCAGCTGCTCGGCGATGTCTTTGAGCACCAGCGGCTTCATTGCCTCGGGGCCATATTCGAGAAATCCGCGCTGGTGCTGCACGATGGCGGTCGCCACCTTGAGCAAGGTTTCGTTGCGGCTCTGCAAGCTCTTGATAAACCAGCGCGCTTCCTGCAACTGATTGCGCATGTAGGTGTTGTCGGCGCTGTTGTCGGCGCGTTTAACGAGGCTCGCGTAAAGCGAGTTGATGCGCAGGCGCGGCGCGGTGTTCGGGTTCAGTTCCACCCGCCACGCGCCCTGCGAGCGGAACACGCTGACGTCCGGCACGATGTACTCGGGCGCGCGGTTGCTGATCAGCGAGCCGGGGCGCGGGTTGAGCGTCTGGATCAGCGCCGCGACCTCGTGCAGCTGCGCTTCGGTGAGCTTCATGCGCCGCGACAGTTGCTTGAAATTGCGCGCCGCCAGCAGGTCCAGATGCTCGGCGACCAGCTGTCTGGCCTCCGCCAGCCACGGCGTATCGGCGGATAGTTGCTGCAACTGTATGCCCAGGCACTCGGCCAGGCTGCGTGCGCCTGAACCGACGGGATCGAAACGCTGTACCAGATGCAGCACCGCCTCCACCTCGTCCAGTTCGATATCGGCCTCCGCCGCCAGATTGGCGTGGATCGATTCCAGGCTATCGCCCAGATAGCCGTCGTCGTCGATCGCATCGATGATCGCCATGGCGATCGCCCGGTCGGTATCGCTCATGTGGGTCAGCCGCATCTGCCATAACAGATGATCGCGCAGCGATTCCTGCGCCCCACTCTGATTTTCGAAGATGTCGCGGCCGCCGTCGTCCGGCGCGCCACCGTACGGGCTGGAGGTGTCATAGCTGTCATCCCAGCTGCTGTCCACCGGTATTTCGTCCGGGGTCTCCGCGGCCGCGGTGATGCCGTCATCGTTGCTGGCGCCAGGCGTCTCGGTAGCGCCCGGCGGCGCCTCATCGCTGTTCGGGGCGCCCGGCTCCGCGTCCGCCTCGCCGTCATCGTCGACGGTCTCCAGCATAGGGTTGTTTTCGAAGTTCTGCTGTATTTCCGCCTGCAACTCCAGCGTTGATAACTGCAGCAGGCGGATGGCCTGTTGCAGTTGCGGCGTCATGGTCAGTTGCTGACCGATGCGCAGTTGAATGGAGGGCTTTAACATCGATAGCTTCGAACTCCATGCGCGCACCCGTGCGCCGATGGCGGCAAGAGGACGGCGAGGCGCCTCTTACGGGCCGCCTGACCGGCGGTGCGACACCCGTTTGCGGATTTGAGGCATGTCATAGCCATAAAGTATAAGGCACCGTCGGACTTTCTTCCCATACTGACAGATCGAGAACCTTACCCGCGTCCCGCGGCCGCAGCGGCAGGGCGCGCGGCCATGGAGCGCCGCGTACTGCCTCATCATATACCAAAGGCGCGCGCGCGAGCGCCTGATTCAAAGTCGAAAATGTTCGCCAAGGTAGATCTCGCGCACGCGGGCGTCGGTCAGGATGTCCTGCGGGGCGCCCTCGGCGATGACCTTGCCCTCGCCCAGAATATATGCCCGCGCGCAAATTCCCAAAGTCTCACGCACGTTGTGGTCAGTCACCAGCACGCCGATGCCGCGTTCCGTCAGGTGCCCGATAATACGCTGAATATCCAGCACCGAGATCGGATCGACGCCGGCGAAGGGTTCGTCCAGCAGCATGAACGCCGGCTCCATGGCCAGCGCGCGCGCAATCTCCACGCGCCGGCGTTCGCCGCCCGACAGGCTTAGCCCCAGGCTGTCCGCGAGGTGACCGATCTGCAGCTCGTCGAGCAGGCGCTCCTGAAGCCGCGCGCGCTGTTTGCGATCCAGATCACGCCGCGTCTGCAACACGGCCTTGAGGTTGTCTGCCACCGTGAGCTTGCGGAATACCGACGCCTCCTGCGGGAGATAGCCCAATCCGGCGCGTGCCCGCGCGTGCATGGGCGCGCGGGTCAGATCGCGCTGGTTCAGCGTGATCGTTCCGCGATCGCAGCGCACCAGCCCCACCATCATGTAAAAGCAGGTGGTCTTGCCCGCGCCGTTGGGCCCCAGCAGACCCACTACCTCGCCGCTTGCCACGTGCAGCGACACACCATCGACCACCTGCCGCCCCTTGTAGTGTTTGGCGAGATCGTGCGCGCGCAGTTTACTCATTGGGTATCGGGCGAGCCCCCGCCGCCGTCTTCGTCTTCCGGCACCAGGGTCATCTTCACGCGCCCGGCACCTTCGGGATCGTCGGCGTCCACCACCTGCCTTTCGATGTGATATACGATCCGTTCCGCCGCGAAGCGGTTTTCCGCCCGATGCAAGACCGCCTCACCCAATAACGTGATGCGGTCTTCAAGCGGCTCGTATTCCATGCGCGAGGCCTCCGCCCACAACACCTGGCCGCGGGCGGTAGTCTGGCGGAAGGTGCTCCTGTCGCCTTCGGCGACGACTTTTTGCAGGCGTCTCTCCGGCGCGATGACCGTCACCGTATCGGCCTTCAACACCATGCTGCCTCGCGTGATGCGCACGTCGCCGCGGTAGACACCGATACCGGTCGCCTCGTTCAGTTCGGCGCGATCCGCTTCGATGTTGAGCGGCAGTTCGGTGTCGGCTTGTTGCGCCAGGCCCGGGCCTGGCGCCGCCAGCGCGAGGGCGAGCGCGATACAGGCGGCGTTATGGGCGGCACTACGGGACATAACGCCCCCTCACCCGCGATTGCAGATCCAGCGTACCGGCCGCCAGATCGAGCCGCATGCCCACGCCCTCCAGCCGCTGCGCCCCGCTCATGGCCTTCACCGGCGCCTGGGTGCGCGCAATGCGGGGATCGGGAAACACCGTGACGTCACGGGTCCTCACGGTGAGTCGCGCTCGGTGGTCGTGCGGCGGGCGCTCGATGTCGACCTCGCCCGGCAGCCAGATGCGTTCGCCCATGGCCGTCACCCGCGCGCGCTCGGAGCGCAGCTCCACCGGCGGTCCATCGTCGCGAAAAAACCACACGTGAGGGGAGATGAGCCTGGCGCTGTCGCCGCGCGGGAAGTGCACCATGCGCGGCGCCTCGATGCGGTACTTCGGCGCGCCGTCCATGCTCATCATGGTGAGCAACACGTCGGTGAACGCGAAATCGGGCGCATGCGGCGCCTCGGTCGCCGGCGCGCGCTGCAATTCCTCCTGCAGCCCGCGCAGCCAGTCGCTCACGCCCACCGTGATCCCGATCAGCCCGACCAGCAGCAACAACCGCAGCATCATGTCAGATAATGGCTCATCGCCAGATCCAGCCTGCCCTGCGCCGCAAGGATGAATTCACACACCTCACGCACCGCGCCGCGGCCGCCCCGACTGCTGGTGGTCCAGTGTGCGTGGCGCTTGACCAGCGGGTGCGCGTCCTGCACCGCGACGGCCAGGCCCACGCGCCGCAAAACCGGGATATCGACCACGTCGTCGCCCACATACGCGGTCTGCGCCGCCGTCACTTCGAGCCGCTTAAGCAACGTCTCGAGCGCGGGCAATTTGTCGCGGCTGCCCTGCACGACGTGTTCGATGCCCAGATCCGCCATGCGCCGCGTAACCACCTTCGAGTCGCGGCCGGTGATGATGGCGATGATGACACCGTAGTGCTGCAGCATGCGCAGACCGTGGCCGTCCTTCACGTTAAACGTCTTGTACTCCTGCCCGTCGTCGCCGAACACGAGCGCGCCGTCGGTCAGCACGCCGTCGACGTCGAACACGGCCAGTTTGACATTCGCGGCGCGCCGGCCGGCATCGTCCATCGGGTTCACAACACGCCCGCGCGCAGCAGATCGTGCATGTTCAGCGCGCCGACCAGCACGCCCCGGTCATCGACCACCGGCAGCGAATTGATCTTGTGATCCTGCATGGTCTTCAGCAACTCGGCGGCGAGCTGCTCGGGCCGCGCCGTCTTGGCATTGCGCGTCATGACCTCCCTGATCGGCGTCGTGCGGACATCGATCGCGCGATCCAGGGTGCGGCGCAAGTCGCCGTCGGTATAGATTCCGATCACGCGCCGTCCGGCGTCGATCACGGCGGTCATCCCTAAGCCCTTGCGCGTGATCTCGATCAGCGCGTCGGCGAGCAGGGTACCGGCCGCAACGGCCGGCACCCGATCGCCGGTCTGCATGACGTCGCCGACATGCAGCAACAGGCGTCTTCCCAGCCGCCCGGCCGGGTGCGAACGCGCAAAATCATCGGCGCTGAAACCACGCGCCTGCAGCAGCGCGATGGCCAGCGCGTCACCCATCACCAGCAGCGCGGTGGTGCTGGCGGTGGGCGCCAGGCCCAGCGGACACGCCTCTTTTGCCACGCTCACGTCCAGATTGACCGTCGCCTCGCGCGCCAGGCTGGAGGCGGGGTTGCCGGTCAGGGCGATCAACGGCGCGCCCAGACGCTTGATGAGCGGCACCAAGACCAGCAACTCGTCGGTCTCACCGGAATTCGACAGGGCGACGACCACATCTTTGGCCGTGATCATGCCCAGATCGCCGTGGCTGGCTTCGCCGGGGTGCACGTAAAACGCCGGGCTGCCAGTGCTGGCGAAGGTGGCCGCGATCTTGCCGCCGATATGTCCCGACTTGCCCATGCCCATGACCACGATGCGGCCCTCGCAGGCCAGCAGATACTCGCAGGCACGGATGAACAGGTCATCGATGCGGGCGCCAAGCGCCGTCACCGCCGCCGCCTCGGTGTCGATCACCGCCCGGGCCAGCGCGCGTATTTGCGAAGCATCGATGGTCATGGCGGTGATTATAAGAGCAAAACCGCAGCGCGCGGCGCTCGATCGTGGTCAGGCCGCGCACCGCGTGAGCAGGATCGGTCAAAAAACTTCGTTTGACGCAAATTAGCGTATATCATCCACGTTTTTATTTTTACTGGCGAAAGTTCCGTTCAAGCCAGCTTTACGTGGGAGCAAATCATCGCGCATCAAAGCACCCCGCCAGAGCCGCTGGTGGTCGTCCGCAACCTGCATTTCGTACGCGGCGACCGGACGATCTTCGATGACCTCAGCCTCGACATCGCGCATGGCAAGATCACGGCCTTGATGGGACCCAGCGGCACGGGCAAGACGACTTTGCTGAGATTGATCGGCGGCCAGCTGAAACCCGCCAGGGGTACGGTGCACGTGGACGGGCACAACGTGCACAAGCTGCGTCGGCGCGATCTGTACGAGTTGCGCAAGCGCATGGGCATGCTGTTTCAGACCGGCGCGCTGCTGACCGACCTGAACGTATTCGAGAATGTCGCTTATCCGCTGCGCGAACACACCGAACTGCCGGAGGAGCTGATTTACGATCTGGTGCTGATCAAGCTCGAGGCGGTCGGTTTGCGCGGCGCGCGGCGCATGATGCCGAGCGAGCTGTCGGGTGGCATGGCCCGCCGGGTCGCGCTGGCGCGCGCGGTGGCGCTGGATCCGATGATGATCATGTACGACGAGCCGTTCACCGGACTGGATCCGATCACCAAGGGCACCATCGTCTCGCTCATCAAGCAGCTCAGCGGCAACCTGGGGCTGACCAGCGTGGTCGTGTCCCACGACGTGGAGGAAACCCTTGACATCGCGGATTATATTTACGTGATCGCGGAAGGCCGGGTCATCGAGGCGGGCGAGGCGTCCGCCTTGCGCAACAGCGCTTCTGACTGGGTGCAGCAATTTCTGAAAGGCCGGCCGGACGGTCCGATGCCGTTTCACTACGCGGCCGCCGACTTCGCCCAGGACCTGCTCGCCCGGCGCTAAAGCCGTGTGTGCATGCAAGCATGCCAACCATCGATCGCCGGCGCCGGATACCGCCCGGCGCGCGTTCTGAACGCACGCAAAACATGAATGGCGCCGTCTCTCTTTTAAGGACCCGCTGAAGATGCTGGACGTCATCGCCGGTCTGGGCCGCTGGGGTCTGGGCGTATTTGAACGGCTGGGCCGCGGCCACGTGTTTCTGCTGCGGGTGCTGACCAGCCTGGGCAGTTTGCTACCACGCCCGGGGCTGGTGGTGCGCGAGCTTTATTCGGTCGGCGTGCTGTCGTTCCTGATCATACTCGTCTCCGGCCTGTTTGTGGGCATGGTGCTGGGCCTGCAGGGCTATGTGACCTTGTCGACCTTCGGCGCGGAGGATTCGCTGGGCGTGGTGGTGGCCTTGTCGCTGGTGCGGGAACTCGGACCGGTGGTGACCGCGCTGCTGTTCGCGGGGCGCGCGGGCTCGGCGCTGACCGCCGAGATCGGGCTCATGAAGGCCACCGAGCAATTATCCGCCATGGAAATGATGGCGGTGGACCCCATCAAGCGGGTCGTGGCGCCGAGGTTTGTGGCGGGTATCATCGCCATGCCGCTGCTGGCGGCGATCTTCAGCGCGGTGGGCGTATATGGCGGATTGTTCGTCGGCGTGGGCCTGCTGGGCGTCGATGTGGGCGCCTACTGGTCGCAGATGCAGGCCGCGGTGGATCTCAACGCCGACATCCTCAACGGCGTGATCAAGAGCCTCGTA
>JBOIDC010000089.1:0-12665 GCA_050740315.1 Gammaproteobacteria bacterium | reverse complement strand
GGCTGTACGCGCGCGGCGTATGGCAGCCCGGATGGCCGGCGCCGCCCGATGGCCTGAGCCTGCGGGGTGTCGATTCGCGCGCCGGGCACGTGGCGGTCGCGCGCGAGGTGCTGGGCGGTCGCGCCGAGCTTCGCACCGAAGACTTGACCACGTACCGGCCGCCGCCTTGCGAGGCGGTGACGTTGCTGGATGTGCTGTTCTACATGTCGCCGGACGCGCAGGCGGCGCTGATCGCGCGGGTCCACGCCGCGCTGGAACCCGGCGGGCTGCTGCTGATCCGCGAACCGGATGCTGGCGCGGGCGCACGCTTTACTGTCACGCGGCTGGCGGAGGGGCTTTTCGGCCTGTGTCGCGGCCGTTTCAAACAACGGTATCATTACCGTTCCGCCGCGCAGTGGGTGCGGCTGCTGGAAGAAAATGGCTTCACCGCCGAGCGGCGGCCCATGTCAGCCGGCACGCCGTTTGCCAATGTGTTGATCGAGGCGCGCAAACGCTAGTCGCGTAAGATGGGTGAGCCACTCGCGGAGCGACTGACGCGCCGCGCCCGAAGCGGGGCCGGATCGCTGGGTCGTCATCAGAGCGATCGATGCTTCGACCGTGCGCATACTGCCGCAAAAACTTGAGCATTACTTACTGTGAGCAAACAGCGATGTCGATTGCCCCGTTAGCGATCTGCGCATATACGCTGGTCAACGCCCTGGGCCGGGGTGTGGACACGACGGCGGCAGCGCTGCTCAGTGGCGCGAGCGGCTTGCGGCCCTGCGATTTCGAGTCCGCCGACCTGCCGACCTGGATCGGCCGCATCGACGGTCTGGAGGACGAGCCGGTCGATCATGATCTGAGCGCCTTCGATTGCCGCAACAATCGCCTGGCGCGCGTGGCCCTGCTGCAGGACGGTTTCGATACCGCGGTCGCGGCCACGCGCGCGCGAGTGGGCGCCAGTCGCATCGGCGTATTCGTCGGCACCAGCACCGCGGGCATTCTGGAGGCCGAACGCGCGTATCGCGGCTACGTCGAGACCGGGGCGCTGGCGCCGTTCAGTTACCGCCATACCCAGGATATTTTTTCGGTGGCCGATTTCACCCGCGTGTTTTTGCGCCTCGCGGGTCCGGCGGTGGGTATATCCACGGCCTGCTCGTCCAGCGCCAAGGTATTCGCCAGTGCCTATCGCTACATGTGCGCGGGACTGTGCGACGCGGCCGTGGTGGGCGGCGTGGATAGTCTATGCCTGACCACGTTATACGGCTTTCATTCGCTGGAGCTGACATCAACCGAACCCTGCCGCCCCTGGGACGCGGCGCGCGACGGGCTGAGCATCGGCGAGGCGGCCGGCTTCGCGCTGCTGGAGTGGGCCGAAATGGGCACTGCGGAGACCGGGCTGCGCGGTTACGGCGAGAGTTCGGACGCGTACCACATGTCGTCCGCGCACCCGCAAGGCGAGGGCGCGGTGCTGTCCATGCGCCAGGCGCTGGCCAGCGCAGGCGTGCGGCCGGATCAGGTCGACTATGTGAATCTGCACGGCACTGCCACGCCCAGCAACGATGCCGCCGAGGACAAGGCCATGCTGCGGGTGTTCGGTGATCAAACGCCGTGCAGTTCGACCAAGGGTTGGACCGGGCACGCCCTGGGCGCGGCGGGCATCACCGAGGCGCTGATCGCGTGCCTGTGCATCGAACGCGGTTTGATGCCGGGCAGCCTCAACACGCGGCGGCGCGACCCAATGCTCAAGGCGAACATTTTGACCGAAACGCGGGCGCACGCGGTCGAGCTGGCGATGAGCAATTCGTTCGGTTTCGGTGGTTCCAATTGCAGCCTGCTGCTGGGGCGGTTGCCGTGAGCGCGCAACGATCTGAAGCGATTTCCGCATCCGCCGCCGGGCTTGCGCCGATATGGATCGAGGCGGTGAATTTGATCGCGCCCGGGCTGGACGGCTGGGCGCGCAGCGAAGCCGTGCTGCGCGGCGATCAGCCTTATGCCGATACCCCGCTGGCGCCGTTCGCACCCGAGCTGTTGCCGCGCAATGAACGCCGGCGCGCGACCGGCGCGATCAAGCTGGCGCTGCGGGTCGCCGAACAGCTCGCGCGGCCGCATGGCATCGATCTGCCGGCGGTGCGCGCGGTGTTTACCTCATCGGGCGGCGACAGCGAGATCATCAACAGCATCTGCACGGCCCTCGCGCAGCCCTCGCGCGTGGTGTCGCCCACGCAGTTTCACAACTCGGTGCACAACGGGCCGGCCGGTTACTGGGCAATCGCCACGCAGTGCCGCATGTCGTCGGTGAGCCTGTCCGCGCACGACGGCAGCTTCGCGGCCGGCCTGCTGGAGGCGGCGACCACGGCGATCGTCGAAGTCGGGCCGGTGTTGCTGGTGGCCTATGACTATCCGCCGCCCGCGCCTTTATCCGGCGTGCGCGCGTTCCACGCGCCGTTCGCGGCCGCCATGCTGATCGATGCGCGGCCTGCGGATCGCGCGGTGGCAACGCTTGGGATAACGCTCGCGCAGGCGCTGCGGGAGGATAGTCTGGCCGACGACCGGCTTGAACGCCTGCGGTTGGGCAATCCGGCGGCGCGCGCGTTGCCGCTCCTGCAGACCATCGCGCGGCAGCAGGCGCGAAGGGTGGTGTTGCCGTATCTGCCGGATGCGCAGCTGGCGGTGGAGGTCGCGCCTGCGCGCATGCAACACGATGAATGATCCATCCACGCGCGCGCTCGTGACGGGCGGCAGCGGCGATATCGGCGCGGCGATCTGCCGGCGGCTGGCGCGCGCGGGCCTGCACGTGGTCGTGCATGCGCACCGCAACGTCGAGCGCGCGCAGGCGCTGGTCGCGGAGATCAAGCACGCGGACGGTTCCGCCGAGGCGATCGCGTTCGATGTCACGCAGTCCGAACCTACCGCCGAGCGGTTGCAGGCGCTGCTGGAATCCGGGCCGATACAAGTGGTCGTCAGCAATGCCGGCGGCTATGGCGATGCGCCGATGGCGGGCATGAATCAGGCGCAGTGGCGCCACCCCATCGACGTGTCGCTGCACGGTTTTTTCAACGTCACCCAGCCGCTGCTGCTGCCGATGATGGCCACGCGCTGGGGGCGCATCATTGCGATATCGTCGGTGGCCGGCGTGATCGGTAATCGCGGGCAGACCAACTACGCGGCCGCCAAGGCGGGGCTCACCGGCGCGGTGAAATCACTGGCGCTGGAAGTCGCCACGCGCGGCATTACCGTCAACGCGGTCGCGCCGGGTATCATCGCGGGGCATATCACCACGCGCGAATTCGCGGCCGAGACGATCAAGCGGCTGGTGCCCATGAAACGCGCCGGCAGCCCCGATGAAGTAGCGGCGCTGGTCGGGTTTCTGGCGTCTGAGGACGCGGCCTACATCACGGGCCAGGTGGTCTCGATCAATGGGGGGATGGCTTGAGCACGGCGTAGATACTGTTATTCGTGTCAACGCGCATGAAGTGCTGGATTGAATGATTGCCTCGATTTGAGCACGCCATAGGCGACTTGAAGGAGCTTACGCATCATGGCGCCGATGATGACCATTGGTGGCTTGCCATTGGCCATGAGGCGGTGGCGGTAGTGTTGTAGGCCAAAACCTTCACGGGTATTCTTAAACAGCTTGGTGTGGTGCTTGCCATCAGGCCTCAGCAACGCACAATCGAGCTTGGCCTTGGCGACATCGATACCGAGATAAAATGTAATCATCGTTAAAGTCCTTGCGCAATCTACCTTGTCAATGCAGGCTGCCGACGTTAACTCGGGCCGAAGATACTGTTCGATTTATCGCAAGTAAAACGGGTATCCGACGCAAAATCTACGCAACGAGATCAAAGCTGAAGGCTGGGTACGGCGTCCGGATACCCCGCCGTCAACAACAGACTGCAACTCGATAATGCAAGGCTGGGTTAGCCGCGTGAAGCGGCGTAACCCGGCAATACCGCATAGCGGGTTTACAGCCGCTGGCCTAACCCACCCTATAACACTGTCTGTTTCAAGTGGCTGGCTTAACGACCAACTGTTACCGCTTTCGCCCAGAGATGTTCTTCAACCTTTTCTCGCTGCACGCCGTCCATAGCCGGTGCGGATAGCCGCAATCATCCCCGCGCATAACGAAGCCGCGACCATAGTCGACGTCGCGTGCCGCGCGCGTAGCTTCGTGCCGCAGGTCACGGTCATCGACGACGGTTCCACCGACGGCACCGCGCAATGCGTACAAGACCTGGATGTGGTCTTGCTGCGCAACGCGGTCAACCAGGGCAAGGGCGCGAGCCTGTGGCGCGGCATGCAATGGGCGCTAGACGCGGGGGCTGAGATGATCGTTACCCTGGATGGCGACGGTCAGCATCGCCCGCAAGATATTCCGCGCCTGCTGGAAGCGGCCGCGCGTTACCCCGGCGCGATCGTCATCGGCGCGCGTCTGCGCGGGCGCACACGCTCGCCGCGCATGCGCCGTTATGCCAACGCGTTCGCCGATTTCTGGATCTCATGGGCGGCGGGACATCGCATCGCCGATTCGCAATCCGGGTTCCGCCTGTACCCGGCCGAGCTGCTCAGGCGCATCCGCGTTGCTCATGATCGCGAACACGGTTTCGTGTTCGAAAGCGAGATCCTGATCGAGGCCGCGTGCCTGGGGGTGCGCAGTGTGAGCGTGGAGATCGATTCAATCTACGCCGCAGCGCGCGCGAGTCATTATCGCGCTATCGCCGACACTGCGCGCATCGTGCGCATGGTGGCGTGGAAGCTTATCCGGCGCGGCCTTTACCCTCGCGGGCTGATGCGGGTGTTGCGCACGCAGCCCGAGCTTGTTGACGTATAATCCACGCGCGCAAGACAATTCTGAATAATTAAACGGGAGAAGGGGAAATGCGCACTCAATTCGTTAGCCCATTGTTCGCCGCGTCATTGCTGTTGGCGGCATGCACTTCCAATCCGTTAAAAGACCCGGTCGCGGTGCAGGTGCCGCCGGGCCTTTCCGATGAAGAGGTGTCGAACGCCATCAAGGACGCGCCGGTCGGTCGCGGCTGGGCCATCGTGGATGAGCAGCCGGGCGTCATTGATTCCACGCTTTACATCCGCGAGCACACCGCCACAATCCAGGCTCTGTACGATCAGGATCAAGTGCAGTTCAAATATGTCGACAGTTCGAATCTAGATTACGGCGAGACGAACGGCGAACGACAGATCCATCGCAACTACAACTCCTGGGTGGATAACGTCGCCAACGATCTGCGGGCGCGATTGTCGAGGCGCGCGTTTCGATAGATGCATCCGGAAGGCCGCCGGAAGACTACCGTCCGATGGCGTCGGGTTAAGAACCGGCGCTGCCTTCTCGCGTACTGCATATCAGTTTCGGCCTTAACCGTACCTGATCGGCGCTCGGCCTTTGCGCCAAGCGCTCGACCTTGCGCGCCCGCTGCGGTTGCAAACTTAAAGCAATCTGTCACAATTGCCGCATAAGCTTCTGCCTTGAAGTAGAACCACCAGGTGACCGACCTGCAAAGTCCCGCGGAGAAACCGCCTTTTGAACTGAAAGGGCGCATGACCAGCCTTGCGATCATGCGCCTGTTCAGTGACGACCTGACCGCCATCGGCGACCGTCTGCGCAGCCAGATCAAGAAAGCGCCCTCGCTGTTTTACGGCGCGCCGCTGGCCATCGACGTGAGCGCGCTGGAAAAGGCCGATCTGGATCTGAACGCGCTGACCGCGTTGCTGCGCGAGCAGGGGGTGGTGCCGGTCGCGATCCGCGGCGGCGGCAAGGAGATGCGGGCCAACGCCGGCAAGGCCAATCTGGGCGTGCTGGAGTGGACGGAATCCAGTCCCGCGCCGGCTACGGACGGCCCCGAGTCCGCGCCAAAGACGCCAAAAGGCGCCGGCCAGGCGGCGCAAAAGCCGGCGGCCGCCGGCGTCGACAAGAAAACCTCGACCATGCTGATCACGCAGCCGGTGCGCTCCGGGCAGCACATCTACGCGCGCGGCGGCGATCTGTTGATTCTGGGGCAGGTGAGCGCCGGCGCGGAGGTGATCGCCGACGGGCACATTCATGTGTATGGCAAGTTGCACGGCCGCGCGCTGGCCGGCGCGCAGGGCGACGGCACGGCGCGCATCTTCGTGCAAAGCCTGGAGGCGGAGCTGATCGCGGTGGCCGGCGTGTATCGGGTGAGTGAAGAGCTGGACGAGGACCTGCGCGGCGCCGCGGTGCAGGCCTATCTGCACGAAGACAGTCTGATGCTGGAACCGTTGTAACCACCGCGCCTGGCGCGCCGCTGTGCACCATTCGCGCGCCGTCACGGCGCGCGGCCCGTCAGCGACAGCAGGAAATACAGCGACCACGTCGGCGAGCAAATCACAAGATATAGTGGTTGACATTGGTTGGTGAACACAATATAACCGCGGGCAAGGTGCCGTTTTGCAAGCAAACCGGGCCGCGGCCGCGGCCCTCAACCGTTGGAGATGGCCTTGGCTAGAATTATCGTCTCAACTTCCGGCAAGGGCGGGGTCGGCAAGACCACCACCAGCGCCGCGTTTGCCACGGGCCTTGCGCTGCGTGGCCACAAGACCGCCGTAATCGATTTCGACGTCGGCCTGCGCAACCTGGACCTGGTGATGGGCTGCGAGCGGCGGGTGGTGTACGACTTCATCAACGTCATCAACAAGGAAGCCACGCTCAGACAGGCGCTGATCAAGGACAAGCGCGTGGATAACCTTTTGATACTGGCGGCCTCGCAGACCCGCGACAAGGACGCGCTGACCATGGCCGGCGTGGAGCGCGTGCTCGACGAATTGCGGGAGTCGTTCGATTACATCGTGTGCGATTCGCCGGCCGGCATCGAGAAGGGCGCGCATCTGGCGATGTATTTCGCCGACGACGCGCTGATCGTGACTAATCCCGAGGTCTCGTCGGTGCGCGACTCCGACCGCGTGCTGGGCCTGCTGGGCAGCAAGACCAAGCGCGCGGCAAACGGCGGCGACGCCGTCAGCGAACACTTGATCCTCACCCGTTACTCGCCCACGCGCGTCAAGGCGGGCGAGATGCTGAAAGTCGAGGACGTGCAGGATATCCTCGCCATCCCGCTGCTGGGGGTGATCCCGGAATCGCAGTCCGTGCTGACCTGCTCCAACCAGGGCACGCCGGTGATCCTGGAAGAGGGCAGCGACGCCGGTCAGGCGTACAGCGATCTGGTGGATCGCTATCTCGGCGAGGAAAGGGCGCATCGCTTTCTGCACGAGAGACGGCGCGGCCTGTTTAGCCGTATGTTCGGAGGGGCGCGGGCGTGATGCGATTTCTGGATTTTTTCCGCACCACCAAAGACGATGCCACCGCACCGATCGCCAAGGAGCGGCTGCAGGTCATCGTCGCGCATCAGCGCCGGCACAAAGACGCACCGGAGTACCTGGCCCGCCTGCAAAGGGATATCCTGACGGTGATCCGCCGCTACGCCAAGGTGGCCGACGACGCCGTAGATGTGCAGGTGGAACGCTCCAACGGCTGCGAAGTGCTGGAACTCAACATCACCCTGCCGGACGAGGGCGTGCATTTGCCGCAGCGCAGGCCGCGGCAGCGCAGGAAAAGATAGTCGTGCAGCCGCCGTCATCCGGCAAGGGCGGTGGCGTCACATAATAACCATCACAGGGGAGAAATGATCGTGCAGAGATCGTGCTTATTCGTCGCGGTGCTGTGCTGCCTGGGCGCCGCACAGGCGCAGGAAGACCCCCAAGACAGTTGCGGCGGCATTCTCAAGCTCTATGAGCAGGGCGAAGTCGACGCCGCGCTGGAGGAGGCCCGCTGGTGCGTGGAGGCCTTAGAGCAGGTGCAGATGTCCAAGCAAAGCGCTGCCTTCCCGGCCGAAGTCGCCGGCTGGAAGCGACAGTCGCTGGATCAGAACAAGGCGATGGGCATGGCCCTGACCGAAGCCGGATATAACAAGGGCGAACAGACCATCTCCGTGAGCCTGATGGGCGGCGGTGACGGTGGCGGCGGCTTTCTCAGCAGCCTCGCGCAGATGGGCATGATGTCAGGCGGCGCCAAGATGCGTCTCGGCGAGTATACCGGCGTGGCGATGTCCGAATCCGGCGGCACCACAGTCTCCGTGTCGCTCAAAAACGGCGGCACCCTGAGCTTCCAGTCGTACCAGGCAAGCAGTGATGCCCTGAAGGAGTTCGCCACGGCATTCCCGATTGGGGCACTGGACGGGGTGCGCGAATGAGCTTGTTGATCGCACACTTTTGAGCCGCGTCCGCCCGGCAAACCTGCGCGCCGCCGAGGCCTGCTTTGCTTGTGCGGCCGCCGAGCTGAGGCTACGCGAACCCCACACCGACGACCGTCGCCTGGCGGCCTCGCCTCTGTTTGTGCCTGCGCGCGGCGAATCTGATCGCTGCTTGAATTGAAGCACCGTGTATGGCTCAGCGGCATCGACGGTCGCGGCCCGTGGCCTTGGATGTTTACATGGCCTTGGAAGGCTATGATGTAATGACAACGTTATTGCACTTGAGATCATCCGATGAAAACCACGGTGCGGAAGGTGGGAAACTCAAGAGGCGTATTGCTGCCGGCGGCGGTGCTTTCTGTTTGCGATATCGGCGATGAAGTCGAGCTTAGCGTACAAGATGGGCGCATTGTTATCGAACCAATAAAGCCTTCTCGGGAAGGCTGGTTCGACAATTACCGCGCGGCTGATGACGAAGACGCATGGGGTGAACTGGGCGCGACCGACGCCCACTCGGAAGAGTGGGAGCGGCAGATGCGGCCAAGAGGCGCATAAGGCGCGGCGACGTCTGCTGGGTTAACCTGGACCTGCCTATCGGATCAGAGATCAAAAGGACTCGCCCGGCGCTGGTGATCTCGCCCGACGATATGAACCGGGCTTTTGCCTCGAATCATAGTGGCGCCGTTAACGAGCAAAGGGCAGTCATTAGGCTCACCTTCAAAGGGCGGCACGCGCGCATCCTGCTCGATCAAGTTCGTTGTGTCGATAAGCGGCGGCTCACGGGAAGCTCGGCAAAATTGAATTATCGGCGCTGGCATCCGATATTGATGCAGATGTTGGCGTAGGCGCACGATAAACGCCGCTATCTGTGGTAACAGCGGGGAGGCAGCGTTGACGAACAAAATCTTTCAGAAAGCGCACACGGAGACATTCCTTAATGACCTTCGGCGGGCGAATACGGAAGCCGCGAAAAAGGAACGATTCGTTCAGTATCTAACGACCGTCTTCGCGGGTGATACAGGTGCGCAGGCACTCATCGCCGCCATGTCTCTCGGTGCCGAACACACGATCGCCAACATTCCTCGCGGCGCGGTCGCACGACGCGGACGCGCAGACACGCAGACCGATACGATCATCATCGAGTGGGAGAAAGACCTTAAGAAAACGGGCGCCCACGCTGTAGAACAACTTACCGACTATCTGAACGGCAACTGGCGTTCCGGCCAGGAATATCGTTACGTGTTGCTCGCTACCGATGGCATTCGCTGGCGGGTTTATGCCCCGGATTGGTCTCACCAGACGATTGGAGCATTTGAACTCGGAAGCGGTTTCAAGCTGAAAGAGATACGGGCTTTTGATCTTACGCCGCAGACGTTCGACATATTTCCCTTCTTTCTCGATGAGACACTCTTTGTCTCGCGCGCGAAGCTCGCCACGCTCGCCAATATCCAGGCGGATTTCGGCGACACCTCCGCTGCGTTCATAAACTCCATGCGCAGTCTTAAGGAATGTGCGAAAGATGTCACGACGCAGTCTGAACTCAAGGTCGCGTTCGAGCAATGGCGGAAGTTCCTCAGTATCGCCTACGGCCGCTTTGACGATTCACCGGAGATGTTTCTGGTTCACACGTACTTGTCGGCGTTCGCCAAATTCATTGCTTATGCCGTACTTACGAAGCGTCAGATTAGCGACGACGAGACTCGGCTGGCGGTTTTGAACGGTTCCGCTTTTGAGAATCTCAATGTTGAGCGCTTCGTGGAGGATGACTTCTTCCATTGGATCAGCGCCGATACTTACTTTACGCGGCTAAAGCCGATGTTCCGCGCCCTGAATCGTGAAATAGCGAAGTACGATTTTGGTGATGTGAAGGAAGATATTCTCAAGGGTGTCTATCAAGAGTTGATCGATCTGGATACCCGCCACGCGCTTGGCGAGTATTACACGCCAGATTGGCTTTGCGAGAGAATCGTTGATGAGCTGCCGCTGACGGCGAGCGCATGTGTCCTGGATCCGGCTTGTGGAAGCGGTTCCTTCTTACGCGCCATGATCGCGCGGATGCGACGCGATTTTGACGAGATAACCGCCAACGAGATGGCGGCGCAGGTCGTCGGCATGGATATCCATCCGTTATCTGTACAGATAAGCAAGACAACGGTGCTGTTGGCTTTAGGCGATACGGTGCGGCATGCGAGAACGCCAGTCACGCTCCACATCTATCTGGCGAATTCGCTGTTGCTGCCTCGCGGCACCGCCGATTTGCTCGGCTCCGCGTTCAAGATCAGCATTGACAACATTACCTACACGCTCGACATATCCGGGCTCGATAGCCCTGAGGACTTCGATCGGCTTGTCACGTTTTGCGACGAGATGGTAAGCCGCTATGACCAATTGTTGTCCAGACAGCGTTTTCTTGATCTGGCCGACAAACTGTTACCGGCAGGACGCGGCGCAACCTTGGGAGATGAGTTGTACCGAATCTACGAAGGTTTGAAGAAGGTGCGAGAAGAAGGCCGAGACAGCATCTGGACGTTTATTCTGCAGAACACCTACAAGCCGGTGTTCTTGCAGAACCGCTTTGATTTCGTGGTTGGGAATCCGCCTTGGTTGACGTACGCTGCGGTCACGAACGCCGATTACCAGCGCATGTTGTTAATCCTGGCGGATGATTACGGCGTGACGCCATTGCATAGAGCGAATATGCCGCACCTCGAGATCGCGGCGATTTTCCTGGCACACTGCGCTAACTATTTCTTGAGGCCTACAGGCGATCTGGCATTCGTGCTGCCGCGCAGTTTCATGACGGCCGATCAGCATGACAACACCCGAAGCGGGGCAGTCGAGGGATTGCAGTTGCATCAATTATGGGACCTGAAAGATGTGGAGCCGTTGTTCCGGGTGCCATCGTGCGCGTTATTCGCGCGCTGGGAAAACGATGAACTGAGACGGCGCATTCCAAGTGCTGGAATCTCGGGCTATGTCGTAAGCGGCAGGCTTTCGCAATCACACTTGCATTGGGCTGACGCACGCCGGCTACTGAAAATGGAGAAGGCCGACTGGCACTATTCAAAGCTCCAAAGCGGTAGTGGGCGCACGCGCTCCGCGATCACGCAAACGGCGTTGTCCGCCCTGGACGGCCAAAATGCTTACGCGGATCTTTTTACACAAGGCGCGACTATCGTACCCAGGAACTTCTACTTTATCGATCTGGAGCGGGACGCGCCGGCGGGCGATTTGGCGGGACGAGTGATTTCAGCCAGCAGTTCCAAGGCGGCATTGCGAGAAGCTAAACCGCCGTGGAAGAGTCACAAGCTGACTGGGCGAGTCGAGGGAGATTTTATCTATCACACGGCCTTATCCAGGAACATCGTGCCGTTCGCGCTGGTCAACCCGCCGCTGGTTTTGCTGCCGATGATCGTGAAGGAGGCCGAGGATGGAAAGCCTAGATTCAAGCTTTTGGACCATGAGGCCTTGCTCAAACGTGGCGCCCGCTACACCAGCAAATGGTTTTTCGAGGCGCATCAATTGTGGGAAGAAAATAGGACTGAGAAAGCGGAGCAATCTGGGTTGACATTGCTAAAGCGGCTGGATTATCAGCGAGGAATGTCAGAACAGTTGCCAGCCGCGAAATATCTCGTGATCTACACGTCGTCGGCTCAGGACGCCAGCGCGACGACGGTTGATCGAACGACTTTCGATGCGCCTTTTGTGGTCGACCATAAAGCGTACTGGTGCCAGCCTAAATCCCTCAACGAGGCTCATTACCTTTGCGCCTTCCTAAATTCCGGTTACGCCAATCTGCAAATTAAGGAGTTCCAGTCGCGTGGGTTGTTTGGCGCCCGGGACATTCACAAGACCATCGTAAAACTTCCCTTTCCCAGATTTAAAGCCAAGGATGAGGATCACGCTCGCCTTGCCGCCCTTGGACAGAAGTGTGCCAAGCTGGCATCAAGAATCGTTGACGGCGATCCCGAGCTTGATCTGGAACCCCGCGCTTTGGGGAGGCTGCGTAGCTACATCCGGCAACAGCTTGAGATAGAGATTTCAGAAATCGACGGGCTTGTTGAAAAACTCTCGACGGGCAAGTCGGAAGCTGCCATCCGCGCCTCCGGAAGGGGCAAGCACAAGCGCTCCAGAAGCGGCAGACTGTTTGATTGACCAAATCATCCAGAGACCGAGTATTTTGAGTGATTGCAACGGGAGGCCGATACGACGTGCCTAAATGGCTATTTGTGACATGTGCTGTAATTTGTACGTTGGTGGGCACGTACCTAGTCAGCGGAGTTCGTAATGCCGTATTGCGCATGGCGCCGTTCACTGGCGGGCAGGCAGCGATTTTGGGAATTGGATTCCTATTACTGAGCCTTGAATAATGGGTGAACTTTTTTGGTGTGCATTGGTCCGATCCTTTAGGCGCTACACTGGAGGGGTCGATGAAGCAGGTTACCAAGCAGCAAGCACTGGAAC
>JBOIDC010000088.1:0-12859 GCA_050740315.1 Gammaproteobacteria bacterium | reverse complement strand
CTTCGCTACAGCCTGTTGGCAACCACCACGAACGCGGGCACCACGACTCTCTGACCGGCACCAACAGCAATGGCGAGACGCCGACCTTCGAGTATTCGAACGGCGGCTCAACGTACTCACCTACACCACCGGACCCGGTGACCCACATCCGCGTAACGCATGACACGATCAACGCCACCACGGGTACGGCGAACGCGATATTCGACGTCACGATCGACTAGGCCGTAGCGATAACGCACAGTGACCGTTACGCCGTGCGCGCCTGTTTGACTCGCTTGATCCATAGCCCGGCGACATCAGCAGGCGGCACGGAATGCGGGCTCTCTCAGCATGCGCGGGCTGGTCGGCGGCAGTACGCCGATCAGCCCGTTGCCTTTGGCGCGGACTGCGACGGTGCGCGCGGCGCACCCTGCGGATCGCTGCGTTTCCACCTGGTCATGCCGGTGTAAACCGGCATCCAGCAAGTTCCGGCTGGATTCCCTGAGTTCACGAAACAAGTGCAACACCATGCTAGTTTGGTGTTGCCATGGATAAGACCTATCAACATCTCTCGTTAGCTGAACGCATAGAACTTTATCGCCTACGTGCGCAGGGTAAGTCGATGCGAATAGTCGCTGCGGCGCTGAACCGTTCACCGAGCACCGTGATCAGCAACACCGCCAACGCGACGTTTACCTTCGAGGGGGCAAGTTTGGATACGCCGTCGAACGCCGCGGCTGTCACGGTCTCGGTTGGAGCGACGCCATCGCGGGTCAGATTTTTTCAGTACTCACCGAGCGGACAGGGCGCCGCGGCGATGACGGCCGGGCCCACCGGCTGCCGCGCGGGCGGCGTCGGCAGCGCGTTTACTCCGCTGGAAGATCCGGCCTACCCGGGCGGCGCGGTACTGGACGCCTCGGGCCCGCTGGATCTCGTGGCAGCGCGCGTGTTTCATCAGGGCGAACCGGTCTTCATCGAGCTCACCGACCTCGACCAGAATCTTGACGTCAACGAACGCGACACCGTCCAGGTCATCGTCAGGGACGCAAAAACGCGCGATCGCGAGGTCCTGCGACTGTCGGAAACCGATGTCGACACGGGTGTATTCGTCGGCTTCGTTCAGTCCGTACCGCCGGCTTCCAGGCCGTTCGACTGCGAGCTGGCGATCTCGTCGGAAACCATCGTCGAGGTGGACTACATCGATCCGTTCGACGAAACGGATACCTCGTCGGCGGGCGCTGGTCGATCCGCTCGGCGTCGTTTTCAACAGCGCCACTGGCGAGCCTGTGGACGGCGCCACCGTCACCGTCATCGATGCGCGGACGGCGCGGCCGGCGATCGTGTTCGGCGACGACGGCGTGAGCCGGTTTCCCGCGAGTATCACCAGCGGCGGAAGAGTCACCGACAGCGGCGGCACGGTTTATCGGTTTCCCGCCGGCGGCTACCGATTCCCGTTTCTCGAGCCGGGCACTTACCGCATCGAGATCAGGCCCCCGGAAGTCTTTGTCGCGCCTTCGGGCGTGCCCGTACCGGAATTGCAGGCGTTGCCGGGCGCGCCCTTCGCGCTGAACCCGAACGCCTCGTTCGGGGACGCTTTCGCTCTCAACGCGGGTCCGCCGCTCAACATCGATATTCCCGTCGATCCGCTGATCGGCAATCTGGCGCTGACTAAGGCCGCCACGCGCGAACAGGTCGCCATCGGCGATTTCGTGCAGTATCGGCTCGAGCTCAGCAACACCAGCGCGACGGTCACCGCCGCCGCGGTCGTCGCCGAAGATCATCTGCCGTCCGGGTTCCGCTACCAGGAAGGATCGGTGAACGTCGAAGGCGCGGCGATGGCGGAACCCAAGATTGCCAGCAGCGGCGATCGCCTGAGCTTTGCCGTGGGCAATCTGGCGCCGTCGACGACCGTGGTGCTGACTTACGTGCTGAATGTGTCGGCCGGCGCGCAGATGGGCGACGCCACGAACACGGCGGTCGCGCGCGACGCGCGCGGCACGCCGTCGAACGTCGCGCGCGCCACCATCAGAGTCGAGGACGACCTGCTGCGCAGCCGCAGCTTCATCGCGGGCAGAATCATGCTCGGCAACTGCGAACAGGAACACGAGCCCACGGTCGGCACCGACCTGCCCGGGGTCGGCGGCATCCGGCTGGTGCTGGAGGACGGCCGCTACGTGATCACCGACCTGGAGGGCATGTATCATTTCGAGGGTGTCGCGCCCGGCACGCACAGAGTGCAGGTGGACCTCGACAGCCTGCCGAACGGGCTCGCGATTCACGACTGCGAGCGCAACACGCGCTTCGCCGGCACGCCGTACGCGCAGTTCGTGGACGTACAGGCCGGCGTGCTGTGGCGCGCCGATTTTTATCTGCGCGAAAGAACGCCGGAGGAACTCAAGCTCGCAAAGGGCAAGCACGGTCAGGCCGACGAGGTCGAACCCGAGGCAACGCCGCCAGTGCCAGACTTGCCGGAGCCCGCGCCTGACCCGGCGCCGCGGATCGACGACACCTGGTTCGCGCAAGCCACACCTGCACTTCAGTGGCTGGCGCCGGTCAAGGGTTTTTCTCCGGCCATTCCGTCGATCAAGATCGCCGTAAAACACGACGCCAGCTACAGGCTGCAACTTACCCTGAACGGCGAGCCGGTCGATCCGCTGAACTACGACGGACAGACCCGGAGCAAGGACGGGCGGATCGCCGTCAGCCAATGGCGCGGCGTGGATCTGATCGAGGGTCCGAACGTGCTGAGGGCGTCGACTCTGGACGCTGCCGGCAACGTTGTCGAAACCATCGAGACGAGCGTTCACTTCTCGGGCCTGCCCGTCACCGTCGAACTCGCGCCGGCGTATTCGCGCGGTGGCCGACGGCAAGACCGCCCCGGTGATCGCGGTGCGTTTCCGCGATCAATGGGGCGAACCGGTGCGCGAGGGCGTGGTCGGCGACTACACGGTCGACCCGCCGTATTTCCCGAGGAAACGCGCCCTGGCGCAAAGACGGGCGCTGCTCGATATCGAGGGCGGGGCGACCAACTATCAGGTCGGACCGGGCGGCATCGCGCGCATTTATCTGGAGCCGACCACCGAGACCGGCCAGGCGAAGCTGCGCTTCAATCTAAAATCTTCCAAGATCAGCTCGGCGAGTCCATAGTATTCCGCGTAGGCCCAGAGGTGCGCGTCGAACCAGGATAGCTGATAGGCGGGCGCGCCCCGCAGCGCGGTTCGCACCAGCCCGTCGGTTGGATAGAGAACGGTGAACTGCGCCAGAAACTCCTCCGCCTCACGACGCGCATCTTCGGGCGTGAGGAGCGACTGCCCCGCGGCCAACGGGCGAGTCGTGGCGGCGACGAACTCGACGATCGCTTGATGCGGAATGCGAATATCGTTGAGTTCGATACCTTGCCGCAGCAGTTGCTCGGCGATGGTTTGCTTGTCCGGAAAGCGAGGGTCGAAGCGGTACACCAGAATATTGGTGTCAACCAGCGCCGCCATCTTCGTACAGTTCCTGGCGCGTCCAGCCGCGTGAATCGGCCGCCGCCAGGTTGGCGCTTTCCTGACGGCGTCGCTGGCGGGCGGTCGCCTGATCGAACAGGCGAAGGCGCGCGGCGACATCTTGATTTTCCATGACTGACCTGCGCGGTATGACGCGGATCGCCTCGCCCGCCGATTCCCATTCAATCTCATCGCCGGGACGGATACCGTAGCGATCCGCGATGGATTTCGGCACGGTCACCTGTAATTTACTGGTTACTTTCACCATAATCCTTACTCTAGCAAGGACGCTCTCCTTGTCAAGCTTAGGTTCCTACAGCAACTCGATCCAGTGCGCCACGGGCACTTTGGCCTTGGTCCGCAGGTGCGCCAGGCAGCCGATGTTGGCGGTGGCGATCAGCTGGGGATCGTTCTTCTGTAGATTGTTCAGTTTGTTATCCAGTAGTTGTTGCGAGAGATCGGCTTGCACAATGGAGTACGTCCCCGCCGAGCCGCAACACAGATGATTGTCCGCGACCGGCAAGAGTTCGAAGCCGGCGTCGGTAAGGAGCTTCTCGATTACCCCCTGAATCTGTTGACCATGTTGCAGGGTGCAGGGGGGATGAAATGCGATCCGGCACGGCGTATTAGTTTTCAGTCCGCTCGTGTCCTCAGCGCTTAGCACCTCGCTCAAATCTTTGGTCAGTATTGCTATCGTCGCGGCCTTGTCGCGATACGCCGGATCGTCTTGCAGGATCCGCCCGTAATCCTTGACCACGCTGCCGCAGCCGCTGGCGGTCATGACCACGGCTTCGGCGCCCGCCTCGATATGCGGCCACCAAGAGTCGATGTTGCGTTTCATGAATGTTTTCGCCTCATCGTGCGCGCTTAAGTGATGGCTCAGCGCGCCGCAGCAGCCGGCGCCCTGGGCGGCGATCACGCTGATGCCGAGCCTGCCCAGCACGCGCGCGGTGGCGGCGTTGATGGCCGGATCGATGGCCGGCTGCACGCAGCCTTCGAGGATCAGCATTTTGCGCGGGTGCGTGTTTTCGGGCCGCGCCGGCGCGTTGATCCGCGGCGGCACCTTTGCCTTCAACGATGGCGGCAGCAACGGACGGAATAACTGGCCTAGCCGCAGCAGCGGCGCGAAGCGGCGCGGGTAGGGCAGCACCAGCCGCAGGGCGCGGCGCTGTATGCGCTCGAACAGCGGACGCTGGACCCGCTCATCGACAAGCTCGCGCCCGATGTCGACCAGTTTGCCGTATTCCACACCGGAAGGGCAGGTGGTTTCGCAGTTGACGCAGGTGAGGCAGCGGTCCAGATGCAACTGGGTTTTGCGCGTGGGCGCGTGGCCTTCCAGCACCTGTTTCATGAGATAAATGCGCCCGCGCGGGCCGTCCAGCTCGTCGCCCAGCAGCTGATACGTCGGGCAGGTGGCGTTACAGAATCCGCAGTGCACGCAGGCGCGCAGGATTCTGTCGGCTTCCTTGCCCTGCTCGGTATGTTTGATGAAATCGGCAAGGCTCGTTTGCATGCTTACCAGCCTAGGGCATCTTCCCCTGTGGTGTAAGCGCACGGTCTTGGTGGATACGCCCGCCGGCGGGCTTTATCCACCCTACAGTGCTTACGCTGCTCTCGCATTTGTAGGGTGGATTAAGGGGCGCAAGCCCCGAATCCACCGTGTTTGCTACAGTTCCGCATATAACCTGCCGGGATTCAAAATGCCTGCGGGATCGAGCGCTCGCTTCAGATTCCTGTGCACTGTCATGAGCCCGGCCGGCAGCGGCTGAAATACCTCACCGTGGCGATCGCCGCCGCGAAACAGGGTTGCATGCCCGTCGGAGCCGATCGTGGCGTCGCGGACGTCCGGAGGCCGTGCATCCGTTTTCAGCCAGCGCAGGGCGCCGCTCCACTCCACCGCGCATTCGCCGGGCATGTCCAGCACCGGCGTCGCGGGCGGCACGGACAGGCGCCACAGCGGCGCGTCGCCGCCAAAGAACGGCGCGGTGTGTTCACGCACGCTGCGCCATAACATCTCGCCGTCGTCCAGCCGCTCGCACCCGAGTTCCCTGGCGGCGGCCTCGGCCGCGCTGCCGCCGGCAAGCCGCGTATACAAATGTTCGCCGTCGTGCCAGGTCGCGGAGATGGGCAGCGGTCGCCGCCCCCAGTCGGTCATGATTTCGATCGCGCGATTGACGGGAACCGCGCGCCGCAATGTGATTTCACGCATGGGCATCGGCAGCACCTTGAACGACACCTGCAGCAGTACGCCCAGGGTGCCCAGCGCGCCGGCCATCAGCCGCGAGAGATCGTAGCCGGCCACGTTTTTCATGACCTCGCCGCCGAACTTCAGGCGCTCGCCTTTGCCGTTGATGATCTCGACGCCCAGCAGGCTATCTCGAACCGATCCCGAATAAGGCCGTCGTGGTCCGGACAGGCCCGCCGCTACACAGCCGCCGATGGTCGCATTTTCTCCGAAATGCGGCGGCTCGAACGGCAACATCTGACCGTGCGCGGCGAGCAGGGTTTCGATGTCCTGCAGCCTGGTGCCTGCGCGCGCGGTGATGACCAGTTCGGTCGGTGCATAGTTGACCACCCCGCGATGTGCGCTCACGTCCAGCGGCTCGCCTTCGGTCGGGCGCCCGTAAAACGACTTGGTGCCGCCGCCGTGGATTCTTAGCGACGCGCGACGGGAAAAGGCATCCTTGACAGCGGCAGTCAGTGCTTCGGTATGATCCTGCGCTTTCATCGGCTATGTTCGGTGGATACGCTGCGCTTTATCCAGCCTACAACCTCGGCAATGTATCGGTGGATACGCTGCGCTTTATCCGCCCTACAGCCTCGGTATTGACATCGGTGGATACGCTGCGCTTTATCCACCCTACGGTTTCTGGCGAGGTTCGTAGTAGGGTGGATTAAGGCGCGTAGCGCCAAATCCACACTTCAAAAGCGCGGCAGCTCGGCGTGCGGGAGTTCACCTCGATGCACGTGCATGCGGCCAAACTCCGCGCAGCGATGCAGGGTGGGCACGGCCTTGCCGGGGTTGAGCAGTCCTTGCGGATCGAAGGCCGCCTTGACCGCGTGAAACTGGGTCAGCTCGTCGGAGTGGAACTGCACGCACATCTGATTGATCTTCTCCATGCCCACGCCGTGCTCGCCGGTGATGGTGCCGCCGACTTCGATGCACAGCTCCAGAATAGCACCGCCAAACGCCTCGGCGCGTTCGAGTTCGCCAGGGACGTTCGCGTCGTACAGAATCAGCGGATGCAGATTGCCGTCGCCGGCATGGAAAACATTGGCCACGCGCAAGCCGTATTCCGCGGACAACTCGCTCATGCGCGCGAGGACAAACGCCAACTGTTTGCGCGGGATGGTGCCGTCCATGCAATAGTAGTCCGGCGAGATGCGGCCCACGGCCGGGAACGCGGCCTTGCGCCCGGCCCAGAAACGCGCGCGTTGCGCGCTATCCGTCGCGACATCGACCCTGCTGGCGTGATGCGTATTCAACAGTTCGCACACGCGCGCGAGCTGCTCCTCGACTTCCGGCAAGCTGCCATCCAGCTCGCACAGCAGCATGGCGGCGGCCTCACGCGGATACCCGGCGTGCACGAAATCCTCGGCGGCGCAGATCGCAGGGTTATCCATCATCTCCAGTCCGGCGGGAATGATGCCCGCGCCGATGATCGCGGCCACCGCGCCGCAGGCGTGCTCGACCTTGTCGAACGCGGCCATCACCACCTGCGCGCATTCGGGCTGGGGCAGCAGCTTGACGGTGGCCTCGACGATGACACCCAACATGCCCTCGGAGCCGGTCATCAGCGCCAGCAGATCGTAGCCTGGGCTGTCCAGCGCCCTGCAACCGATGGTCAGCAGCTCGCCCTCGATGGTGACGAGCCTGATCCCCAGAAGATTATGCACGGTGAGCCCGTATTTCAGGCAATGCACGCCGCCGGAGTTCTCGGCGATGTTGCCGCCGATGGAGCACGCGATCTGCGAGGAGGGATCGGGCGCGTAGTAGAGCCCGTAAGGCGCCGCCGCCTCGGACACGGCCAGATTGAACACACCGGGCTGCACGGTGGCGCAGCGGTTGTCGGGATCGATGTTCAGGATGCGGTTGAATTTGGTGAGGCTCAATAGCACGCCGTGGCGGTGCGGCAGCGCGCCGCCGGAGAGGCCCGTGCCCGCGCCGCGCGCGACCACCGGGACCTTGTGCTCATTGCAGATGCGCAGGATTTTCTGCACCTGTTCGACCGTGTCCGGCAACAACACCATCATTGGCAGCGCGCGATAGGCGGACAATCCATCGCACTCGTACGGGCGCAGATCTTCCTCGTCGACCAGCACCGAGTCTTTCGGCAGGAACGACCCAAAGACGCGGGCGAGCCCGGCTGAGCCAATGGTCGGTGAATCGGTCTTATCGGCGGGGTTCATGGGGTGACTCGCGGAACGTCAAACTATCATTGTCTCAAGCCCGCGGTGATCGCGGAAGCAGAAAATGCAGTTCAAGTGATCGGTTTACTCGGACGTCCTGTAAATCCGGAGCCGCTCAGTCCTGTTGAGGTGATATCCGGCCAGCCCAACGATCCCCTGTGGCCAACCATCGGCGTTGAACTGTTTGCCCCGCGCAGGCAAGGCGTATAGGCTTGATCGCCAATTCACATCCGGGCAAGTCGTTGTTGCAGACTCTCGCCATCGCTGCGGGCGGCGCGCTGGGCGCCGCGTTGCGCTACTGGACCTCGGTTGGCGTGCACAGCGTGCTCGGGCGAGAATTTCCTTACGGCACCTTGACGGTTAATGTAGCCGGATCGCTGTTGATCGGTTTATTGGCGGTATTGTTATTGGACCGGTTCAATGTGGAACCCGTGTGGCGGGCGGGGCTGCTGGTCGGCGTGCTGGGCGCGTTTACGACGTTCTCCACGTTTTCCTTCGAGACCCTCAATCTGCTGGAACAAGGCGACATAGCCAAAGGCGTGCTGAACTCTGTGCTGAACTTCTCGCTATGTCTTTTTGCAACCTGGCTCGGTTTGTTGATAGGCAGGCAGCTATGAAGGTAACGGTCGCGCGGATCTACGTCACCGAGAGCGAGCGCGTGCACGCGCAGATTTTCAAACGCCTGCACGACGACGAAAAAGTGCGGGGCGTGACGATGTTCCGCGGGGTGAGCGGTTTCGGCAAGTCCGGCAAAGTGCATTCGTCGCTGTTGCTGGATATGTCCATGGATCTGCCGGTGGTTATCGAATTCTGCGACGTGCCGGAAAAAGTCGAACAGACCTTGCAACACCTGCGGGACATCGTCGAGCTCGAGCATGTGATAACCTTCGCGGCCGAATTGACCTAGATCCATTTGTGTATGTTGGACCCCAAACGCCTGCGTACCGATCTGGACGCAACCGCCGCTGCGCTTGCGCGGCGCGGTTTCAGCCTCGATGTAGAGGCGCTGAACGCGCTGGAGGGCCGGCGCAAACGCGCCCAGATCGCCGCCCAGGACCTGCAAAACCAGCGCAACGCACGCTCGAAATCCATCGGCCAGGCCAGGGCCCGCGGCGAGGACATCGAACCGCTGCGCGCGGAGGTCGCGAGCCTGAACGATCGGCTCAAGGAGGCCGAAAACACCTTGCGCGACGTGCGGGCGCGGCTCCATCGCGTGCTGCTGGAGACGCCCAATGTGCCCGATGACTCCGTGCCCGACGGCCGGGACGAAGGCGCGAATCTCGAGGTGCGGCGCTGGGGCGAACCGCCCGGATTCGATTTTACGCCGCTCGATCATGTCGAACTCGGGGCGCGCCTGGACGGCATGGATTTCGAGGCGGCGGGCAAGATCACCGGTTCACGCTTCGTGGTGATGCGCGGCGCGCTGGCGAGGCTGCATCGCGCGCTGATCCAGTTCATGCTGGACGTGCACACGCGCGAGCACGGCTATGATGAAGTCTACGTGCCGTATATCGTCAATGCCGAGAGCCTCACCGGCACCGGCCAGCTGCCGAAGTTCGAGCAGGATCTGTTCAGGCTCGTCGGCGAAAGCGGTTATTACCTGGCGCCCACGGCGGAGGTGCCGGTAACGAATCTGGCGCGCGACAAAATCATCGACGGCGACAAACTGCCGCTCAAATATGCCTGTCACACGCCGTGCTTTCGCTCGGAAGCCGGTTCGTACGGCAAGGACACGCGCGGCATGATCCGCCAGCATCAGTTCGAGAAGGTGGAACTGGTGCAGTTCGTGCGGCCCGCTGATTCATGGGCCGCGCTGGAGGCGCTGACCGGCCACGCGGAGACGATTCTCAGGCGGCTGGAGTTGCCTTATCGCGTCGTAGCCTTGTGCGCGGGCGATCTGGGCTTCGCGTCGGCCAAGACCTACGATATCGAGGTCTGGCTGCCGGGCCAGAATCGTTATCGCGAGATCTCCTCGTGCAGCAATTTTCTCGATTTCCAGGCGCGCCGCATGCAGGCGCGCTGGCGCAATCCGGACACCGGCAAGCCTGAACTGCTGCATACCTTAAATGGCTCCGGGCTGGCGGTGGGCCGCACCCTGGTCGCGGTCATGGAGAACTTTCAGGATGACAAAGGGCGTATTCGTGTGCCGCTGGCGTTGCGCAGCTACATGAATGGCGTTGATGCCATAGGCTAAGAATTCGCTATCGTCCGAAATCGTCCTCGCGGGTGGCGAATCCCTGCGCGATGGGCGGCACTCAGGATCGCGACGCAGGCGCCGTCGCTACGCGCGCCACAGCGCGATGACCAGCAGCGCCCACGCGATGATGAAGGCCAGACCGCCGAACGGCGTGATCGCGCCCAGCCACCGAATGCCCGTCACGCCCAACAGGTACAGGCTGCCGGAAAACAGCACAATGCCCGTCAGCATCAACCATCCCGCCCACGCGAGCAGCGCGCTGCCCGTGTAGTGCGCGCCGAGCAGGCCAACCAGCACCAGCCCCAGCGCGTGCCACATGTGATAATCGACGCCGGTGTGGTACACGGTCAGCATCTCGGAACTCAACTGCGGCTTGAGTCCGTGCGCGCCGAACGCGCCCAGCACGACCGCCAGCAGGGCGTTGACGCCGCCGGCAATGGCAAATGTCTTTAGCATGTGTTGCGAACCCTGGTTTGCGCGCTAGTCTAACCTACGACGTTTGTACGGAGTACACGCATGCCTTCGTTCGATGTGGTGTCCGAGTTCGATACGCACGAGGTCAGCAATGCGGTCGACCAGACCAGCCGCGAGATCGCCAACCGCTATGACTTCAAAGGAACGGGTGCGACCGTCACCCGCGAGGACAACGTGCTCACCCTGCAGGCGCAGGCGGAATTTCAGCTCCGCCAGATGCTGGACATCCTCGCGCAAAAACTCGCCAAGCGCGGCGTGGACGTGGCCTGCATGGAAGAAGGCAAGGTGGAGGAAAGCGGCAACAGGGCGCGCCAGGTCGTTACTTTACGGCGCGGCATCGACGCCGATCTGGCGCGCAGGCTGGTCAAGCTGATCAAGGACGCCAAACTGAAGGTGCAGGCCGCGATTCAGGGCGACAAGGTGCGGGTCAGCGGCAAGAACCGGGACGACCTGCAGCAGGCGATCGGCCTGCTGCGCGACGCGAAGATCGGTCAGCCGTTGCAGTTCGAAAACTTTCGCGATTAGCCGCCGTTCGGGCTGGTGTGCTTGATGTAGATGTCGTACCGCGTGGACCTGCCGTTCATTTGAAACGTCGGCGCCGCGATGGCCGGCGCCAGACGCGGCCGCTTGACCGCTACGCGCCGCCGGGCGCGCTTCAGCGCCATGGCCAGCAGTTCGGGCGCGTCTTCATCATCGCCGACCAGCGCGCGCAGTGTGCGCATCTCTTTCCTGTTCAGCGCCGACTGATCCCGATGAGGGTACATCGGGTCGAGATAAACCGTATCCGGTCGGCTTGCGTCCACGAGATTCTCCAGCGCGGCTATCCCGTCCGCGCACGTCAAGGTCAGCCGTTGCAGATGCTCCGCAGGTGTAGACTGTGCCCGGCTCAGGCCGTCGGCCAGCAATGCGTGAACAATGGGAGATCGTTCGATCATCGCCACGCGGCATCCCAGCAGCGCCAGCAGAAAGGCGTCGCGGCCCAGACCCGCGGTGACGTCTATCACAGCAGGCCTGAAACCGGCCTTGAGTCCGATCGCGCGGGCCAGCGGCTGTCTCAGCCCGACGCCGTGGACTGCCCGGTAGCCAAACGGGCCGGCAACGAAGTCGGCGTAAACAGGCCCCGCAGCGGCGTTACATTCTCTCAGCTCCAGACGTTCCGTGGTCAGGGTGAGCCAATAGTCGAACTGCGCCGCAGGGGTTTCGGTCAGCGGCAGCGAGAGCCGCGCGGCCAGCGCGGCCGCTTCTGTCAGCCGCGCGGGGTCGGCGCAATATACCGCCACGCGGGGGACGCGGTGGCCGGTCACCACGAAGCGTTACACGTGCTGCGACAGAAAGCCCCGCCGATGGCGGGGCTTGCGTTTTTCTCCCGGTCGACCTTAGTTCTCGCCGCTCAGCGCCGAGAACAGGTTCAGCAGGTGCAGAAACATCACGTAGATGTTGGCGAACAGGGAAACGGTCATGACGACATAGTTGTCTTCGCCGCCATGCACCATGCGGCTGGTATCGAACAGGATCATGCCGGACATCAGCAGCACGGCGGCCGCGGAGATGGTCAGCGACAGCGCCGGGATCTGCAGGAAGATGTTGGCGATGATCGCCGCCAGCACCACCACCAGCCCCACCATCAGAAAGCCGCCCATGAAGCTGAAGTCCTTGCGGGTGGCGATGGCGTAGGCCGAAAGCCCCACGAACGCCACCGCGGTGGTGCCGAACGCGCTCATCACCACCTGCGGGCCGTTGGGCAGGCTCAAGTAAAGCGACAGGATGGGGCCCAGCACGTAGCCCATGAACGCGGTGAAGGCGAAGGTCAACGGCAACGCCCACACGCTGTCGCGCAGGTAATGGATCACGAACGGCATGCCGATAAATACCGCCAGCATCAGCAGCCAATGCACCGGCTGCGCGCCGGCCGCCATGGCGACACCGGCGGCAACCGCGCTGGTGAACAAGGTCATCGCCAGCAACAGATAGGTGTTGCGCAGCACCTTGTTGGTCGCCAGCACCGATTGCGGGGCGGCGGCAGTCGCGGACGTTATGGACGATAAACGTTGTGTAGCCATTGGGTTCTTTCTCCGAGGAAAAGTATAGATTGAAGTATACAGCTTAGCGCGTGCAAGCCGATACCCGTGAGCTAAGACCGGCGCCCATCGCTGTGGTTCACGCGGCGTCGGCCACAGCGATGGGCGTTCAGCGCCTGGCCCGCTGCGAGGCGGCCATGCCTTCAGGCCAACACCCGGCGAAGGGGTCATTGGGGCAAGGCGCGGGCGCGTAACCGAAGATTCAGGCACGCATCGAACCCGCCCTGGCCTGT
>JBOIDC010000087.1:0-13415 GCA_050740315.1 Gammaproteobacteria bacterium | reverse complement strand
TGCAAACGGCGGGGCCAAGCGCTTTTCCGTGAACGCCATCTCCGCCAACAGCTCGGCGTCGGCGCGATCCGTCTTGCATTTGCGGATGCGACCCTGGCGGTGCTTGGCGGATAAAGCGCCAGCGTATCCACCCTTCGACAGGCTTAGGGCAGGCTCTTCCCCTGGTGGATTCGGCGCTGCGCGCCTTAATCCACCCTACGAAGGCTTATCAAGCTCGTCACGATAAATCCGCTCGTCTTCCGCACCGAAGCAGCAGGCGACGATGCGCTCAAAACGTTCTTCGAACTCGCGCATCACGCAGATCGCGGTGCGCGCTGCCCGGTCCTTCGGAAATCCATACACGCCGGTGCTGATGCCCGGAAAAGCGATGCTGCCCACCTGATGTTCGAGCGCCAGCTTCAAGCTGTTGCGATAGCAGGCTTCGAGCAGCGCGGGCTCGCCGTGTTCGCCACCGCGCCATACCGGGCCGACCGTATGAATGATCCATTTCGCCGGCAGCTTGAAACCGGGCGAGATGCGCGCCTCGCCGGTGGGACAGCCGCCGAGCTTGCGGTTGTATTCCTTGAGCTGCGGACCCGCCGCGCGATGAATGGCGCCGTCGACGCCGCCGCCGCCCAGCAAAGACTCATTGGCGGCGTTGACGATGGCGTCAACCTCCAGTTTCGTGATGTCGCCGCGGATGATCTCGATCATCGGAGATGGGCCGCTATTTGATCACTTTCAGCCGGGGCCGTGCGGGCCTGGACTTGCCGGGTTCGGGCTCGGGCGGCGGGGTGTCGTCCTCGCCGAACATCATGCCCTGTCCGTTCTCGCGCGTGTACACGGCCAGGATGTTCGCGACAGGCACCACCACGTTCATGGGTTGACCGCCGAACCGCGCGCTGAAGGTAACGGAGGTATTGCCCAGCGTGAGGCCCTGCACCGCGTTGGGGCCGATGTTGAGCACGATCTTGCCGTTGTGCTCGTACTGCCGCGGCACCTGCACCGCCTCGCTCGCGGTGTCCACCAGCAGGTGCGGCGTAGTGCCGTTATCCACGATCCACTGATACATCGCGCGGATGAGGTAAGGACGGCTGGAGGTCATTGTATCGGTCATGGATCGCTGAACGGTTGCCTGGGAATGTGACTCAAAAATCCGCGATCAGGGGTGCAGTTCCAGCTCCCGTTCGGACAGGCTCTCGCGGAACGACGGCCGCGCGAAGGCGCGTTCGGCATATTTCTGTATGGGCTTGGCCTGCGGCGGCAGCTCGATGCCGAAGCTCGGCAAGCGCCACAGGATGGGCGCAATGCTGGCGTCCACCAGCGAAAACTCGTCGCTCAAAAAGAATGGCTTTGCCTTGAACAGATCGACCGTCGACAGCAGGCTTTCGCGCAGGATCTGACGGGCCGCGCTGGATTTCTTCTCGCCGCTGGAGGCCAGATCGGGCAGCAAGCCATACCAGTCCCGCTCGATGTGATAGAGGGCCAGGCGGGACTTGGCGCGTGACACCGGGTCGACCGCCATCAGCGGCGGATGCGGAAAGCGCTCATCTAGGTATTCGATGATAACCCGCGAGTCGTACAGCACCAGATCGCGGTCCACCAGGGTGGGCACGGAGTTATAGGGGTTGAGGTCGGCCAGGTCCTCCGGCTTGTTGGCGACATCCACGTACACGACGTCGACGGTAATGTCCTTTTCCGCGAGCACGATGCGCGCGCGGTGGCTGTGCGGGCACAGCGAATCCGAGAACAAGGTCATCCCCGATCGGCGGCTGGCTAACAAGGCCATTCAGGTCTCCGAGCGGCGGCGTGCAAAGGATCGCGTGCCGGCGCCCGCGGGGCGCCGAAAAGCGGCGCCAGAGACTTGAACTGCAAAACGCCGCAACGCGGGGCTCATCGTGCAGTGCGTGCCCCGGTTATGGCCCTGTACGCCGGCGAATCCTCAGTGCACATCTCTCCAGTATTCCCTCTTAAGCAGATACGACAGTACGAGCAAAACACCGAGGAATAGTAACACCCAGGTGCCCACTTGTGCGCGGGACATCAGCGCCGGTTCACCGACATAGGCCAGGAAGGTTACCAGATCGCGCACCAGTCGGTCATATTCCGCGGGGCTCAAAACCCCCGGCTCGGCCAGCTCCAGATGACTGATGGTTTGCGCGCCGTGCCCGTCTCGTTCGTACACGGGCTTCTGCCAGCCCTGCAACGGCCCCAGCACGTGCGGCATGCCGACGTCCGGATAAGTCAGATTGTTCACGCCCAGCGGGCGCGATTCATCAAGGTAAAACGTCTTGAGGTAACTGTATAGCCAGTCCACACCGCGCGAGCGCGCGATCAGGGTCAGATCGGGCGGCGCTTTGCCAAACCATTTGGCGGCGTCGCGCGCGGGCATGGTGCTGGTCATGGTTTCGCCGATCGCCTGGTCGGTGAAGATCAGGTTCTTCTCCACCAGTTCCGGGGGGACTTGCAGATCCTCGGACAGCCGGCTATAGCGCATGTACGACGCCGAATGGCAGCTCTGGCAATAGTTGACGAAGTATTTCGCGCCGCGCTGCAACATGCTTTCGTCGCCCATGTCGATCTCGATCGGTTCGACGTGCATGCCCCCCTCGCCCGCGGCATAAGCGGTGACCGGCAGGTTGGCCAGCAGCGCCAGCGCGCATACGAATAACTTCCACATGAATCTAAGCGCCTCGCGCATGCAGTCGGTCCGGCACGGGTTTGTCGTGTGCCAGGCGCGTTACCAGCGGTAACAGCAGCATGATGACCAGATAAGCCGCCGGGATCAGCCAGGAGGTCGCCATCAGCTGAAATTTCTCTTCGGAGTATCGCAGCCAGTAATCGAAGGCCGTGACCGCGCCCAGCAGAGCGATGAACCAGCCGATGCTGAACGCCACGCTTCGCACCCGGCTATGGAACCACAGCACGAAGAAGAACAGAAAATAGATATTGGCGAGCCGCGCCGCCAGTTCGCCCATGATGCCGGAGGGCGGCAATGTGCCCAGCACCCCCAGGGCGAGGAACACGACCACAAATAACAGTAAATTCAGCTGGTGCAGCGGGCTGCGATAACGCACGGACTTGACCGGGTTGCGGTCGATCCACGGCAGAAAACACAGGATCAGCACCGCGGCGCCCATCGCCGTCACGCCGATAAACGGATCCGGAATGGCGCGCAGAATCGAGTAATACGGCGTGAAATACCACAGTGGCGCGATATGTTCCGGCGTGGCCAGCAAGTCTGCGGGCACGAAATTATCCATTTCCAGGAAATAGCCGCCCATCTCGGGTGCGAAAAACATCACCGCGCAGAACGCAATCAGAAACGCGACCGCCCCGAACGTATCCTTGACCGTGTAATAGGGATGGAACGGCACGCTGCCGGCCGGTGGTGTGTCCTTGTCGGCCTTGTTTTTCTTGAGCTCGATCCCCTCCGGGTTATTGGAGCCCACCTGATGCAGGGCGGACATGTGCGCGACCACCAGGCCGATCAGCACCATGGGCATGAGCGCCACGTGCAGCGCGAAAAAGCGGTTCAGGGTGGCGTCCGAGACGTTGTAATCGCCGCGGATCCACAGCGCCAGATCCTCACCCACCACGGGGACGGTGCCGAACAGGTTGACGATCACCTGCGCGCCCCAGAAGGACATCTGTCCCCACGGCAGCAGGTAACCGAAAAACGCCTCCGCCATCAGGGTTAAATAGATAAACATGCCGATCAGCCAGAGAAGTTCGCGCGGCGGCTTGAACGAGCCGTACATCAGCCCGCGGAACATATGCAGATAGATCACCACGAAGAACGCCGAGGCGCCCGTGGAGTGCATGTAGCGGATCAGCCAGCCCCAGTTGACGTCGCGCATGATGTACTCGACCGAACCGAACGCCTGCGCCGCGTCGGGCTTGTAATGCATGGTGAGAAAGATGCCGCTGACGAACTGAATCACCAGCACCAGCAGCGCCAGCGAGCCGAAGTAATACCAGAAATTGAAATTGCTGGGTGCGAAATATTTGGAGGCGTGCTTTTCCCAGGTCTCGGTCACCGGCAGGCGCGCGTCGATCCACCCCATGAGGCTGCTCTTCGCCATCAGACCGCCCCACCGCTGTGGTTCTCGCCGGGCCCGACCCCGACCAGGATCAACGTGTCGCTCAAGTACTTATAAGGCGGCACCTCTAGGTTGGTGGGGGCGGGTACGTTACGGAACACGCGGCCGGCCAGATCGAAGCGCGAGCCGTGACACGGGCAGAAAAATCCGCCCGGCCAGTCGCGGCCCATCGGCGCCGATCCCGCCTCCGGCATGAACGTCGGTGAACAGCCCAGATGCGTGCAGATGCCGACCAGCACGAGGTATTCGGGCTTGATCGAGCGGTACTGGTTCCGCGCGAACGGCGGTTGTTGCGAGAGGACTTGGGACTTTGGGTCGCGCAGCTCGGACGCGAGCTCGTCCAGGCTATCCAGCATTTTCCGGGTGCGACGCACGATCCACACGGGCTTGCCACGCCATTCCTGACGGATCATCTGGCCGGGTTCCAGCTTGCCGATGTTGACCTCGACCGGCGCGCCGGCCGCCTGCGCGCGCGCGCTGGGCTGCATCGACGACAAGAACGGCCAGGCCACGGCGGCCAGGCCCACGCCGCCGACGACACCGGTCGCGGTGGACAGAAAACGGCGTCGTTTTGGATTCACGCCATCGTCAGGCATTCTCCATCTCCGGTATTCACGGCAATAAACCTTGAGGGCGTCGCGCAGCGACGTTATGGCGGATTGATTTCGAGGTGCTCGACCCGGCGCAAAAAAAGTGCCGCATCTAGGCGGCCCCGCGAAGCGGCGTAGCTTCGCTCAACTGAAGTGCAACGTCAAGACCGGCATCGGGCGCAAGCAGCACGTGCGCGTCACGCGGGATTGTCGATATCGACGAACTCGTGCTGCACGCCGAACTGCTGCGCCAGATGCTCGCCCAGCGCCTTGGCGCCATAGCGTTCGGTGGCGTGATGGCCCGCCGCGAAATAATGGATGCCGGCCTCGCGCGCGAAATGCACCGTCTGTTCGGAGATTTCGCCGCTGATGTAGGCGTCCAGGCCCAGCGCCGCCGCCTGCTCGATAAAATCCTGCGCCGCGCCCGTGCACCAGCCGACGGTCTGGATATTGGCCGGCCCGCCCGCAATGTGCAGCGGCTCGCGATCCAGCACGGCGCACAAACGGCGGCGCAAGGCGTCCACGCTGGCGGGTTCGGCGAAGCGGCCGTGCAGGCCGATGGCGGGCAATGCGTGCGGGTTCAGCGCGCCTTCGATGTTCAGCCCCAGCAGGCGCGCCAGCTGCACGTTGTTGCCAAACTCCGGATGCGCGTCCAGCGGCAGATGATACGCCAGCAGACTGATGTCGGCGGCGAGCAGCCGCCGCAGACGCTCGCGCTTGACACCGGTAACGCGCGGGTCTTCGCCGCGCCAGAAGTAGCCGTGATGCACCAGCAGCGCGTTGGCGCCGCGCTCAGTGGCGGCTTCGATAAGCCTCCGATTCGCGGTGACGCCGCTGACCAGGCGTTCGATCTCCGCGCGGCCTTCGACCTGCAGGCCGTTGGGGCAGTAATCGTTGAAGGCGTCGATATCGAGAAGCCGGTTGGTATAGCTGACGAGTTCTTTGAGCGAGGTCACCGTGCTATCCGTGTGAAATTGCCGTGGTATATGAGTGCGAAGCGCTTCGCGCGGGCCCACAGGGTGCCCGGGGCTTTCAGGCGGAGCATGGATAGCGCAGCCTGAGAGCGCCGCCATTTTCGACCGTTGATCAATACCGTTGAAAGTTCAGGAAAAGCTCATCGACCAGGGCCACGTTTTATCGTGCCCCGCGGAATCCAAAGATGGGTTTTATTCGGAGCTTTTCTAACCGACATTGTGACATTCCGCTATCGTTACAACAATCCGCTATGCGGGGTTCCGTCGAAGGGCCGCCGCGGCGCGCCCGAGCCATAATCCCGCGCGCTTGGTGTATGCTTAGGCGGCAAGGTATCGGCCGGGCTGGTCAAAATGGATTCGGGTTCATGCGCAGAATTATGCACTTTCTTTTGCAGGCCACCGGCGTCGGTCTGGTCGCCGCGCTGGTTTTGGTCTTCCTGATTCCTCAACGCCATTCTGATCCGGTGGTGGAACTGCGGCAGGCCGCGCCCGCGCCGGTGACGGGGCAGGGTTTTGTGTCCTATGCCGACGCGGTCGACAGGGCCGCGCCCGCGGTGGTGAACATCTACACGCGCAAGACCATCGCCCGCGCGCCCCTGCGGGAAAGCCCGCTGTTCGAACGCTTTTTCGGCGACGAATACGGCAATCCGCAGCGCCGTACCGTCACCAGCCTGGGATCGGGGGTGATCGTCAACAGCAAGGGCTACGTGCTGACCAGCAATCACGTCATCGCCGATGCCGATCAGATCGAGGTGCTGGTGCCGGCCGGCATCAGTGTGGCGGCCAGGATCGTGGGCGCCGATCCCGAGACCGATCTGGCGGTGCTGAAGATTCAGCGCGAAGGATTGCCGGCCATCACGGTTGGAGATTCGAAGGATCTGCGGGTGGGCGACGTGGTGCTGGCGATCGGCAACCCGTTCGGCGTCGGGCAGACGGTTACCCAGGGCATCGTCAGCGCCACCGGCCGCGACCGGCTGGGTATCAATACCTTCGAGGATTTTATTCAGACGGACGCCGCCATCAATCAGGGCAATTCCGGCGGCGCGCTGATCAACGCCTACGGCGATCTGGTGGGTATCAATACCGCGATTTTGTCGCGCTCGGGCGGCTCGCAGGGCATCGGATTTGCGGTGCCGGCCAGCCTCGCGCGCGACGTGCTTACGCAGATCATCAAGACCGGCCGGGTGGTACGGGGCTGGCTGGGGGTGGAGGCGCAGGATCTATCTCCGCCGCTGGCGGAATCCTTCGAGCTGGCGCGCCCGCAAGGCGTGCTGGTCGCCGGCGTAGTGCGGGAAGGCCCCGCGCAGCAGGCCGGCATCGCGCCAGGCGATGTGATTACCCGCCTCGATGGTCAGGCAGTGAGAGACGCCAGGCACGCCCTGGCCCTGATCGCCAGGCACAAGCCCGGTGAAATGATCCATATTGGCGGCGTGCGGGCCGGGCGTGAATTCGAACTTCGCGCCAGCGTGAGTCAGCGGCCGTTGCCGCCGGGGACGGCGCCACAGCTACAACCTTGATCCCCGCGCCGAGGTACGACAACGGGCATCGATCTGTCACATCATTTCCTGCTTCGATACTCCGCCGACTGCGCGTGGGCGATCAAGCCCTCCTCGCGCGCCAGGATCGCGGCGGTAGGGGCCAGGGCGGCCGCGCCGCGCGGGGAGCAATGAATTACGCTGCTGCGCTTCTGGAAATCGTACACGCCCAGCGGCGAGGAAAAGCGCGCCGTGCGCCCGGTGGGCAGCACGTGGTTGGGGCCCGCGCAATAGTCGCCCAATGTCTCCGGGCTGTGATGGCCCAGGAAGATCGCGCCGGCGTGCCTTACTTGCCTCGCGAGACTTGCCGGCTCGGCCACCGCCAGCTGCAGGTGCTCCGGCGCGGCGAAGTTGACCCACTCGACCGCCTCGTCCAGATCGCGGACCTCGATCAGCGCGCCGCGGTTGCGCAGCGCCGCGCGGATGACGTCGGCGCGCGGCATGCTCGGTAACAGTCGATCCATGGCCGCGGCGACTCTTTCCAGATAATCGCGGTCCGGGCATAACAACACCGCGCCGGCGTATTCCTCGTGCTCGGCCTGCGAGAACAAATCCATCGCGATCCAGTCGGGATCGGCCTGGCCATCGCACACGACCATGATCTCGGTCGGTCCCGCGATCATGTCGATGCCTACCGCGCCGAACACCAGGCGTTTGGCGGTGGCCACGTACGTATTGCCGGGCCCGACGATCTTGTCGACGGCAGGCACGGTCTCGGTGCCGTACGCCAGCGCCGCCACCGCCTGCGCGCCGCCGATGGTGAGCACGCGGTCGATCTGCATGAAGCCCGCGACCGCCAGCACCATGTCGTTGACGGCGCCGCGCGGCGCGGGCGCGGTCATGACCAGTTCGCCCACCCCGGCGACCCGCGCCGGAATGGCATTCATCAGCAAAGTGGATGGATACGCCGCCTTGCCGCCCGGCACGTACAGCCCCACCCGATCCAGCGGCGTGACCTGCTGACCCAGCCGCGTACCGTCGGGCTCCGTGTATTCCCAGGGCTGGAGTTTCTGATGCTCGGCGTAGGCCATCAGGCGCTCGGCGGCGGTCTCCAGCGCCGCCCGCTGCGCGGACGGCAGGGCGTCCAGCGCGTTTCGCAGGTGTGAAGGCGGGATTTCAAGTTCGGCGGCGTGCGCGACCTCGTAGTGATCGAAACGGCGGGTGTATTCCAGCAGCGCGGCGTCGCCGCGGGCGCGCACGTCGTCCACGATCGCCCTCACGGTGTCCCATACTTCGCGCTCGGAGGCGGGGCCTGCGGTCAACAGCGCGTTGAAGCGCGATTGGAAATCGGCCTGTGTGGTGCGCAGGCGGTTAATGTCGGGCATGGGGCAGTCGGCGCCTCAGGCGCTGGCGCGCAGACGGCTGCGCCGGGCGCGGATGGCCTGGGCGAAGCCGGTGAGCAGCGGCTGCGTATCCTCCCAGCCGAGACAGGCGTCGGTGATGCTCTGCCCGTACGTCAGGGGCTTGCCCTCGACCACGTCCTGCCGTCCGGCGACCAGATGACTCTCGATCATGACGCCGATGATGCGCTCGTCGCCGTCGGCGATCTGCGCGCACAAGGTCTGAGCGACCTCCAGCTGATTCTGATGCTGCTTGCGGCTGTTGGCGTGGCTGCAATCGACCATCACGCGCGCCGGCAGACCGGCCTTTTCCAGCCGTTCCGCCGTCTCGTTGATGCTGTCCGCGTCGTAGTTGGTGCTGGCCCCGCCGCGCAGGATCACGTGGCAATCCCGGTTGCCGGCGGTGGAGAAAATCGCCGAATGTCCGGCCTTGGTCATGGAGAGAAAATGATGCGGCTGCGAGGCGGAGCGGATAGCGTCCACCGCCACTTGTATGCTGCCGTCGGTGCCATTCTTGAAGCCGACCGGGCAGGAAAGCCCCGAGGCGAGTTCGCGATGCACCTGACTTTCGGTGGTGCGCGCGCCGATGGCGCCCCAGCTGATGAGATCGGCCACGTACTGCGGGCTGATCACGTCCAGATACTCGGTGCCCGCCGGCATGCCCATGTCGCTCAGGTTCAGCAGCAGTTCGCGCGCCAGGCGCAGCCCCGTGTTGATCTCGAAACTGCCGTCCAGCCGCGGATCGTTGATCAGGCCCTTCCAGCCCACCGTGGTACGCGGTTTCTCGAAATACACGCGCATCACCACGAGCACGTCCCGCGCCAGACGCTCGCGCACGGGCAGTAAACGCTTTGCATAGTCGAGCGCGGCCTTGGGATCGTGAATCGAGCAGGGGCCGACGACCGCGAGCAGGCGATCATCCTGGCCGTACAGGATGCGGTGGATCTGCTCGCGCGTCTCGAAAACCGTCTTCGCCGCCTGCTCGGTAATGGGATATTCGCCGTGAATCTCCAGCGGCGTGCTCAGTTCGCTGAGCCCCCTGATGCGCAGATCGTCGGTTTGATATTTCATGGTGCTGTCCGTAAGTTGCTGAATAATAATTACTTTGCAGCAGGCTTTTTGAGCGCCGCCCGCATCAGTTCAACAAAGTGATTCACCCGCGCGTGCTTCATTTTCATGGCCGCCTTGTTAACAATCAAGCGCGAGCTGATGTCGGCGATGTGCTCCAGCGGCGCCAAGCCGTTGGCTTTCAAGGTGTTACCGGTGTCCACCAGATCCACGATGCGGTCCGCCAGGCCCACCAGCGGCGCCAGCTCCATCGAGCCGTACAGCTTGATGATCTCCACCTGCATGCCCTGTTGCGCATAATAACGCCGTGTGCAGTTGACGTATTTGGTCGCGACCCGCAGGCGGCCCTCCACCGGTGGCGCATTCTGCCTGCCCGCGACCACCATGCGGCAGCGGGCTATCTCCAAGTCCAGCGGCTCGTAAATACCGTCGCCGCCGTGTTCCATCAGCACGTCCTTGCCCGTCACGCCCAGCTCCGCGGCCCCGTATTGTACGTAAGTCGGCACGTCGGCGGCGCGCAGGATGATTAATTTAAGCCCGGCGACGTTTGTCTTAAGGATCAGCTTGCGGCTGTCGCGCGGGTCTTCGGCCGGCACGATGCCTGCGCCCGCCAGCAACGGCAGGCATTCTTCGCTGACTCTGCCCTTGGGCAGGGCGATGGTTAGCGGTTCACTCATCCCAACTTTCAGCGCACAGACGCCTTCATGGTGGTGAATTTTTGCGCGCTTCTGCGCCTTTGCCGTAAATAAATCACGCCGGCACCCGTCGAATATTCGCCCCCAATGCCGCGAGCTTCTCCTCGATGCACTCGTAGCCGCGGTCGATGTGATAGATGCGGTCGACCACCGTCTCGCCCTCGGCGACCAGACCGGCCAGAATCAGGCAGGCCGAGGCGCGCAGATCGGTCGCCATCACCGGCGCGGCCGTGAGCCGCGATACGCCGCGCGTGATGGCGGTATTGCCCTCCACGCGGATTTTCGCGCCCATGCGCTGCATCTCCTGCACGTGCATGAAGCGGTTCTCGAACACCGTCTCCGTCACCGCCCCGCCGCCTTGCGCGATCGCGTTCAAGGCCGTGAACTGCGCCTGCATGTCGGTCGGGAACGCGGGGTAGGGCGCGGTGCGGATGTCCAGCGCGCGCGGCCGTTCGCCGCGCATGTCGAGTTCGATCCAGTCCGCGCCGTTGGTAATGGCGGCGCCTGCCTCTTCGAGCTTGCGCAGCACCGCGTCGAGCAGGCCCGGCTGCGTCTGTTTCACACGGATGTGACCGCCGGTGATCGCCGCCGCCACCAGAAAGGTGCCGGTCTCGATGCGGTCCGCCAGCACGTTGTATTCGCAGCCTCGCAGGGAATCGACGCCTTCGATGGTCAAGGTGTCGGTGCCGGCGCCGCTGACCTGGGCGCCCATCGCATTCAGGCAATTGGCGAGATCCGCGACTTCGGGCTCGCGCGCCGCATTTTCGATGACGGTGGTGCCGCGTGCCAGGGTGGCGGCCATCATCAGGTTCTCGGTGCCGGTTACCGTAACGCCGTCCATGACCAGCTTCGCGCCGTTGAGCCGCGACGCGCGCGCCTTGATATAACCGCTTTCCACGTCGATTTGCGCACCCATTGCGGCCAGTCCACGCAGATGCAGATCCACCGGACGCGAGCCGATCGCGCAGCCGCCCGGCAGTGACACCTCGGCGCGCCCGTAACGCGCCAGCAGCGGTCCCAGCACCAGAATCGAGGCGCGCATGGTTTTTACCAGTTCGTACGGCGCGACGAAGGCGTGGATGCTGGAAGGATCGACCTCGATATGCATGCCCTCGTCCAGCATCAGTGACACGCCCATGCGCCCCAGCAGTTCCATGGTGGTGGTCACGTCGTGCAGATGCGGCACATTGCCGATGCGCATCGTGTCCCCGGCCAGCAGGGTCGCGGCGAGGATCGGCAGCACGGCGTTCTTTGCGCCGGAGACGCGCACTTCGCCGCGCAACGGGCGGCCGCCGGTAATGAGCAGTTTTTCCACTGAGATGTCGCGCTTACCTGTTCTGGAGCGGGATGCGGCGGCGCGTCTTAAGCTTCAGGCCGCATCGGGTTGCAAGGCCAGCAACTTGGTCAATTTGTTGGCTTGCGCGAGTGTGGCGACTTGCCGGGGCGCGTTGCGCAAACGCAGGGTTTTCGAACCCTCGCGCGCCCAGCGCGTCCACGTCACCAGCAGCGCCAGCCCGGCGCTGTCCGCGCGCTGCGCATCCTTCAGATCGATGTCCAGCGCGCCGCTTGCGTCCGCGAATGCCTGCCGGGACTGCGCCCACAGCGCCGGGGCAGTCGCGAAGCTCAGGTCGCCGGCGACGCTGAAGCGACCCCCGCCCCGCGCGGTGAAACTGGCGGCGCTCATGGGGCGACGCCTTGCGGCGCCAACTCCTGTCCGCCGCGTTCGAGCCGCTTGATCAGGGCATCGAGGCCGTTGCGGTTGATCTCGTTGCGGAAGCTGCTGCGGAAGTTTTTCACCAGGCTCAAACCGTCAATGGTCAGGTCATAAGCCTTCCACTGACCGTCGGTGAATCGAAAGCTGTAATCGACCCGAAGCGGCGCCTGGCCCTGATTCGTGCGGATTTCGGTGTGTACGGTGCGGTAATCCTCGCGCTGCTCGCCGCGCGTGGGCAGCACGTTGACCCGCGTGCCCGCGTAGTCGGAAAGCGATCGGGTGTAGGTGCGCGCCAGCATGCCCTTGAACGCCTCCATGAAGCGGGCGCGCTGCTCGGGTGTGGCGGTGCGCCAGTCCGTGGCGAGCACCAGTTGCGAGAACGCCTGGAAGTCGATGACGGGCAGGATGATCTGATCGATCAGTCGTTTACGCGCCTCGGGGTCCTTTTCCAGCTCTTTGCCGCGATTATTGATGATGTCCAGGACCTGATCCGACGTTTCCTTGACGATCTCGCGGGGTTCTTTCGTCGCCGCGCTCAGTGGCGCGCTCAGCGTGATCGCCAGCAGGCTGGTCAGCAGCAGGGTAATTGCCGATGTGTGCGTGGTGGTGCTTGATCTCATCATGGGTAAACCGTGCCTGGGTGTACGAGTGTAGCGGCAGGGCAAGCCGCGTGCCCACATGAGATGCGTTGCGCGCCGAATGGTTTCATTTGGTGGTCATCTGCACCAGCAGATCGCCGATAATCTCCTCCAGCACCAGCGCCGACTGCGTGTGTTCTATGGTATCGCCATCCTTCAGATTATCGAGCGCGCCACCCGGTTCGAGCGCCAGATACTGCTCGCCCAGCAGGCCGGCCGTGTAGATGCTGGCGCTGGTGTCGGACGGCAGATAATCGTACTGCGGGGCGATGTCCAGGTTCACCTGGGCCATGTAGCGGTCATGATTGTAACTGATGTGTGAGACGCGTCCGATCGTCACGCCGGAGACCGTGACGGGCGCGGCCACCTTGAGGCCGCCGATGTTTTCGAAGAAGGCGGTCAGCTGGTAGCCGCTGCCGATGTCCAGGCGACTTAAGTTGCTGACCTGCATGGCCAGGGTCAGCAGCGCGGCGAGGCCCGCCGCGACAAATATTCCGACCATGATTTCCAGTGCGCGCTTTTTCATCGTGTATCCCAGGCAAGCATTAGGCAGTGTCGATTCGTGTCCCTTCGTCCGCGCCGGTTCACCCCGGATCGCCGAACATCAACGCGGTCAGGATAAAGTCCAGCCCCAGCACGGCCAGCGCCGTGTGTACCACGGTGCGCGTGGTGGCGCGGCTGACGCCTTCGGAAGTCGGCGTGGCGTCGTAACCTTCGAAGACCGCGATCCAGGCCGCGACGAAGCCGAATACCAGGCTCTTGATCACGCCGTTGAGGAT
>JBOIDC010000086.1:0-13468 GCA_050740315.1 Gammaproteobacteria bacterium | reverse complement strand
GCACATGATTGTCATATTTGCCCTCGTATTTCGGGTGGTCTATTGGCAAATCGATAAAATTCAAGCGGCCGTCTTCAGCGACTTGCTCATCGGGATACTTGTAGCCCTCGAAGCCTTCCTCCGGCAAGAAATGACTGTAGTCGTTAACAATGGTGGAATGGTTAGCCGATGCAGATACATCCGCGCCCGCAGGTAAGCCCTGTGCTCCCTGTCTGCGATACTCACGAATCATTCCGTTCTCCTGTATCCGCCACAGGCCATGCTTTCCCTCGCCTACCATAGTGAAGGTTTGTTCCACGATATTTAGAAAGCGGTAGGTGTAATTCGTGTTCATGTAACCAAAATAAGCGGGTAAGTGCGGGATCTGAGAATGCGTCTTAGACGGCCGGCCCGTACCCACCAAAAGACTCTGCCCGTCGTCAGCGGTAACGAACTGATCACTCGTGTAGTAGAAGGGATCGTTTCGCGTTATATCTTCGAGAAAGTCCTGAGCGCGCAGCTCAAGAGGGAACAACAATGAGATAACACTTACGGCAAAAGCGACGGGGAAAAGGCGATGCCTGATCATGAATGAATCCTCCCGCTTGAGGGTTTAAGGGCCCACCAGATTACGCTTGGTAAGGTTCTCTGTTGCCATCGGTAGTCACTGGAATTGCGTGGGACTTTGGCTTGTCGCCGAGCTGCGCCTACAGTTCCAGCAATGCCGCATGACCGACGGGCCGCCCCTCGAATTCTTCCATGGCGTCCTTGAGCACGCGCCACAGGTAATGGGCAGAAGCGCTGTCGAACACGAGATGGAAGCCCGGTGTCTCGCCGAGATCATTGCGGATCACGATCACGTTCATGCGCGCGAGCGACGTCTGGGCGACCGCGCCCGACGGGAACTTGTGGTGACGCATGTCGACCGCGCACAGCTTGGCGAACATGGCGCCCGCGTGTTCGCCGGTGACCAGAAACCACGCGGAAGAATCGCCGCGTGGCACGTGATAGCAGCGCGGCGGTTTTTGATGGTCATGCGCGTGCTTCAGCCGTGCACAAAGACCGCCGATCGCGGCGAGGTCGCCCAGGATCAGTGCTTCGGTGTCCGCCAGCCGCGCGACCACCGCGCCGTCCGGACGCTCCTGGCGCCAGGCGCGATTGTTTTCGTCCCCGATTGTCAATCCCTGCGCCTTGAGCCATTGGATGGCTTCGCGCCCCTTGAAGCCGGTGCGCGGCAAAGGCGAGAGATCCGCGAGCCCCAGGTCCCGCGCGCGCACTGCCTCTTCGTCGGGTTCGAGGCCGTAATCGAACGCCACGGCGGCATCGGTCAGCGTGTGAAAACGCGCCCCTTCGTTTATCAAGGCACGATAGTGAAAGCTGCGAATGAGAAAATCCGTGGGTCTGACGACGTGCGCGGCCACGGGCTACATCTCCTGACGCTTGTTCTGCGGATCATAAAACGGCATATCGATCACCTTCGCATCGACAACGCGACCGCCTGTGAGCTTGATGTGGATGATGTCGCCCGTGCCTGCGCCGGCATGCGCGTACGCCATGCCGATGATCTTGTGCAGCACCGGCGAACGCGCCACCGACGTGACTTGGCCGGTGATACGATCGCCGTCGACGACGATGTTCGATTCTTCCGGCACGGGCGCCGCCGGATCGTCAATTTCGAAGCCCACCAGCCGGCGCCGCGACGGAGATTTAAGCCGGATCTCCAGCGAACGCTGGCCGACGAAAAACGGCTTGTCGAACTTCACCGCCCAGCCCATGTTGCACTCGTGCGGCGAGGTCATGGCGTCGGTGTCCTGGCCGACGATGATGTGGCCTTTCTCCAGACGCAGATTGCGCTGCGCCTCGACGCCTACCGGACGAATGTCATGCGGCTTACCGGCTTCCAACAGCGCATCCCACAGCGCCTCGCCCTGCGAGGCGGGCACGTGTAATTCATAGCCCAGCTCGCCGACGAAGCCCACGCGGATCAGGCGCGCCGGAATGCCGGCGACCGTACCCATACGCGCGGCGCCCGCGGGAAAACCTTCCGCCGACAGATCCACGTCGTGGCAGAGACGGGCCAGCACCTCGCGCGAGCGCGGCCCCGCGATGTTGATCCCGGCGTAGGCCGCGGTGACATTGGCGATGTCGATATCCAGCCGCCACTGCGCGTTGCGCCACAGCATCGCGCGATAGACGTTGTCCACGCCGCCCGTGGTGGCGGTGAGATAAAAGTGCTCTTCGTCGAAGCGCACGGCCACACCGTCGTCGATGATGGCGCCGGCCTCGTTGGTCATCAGCAGATAGCGCGCCCGGCCAACCGGCTGCTTGAGATAGGCGAAGGTGTACATGCGGTTGAGGAATTCCGCAGAGTCGGGGCCGCGCACGTCGATGCCGCCCAGGGTCGACACGTCGATCAGCCCGACGTTGTTGCGGATCGCCAGCCACTCGTCGCGAATGCAGCCCTCACGGCGCGCACGCGGGCCGTAGAAGGCCGGGCGCCACCACAGCCCCACTGGCATCATCGTGGCGCCCGCCTCCAGATGACGGTGATGCATGGCGGTGAAGCGCTCCGGCTCGAAGCCGCGCCCGGCGAGCACGCCCAGCTTCTCGGCGGCGAACGGCGGCCGCGCGGTGGTCACGCCGATTTCCGCGACCTTGCGGTTGGTGGCATGTGCGACCACTCTGGCCGTGGCGAGCGCGGAATGCCGACCCTGCGAGGGGCCCATGCCGACCGTGGAGTAACGCTTGACCAGCTCCAGTTCCGCGTAGCCGTCGGCGCAGGCATTGACGATGTCATTGTGGTGAAGATCCTCGTCCAGGTCGATGAATTCCTTGGCCTTAGGGTGCGGGAATATCGGCCACGGAAAGTTGATGCCCCGCTCTGCCCGATGCGCGGGGCGTTGCGGCTCGTCGCCGGCCGCAAGTCCCAGCGCGTGCGCGGCCTGCCAGCCCGCGTGCGCGCCCTCGGCCAGCGCCGCGTCCAGATCGTAAGCGCCGTCGACCGCGCCGCTCAGGCGCATATGCGCGGGCAGGCCGGTGATGCTGAACATCGCGCTCGTGTCTTCGTAGTCGAGCCGGGCGCCGGCTTGCAGCGCCAGTTGATACATCGGCGTGTAACCGGGCGACATGCACAGCAGATCGCACTCGATTCGCTGGCCCGGCGTTTCGCACTGCCCCTGAGCGAGGATGCGCGCGAGCATCACGCCCTGCACGTGGCGGCGGCCGGCATCCGGCAGCGCCTCGTAAACCGTGTGCCCGGCGACAATGCTCAATCCGCGTCCACGCGCGGCTTTCGCCAGCGCGCAGTTCGGCGGATTCGCGCGCATGTCCACCACGCGCGCCACGTCCACACCGGCGTCGGCCAAGTCCAGCGCGACACCGTAACCCGAACTGTTGCCGGTCAACACCACTGCGCGCCGGCCCGGTCGCACGCCGTACAGCCGGATCAAACGCTGTGCCGCCGAGCCCAGCATGACGCCGGGCAGGTCGTTGTTCCGGAACACGGCCGGCTGTTCCATCGCGCCCGTGGCCAGAATCACCTCGCGCGCGCGCGCCTTGTACAGCCGATTGCCACGGATGACGGGCAGCCAATTGTCCGCGAACCAGGCGTTGCACAAAGCGTCTGTCATGACCTCGATGCGCGGTTCGGCCCCGATCGCCTGAATCAGGTGTTCGCGCAGCCGTTGTGCGCGTGCGTTATCCGCATCGAAGCGGGCATAGTTGAGCGCGCCGCCCAGCACGCGTTCCTGTTCGATCAACAGCACCTCTGCGCCGGCGCGTGCGGCGGAAAGCGCGGCGGCCATGCCCGCCGCACCACCGCCCACGACGGCCACGTCGCAGAACGCGTAAGCCTTGTCGTAATAGCCGTGCGGTGAATCGGTGCGTATTTGCCCCAAGCCCGCGCCGCGGCGCACCAGCGGTTCCCACACGTGCTGCCAGGCGCCTTTGGGGCGGAAAAGGGCCTTGTAATAAAAGCCGACAGGCAGAAACCGCGCCAAGCGCCCGATCACCGCCAGCCGGTCGCGGTCCAGGCTGCCGCTGTAGTGCTGGCCGCGTATCTCCAGCCCCGGTGTTATTGGCCGGCGATCCGCAGCGACGTTGGGCTCATGCGCGAGTTGCACCATGGGATCGGCTTCCAGACCGTCCATGGAGCGCACGCCGCGCGCGCGGTGATACTTGAACGAACGCCCCAGCAGCCACCGGCCATTGGCCGCCAGCGCGCTGGCGATGGTGTCGCCCCTGAGGCCCGTAAAGGTTTGGCCTTCGAAGCGAAATGTAACGGGTCGGCTGCGATCGATCAGCAGGCCCATCGGCGCCGGCAGACGGTTAATGCCGGCGTAGTCCGAGACGGCGTCCGGCGCGGCGCGTTCCTCTCCCGTGGCGACGTCGGCCTGGGTGCTCATTGCGCATCCTGCGCCGGGGACGTGAAGTCCTTGCGGGCGCGATAGATTTCGCTGGCCGGATAGGTGCGCAGGATCTCGTCGGTCACGGTGTTGCGCTCGGCGATGAACCAGTACGAGGTGGGCACGTGGCACCACCATTCCCGCACTACGCCCACCGGCGTGTCGGCCATCCAGACGTATTGGGCCCATTGATCGTCATCGGTCCGATGCGGCTCCGGCATCTCGCCGACCGCGCCGAACGAAACAAATTCCGAGATGTTGCGCGGGCCGTTCAAGGGGCAGTGCATGATTTTCATGATGGATGCGCCGTTACAGACAATCCCCGACTTCGTCATTCCGGCCATGGATTGGCCGGAATCCAGTGCCAGGGAAGGAATTCTGGATTCCGGCTTCTGCCGGAATAACGAGGAGGCTATGAGTGTTATTAATGGAACGGTACATCAGTGACTGGCCGCGGTGGCGCCGGCTTCATTGGAAAGATCATAGGTGCTGAAACGGTCCAGGCGGAACGGCCGGATGATGTCGGGCACTTTGCCGGTCGCGATCGTCTCGGCCATGCGTTTGCCGCTCACCGGTGTGGCTTTGAAGCCCCAGGTGCCCCAGCCGGCATCCAGCCAGTAATGCTGCACCGGACTTTCACCCATGATGGGGCTGTAGTCCGGCGTCATGTCGGTGATCCCGGCCCACTGGCGCAGCAGCTTCACCTCGCTCAAGAAAGGGAACAGCTCCAGACAATGCGCGATCAGTCCCTCTTTGAGCTCCAAGGTCGAGCGCGTGGAATAGAGTTCGTACGGATCGGAGCCGCCGCCGATCACGAGTTCGCCGCGCGCGGTCTGCGAAACGTAGCAATGCAGCGCGGCCGAGCTCACCAGCGGGTTGAGAAAGGGCTTGAGCGGCTGTGTCACCATTGCCTGCAACGGGTAGACGCGTATCGGTAAGCGAATGCCCGCCATGCGCGCCACCACCGCGCTCATGCCCGCGACCGCCTGCACGACTTCGCCGCAACGAATCGTGCCGCGGTTGGTGACCACACCCGTGGCGCGCCCGTTGGCGCGTTGAATGCCGGTGACCTCGGTGCGCTGATGGATCTCCACCCCGCGCTTCGCGGCCTGCCAGGCGTAGCCCCACACTACCGAATCGTGCCGTGCGGTGCCGCCGTCCCTGTGCCACAGGCCGCCGAGGATGGGATAGCGCGCGTGTTCGTCCATGTTGAGGCAGGGCACCAGCTCGCGGATCTGATCGCGATCGACCATCTCGGAACGCACGCCGCAATGCTTGTTGACCTCGGCGCGCAGCCGGAACGTGCGCAGGCTCGCGTCCGTGTGCGCCAGGGTCAACTGACCGCGCTGCGAGTAGAGCATGTTGTAGCCCAGCTCATTGGAGAGTTGCTTGAACAGCTCGACCGACTCCTTGTAAAAATTCACGGAGTCCGGCGTGATGTAATTCGAACGGATGACCGTGGTGTTGCGCGCCGTGTTGCCGCCGCCGAGATAGCCGCGCTCGAGCACCGCCACGTTGGTGATGCCGTGATAGCGCGCGAGATGGTAAGCGATGGCCGCGCCGTGTCCGCCGCCGCCGATGATGACGACGTCGTAGAATTTCTTCAGATCCTTGTTCGCCCGGATGTCGCGCCGCGCCGGATAGCGGCGGGACAGGCCGTATTTGATCAGACCCCACGGCATGTCAGATCTCCATCAACGCGGCGGATGGCGCGCGCCTGGGCGTTTGAGTTTCGCGCGTGATTCATAAGATATGCGACAGGGTGCGGGATGTCGTGAAAAATGGGCGGCCGCGGTCACGCGGCAATAACACGCAAGCTTCAATTGCTGCGCGGATTGTTGGTGCCGCACCGCACGCGCGTCAATCGCTCGTTAGTCATACCACCAACGGAGTAAGCCTTCAGGCCAATGGCTTCGAATAAGGCCTGGCGGCAGACTCTGCGGCATACGCCGAACGTGCGGATCGAGCGAGCCCTGTGGCGCGATATGTGGACTATACTTCAACATGGCGCGCGGCATTGTCTACGCAAGCCTTGAGTGACGCGCAGTTTCCTAAAGGGGGTATCGGCAATGGCTGGCGAACCAGTGACGCATGTGCACGGCGTCGACTACGAACGGGTCGGCGATGAGTATTTCGAGCACCGCCGCTTGAAGCAGGGCGCCGCCGGCTGGGTGTTGCTGGTGGGCCTGGGCGTCGCTTACGTGATCTCCGGCGACTTCGCCGGCTGGAACTTCGGGCTGGGGCAGGGCGGCTGGGGCGGGCTGCTGATCGCCACCTTGCTGATGGCGACCATGTACACGGCCATGGTGTTTTCGCTGGCCGAGCTGTCGTCGATGATTCCCACCGCGGGCGGCGGCTACGGCTTCGCGCGCCGCGCCTTCGGGCCGTGGGGCGGCTTTCTCACCGGCACCGCCATCCTCATCGAATACGCCATCGCGCCGGCGGCCATCGCCGTGTTCATCGGCGCTTACTGCGAATCGCTGTTCGGGATCAGCGGCTGGATGGTTTATCTCACGTTCTACGTGATCTTCGTCGGCATTCACATCTACGGCGTCGGCGAAGCGCTGAAGCTCATGTTTGCCATCACCGCCATCGCCTCGGTGGCGCTGCTGGTGTTCGTGCTGGCGATGATTCCGCACTTCAGCGCAGAAAAATTATTCGATCTCCCCGTTACGGACGCGGCCGGCGCCAGCGCGTTTCTGCCGTTCGGCTATCTGGGCATCTGGGCGGCGATTCCGTACGCGATCTGGTTTTTCCTCGCCATCGAGGGCGTGCCGCTGGCCGCCGAGGAAACCGAGAATCCCCAACGGAATCTGCCGCGCGGTCTGATCGGCGGCATGCTGGTGCTGCTGTGCTTCGCCGCGCTGATTCTCACTTTCGGCCCCGGTGGCGCGGGCGCGGCGGTGATCGCCGATGTCGGCAATCCGCTGGTCACTGCACTGGAATCACCGAACGCGTACGGCGGTCAGAACTGGGTGAGTGGCTTCGTCAACCTGGTGGGGCTGGCCGGTCTCATAGCCAGTTTCTTTTCGATCATCTTCGCCTACTCGCGGCAGATCTTCGCGCTGTCCCGGGCCGGTTATCTGCCGCGCCTGCTGTCGCTGACCAGCGGCCGCAAGTCGCCGGTGCTGGCGCTGGTGGTGCCCGGCATTATCGGCTTTCTGCTGTCCCTGAGCGGGCAGGGTGACCTGCTCATTCTTATCGCCGTGTTCGGTGCGACCATCTCCTACATTCTGATGATGGCCGCGCACATCCGGCTGCGGTTGCGCGAACCGAATATCGAACGCCCGTATCGTACGCCCGGCGGCGTAGTGACCTCCGGCGTGGCGCTGATACTGGCGTGCGTGGCGGCGGTCGCCGGCCTGCTGGTCGACCCGCGCGTGGTGATCGGCGCGGCGGTGATCTACGCGATTCTCGTCGCGTACTTCGCGCTTTACAGCCGCCATCATCTGGTCGCACAGGCGCCGGAAGAGGAGTTCGAAGCCATTCGCGCGGCGGAGAGCGAGCTGGCATAGATGGCAACTTAAAGCGTAAGCAAGCGCTCGACGCCACAGCGCGAATCGGAATTTCATCGATACCGCACGGTGGGTATTTAAGATCAAGCTTCCCCCGTAATGGGGGAAGGAAGGGTGGGGGCATCCCAGCCTTCCCCCTCGAAGGGGGAGGGAGTGCTGCGCCGGTGGCGACGCGGCGACAACGCGAGGTAAGTATTATGGCGGCGTATTCGCATTCGATCGGCGACACGACATATCGCTTCGATGACCTCAAGAGCCTGATGGCGAAAGCGAGCCCGGCGCGCTCGGGAGATTATCTCGCGGGTGTGGCCGCGGCGGACGACGCCGAGCGCGTGGCGGCGCAGATGGCGCTGGCCGACGCACCGCTCAAGGCGTTTCTGAACGAAGCCCTGATCCCTTACGAACAGGACGAAGTCACGCGCCTGATCACGGACGACCACGACCTACAGTCCTTCGCGCCGGTGAGTCATCTGACCGTGGGCGACTTCCGCAACTGGCTGCTGGGCGATGCGGCCACGGAACAGGCGCTGACCGCGCTGGCGCCCGGTCTGACGCCGGAGATGGCGGCCGCAGTAAGCAAGATCATGCGGCTGCAGGATCTGATCCTGGTGGCGCAGAAATGCCGGGTAACATCGGGCTTTCGCGACACCGTCGGCCTGCCGGGGCGGCTTTCGACGCGCCTGCAGCCCAACCATCCCACCGACGACCCCAACGGCATCGCCGCCAGCATTCTGGACGGGCTGCTGTACGGCAACGGCGACGCGGTGATCGGCATCAATCCGGCCAGCGACAGCGTATCTGCGGTTACCACCCTGATCCACATGCTCGACACGATCATCAGTCGCTATAAGATACCGACGCAGTCCTGCGTGCTCACGCACGTCACCACCACCTTGGACGCGATGAACAACGGTGCGCCGGTGGATCTGGTTTTCCAGTCCATCGCCGGCACCGAGCGCGCCAATACCAGCTTCGGCGTGAATCTGGCGTTGCTGGACGAGGCGCGGGAGGCGGCGCTGGCGTTGAAACGCGGCACGGTAGGCGACAACGTGATGTATTTCGAGACCGGCCAGGGCAGCGCGCTGTCGGCCGACGCGCATCAGGGCGTCGATCAGCAGACGTGCGAGGCGCGCGCTTACGCGGTGGCGCGCAAGTTCCGGCCGCTGCTGGTCAACACGGTAGTCGGCTTCATCGGCCCCGAATATCTTTACAATGGCAAACAGATCATTCGCGCGGGGCTTGAAGACCATTTCTGCGGCAAGCTGCTGGGCGTACCCATGGGCTGCGACATCTGTTACACCAATCACGCCGAGGCCGACCAGGACGACATGGACATGTTGCTGACCCTGCTGAGCGTGGCCGGCTGCAATTTCATCATGGGCATCCCGGGCTCCGACGACATCATGCTGAATTATCAAACGACGTCGTTTCACGATGCCTTGTACGTGCGCCAGGTGCTGGGGCTCAAACCCGCGCCGGAGTTCGAGGACTGGTTACAGAAAACCGGTATCTTCGAACCGGGCGAACGCCCGCGCCTGCGCGAGATGTTGCCGCAGCCCTTCGAACGCGCGCTGGCCCACATCGCCTGACAGGATCATCCATGCAAGACTCGAAATCCACGCCCGTCATCGCCAACCCGTGGGGTCAGCTGCGGCGCTTCACCAATGCGCGCATCGCGCTGGGCCGCGCGGGCGTGAGCCAGCCGACGCAGCCGCACCTGCAATTCCAGTTCGCGCACGCCAAAGCGCGCGACGCCGTACATTTAGCGTTTGACGGCGAGGCGCTGGAAAAGCAACTGCGCGCACGCGGTCTGGAAGTCATTCGCCTGCACAGCCGAGTGCCCGACCGGCTCACCTATCTCCAGCGCCCCGACTGGGGGCGGCGCCTGGACGAGGATTCGCGGCGGCGGCTCGAAGCGCGGGCCGCGCAGTTGCAGGATCAAGTCGATGTGGTCTTCGTGATCGCCGATGGTTTGTCGGCGTTGGGGATTCACGAGCACGCCCAGCCGTTCCTTGACGTAATGCTCGCGATGCTCAAACCGGAAGAATGGCGGGTGGCGCCGATCGCCGTGGTCGAGCAGGGCCGCGTCGCCGTCGGCGACGAGATCGGCGAAGTGCTCAAGGCGCGGATGGTGGTGGTGCTGATCGGCGAGCGGCCGGGCCTCAGTTCGCCGGACAGCGTGGGGGTTTATTTCACGTACGAACCGCGCGTGGGCCGCAGCGATGCGGAACGCAACTGCATTTCGAACATTCGGCCGGCCGGTTTGAGCTTCGAGCGCGCCGCGCACAAGCTGCTCTATCTCATGAGCGAGGCGCATCGCCGCAAGCTCTCCGGCGTGCGGCTGAAAGACCAGGCCGATTCATCGCAGCAGACACTGCAAGGCCCGACCACAGAGCACAACTTTCTCAGCGATAACGACACGCCCGCTTGACGATGCCGCCGCGCATTCGATGAGCGCAAGGCGAAAGCAATTGTCTTTGGAATTGCACGGAGATATTTTCTGAGCCGTTCGAAAACCCAATGTGTCATCCCTTTCTTTCATAGGGGTTTCTATATATTTTAATGGGGAGAAAGGAGCCTTCCTGGCTGTACAAAACGCCGGCAATCCTGCCGACGAAAAGCACGCCGCCGCGCGGCTGGTTCGACAGAGTGTTAAGAGCGCGGGCTTAGGGAACGCTTGTGTTAGCTTTGCGAATCTCGCCTTTCAATCGATCCACAATCTCCAGCTTCCATTCCAGTCGCGGACGCTTTCGCTTACCTTCCTCTGCGGGGATTTGGTTACAGAGACCTTCAGATTTGTCCGTCGCGATCCAGCCTCCTTCTTCGCCCCTGCGTTGGTAGCCGAATCGTTCCAGGAGCTCGTTGACTTTGGTTGTCGTACCGTACATTCCCAGGTGAAGAAGCTCGCCGATATCGCGAGGATTGATCCATTCGCACGATTCCCAGCGTTCGCGTTTACGGGCTTTCTCGCGTTCTTCCCGGAGCCGGTATTCGGCATCGCTTGCGGATCTTGCTTTGCGGCGAAGAGCTTCCGCTATGCCTGCTATCTCGTACTCCTCAGACTCAAGCGCGCAGTCATTGACGAAGTCTGCGATCCAATACACATTATCCGGATTAAACCAGTCGTCGTAGTTCGGATCTTCTCTCCTGGCCTGCTCTTGTTCCCAGCCGCCAGATTCCCAGCCTTCCAATCTTTCCAGCATTAGCATGAGCTGCTGCTTTATTACTTCCTTCATGGACATGCTCCTTTTGGACCAGACGTTACCCCGACATCGGAGCCGCTTGCCCTAAAGCTCGGCCATCGCCCAGACGTCTCTGCCGTTACGGCGCTCCGTCCAGAACACGCGCCATCCCAGCGCAGTGGCGACCACGCGGGGGTGCGAAGGCGAAGTGGTGGACTGGAGCACGTAATGCTGCGCCCAGGTGCGCCCTCCATCGCCCGAGAGCGCGGCGACGATCGCCTGGCCTTGCGACCCGGCGGCATCCCACACCGCTGCAACCCCATCGGCATCCAGCACGGCCACATCGGCATGCTGAGCGCTGGCATCGCCGAGACGCCGCGGCTGACTCCATTGATGCCCGCCATCGGCGGAGATCAGATGGTACAGCCCCACGGACCGTTGATGTCCCGTCCACACCACGGCGTGCAGTAGTTCGCCGCCCGGCGCGACGGCGAGTCCGCCGCCGGCGTGCGGGCAGCCGTCGAAGTCCCAGTTAAAACGCCCGACCGGGCCCAGCCGTCGCCACCTTTTGCCGTCGCCGGTCTGCGCCAGCGCCATATCGCGTGGGTCGACATTCCGGTACAGGACGAAAAGATCTCCATCGGCGGATGCCTTGATCGTGTTCCAGCAGCATTCGCAGGTGGCGGCGTCGATCGGCGTATTGCGGGACCAGTGTCGGCCGCCGTTGGTGCTGCGCGCATGATAAAGCGCCTGCTCACCGCTGCGGCTATCGAGCCAGACCAGGTGAAAATCGCCGTTCCCGCTGGCCGTCAGATCCGCGAATCCGTGACCCTCGGTCGAATCGGTATCGGCAGGATCAGGGCCCGGCGCCCAGGTCTTGCCGCCGTCCCGGGAGATGGCGCTCACCAGAGGTCGACTGCCGCCATATCCCGTGCCGGCTATAGACCACACGGCCACCAGCCGGTCGCCGTGCGCGGCGAGTTGTACGTCGTTGCCGCGATGCGCATCGTAAGGAACGGCACGATCCACACGTACTGGATTGGACCAGGTGTCGCCGCCGTCGTCCGAGCGGGTGTAGCGCAGCGTTTTAGCGTCCGCCGCCGGTCCCGCCAGCACCAGATGGATCGTTCTCCCGTCGACGTAAACATCCAGGCTGGCGACGTCCCGCAGGCCGGACGTACGGTAATGAACCGCATCCGACCGGGAATCACAACCTGTCAGGGGCAGGATGCCCAGCAAGACGGAAGCGATGATGCCTGCGCGTAGATTCATGTGCATATGTTGTGGTTACCAGCCGATGTCCACGCCGGCATACACTGACCGCTCCAGACCGGGATTGAAGACCGCCGTGTCCATTCCCATGGCGTCCGCGGTCAGGCTGGTATTGGAGGCATAGGCCTCGTCTTCGAGATTGCGCGCCTCGACGAAGACTGAAAAGCCGCGCTCGTTGGCATAGCCCGCGCGCAGGCCGTAGATCGTGTACACCTCGGTCTCCAGGGTGTTGGTGAAATCGACAAAATAGCTGCCGCTCGCCGCCAGGTTCGGCCCGATGTAAACGCCCGACGGATGCTCATACAGCAGCTCCAGGCGGCCGAAATGTTGGGGGACGCCCGGGATGTCGTTGTCGGCGAACGCGGGGTCGTTGTTGAATACAAACCGGCTGTAGGTGTAATTGGTGCGCAGGCGCAGATCGCCCGCCGGCCACGCCAGCGGCACGCGAGCGTCCAATCCCAGCTCGATACCCGAGTGGCGCGTATCGTCGGCATTGGCGGTTGCGAAGTTGTTGGACGGCAGCGGCGGCAGTTCCACGGTGAGAATTTCATCATCCAGGCGGCTGTGATAAGCGGCCATTTCCCAGCGCAGTCTCTCGCGCCCGCCGCGGGCGCCAATCTCGACGGTGGTGGCGGTTTGTTCCTCCAGCACGCCGGTTGTAGCGTCGCCGAATTCAACCAGGGTCGGCGGCTCGAAGCTGCGGCTGACGTTGCCGAAGACCTGGAAGGCGGGCGCGGCCTGCCAGATCAGGCCCAGCTTTGGGTTGGAGCCGATATAGTCTGCCTGCGCATCAAGGCCGTCGCCGACCAAGGTATCGATTTCCCGGCGCGCATAGGCGAGCTGGAGGCCTGCCACCAGCGCGATACGCCGTGTCAGGTGCCACTGATTCTCGGCATACAACTCCGCGGCCAGCGCGTCGGTCTCGCTGACCTCGGTCAGCGCTCCCCGTTGCCCGCCGCCGGCCGGCGCGAACTCATCGGACGCCTCGTCGCCCCACGCGACCCTGCCGCCCCATACGAACCGATTGGCGCGCGCGGCCAGGCGGCCGCGCAGCGCCTGGCGAAAGCTTGCGCCAGCGTCGTCACGTTCCGAGTCCAACACGGAAAACGACAGCGGG
>JBOIDC010000085.1:0-13768 GCA_050740315.1 Gammaproteobacteria bacterium | reverse complement strand
CGTTCCAGTGCTTGCTGCTTGGTAACCTGCTTCATCGACCCCTCCAGTGTAGCGCCTAAAGGATCGGACCGATGCACACCAAAAAAGTTCACCCATTATTCAAGGCTCAATAGTATTGACCCTTTACCCTCTTAGCGGTCAACGTTAAGCAGAGCGGTTGCCCGAAGCGGCAACCCCAGGCTACTGTCAACGCTAGTCACTCACAGGAAGAGCAACACCATCAAGGACGATGGAGGAAGCGGTTCAACCCGCGCCAGCGGGAAGGCGCGTCCACTACGAGCGGCGGCGTCCCGAAGAAACCACCCTCTACCAGCTGGTCCAAGAATACCTTGAGACCTTTTTGGCCCAAGTCGAGCTTGAGACCGGGGCGGAATTACCAGAGTTTGTCAAAGAGGAGTTCGATGCCTTTCTCGAATGCGGCATCCTAGCCCACGGCTTTCTGCGCCTGCGCTGCGCCGACTGCGCCCATGAAAAGCTCGTGGCCTTCAGTTGCAAGCGGCGTGGTTTCTGTCCCAGCTGTGGCGCCCGGCGCATGGTGGAGACGGCCGCGCACCTTGTTGATCACGTCATCCCCCGGGTGCCAGTACGGCAGTAGGCGCTCTCGTTTCCGATCCCGCTGCGCTTCCTGTTCGCTGCACATCCTGAACTGCTCGCACCTGTCTTGCAGATCGTACACCGGGTCATTTCCGGATTTCTGATCGAGCAAGCGGGGCTAAAGCGTATCCAAGCCGATACTGGCGCTGTCACCCTCGTCCAGCGTTTCGGCTCAGCCGCGAATCTCAACATCCATCTCCATTGCCAGGGTAGCCGATGGGATCTATCGCACCACCGAAGGCGTGCCGGTATTTCATGCCGTACGCGCCCCCACCGCCGAGCAGTTCCAGGCGTTACTGACGCGCATCATAAAGCGCATCATGAAGTTGTTGACGCGCATAGGTTATCTCATTGAAGAGCAGGGGATGGCCTATCTGACCGAAGCCGATCCTGATATCGCCCCTGGTACCCTTGCAGCAGGCGGCCTGCACCTACCGTATTGCGTTCGGGCCCCGCGCGGGCCAATACTGAGCTTGCAAACCGTCCCCAGCCAAGCGGCACCGTCCACCCCACAACGATGCGTCAACGCGCAGGGCTTTGGCTTGCACGCCGAGGTGCGCTGCGCCATCAATCAGCGCCATAAGCTCGAACACCTATGTCGCTACATCACCCGGCCCGCCATTGCCAACGCGCGGATTCTACATAATCGGTGGGCTATGTCCATAAAGCTTGGCTTGGCCGGGAATGTTTGCCGGCGGTCGCCTCGCAATATTGAAAAGGAAAAGCCTTATGGGCACCATGCCGTCCGCCCCTGAGCGGCTGGGCGTGTCTTGCCGTAAACAAGCGAAGGTATATACGATTGCAAGCGGCAGGAGGCTCACCTATTCTTGCGGGCGAAGGCTTAACCTTGCGTCGATCAACAACAAATTGGGGCAACTGTCATGAAAAATCCTCTAGACACCATCAGTGGTACCATCGCCGCCGGAATCGTATTGGCGATCGTGCTTAACGGTATTGCCACTTTGCTCGTTTAACTTGCATCGGACAACACACGCTTCGGAGGCCTTATGGAATTCCTTGCTGTGATCGATCGCTGGCTGCACATCCTGGCAGGCATCACCTGGATCGGGCTGCTGTACTACTTCAACTTCGTGCAAGTGCCCGCCCTGGCCGCTGCGAACGCGGACTCAGGCGGCCCGGGACCTGCCGCAATCAATAAATACGTCGCGCCGCGAGCGCTCTTGTGGTTCCGCTGGGCGGCGGTGGTCACGTGGTTGTCGGGCGCGCTTTACCTGGTGTGGTCGCCGACCTATACGTTTTGGGGCGCGCTCACTCTGGGCGCCGTCAGCGGCGCCCCGGCCGACGCCATCATCGGCTTCGGCGCGTGGCTAGGCACCATCATGTTGTTCAACGTCTGGGTGCTGATCTGGCCCAATCAGAAGAAGGTGCTCGGGCTGGTACCCGCTACCGACGAGGAAAAGGCAAAGGCCAGGCGCACCGCGTTGCTCGCCTCACGCACCAACACCATGCTGTCGATACCCATGATCCTGTTCATGATGGGCGCCTTCCACGGGCTGATGTTCTGATCGACCTTGACCCGTGGCTGCGCGGCGCCCGCTGCGCGTCGCGGATCTGCTTCGCTGCCGGTCCAGCCCGCAGCTCGTTGTGTGAGCGTTTGGAGCTTCTATCGCCGCCGCTCATCCTGCGCGGGTGGAAAGCCAGGGCATGCTCTCCATGGTGGCCAATACGTTATTGAATCTGTTCGTGGGGGCCGTGTTATCCAGCAAGAGGGAATGAAAAAGACAGCGCGCATTGGCCTTTGAAGACTTGATCCCCTCTTTTGAAACGCCGCAGAAAAACGCGGCGACGCCGATGAAGGACGAGAACGGCGAGGCGGGCTAACGAGCTAGCGCGCACCACCCTAATCTGGAGCAGAGTTTGCGATGAAATGCGCAGAGTCAGGCAGCAGAGACGTTACAGTGTTTTTGCTACATCGAGAAATTTCTGATAAGGCAGTGCAATCCAGCTTTCTGCCTTCGCAGCACCTTTCGACATAGTAATCAATGACACTTTTGCCGCTGTTTCTTCACTTGGCGCCTCATAGATATCCATGAAATCATAGGGTCCAAAAAGCGCATAGTGATCAATCCACTTCACATCCGGGCATTTTGCCTTCACTTCCTCGAACCACCCACGTTCCACCCTCTCGATTTCTTTCAGGTCGCCGAGCCCCTCGGTGGATAGCTTTGTTAATAGTACAAAGGTCGTCATGCTGATCCTCCTTTCTGCCGCTTCTCGATCAGCAGAAAAAGCAAGAAATTAACGAAACCTGCTCTTAACTCAAAGTATAGTCGATTAAGAAATGATGGGTTGGCGGCTGGCCGCCGCGGGCATTCGAGGTTTCGTATCTGGAGGCTGTCGATCTGGTGGGTGCGCCCGAGCAGGTCTCAAACCAGGCGGGTGGCCTGTCGGCAGTCGGATCGTGACGATGGCGCGATAGCCTGACGAGGCCGCTAGCGTTCTCTCGCCGCTAGCGCTCTCTCAAGGCGTCAGCTCGATATGCGCCGGCGCAGCCAGGGCCAAGAAGCTCTCCTCGATGCGCTCCAGTGCCTCGTCGAGTTGCTCGCGCGTGATGATCAGCGGCGGGGCGAAGCGGATTACCGAATCTCCGCTCATGTAGCTCAGGATCCCGTGGGCCGCGAGCTCCTCACAAGCGGTTCGCGCCGAGACCCGGGCAGGGTCGAGCGCGACGCCGATAAGCAACCCGCGGCCGCGTACCTCGCGCACGATGGGGCTCGCGAGCGCGCGAAGTTCGCTCAGCAAGTACTCGCCCTGGCGCAAGCCGTTGTCAATCAGTCCTTCCTCGATCAACACGTTCAATGCCTCAAGGCCGATCGCGGCGGCGAGCGGATTGCCGCCGAACGTGCTGCCGTGGTCGCCGGGCTGGAACACCTCCATGACCTCGCGCCGGGCAAGGAACAGAGACACCGGCAGCAGGCCTCCGCCGAGCGCCTTGCCGAGGATCAGGCCGTCGGGCCTGACGTGGTCGTGCTCGCAGGCAAGCAGGCGCCCGGTGCGCCCGAGCCCCGTCTGGATCTCGTCGCAAAGCAACAGCACGCGGTTGCGCTGGCAGATCTCGGTGCAGCGCGCGAGGTAGCCGGCAGGCGGCACCACGATCCCTCCCTCGCCTTGGATGGGCTCGACCAGGAAGGCAGCGGTATGCGGGGTGATCGCCCGCTCCAGGGCCTCGGGATCGCCGAACGGGATGCATTTGAAGCCGGGCGGGAAAGGGCCGAAGCCGTTGCGGTACTGGGCATGAGAGGAAAACCCCACGATCGCGATCGTGCGCCCGTGGAAGTTGTTCTCGCAGACGATGATGTCCGCGCAATCCGTCGTCACACCCTTGACCTGGTAAGCCCACTTGCGCGCCGCCTTGAGCGCGGTCTCCACCGCCTCGGAGCCGGTATTCATCGGCAGCGCCATGTCCATCCCGGTGAGTTCGCAGGCCCGGCGGACGAAGGCCCCAAGACGATCGCTGTGAAAGGCGCGGGAGACGACGGCAAGCCGTGATGCCTGCTGCGTGAGCATGCGCACGAGGCGCGGATGCGCGTGGCCGTGACTAACGGCCGAGTAGGCGCTCATCATGTCTACATAGCGGCGGCCGCGCTCATCCCACAGGTACACGCCCTTGCCGCGGGTTAGCACCACCGGCAGCGGCGCGTAGTTGCGCGCGCAGTAGCGTCTCTCCAGTTCCAGATGATTCATCCCTTAGCTCCCGTCAATGTCGCGGCTCTATCAATCCTTATCCGTCCCGTCAAACCCGCCTGCAGTAGATCCCGGGCCAGCAAAACGGTTCGTCGCTGCCGATCACGCGTCGGGTTCAGCTCGGCGACCTCGATCCCGAGCAAGGTCGCGTGATCGGCGACGCGCCTGAGGCATTCGATCAGATCGCGTCCACGCAGGCCGTCTGGCGCCGGGCTGCCCACGCCAGGCGCATCCATGGGGTCGATGGCGTCGAGATCGATGGTGATCCCGAAACCAGCGGTATTCTTCCGCGCAATGCGCAGGGCTTCATCGAATGCACAGCCCAGTCCGCGCGCCCTGATTTCATCCATCAAGATGACGCGGGTCCCGAGCCGTTCTAGCAACTGCGCCTCGCCGCGTTCGAAGCTGCGCACGCCCAAGAGACAGATGTGCTCAGGCAGCAGCTTGGCCCGCGAGAACAGCAGGTCTGTCAATGTCGGATGCCCGTGGCCCAGCAGGGCGGCGAGCGGCATGCCATGCACGGCTCCGCTCGGGGAGGTCGCCGGCGTGTGGCTGTCCATGTGCGCGTCAATCCAGACCAGCCCTAACCGGCCCCGCTCGCGAATGGCGTCGTAGGCGCCGCTCCAGGTCCCGATCGCGCAGCCATGGTCCCCTCCCACCACCGCGAACCGCTCACCATTGCGCACTGTTGCCGACACGTGCTGGGCAAGATCGCGGCACAAGGCCTGGACAGCGAGCCACTCCTCTGCATGCGTCGGTGTTCGCCGCGGACGCACGGTCGCACGCCATATGGCCTTATGCTGCCCGTTGTGCAAGACGCGCGCGAGCCCGAGCCGTCGCAGCGCATCGGGCCCCGAGGCACAGCCGCGGTCGGTAGCACCGAGCCCACAGGCCGCTCCGATGATCGCAACGCGCGGCACGGTAGCCTTGGCTCCGGCGGCTCTGCTAGCGGCTGGCGCGTCTTTGTACCCGAAATCGGCGATCATGGCTTTGCGATCCAACCTATGGAAAAGCGCGGCACAGCTGTTAGACCGCGCGAGCCCCACAGTCATTCCCCCCGACCGGACGCCAGGCGCATAACGTACCCTATTGATATAAAAGCGTTTTACACTGGGTGTTTGCCCCCCTGACGCGCCTCGACCGAAGTGCGGATGACGTGGGCGGCCTGTGCCGGCAGGAAGTACTGATAGATCGGCGCCGAGTATTGCGGATCCAGAGGCTGGTAGCGCAGCCCGTACAGCATGTAGAACTCATTGGCCAACTCAGGGCTCATCTCGCGCCGCGACACGAGTTCAATGAGTTTGGCGTTCTCGATACTGCACTCGAGACCGGGTGCCACACGCCGCAATTCCTCCTTGATGTCCGCGGGCACTTGCGGGTTCCACACGGGCTGAGCGAACACCTGCACCAGCAGCCCGTAGGTGTAGTCGCCCGTGGGGGTCATGAGAGTGATGCGGCGCGGCGCAAGGGCCGCCTCGAGCTCGGGGAGCGTTACTGCGACCCGCCCTTCCGGGGTTCTCCGGCTGACGCGCAGCGCCAGGTGGTGAGCCGTGTAGCCGTAAACCCGATTCCAGTGCTGGATGATCTGGCCTGGGTGACCCGCCTCCGACTCGTCGAGGAACAGGCGCAGCACCAGGCCGTTCTCGAGGATCTTGTACAACGGGTAGGCACGCCATCCGTCGGCGAAGCGGTAGCTGCGCTGCCTTCCAAGCTGGCAATGAACGTACCCGTGCTGTTCGCGTAGCAATGCCACCACTCGCCGCGCCGCGCGTTCGCCCGAGGAACCGCAGCGGATCGCCACGTGATCGAAGTGCACGTCCCAGCCGCGTTCCTCGGCCACCGCCAGGAGCGCGCAATCGTGCTCGTTGTTGAGAAACGATTCCACGGTCTTAACCGCGGCATAGACGTCGAGGTGACTCACCCAGGAGCCGATGCGCTTGGCAGTCGCGTCGTCTACGTGCATGGACGCACGCTCCAGGAGTTCGTCCAGGAACCGCTGTGCGTAGGAATGCACGCGCGCGCTGAGCGACGGGATATCCGACTCAAACGGCCGGCTCACCCGAGCTGCCGCATAGGCCTCGAGCAGCTCTTCGAGATTGGCGACGCCGGCAAAGTAGCCAAAGGCGCTGGCCGGCTGAGGGACTGCCTCGAACGGCGTGAGATCGAGGGTAACCTGGGCATTCATGATGAGGGCGCGAGAGGGTACGCGCGGGTGGGGGCGAAGATCGGTCTCGGTGGCGGCCAGCCAGTCGACCAGTCGAGTCCCGAAGCGTGTATAAGCATTCACCATTGCACAATGTAGACCCGCGGCGCGAAGTGGAGTTTTAGGCCGCAGCTCCGGGTCTAATTAATGCGTCCATAGAAAGAGGAGATCATATGGTGCCCTTTCTGAACGACCTAGGTATCGCCCCCAGCAACCCCGGCAGCTGTGCAGGCCGGTGGCTCTGTGATGAGAACGCTGCGGAATTCACCTCGCTCTGTCCCGCCACCGGCGAACCTATCGCCTGCGTACGGGGGTGCACGGCGGACGAGTACGAGGCAGTGATCGCGTCCGCGACCAATGCGTCCAAGGAGTGGCGCACCGTGCCGGCGCCGCGCCGGGGTGAGCTGGTGCGGCAGATCGCGCAGGCCTTGCGGGACAAGAAGGACGCCTTGGGCAGCTTGGTCGCGCTCGAGACCGGAAAGATCAAGGAGGAAGGCGACGGCGAGGTTCAGGAGATGATCGACATCGCCGATTTCGCGGTCGGCCAGTCGCGCATGCTCTATGGCAAGACCATGCACTCTGAGCGCGCCATGCACCGGATGTACGAGCAGTGGCAACCGCTTGGTGTGGTTGGCGTGATCACTGCGTTTAACTTTCCAGTAGCGGTGTGGGCGTGGAACGCCTTCATTGCCGCGGTGGCCGGCAACACCGTGGTATGGAAGCCTTCCCCGAAGGCCCCGCTCAGCGCCATCGCTGTACAGCACCTCTGCAACCGGATCCGGGAGGAGGCGGGTCATCCCGCCATCTTCAACCTGTTCGTCGAGCAAGGCACTGAGGTCGCTGAGCGCTTCATCGCCGATAGGCGCCTGTCACTCATCTCATTCACCGGCTCCAGCTCAGTCGGGCGCCACGCGGGCGAAGTGGTGGCCAAACGTCTCGGCCGCAGCCTGCTCGAGCTCTCGGGTAACAACGCCATCATCGTGGACGAGAGTGCCGATCTCGATCTAGCCGTGCCGGCGATCGTCTTTGGGGCGGTCGGTACGGCCGGGCAGCGCTGCACCAGTACACGCCGGCTAATTGCGCAGGAAGGCATCTGCGAGCCCCTCCTTAAGCGGCTGGTGCACGCTTACCAGCAGGTGCGTATCGGGAACCCCCTGGAGCCGGGGGTGCTGATGGGACCCCTTATGGAAGCGGCCGCGGTCGAGCGGCTCCGGGCCGCAGTGGCCGAAGTCCAGAGCATGGGCGGCACAGTCGTCTACGGAGGCGAAGCACTGGAGAGATCCGGATACTTTGTGCAGCCGACCCTCTGCCGCGCGGAGAATCACTGGCCGATCGTTCAGCGCGAGACCTTCGCGCCGATACTCTATGTCCTGAGCTATGGGCAGTTCGACGAGGCAATCGCGCTGCATAACGGCGTGTCTCAGGGTCTGTCCTCGGCGCTGTTCACGACCGATCTCCGCCACGCCGAGCAGTTTCTATCCGCCGTCGGCTCCGACTGCGGGATCGCCAACATCAACATCGGCACCTCGGGTGCCGAGATTGGCGGCGCCTTCGGCGGCGAGAAGGAGACCGGCGGCGGGCGCGAGGCGGGTTCGGATGCCTGGAAGGCGTACATGCGTCGCCAGACGACCACCATCAACTGGGGCCCGTCGCTACCGCTCGCTCAAGGCATTCGCTTCGAACCGGACAGCGCCGAACAGACCGACGAGCCTGGGACTCCTCCCGAGCCTGATTGAGCACCGTAGCTTTCGGCGTTACGACCGCAAGTTAAGAGCGCCTTGCGAGGTATTGCGCCGAATCCCTCCCGCTGTACCGGGACCAGACACCCACAGGGGAGAGGGTGTATTTTTGCAGGCCGATCGCCAAGATCCTCACACATCTCGGCTTGCCCGCCCGGGCACCGCCCCGATCACCGGCGCGGCACGCCGCTCTCCGCCAAACGGCCTGATCCCAGACCGAACCCCTGTTCGATCCGGTTCAGCTTCCTGAGCCGGCAACCCCATTTGGCCCGCACCCGCGAGAGGCGCCAAAACGTCCTAAAACTTGGTGCCTCTGGCTGATGAATGGCTCAGGAAATCCCCGATTCTCGACCGCGATCTCGCGTGTTTGACACCCCACAGGGCCCGCTATACTTCTATCGTCTCCGCTATACTTCTGTTGTCCACGAAACATATTCGTATCTTTGACATCTGTTTCGTGGGTCAAATCCGGCAGAGCCGCTTTTCATCCCTATATCGTGCCTGTCACTCTAGATGCATTATTAGGAGTTAGATTGTGACGCAGTATCACGAGCCTCTTAGGCGCAAACCTCACGTTGAAGATGTTACGACTCGCCGCAGTCGAGATGGGCTCAAGCAGCAAACGCGTGTTCTGATCGTGATGGCCGAGATTATGGGGCATGACGAGCAGGTTGTACGTTCGATGCGTCGGCCGAGACGTCGGGTACAATCGAACCCACGTTCGTAGCCATGGCCACTATCGCGAGATTCATCGGTGTGGATCGGCACGCGGATGCAGCGATCCGTGAGCTTACGGGCGCTCGTCGCGACGCGACCGCACTCTGGGCCCTGTTCACCGATTCACTACCCGACATCGACTCCGCGTTGATTACGGACCAACAGGCGACTATGGCTGCAGTGAGCGACGCTTTGGACGAGGGCCTTGGCCGAGCAGGGCCAGATGACACCGTGATCTTCGCATTCTCGGGTCACGGGACGCATGACCACGCGCTCGTCACCTATGACAGTTCTGTCTCTCAGCTCCCGGCGACCACGATCTCCATGAGCCGGCTCGCGACGAGCTTCAAGAAGACGCGCGCGAAGAGAGTGTTGATCATCCTCGACTGTTGTTTCTCGGGAGGAGCGCCGGCTCGCGTCCTCGAGGACAGCCCGATCGTCCGGGACCTGACAGACCCCTACAACGAGCTCGCAGGTCAAGGCCGAATGCTGCTTGCAGCTTCGAACTTCGACGAGCCCGCCTACGAACTACCGGGCACTGGCCACGGGCTGCTGACTCACGCTCTGCTGGAGACGCTCCAGGCTGAGGACGGTCCGTTCAACCTCGATGCCGCGGTCAGCAAGGTCATGGATCGCGTCCGGGCCGAGGCCGCGCGTATCGGCGTGATCCAAACGCCGGTCTCGCTCGGCCACGTGACCGGAGGTCTTCGCATACCCGCACTCCGGCGGGGTAAGCGGTACGCAGAGGCCTTCCCCGAGAGCAAGGGCGTCCAGGTCTCGTCGAAGATCAGTGAGCTTGCGGCTTTCGGGATCCCGGAAACTGTTCTCGACGCCTGGCAGGATTGGTTCCCGGATGGTCTAAATGGTCTTCAGCTAGCGGCGGTGAACGACAAGCGCATCCTCGACGGTTCGTCGCTGTTCACCGTGGCGCCGACCAGCGCTGGCAAGACGTTCATCGGCGAGTTGGCGTCAGTGCGAGCGATTCTCGAGGGTCGCAAGGCGGTCTTTCTGCTCCCGTACAAGGCGCTCACGAACGAGAAGTACGAGCAGTTCTCGGCGCTCTACGGCGATCGGCTTGGATTCCGCGTCGTCCGCTGTACTGGGGACTACCTCGATCAGACCGACGCCTTCATACGCGGGCGATTCGATCTGGCGTTGCTCACGTACGAGATGTTCCTGAGCCTCGCCGTCGCTAACGATGTCCTGCTCACGCAGATCGGGTTGGTGGTTCTCGACGAAGGACAGTTCATCACTGATCCCAACCGGGGCATCACCGTCGAGCTGATTTTCACGTACCTGATCGCAGCGCGTGAGCGTGGCGTGAACCCGCAACTTATCGCGCTGTCGGCGGTCGTCGGTGATCTCAACGACTTTGACCGCTGGCTCGGGACCGAAAAGTTGATAACGATCTCCCGTCCTGTCCCGCTCCTGGAGGGCGTGCTTGATCGAAACGGCACCTTCCAGCTAGCCGACGCCGATGGCCAAGAACGCGTCGACGCACTGCTCCAGCCAGGGAACGTCCGTCAACGGAAAGACAAGCCGAGCGCGCAAGACGTCGTCGTCCCGCTGGTTCGACAATTGGTTGCCGCGGGCGAAAAGGTCATCGTCTTTCGCAACCAGCGTGGCCCAGCCGCCGGCTGCGCCACCTACCTCGCTGCTGAGCTGGGCCTCCCGCCGGCGGAAGATGCCCTCGCGGAGCTTCCAACCAGTGATCTCTCGAGCACGTCGACTCAGCTTCGCCGCTGTCTTTCCGGAGGTACAGCGTTTCACAGTACGAACCTGACTCGCGAGGAACGCGAGGTCGTCGAGCGGGCGTTTCGCGATCCCGACGGGCCGGTACGCGTGCTTGCGGCCACCACGACCGTGGCTGCTGGCATCAACACTCCTGCCTCAACGGTGATAATCGCCGAACAGGAGTTTCTGGGCGAGGATGGCCGCCCGTTCACGGTCGCCGAGTACAAGAACATGGCCGGCCGCGCCGGCCGACTTGGATTCAACGAAGAGGGTAAGGCGATCATCCTCGCTGAGACATCGAGTCAGCGCGAGCACCTCTTTCACCACTACGTGCGCGGATCCCTTGAACCCATCCGCTCCTCGTTCGATGCGAGCGATCTCAATACCTGGGTAGTCCGACTGCTCGCCCAGATTCGATCACCTCTCCCACGAGCCGAAGTTATCCGGCTGCTCGCGAATACCTACGGCGGCTTCGTAGCGGCGCGCGACAATCCGAACTGGCGAACTGGCGTGGAGAGCCGGATCGAAGCGTTGCTCGACCGCATGTCCTCCCTTGAACTCGTGCACGAGGCCAGAGGCGAGATTGAACTGACGCTGCTAGGGCGCGCCTGCGGCAACTCCTCACTCTCCTTCGAGTCAGCGCTTCGGCTCGTCGAGTCGCTCCGCACAACAGCCGCACACGATCTCACTCCCGAGCGGCTCATGGCTCTCGTACAGGTCCTGCCCGAGGGCGACGCCACGTATACGCCGGTGCTCAAGCGCGGGCAACGAGAATCGATTCGAGCTCGCCAGGCCGCCGAACGGTTTGGGTCTGCGCTCGTCCAGCTGCTGCAGCGCCATGCGGCGGACATGCCCGCCTACCTCGCCCGCTGCAAGCGTGTTGCGATCCTTTGGGACTGGATCCACGGCGCGCCGATCGATGAGCTCGAACGGACCTACTCGACGACGCCGTTTCAAGGATCCATCAGTCACGGTGACGTCCGGCGCATTGCAGACTCGACGCGCTTCCATCTGCGTTCGGCGTATCAGATCGCCGCAATCATGTATCCAGGCGAAGGCCCACCGGAAGATCGGATGGAGGCTCTATTGCGTCAGCTCGAAGTCGGCATACCGGCCGACGCACTTCCACTGCTTGAGCTGCCCGTCGCGCTGACGCGAGGCGAGTACCTCTCCTTTTACCAAGGCGGAATCCGGACGCCAGACGATCTCTGGCAGCGCAGCGAGCCAGAACTCGCTGCCGTGGTTGGCGAACGACGGGCGCATGAGCTCGAGTCTCTCCGGCCCCTCGACAAGGCCGCAGCCTAGGTGCTGCGAGAGCGTCGGGGCGGCTCACCCTCCAGCAGCTGCCCTAGTTCCCACCACCCAGAGGTGTTCGAACGTCGTTCCACAAGGGCCGTAACAGCTGTGGCGCCCGGCGCATGGTGGAGACGGCCGCGCACTTGTTGATCACGTCATCCCCCGCGTGCCAGTACGGCAGTGGGTGCTCTCGTTTCCGATCCCGCTGCGCTTCCTGTTCGCTGCACATCCTGAACTGCTCGCACCTGTCTGGCAGATCGTCCACCGGGTCATTTCCGGATTTCTGATCAAGCAAGCGGGGCTAAAGCGTATCCAAGCCGATACTGGCGCCGTCAAGCGCTATTTCCGCGACGAACGCATGACTCTGAAGGCGGTGATCGAATTGGGGAGCATGGAAGCCACCAAAGAACTGGTCAAATTAGGGCTGGGCGTCAGCATTCTTGCGCCGTGGATTGCGCACAAAGAGCTGCAGGAAAAATCACTGGTGGCCCTGCCGCTCGAAAAGCGCAAATTGAAACGGACCTGGGGCATCGCGCACCGGCACGATCACTGATTGAATATGACTCAGGAGATGTTCGTAGCGTTTTGCGCCGAGGCCGTGAAAAACATCGTGGGAAATGCCTGCGAGAAGAACGGAGTGAAAGAACACGTTGAACCGTTGAATCGTTACATCGGGTTCGATTCCAACGTTCGATTCAACGATTTAACGATGTAACGATTCAACGGAATATCACTTCAGCTCTTTTTCGATGTCACCACGTTGACAGATTCAATCAGGTGCTCGACCTCTTCGCTTTCGCACTTTGGACAGCGGACTTTTTCTTCGTCGTGCTCCTTGATTGTCATGGTCTGTTCGAATTGATGGCCACACTTCTTGCATTCAAACTCGTAGGTTGGCATATCCACTCTCCTTCTAAAGAATCCAATTCTCTATCCGCCATCTTCGTCGGTTTTTCAATAGGCGACGCGACAATTCCTAAGCCGGCACTATGCAGTTGAACTGCTAATCCAGCTAATCACCGTTAATCAGGACAAGCCGGGGCTTTGGGGGTTTGGCCTGACCATGCCTGTTCACCAAGAAGTAAGTGCGATTCTTCCGGTCAGAACGCAGGCGGCATCCTCCTGATTAGCGTCGATTAGCGAAGATTAGCGCTTTAGGTTCAATGAACTAAGCGGCCATTTTATTCCGTTTTTCCCTTCAACCCTGGTACCCTTGCAGCAGGCGGCCTGCACCTACCGCATTGCGTTCGGGCCCCGCGCGGGCCAAAAAGTACTGACCTTGCAAACCGTCCCCAGCCAAGAGCGCCGTCCACCCCACAACGCTGCGTCAACGAGCAGGGCTTTGAGTGCGCATGCCGAGGTGCGCTGCGCCATCAACCAGCGCTACAAACTCGAACATTTATGCCGTTATATCACCCGCCCCGCCATTTCCAACGAACGCCTTACACTCAACCGTGCCGGTGATGTCGTGCTGCAACTCAAAAGCCCCTACCATGACGGGACCACCCATATCGTGATGGCACCGCTGGAGTTCATGCAACGCCTGGCCGCTTTAGTCCCCCGTCCAAGCTGCATCTCATTCGCTTCCATGGCGTGCTCGCGCCCAATGCCAAGCTGCGACCCGAGATCGTTCCAAGCGCGCCGGTCAACGCGACGAACACCGCAGCGGGTCACCGCAACACAGCCCATCCCTCGGGGCCTGCGCGCATCAGCTTAAGCCCGGCTGCTCAAACGGGTGTTCGATATCGACATGGAACACTGTCCTGGAGTAGCGGCGGCA
>JBOIDC010000084.1:0-15053 GCA_050740315.1 Gammaproteobacteria bacterium | reverse complement strand
CGAAGTCTTGCAAGCTGGGCTGCCGGATAATACGGGTTTTCGAGTCTTCCACCATGACTACATCGGTTAGATCAAAGCTTCGCGGTGTCCGTCATGCAAGAGCATTATAGTACGACGGTTAAGGATAATCGCTGAAGACATGTGGATGCAGATCGTCGGCGATCATGACCGTTCAGCCTAAGCATCCGTAACCGCAGACGTTTCATCGGTCAGCATCTATCCGCGCTTCATTCTTGCCGATAAAGTCCTTCATCGCCAGGGAGGGCGCGGACTCAAGGATGAGATCCAGGGATGCGCGTCCACGGATGGGCGCATAGGCGCAGACCCCGCCTCTTGTGGCGGGGTTTTTTTCACGTCTGGGGCCGCCATTCTTATCGCCGATGCCTGGTGCTTCAGCTGCTTTTCGCTAGCGCCTGCAGAGGTGCGTTTATACAGTAAGTGCGTCACTGAGGCGCTTGGAGCCTGTCTTGTGAAAGATGACCAACGACCCTATACCGGCCCGGAACGGCGGCGCGGCCCGCGCCGAGTAAATGCGGACCGCCGCGAGATGGTGCGATTTGAGATCGACAAGGGTCCGCGCCGGTCAGGGCAAGATCGACGCAAGCAGAACATTTGGAAAGATCGAGACAAGTTTTGACGTCCCAATCGCCCGCACGCGCACCTGTAGCGGCTTCTGTTGCCGACACGGAATCACGAGTAGCTGAATAACCGCGGCAAAACGCCTGTCGTTCCCGCGGCCGACAGCCGCCTTCAGAAGATCAGCTTGAACACCGCGGCGATGATTCCGAGCAATCCCGCCACAATCGACAGGACGCTGATGATGCCGCCACGGATGCTCGGTGCGACCGCCAGCACCATTCCAATCACGCCCAGTACGATCGCGGCTATCGCGAGCATGAAGCCCAGGAAGGCTCCGAAGAAGAAGCTGGCGATGGCCGCGGCGATGGCAAGAATCGAGGGCAGACTATATTCCGGATGGCGCGCGCGTGCGATTTGATTCTGGTTCATGTGTTTCCCATTGGTGTGTGTGCCGGTACTGGCCGAGCCCTGCAGCCGCTCCAGGCGCTCATTGACAACGCCTTATCGCTCGGCTTCCGGATCGTCTTCGAATTGCAAGAGCCGTTCCCATTCCGGATCAACTGCAGGATTGTGGCAGCAATTGTCCGACGCCGTAGCCGCGGAGTAGCTGAGCGGCTGGCGCAAAGATCCGGCGAATCTTCGAATCGTCGTTATTGACCATCCACGAACTCAAGGAGCACGTGATCGCCTGGTAAAACGCGAACCCTGCTCATGGAAGGAAGCGGCCAAGATACTCTCGCGCATCTATACCTGTCTGAGGGGTCATCTCCAGCATCGTGAATAAGGCACTATGTCATGCACTACGGATTGATGATACTGGTGACGCGACTCGCCCAAAGTCACCTAAGTATTTGTTTTAATGGTGCCGGCGAGAGGAATCGAACCTCCGACCTACTGATTACGAATCAGTTGCTCTACCGACTGAGCTACACCGGCTTCTTGTAAGACCCACCTCGTCCCTGGTGACACAACGCGGTTCGATCAAGCCCCCAGCCCGTCCATCCCCTGTACAGGCGTTCGCCGGGGTCGATGTGCACAGGGCATCCGTTAACCCGGGCTCACCCGACTGCGCGACCGCGCCAGCGGGGCAAGGATAGTCGATGGCCGCGGCGGCCTCAAGGCGGATTCAATCCTTGCAGCAGCGAACGATCTGTTCAGCCACCCAATCAATGTTTCGTAAAGCGGGGTCTACGGACTAAAGCTGCGTCAGTGGTTGCTCATCAATGCGGATGGCATCGATAGCATACGCCTCGGGCGCAAGCGCAGGCGGTCGGCCGAGCATCAGGTCCGCCGCGAGCTGCGCCGACGCGGGGCTCAGCACCAGCCCGCAGCGGAAATGGCCGGCGTTGAAGAACAGCCCGCTGACATCAGGATGTTCGCCAACATAAGGAATGCCCGCGGGTGCGCCGGGGCGCAGGCCCGACCAGTGATTTTCGATTGGATACCCGCGCAACGCGCGCACCAAGGCGATCGCGTGGGCTTCCAGCTGCTCGCGCGCATCCGCGGTCGTCGACTTGTCGAACCCGGCTATTTCCAGCGTACTGCCGACCAAGACGCGCCCGTCCCGGCGGGGAATAAGATAATCACCGCGGCACAGGATAATCCGCCGCAACAGGCCCGGCGCCGCCTTGAACACGATGATCTGACCACGCACCGGCTGAATCGCGACGGGCGCACAGGATGGCGGGGTCAGCCGGGCGCTCCAGGCGCCAGCGGCGATGAGAACTCGCCTGGCATTGATCGCGCCCCGTGACGTTTCCACGCCAGTCACCGCGCCGCCATGCACCCGCAGACGCAAAACCTCCGTGTGTTCACGATAGTCGATAGCACGCCGGTCCAGGCTCGCGCGCAACGCCTTGACCAGCCGCGGACTGCGTATCTGAGCGATGGTTGGCAGCCACAAGGCGTGCTCGAAGACAGGCGACAGCGCGGGCTCGCAATCGTGCAGCTTTTCCCGCCCCAATGGCTCAACCGGGACGCCTTGAGCATCGCTCCAGCGACCTGCGGCCTCTTGCTCGCCCGCGTCCAACACCAACATGCCGCTTTGGATCCATTCCGGATCGATGCCGGTTTCATCCTGCAGACCTTCGGCGAGTTGCGCGTAGACGCGCTGACTGACAGCCGCCATACGGTTTACCGCCGCTGGACACCGCCAGGGATAGAGCGGCGACAATATTCCCCCGCCGGCCCAGGACGCCTCGCCGCCCAGACGGCTACGCTCGAGCAACAGAACGCGCACACCGGCTTGGTGCAGGCAGCGCGCGGTCAGCATGCCCATCAGGCCGCCGCCGATTACAATGCAGTCCGTCACGAGTGGGTCGCATGAAAGTGGCGAGAAGAATCAATGCGCCTGAATACAGGTGGAGCGGGTGATGGGAATCGAACCCACGTCATCAGCTTGGGAAGCTGAGGTTCTACCATTGAACTACACCCGCCGAATCCTGAGCGCTTCGCTCAAAAGGTCGCGCCGCTTACGTCCCTGTAGCCGCAGCCCAGCCCGGCCGTCCTGGCCGGTCGTTCGCCGGGAAAATGACACGTTAAGTGTCATTCTCTAGTCCGGCTCACCCATTGAACTACACCCGCCGAATATTGAGTGCTTCGCTCAATAGGCCGCGCCGCTTACGCCCCTGTAGCCGCAGCCCAGCCTGGCCGTCCTGGCCGGTCGTTCGCCGGGAAAATGACACGTTAAGTGCCATTCTCTAGTCCGGCTCACCCATTGAACTACGCAGCCGCCATTGTAGGGTTTGATCAATCGATGTCATAGTCCCGCAACCACGGTCTTTTAGGTAAAATCGAACTAGATTCACGCAGGACTATTTTCTAGCATGAACATTTTGCTCAACGGCGAGCCGAAAACCTTACCGACTGGCACCACCGCGGCGCAACTCATAGAGATGCTGCAACTCGGCGACAAGCGGCTGGCGCTGGAGATCAACGAGGAGATTTTGCCGCGCAGCCGCTACGGGGATCGTGCCATCCAGTGTAATGACCGCATCGAAATCGTGCACGCGGTGGGCGGTGGGTAAACCACATCAAGGAATGCGCGGCCCTGGGAAAGGGCGAGCGGGTCATCGATGCGTAACGGCGTATTCGACGCCCTGAATTACAATGAGAGATTAAATGCCAAGTCCGTCCGAAACCTCTCACACTGCTTCGCTTCCTGCCCTGCAAATTGCCGGGCGTGACTTTAGGTCGCGCCTGCTGATTGGCACCGGTAAATACAAGGATCTCGCGCAGACACGGCACGCCATCGAAGCCAGCGGAGCCGAGATTGTGACGGTCGCGATCCGGCGCACCAACATCGGACAACATCCGGACGAACCCGGCCTGCTGGAGATCATTCCTCCCGGCCGCTACACCATCCTGCCCAATACGGCGGGCTGCTTCAACGCCCAGGACGCCGTGCGCACCTGCCGCCTGGCGCGCGAACTGCTGGACGGGCACGATCTGGTCAAGCTGGAAGTGTTGGGCGATGAGCAGACGCTGTACCCCGATATCACCGAAACGCTCAAGGCCACGGAAATACTGCTGAAGGACGACTTCAAGGTCATGGTCTATACCAATGACGATCCGGTGGTCGCGCGCCGCCTGGAGGAGATGGGCTGCGTGGCGGTGATGCCGCTGGCGGCGCCCATCGGCTCGGGGCTGGGCATCCGCAATCCTTACAACATTCTGACCATCATCGAGAACGCCAAGGTGCCCATCATCGTCGATGCGGGCGTGGGCACGGCTTCGGATGCGGCCATCGCCATGGAGCTGGGTTGTGATGGCGTGCTGATGAACACCGCGATCGCCGCGGCGCGCGATCCGGTGCTGATGGCGTCGGCCATGAACAAGGCGGTCGCCGCCGGCCGCGAGGCGTTTCTGGCCGGCCGCATGCCGCGCCGACGGTTTGCATCGGCGTCGTCTCCGCTCGAGGGTCAGTTTTTCTAGCACACCGCGCGCCCGAGGTTCGCGGATGACTGAGCATCGCCGCATTCGGAGTTTCGTGCGGCGGCAGGGGCGCCTGACACAGGCGCAGCGCAACGCGATCGAGCGTCTATGGCCGCGCTTCGGCCTTGATCTGCCGAGCGGACGGTTCGACTTTACGCAGCTATTCGGCCGCACGGCACCGGTCGTCCTGGAAATCGGCTTCGGTAGCGGCGAGGCGCTGGCGCAACTGGCCGCCAGCGCGCCCGAACGCGATTTCATCGGCATCGAGGTACACCGGCCGGGCGTGGGTCATCTGCTGCGACTGCTGGAAAGCAAAGAGTTACGCAATGTGCGCGTCATCTGCGAGGACGCGGCGCTGGTATTGCGCGACCACGTGCCGGACGAGTCGCTGGCCGAAGTGCTGCTATGGTTCTCCGATCCATGGCCCAAAAAGCGCCACCACAAGCGTCGGCTGGTACAGCCGGAATTTATCCGGATACTCGCCGGGCGCATGATCTTCGGCGGACGTTTGCACCTCGCCACCGATTGGCAGGATTACGCGCGCCACATGCTTGCGACCGTCGATGCCGGTGCCAGCTTCGTGAATCTGGCCGGCGCGGGCCATTTCTCGCCGCGCCCGCCAAACCGCCCGCTCACCAAATTCGAGCAACGCGGCATGCGGCTGGATCATGAGGTCTGGGATCTGATTTATCAGCGCGCCTGATCAGCGGTGCCGATGGGAGCTTTATCGTTAAGCTCGTCCGAACCGTTCGCCCGGCACCCGGATTTCAGCTTGGCCTCAGTCTCGGCCGTCATCGGCGCCTGCGCGCACTCGGTGAAGATGCGTCGCGTGCAGTGGGCGCAAATGTCCTTGTCCAGCATTTCGAACAGCGAAGCCAGCGCCTCGTGCTTGGATGTGTAGATGCGGTGCAGATGGCGGGGCGCGCCGCTGCGCTCCAGGGTCGTGCGAGCGCGCCTTCTCAAACCAACCAACGACAGGCTGCCACCCGCGGCGCGCCGGCGATCGCCTTCCCGCGCCAGCAGCTCGCAGCCCGCCAAATCGATCATGTTGATGCCGCTGCCGACCAGCAACAGATGCCGTTGTTGCGGTGCAACGGCCGCCAGTTCGCGAAACTTCCCGTACACGTAGTCCGTGGAGCCGAAAAACAGCGACCCGTCGATGCGCAATATCTTGAGTTGCGGACACTCGGGGACCGGTTTGCGCTGCATATTGACCAGGCGGCGTCGCGGATCTTTGGGATCGGGCGCGAGGCTGACGATATTCGGCTTGCTGGCCCGGTTGAGGTACAACACCAGCGACAGCAGTACGCCGGCGTAGATCGCGAATGCCAGATCGAGAAACAAGGTCGCCGCGAAAGTCGTCAGCAGGATGGCCGATTCGGCGCGATCGGTGCGCAGGATGTGATAAATGTGGCGAAAATCGATCAGGTTCCAGGCGATCAGCACCAAAACCCCAGCGATCGCGGGCATCGGCAGGTAAGCTGCAACAGGCGCGGCGAGCCATAAAATCAGCATCAAAATGAACGCCGCCGCGATCGCCGCCAGCGGGCTTCTGGCGCCGGCCATGTAGTTCACGCCCGTGCGCGTGAACGAACCTGACGCCGGATAGCATGAGAAGAAACTGCCCGCCAGGTTCGACAAACCCTGAGCGATGAACTCGCGGTTGCCGTCAATGCGCTGTCCGGAGCGCAGCGCCACGGCCCGTGCGATGGAGGACGCCTCGACCAGCCCGAGCAGCGCGATCGCCAGCGCACTGGGCGCGAGCTCGCGCAGCGTAGTCAGGCTGATATCGGGCGGCGACAGCCTTGGCAATTGCGCGGGAAGCGCGCCAACCAGAGGGACGCCATGCGCGGCGCCGTCGAGCGCTAACGACAAAACGGCGCCCGCCGTCATCGCGATGAGCGTCACCGGCCAGCGGGGGCGCCATGCCCGCACGGCAAGCGCCGCCAGCAGTGTGCTCAGCGCGATGCTGAGCACGTAGAGGTTGGTTTCGTCCAATTGCCGATACCAGCTCAGCCAGGTTTGCAGGAAAGACTGATCGGCCGGGATCGCGATACCGAAGGCGGGCTTGAGCTGACTGGCGACAATCAGGATCGCGGCGCCGGCCGTGAATCCTGCGATTACCGTATGCGATACGAAATTAACCAGCGCGCCCAGCCTGGCCAGTCCCAGCACCAGCTGCATGACGCCGGTCATGCAGGCCACGGCGACGGCAAGCTGGATAAAGTGCCCGGAGCCCGCCGGCGCCAGCACCGAAAGTGTCGAAAAGACCACTATGGAGATTGCGGTGGTGGGGCCGGAGACCAGGTGCCAGGAAGAGCCGAACAACGCCGCCACGATCGCTGGCACAATTGAGGTGTAAATCCCATATTCCGGCGGCAGCCCGGCCAACAGCGCAAACGCCACGCCTTGTGGCAAGACGATGACGGCGCCGGTGAGTCCCGCCCAGAGATCGGCGCGCAGCGTATGGCGATTGAGCGGCGGCCATCCGCTTAACAATGGCAGCCGGCTTTGCGAGGAGCTGACGTTCATGGGGTGCAGTTTGCCATCAAAACGACGTCAGCAGCGACACACCACTTTGCTCCGCGCGCTTTGGCAACGCCTTTGGACTTGAGGCATGCTAGGCTGGTTGCATATAACAAGCAGGCGCTGGTTTGTCGGTTAAGGGAAAGAGAGCATGTCTAAAAAACATCCAATCGTGGCGGTTACCGGTTCTTCCGGCGCTGGTACTTCCACGGTAAAGAATGCGTTTGAGCATATCTTCCTGCGCGAGGGGATCAATCCGATCGTGATCGAAGGCGACAGCTTTCACCGATACACCCGCGCCGAAATGGGTGAAGCCATCAAACGGGCGGAGAAAGAAGGACGCAGCCTGAGTCATTTTGGCGCGGAAGCCAATTTATTCGACAAGCTCGAAGCGCTGTTCAAAAGTTACGGCAAGAGCGGCACGGGCAGGAAAAGACTATACCTGCACTCTGAAGAGGAGGCCGCCGTCTATGAAGGATTGAAGCCAGGCGACTTCACGCCCTGGGAAGATATTCGCCCGAATACCGATCTGCTGTTTTACGAAGGCCTGCACGGCGGCGTCAGAAACGACAAGGTCGACATCGCCAGCCACGTAGACGTACTGGTCGGTGTGGTGCCCATCGTCAACCTGGAATGGATACAGAAGATTCACCGCGACAACTCGGTGCGCGGCTACACGACCGAAGCAGTGGTGGACGCGATCATGCGGCGCATGCGTGATTACGTGCAATACATCACGCCGCAGTTCTCGCTCACCGACATCAATTTTCAGCGCGTGCCGACGGTCGACACCTCCAATCCATTCGTGGCCCGCGAGATTCCCACTGCCGATGAGAGCTTCGTGATTATCCGCTTTCGCGACCCCAGAAGGTTTGGCGTCGATTTTCCCTATCTGCTGAACATGCTCAAAGGGTCATTCATGTCGCGCCGGAATACCATCGTCGTACCAGGCGGCAAGATGGGGTTCGCGATGGAGACCATACTGACGCCGATCATCAACGAACTGCTGGCGAATCGCAGCAATTGACCCGCTCGTTGGCTTCATACAGCCTCGTGTTGGTATTTAATCTTCCAGCATTCCCACACAAGGCAAGGAATCGAGCAGTGCGTCGCGCCGAGGGTGCGCACGCATGTTTGCGGTGCAGTCCCTGCCCGCATATCGTTGCCAGTTCTTGTCACCATTCCAGGGTTTGCGTCCCGTAACGTCGTAAACTCGACCTTTGTACGCGATCAGGACCGGCAGCTCCTCCGTGCGCCCGTTGTAACGTGCAAGCTCGCAACGATTAAGGATCAGCCCGTAATCGGCGGACGCGACCGTAGCCACACCCACAACGGATTGTGGCAACTTGTTGACGGGCACCGACATTAATGACGCTACACTGGCTCTCATGACGTTTATCTCCGTTGCATATACTCCACAGTATTGAACTATAACGCCACAAGCAGCCTACTTGAAATGATTAATTTCTATCAGGTCAATTGTCTTTATCAATTTTAGGAAGGATTCCACGGCGCCCTTGCGCTTGCCGGGGCGCCCGTCAAAGGCAGGACACGGGTCCCGGCGCAAAGTCTTGACCGCAGATCTCGGCTGATTCTATCCAGCTTTTTACTTCGGCGTTGATCGCCTCCGGCGCCTTCCCGCAGGTTTCGATTGCCGGTCCGATGCGGACCGTGATGGTGCCGGGAAATTTCAAGAACCGGCGGCGCGGCCAATAACGGCCCGCATCATGAGCCACCGGCACCACCGGTACGCCCGCGCTGCTTGCCAGGCGCGCGCCACCGAGTTTGTAGGGCCGCTGATCGCCCACGGAAACACGGGTGCCTTGCGGGAATATGACGACCCAGCGGCCGCTGGCCAAGCGAGCCCGTCCTTTATCGATCAATTGCTGAGACGCCTTTTTTCCCGCGCCGCGATTGATTGCGATCGGCGCGATTAGCGCCAGACCCCAGCCGAACCACGGAATCCACATCAGCTCGCGCTTGACCACCCACGCCAACGGCGGAAAAAATTTATGCAGCGCCAGTGTCTCCCAGGTCGATTGATGGGCAGCCATGATGACGCTCGGGCGATCGGGAATGTTCTCCAGCCCTTCGACGCGATAATCGAGCCGACAGATGCGCGCGCACGTCCATACGTTCAAGTCCGCCCAGCTGGTCAACAGCCGGTAACGGTGGCGAAAAGGCAACGGAGCAATAATCAATGCCAGCGTGGCGTAGACGACTACCGACGACAAAAACAACGTCAGGAACAGGGCGGAGCGCAGATAAAGCCCCATGCTCGACATTGGCGCGGTCCGCGCCACGTCAGGTGGTGCCGACGAAATAGTCCGCCACCGCCGCGAGATCATCGAACACCCGCACCTCCGCCGGCACGCCACCTGCCTTTAATGTCTTTTCGCCGTTGCCGGTGCGCACCAGCACCGCTTCGACACCCGCCGACGCCGCCGCTTGCAGATCACGCAACGAATCCCCCACGGCAAGTGCCGTCGCCAGCTTCACATCCGGGAGCCTGGCGATCTGCTGGAACAAGCCCGGTTTCGGCTTACGGCAGTCACAGGCGTCGTCCGGCGCGTGGGGGCAGTAGAGGATGGCTTCTACGCGGCCGCCCAGCGACGCCAGTTCGGCGCCCAGTTTTGCATGTATGGCGTCCAGCGCCCGAGCATCGAGCATACCGCGCGCGAGGCCCGACTGATTGCTGGCGATCATTACGCGAAAGCCGGCCCGGTTGAACCGCGCGATCGCTTCGAGGCTGCCGGGGATGGCGCGCCACTCCTCGGGGGACTTGATATAAGCCGGACTGTCATAATTGATGACGCCGTCACGGTCCAGGATGAGCACTCGCATAGCAAAACGGTAGCACAGACGCACGCGACACGCGCCGCATTCACGCCCAACCGGTTACTGCAGATGCGACAGATCTGCGGTGCGTAAAAAGAGGCTACGCACGCGCGCCAATAGCGACAGCCGGTTGTCTCGCAGTGCGGTGTCTTCAGTCATGACCAGCACCTCATCGAAAAATCGGTCGATGGGTTGCTGTAGCTCGGCCAGTTTGACCAGTGCTGGCTCATAGTCGCCGGTCTTGAACAGGCGTTCGGTGACCTCATCGAGCGCCTGCGCTCGCTGGGCAAGAACCTGCTCCGCGCCGGCTTGCAAAAGATTCATGTTTACGACCGCCGGCGTCTGCGGATTGGCCTTTTTCAGAATATTGGCGATGCGCTTGTTGGCGACCGTCAGGCTGCTGGCCTCGGGCAGGTTGCGAAAGGTCTGCACCGCGCGCACGCGACGGTCGAAATCGAGCGGTCGCGTGGGGCGGCGCGCCATCACCGCATTGATGACATCGAGCGCAACGCCGCGCTCGGCATAGTAGCTCCTGAGTCGCTCCATGATGTATTCGAACGTCTGTGGTACGGCGTGGGTCGCGTCGACTTTTCCCTCAAAGCCATCGACCGCCTGGCGCAGCGTCAATTCCAGATCCAGGTCAAGCCTACCTTCGACCAGGATCCGTAAGACGCCCAGCGCCGCGCGGCGCAATCCGAAGGGATCTTTTTCGCCGGTCGGTCGATACCCGATGGCGAATATGCCGAGCAAGGTATCCAGCCGTTCGGCCAGCGCAAGCGCTTGACCAACGCCGCTACGCGGCAAGTCGTCGCCCGCGTGCCCTGGCCTGTACTGCTCGTCCAACGCCTGCGCGACCGCCTCCGGCTCGCCGTCGCATACAGCGTAGTAGCGGCCCATGACGCCTTGCAGATCGGGGAACTCGAAGACCATGTCGGTTACCAGATCGCATTTCGATAATTGCGCCGCGCGCCGCGCATACGCCACATCGACGTCCATCTGTGGAGCAACAAACGCGGCCAGCTGCGCCACCCGCTCGGTCTTGTCGAATAGACTTCCCAGTCGTTCCTGAAAAACCATCGACTTCAACGCGTCTCGCCGGCTCGCGAGACTAGTTTTACGATCCTGCTCCCAGAAAAAGGCGGCGTCGCTGAAGCGTGGCCGAATAACCCGCTCATTGCCCGCGCGCACCCGTTCCGGCTGAATGCTGTCGATGTTGCTGACCGCGATGAAGTGGGGCAGCAGCCGCCCGTCAGGCGACCTGACCGGGAAATACCTTTGGTTGCCCTGCATGGTGGTGATCAGCACTTCCGGTGGCAGTTCCAAAAAGCGCGACTCGAAGTTGCCCGCCAGCGCGCTGGGCCATTCCACCAGCGCGGTGACCTCGTCTAACAAATCAGCATCGACTTTGGCGGCGCCGCCCAGCGTCTGCGCGAGGTGTTCTACTTGTTGGCGGATGCGCGTGCGGCGCACGTAAAAATCGACCAGCACCTTGCCTTTGGTTTCGAGCAGTGAGACGTAGTTTGCCGGCGACTCGATCGTCAAAGGCTGCGGGCAGTGAAACCGGTGACCGCGCGTTTCGCGGCCGGCACTGACACCCAGAATTTCGGCGTCCACCACGTCGTTACCAAACAGCAGGACGATCCAGTGCACCGGTCGCACGAATTCCGCGTCACCCGCGCCCCAGCGCATGCGCCTTGGGATGGGTAGGCTCGCCAGCGCCCCGTTGACGATAGGCGCCAGCAGATCGGCGGTGCGACTACCGGGCTTGTGATTAAGGAAACTCAGCCATGCGCCCTGATCGGTTTCATGCTTTTGCAGACTATCCACTTCGACACCGCAGGAGCGGGCAAAACCCAGCGCCGCCTTGGTGGGCCGCCCACCGGCATCGAAGGCCGACTTGAGAGCCGGCCCCCGCAGTAGAACTACATCGTTTGGCTGCTGAGCGCTAACATTTTTGATGTGTACGCTCAGACGCCGGGGGCTCGCGTAATAGTAAATCCCGCAATCCAGTGACGGATCGCCTGTTCCGCATTCGGCTCTCGATACTTGGAAGGCCTTGCTGACCTGCACGAGATGCTGGGCGGGGTTGACAGATAATGGAATCCCAAACTCGAGGTTGTTGTCCTTCAGGCCCTGCACGATGCCACCGCAAAAGGCCTCGGCAAGCGTCGCCAGTGCCTTGGGCGGCAGTTCTTCCGTGCCGATCTCGATCAGTAGATCGCGATTATCAGCCATTGGCGGCTTGAGCAGATGCTCGAAGCAACGGGAATCCCAGCGCCTCGCGCGCGGAAAGATAAGCCTGCGCAACCAGGCGCGCCAGCGCCCTCACCCGCAAGATGTAGCGCTGCCGCTCGGCCACGGACAGCGCGTGGCGCGAGTCCAGCAGGTTGAACGTGTGCGATGCCTTGAGCATTTGCTCATACGCCGGCAGCGTCAGGCCGGCCGCGATCAGCCGTTGGCCTTCGCGCTCGCAGATGTCGAACCACGAGGTCAATGCGCCGACGTTGGCCTGCTCGAAGTTGTATGCGGATTGTTCCGCCTCGTTCTGGTGAAAGACGTCGCCGTACGTGACGATGCCCGCCGAGCCGTCAGTCCAGACGAGGTCGTAGACGCTCTCGACTTCCTGCAGATGCATGGCGATGCGTTCCAGGCCGTAGGTGATCTCGCCGCTGACAGGCTTGCAGTCCAGGCCGCCGACCTGCTGAAAATAGGTGAATTGTGTGATTTCCATGCCATTGAGCCAAACTTCCCAACCCAATCCCCAGGCGCCTAAGGTCGGTGACTCCCAGTTGTCTTCGACAAAGCGAATGTCATGTACCAGCGGATCGATACCCAGCGCGCGCAGCGAATCCAGATAAAGCGCCTGGATATCCAAGGGTGACGGCTTGAGGATGACCTGAAACTGGTAATAATGCTGCAGGCGATTCGGGTTCTGTCCGTAACGTCCGTCGGTCGGTCGGCGGGAGGGCTGCACGTAAACCGCGTGCCAAGGCTCGGGGCCTATCGCGCGCAAAAAGGTTGCGGCATGAAACGTGCCGGCGCCGACTTCCATGTCGTATGGCTGAAGCAATACACAAGCCTGCTCAGCCCAATAATTCTGTAGCGCCAGAATCAGGGTCTGAAAGGTTCTGGGATCTTGATGAGGCACGTGCGCACAATTGCCGAATGAGCGCGCAAGTATAGCGATGACGCAGACGCGCCACCAGCGCGAGGCAATCGGCAGGTGGCGTTACGCGGTGACCGCCCCGCGGGCTACCGCTTAGCCGCGGGGACATAATCAGCTTCAAGGAAAAATTCGACTTCCTTGTCGTAGGAATCTCTCTGCCGGCCGGCGACTTCCCTGTCGGTTCATTAAAACATCCGTTTAAACGGCCGTTTGTTGTTCACGCACACACGAACAAACCCAAAGTGACATCCCTGTCAGTGCGCTTCCTGCGCCGCCGGCCTCCCTTGCCGGCTGAATCCACATTCCCTCTATCGGCGCGAAGAGTGCGTTGCATCTCCCTGCAACTCGCGATTGAACATCCTGCCCATCGCGCCCGCGATCATGCGGTTCACTTGCGCTACGTCGTCGGTCTCCCACCATGCCCCATCCTTGGGTTTCCGACTCCATTCGACTGCATCCTTCTCCACCCGTCCGTGGGCTCTTCTCGCGAAAGGTCGATGCAGGCGACGTGCCAACGATGGGTTTCTGCAAGTGCAATGAGATAAGTAACTGAAAATACGGCCTGTATGGGTGCAACAACTACGTAAACGTTCTCCAACGGCGCGGTTTCAGGTGAAGACTAACGCCCGTCCCGCCCGCAAAAAGACAAAAACTGACGTTTATGGGCAACGCCGCGTGGTTCTTTGACTATGCTTTAGGTATTACGCCGATCCGATGATTCGCGCCTTCGCGGGCCGGCCGGGACATACTTGCCGATTTGTCAGCGGCCATCGATCGGCCGGGGCGCCGGCATTTACACCGAATACTGCGTTGGCCGCCCGAATTGCGCTGTATGGCGCGACAGAGACTGTCGCCGACGGCCAACATCGGGTATTCACGTATCGGTCGGCACCAATTGTGCTTGAGCCAGTCGGGGAGCACAGGAGAGCGATATGGCCGATTTAATTCTGGAACCCACCACCACCGCGCAGTGGCAACGGCTGGTGCAAGAGGCGTCAGCAAACACGTCGCGTAGACTGGACGAAGAGCTGGAAAGCTACCTCGTTTTTCTACTCGCGCGCTTTTGCGGACAAACCGAACTCCTGGAGCGCATCGTCGCGCTCGAATATCTTCGGGGTCTGGAGGCGCGGGGCCGTATACGAAACCAGCGCCTGCGGGAAGTGGGCGATCAGTGCCTGTTATTCGCCGGTCTGTTCCCGCATTTGGCGCGCCGCAGACTCGTGCGAATCAGCTATTTTGTGCAGATCGGTTGTACCGCGTACCGCTTGCTGGCCGAAGCACTCAATCATTCCGCCGCACGCCTGTACGGCGACTTATCGTCGACGTTTGTTATCCTGATGGATGTGCTCCATAGCATGCGGGATTTGCAAGGTACGCCTTGCCTGTCGCCGCTTGACGCGATGGATCTGTGGCAGGAGACGGGCAGCCGCCATGCATTGATGACGCTGCGCGGTTACGCCGGCGCGCATACATTCGTCTCCCCAGTGGATAGCTCGGCCCAAAAGCACCACTGAGGCATCGACGGTGTCGCAATAAGCTTTCTCCCTCTCATATGGTTTTCGCATGAGGTCCGCAAAGACATATGGACGGATTTGCGCGCATTTCGTGTAATCGAAATTGCCAGTGACGCCGACACCGCCAGAAATTGCTACAAGATAGTGCGCACTCCAGCGCATTGCACGGAAATAGTGCGCTCTTGTTGCCGGTGAGTTAGCGGCGTGTGCATTGAACCCGAACGATCAATAACTTGCGACGTGGCATGCTTTCTGCCCACAGGAGAGCATACAATTCGTATGGCAGCTTTATGTTTTGGGTTCTTCCGGGCGAACCGCCCGACAGTTTTGAGGAGGATTAATGTCCGCTAGCGAAGTAATGAAAATGATCAAGGATAAGGGCGTGAAATACGTCGATTTCCGCTTCACCGATACCAAGGGTAAGGAGCAGCACGTATCGGTGCCGGCTCATACCATGGATGAAGACGTGCTCGAGTACGGCAAGATGTTCGATGGAT
>JBOIDC010000083.1:0-15139 GCA_050740315.1 Gammaproteobacteria bacterium | reverse complement strand
CCCCCACCCTGACCCTCCCCCATCAAGGGGAGGGGAAATTGAATATGCTTCCAATTGACACGTCATCAGTCGCGATCTGTTCTACAAATCCTTGCACAGGCGCAAAGAGTCGTAGATGGCCGCGTGAATGTCCCGCGCCGAGACGCAATCGCCCACGCGATACAGCAGGAATTCGCCATCGAACTCGGGCGCCGGCTGCGGGCGCGCGGCGAACAGCGCTTCGAGATCGATCTGTCCGCGATTCTTGCTGTAATCCTTCAGGGCATAGTACAGGCGCTCGTCGGGGCGCACGCCGTTCTCGACGACGATCTGATCGACCACGCGCTCTTCTTCCTGGTTGGTGTACTCGTGCACGAGCACCGCCACCAGCTTCTCATCCTCGCGGTAGACGTCTTTCAAAGAGAAGTTGGGTGTGAGGATCACGTCTTTCTCGCACAGACGCCGGTAATAAAGCGGCCGGATGGTGCCGCCCAGCTCCTCGCCGATGCTCGCATCCGGACTGACGATCTCGACCAGCGATTCACGGCTGGCGAGAAAATCGGCGCAGGTGGCGGCGGGGTACGCGCCGGTCACATCGAAGAGCAGCACGTTTTTGGCCGGCTTGACGCGCCCCGACAAAATATCATGCGTGCTGACCGCGACGCCCTCGGCGGCATGCCCGCTCGTGTATTCGCCCAAATCCGGTTCGCCGCCGGTCGCGATTACGACGAACTCGGGCTCCAGCGCGCGCACCACAAGCGCATCGGCCTCGCTGTTCAGACGAATGTCCACTCGCAGGCGCTGCAACTCCATCGACAACCAGCGGGTAATGCCGGCGATCTGATCGCGCGCCGGCGCTTTCGCCGCCAGTTTGATCTGTCCGCCCAGCGCGTCCGTCTTCTCGAACAGGATCACCTCATGGCCCCGCTCGGCGCACATGCGCGCCGCCTCCATACCGCCCGGTCCGCCACCGACGATGGCCACTCGCCGACGCCGTTCGGCCTTGGCGATCTTGTGCGGCATGGTCTGCTCGCGGCCGGTCGCGGCGTTCTGCACGCAGGCCACGTCCAGCCCGGTGTACATGCGGTTGATGCAGTAATTGGCGCCCACGCACTGGCGGATCTGATCGACCTTGTCCTCGCGGATCTTGTTGACCAGATGCGGGTCGGCGATATGCGCGCGGGTCATGCCCACCAGGTCCACGTGGCCTTCCTCGATGATACGCGCCGCCGACACCGGATCCTTGATGTTCTGCGCGTGGATCACGGGCAGGTCGATCTCCGCCTTGATGCTGGACGCCAGATACAGAAACGGCTGCGGTGGATAGGCCATGCCGGGCACCAGATTGGCCGACAGCGCGTAGCTGTCCGCGCCCGAGCCCATGACGTTGACAAAGTCGATCAGGCCGGATTCGGCGTAGTATTTGGCGATGCGGATCATTTCTTCTTGATTCATCGCCTCATCGTGGAACTCGTCGCCGCACATGCGCATGCCGACCACAAAGTCATCGCCCACCACGCGACGGATTTCTTCCAGCACCTCGATGCCGAACCGCATGCGATTCTCGAAGCTGCCGCCGTAGCCGTCGGTGCGCCGATTGGTCAGCGGCGACCAGAACTGATCGATCAGGTGCTGGTGCGCGGCCGAGAGTTCGGCGCCGTCCAGACCGCCTTCCCTGACGCGCCGTACGGCCTGGCCGAAGTCTCGGATGATGCGCTCGATGTCCTCGACCTCGATAATCTTGCAATTGGCGCGGTGCACCTGCTCGCGCAGGCCCGAGGGCGAAACCAGGTTTGGCCAGTTCTGCCCGTCGGAACGGCTGCGCCGGCCCATATGCGTGAGCTGAATCATGATGGCCGCGCCGTGCGCGTGCACCGCCTCGGAGAGCTTCTGAAAATGCGGGATGATGCGATCTGTCGCGACGTCGAGCGAATTCCACCACGACGTCGGGCTGTCGATCGACACCGACGACGAACCCCCGCACATGGTCATGCCGATCCCGCCTTTCGCCTTCTCCGCGTGGTAGGCGCGGAAGCGCTCGGTCGGCATGCCATTCTCGCCGTAGACCTCCGAGTGCGAGGTACTGACGATGCGATTGCGAATGGTCAGATGCTTGATCTTGAGCGGCCGGAACAGCGGATCGAACTGGCCCATGGTGTAGCGCTCCCCTAGGCATTAATGGCCCAAAGGCCTGTAAGAATGCAAGGAAGTCTAGAATTTCCGTATCGTCACAATGCGTCCGACAGCGACAGCGACTTGCGGAAATGCGTCATCTGCCTTCCAGCGTACGGATGCGCTTGTGGATGCACAGGCGATCGAGGGCGCCGGCGGCCGGTGAATGAAAAAGGAGAGTTGAAGATTCGCCGGATATGGAATAGGTTTCAAAGAAGGCGCAACGGTCGGCGGCGCCAGCGCCCCGCATATGGACGAGACCGTTTGTTCAAACCAGAGCGGACCACCAGAGGAGGTATCTCCATGAGCGTCTATAGAGCGATCGATATCATTGGCACGAGCCCCACCAGCTGGGAGGACGCAGCCAAAGAAGCCATTACGACGGCGAGCAAGTCCCTGCGCAATCTGCGGGTCGCGGAGGTCTCTCAATTCGACATAACCGTAAACGATGCCGGGGAGATCGAGCAGTATCGAACCAAGCTGAGAGTCAGCTTCAAATACGAGGGGCCTTCGTAAGGAAAGCAATTTCCTTGACGCTTACCGTGCGAAAATCCGGTAAGCGTGTAGCGTGGGCAGCGTAGCGGTCAGTGCGTCGTTGCCGCGGGTAAGCGCGCGAGTCGCCAGACAGCGGAATGCTCCACAACGGCTTTCGCAATACGCGAGCTTGTGCCTCCTTCGAGGGGTTATAATTCCAAATCGAATAGCGGTTCATGCGCCTCAGAGAATGTCGCCGTGAGTCAGCCAGCTTCACCTTCGCAGTCGTTGTACCAACAGTTGATGGAATTGCCCGAGCGGCTGGTGGGTGAAATTATAGGCGCACGGCTTTACACCCACCCGCGCCCGACCGGACCGCATGCCGTCGTCACTTCCTCCCTTGGCGCCGACGTTCACAGTGCCTATCACCGCGGGCGCGGCGGCCCGGGTGGCTGGTGGATCCTGGACGAGCCCGAACTGCATTTCGTGCGCGACACCGAGGTCGCGGTGCCGGATATCGCCGGCTGGCGGCGCGAACGCCTGCCGCGCATCCCGCGCGATCAGCGTTTCGAAGTCGCGCCCGACTGGATTTGCGAGGCGCTGTCGCCCAACACGGCCAAGCACGATCGGATGATAAAGATGCCGCTGTACGCGCGGTATGGGGTCACTTTCTTGTGGCTGGTCGACCCGGCAGCGCGAAGCCTGGAGGCGTTCACGCTAAAGGATCAGCACTGGACGGTGATCGGCCAGTTCAAGGATCAGGAGCAAGTCAGCGTCCAACCGTTCACTGCGATTTCGCTGGCACTGGCCGACCTCTGGGTCGAGGACTGACGCGGCGCCAAAACAAAGAGTTTGCCCGCAGGTGCAGCCTGGACTACCCAGCGTTGGCGTTTATGGTCGCTGGGATTCGCAGGCTCTTCCCAGCCTACACGCGCTACTTGTGGTGAATTCGGGTAGCGTCCACGGCGATGCCCAAGAACACGAGGGCAACAACGAGGAGTACCACGCCTGCAAGAATTTCCATCGTTATAGATCTCTCAGACTTTTGATCGCTTCGCCAATGCGGCGATGCAACAGGAAAACGCCAAGCGTGATAGCGCCAGCGCCGATAATAGCTAGGACGACCGTACCAGCACTAGCGCTCCCTGCACTGGTAATTAACCAACCGATGATGCTGATGTCAGTGACCACCATTATCCCCTGCCAAAATTTCAGGTAAGCAATTACCTCTCGGATTATATCCAGCTCGGACACAAAGCGAGCATATACCAAATTGCTCTAAAGCGGCAGGTGTGGGGTGCGCTGTGCGCACGCGGACGTTAGCGGTATTTTTGCACGATGTCATGTTACGCCGGGCGCGTGCTGCGGGCGCGACCCATTTCTTCACGGTAAACACCTATCGGCCCCAGGCGATCCTCACCCATACCGATACACTCGGGGCGCTGCGTCAAGCCATATGGGTAGTCAATATGCGGCTTCCGTTTCGCGTGGATGCGTTCGTCTTGTTGCCCGATCACATGCACGTCGTCCTGACTTTACCGTCGGGAGACATCGATTACTCTTCCCGGCTAAGCGTGATCAAGCACCACGTCGCGCAGTCCGCGCGACACCTGATTACGTAGCCTCAAACCCTATCCCGCGTGAAGCACCGCGAGCTTGGTCTTTGGCAGCGTCGATTCTTGGAGGACCAGATTCGTGATGAGACAGACGATGCCAGGCATGTGGGCTACGTGCATCACAATCCGGTGAAACACGGACTTGCCACGCGCGTGTTGGACTGGGCCTACTCGACGTTTCATCGCTACGCGCGGCTCGGCCTGTATTCGTTCGACTGGGCGGAGAACAACCTGGAAGAAAACGGCGGCTTTGGCGAATTTGACAAATAGACCGCATGCGCACAGCGCGCCCTACGCTTGCTCATTCTTTATTGAATTCGTAAGGCGAAATTGGAATTGCGACTTTCCTGACGCCCGACTTCATCCCCCGTTCCTCATTCTCAGACCACGCCGGCGCGCTCTATGATCTCGGCGATGGTGTGTTCCTGGTGTAGGCCATGGCGTGAATGCCGGCCATACATTCGATTTCGCGAAGCTCGCGGATGATCTTGATCGATATCTGCTCGCCCTCGTCTCGCGGATTCGAAGCCCGCGTTCCACCATATTGTGCTCCTCATTTGACCCGCACGCTCGCTAGCGGCCGCCTAGGTCGTTCCATCGTCGCCACGACCAACGGAATAAACGCCCATCCGGCCCAACGGTGAAACGTCGAATCGGGCGATTTCGCAACCGCCACAACGCATCCGTGCTCGACTCGATGGCGGCGAAGGCAGTGCGTATGACACCCGACGTCCCGTTCGTCGCGGATGGCGTGCTTCCATACCTCACCCCACCATGGCGCTGCCGACGCTGTCAAAGCACCGAGCAGTCGGTTCGCTTAGGATGTGGCGCATCGCCACACCGGGGCAGGTGACGGGTTTCGCTTCGCCCTCACCGGCTATTTACCCTCACAGCATGTCCAGGAACTCCTTCCACTCCGTCGCCAGCATCGTCTCGGTACGCGAGCGGCCTTCGGCGCGGATAATCATAGACGCGCGCTCGACCTGTTTGGGATCATCGGCCTCGACGATATCTACCACGTCGAAACGCCCCATGGTGACGAAGCTCTGCTTCCAGGTGACGCCCGGGCATTCGCTCTTGATCTTCTTGGCCACCGATGTGGCAAGTGACTTGAACTCACCAAGCTCGGCGAAGGCCTGCGGGGAGATCTCGCTCAGAATGATGTAAGTGGCCATATCGTGCCTCCTGTATGAGAGTGGCGCCTGACAAGAGATTAGATACTGGAAGCCCAACGAATATCCACGTTTTGGTACTGAAGTCGAACGGCGTAGCAGGTATTTTCATCGGCGCAATCAATTCCGCCATGATCGGAGGGAATCAAGCACGCGCAGGGCGAAACGCACTAGCGGTTCCGCCGCATGATTCAAATGCGATGAAATTCGAGACGACCCGCCGCCGAACGCCCACAAGGGGCTTCCGCCCTCCGCGAGCTGGAGGCCTTCACCCTGAAGGACGGGCAATGGACGGTGATCGGTCTATTCAAGGATCAGGAGCAAGTGAGCATAGAACCTTTCAGCGCGATCTCGCTGGCGCTGGGCGACCTGTGGATCGAGGTCGAGAACTGACGCGGCGCCGAAACCGAAGAGCTTTTGCTCGCACCCGCAGCCCGGGGGCCATAGAGCATTGGCGTTTATGGTTCTCTGCAACTCGCGGGCTCTCCCCAGCCTACGCGAGCTAAGGGGTTGACGAAATAGGCCGCGTGCGCACAGCGCACGCTACGCTTGCTGGACGCTCTCAACGGTGATTGCAATAGCCGCAGCTATCGGCCCACTCCTTCTGTTAAAGAGGTTAAACATCGGCTCCTCGTTGACACTTTCGAACACATGGCCTTCTTTACATTTCATCAACAGATTAGTGGCGAAATGTTCTATCCGCCAACCATGTTCATGAGCGGCCGCTGGGGAAACCACACCCTTTAGGTCGTTGAACCTCGGCGTGTAGTTAACATTTTTCGGCATTAAGCATGCCCGTATTGAACTCGCGGGGATAATGCGACATCCTCCGTTCGCTTTCGCGCCCAGAGCAGGCTCCGCTTCCAAAGGAAATGAGTATGCCGATGGCACAACCCATGGGTTGTAGAGTAGGTAGTGCACAGGTATCTGCAGGGTCGATTCGTACTCGGCGATAGCTTTGTATTGCCGATCATCTTTCGCTAGTGTTTTGTATTTCGATTCGCCAGTGAACTGAAATGTCTTTGCTTGGGTTAATGATGTTGCCGTGATTCGGTCAGAGACTAATCTTCCCATTCCGATTTGATAGTCTTCCGGCGTCTCAGCCGCAATTTCGCCAACGATGGGATATAGGCGCTTCGATTGCAGAATTGCAACCTTGTTACCGACGGTTCGATTGTTTTCTTTCGCGAATACCATGAGGCCAATATCGGCGATCTCCCAGGAACGAAAGTGCCGCATTCCGCCTAGAAAATGAACGTCAATTCGGACCGCCCATCCAGGCGCAACAATGCGGGGTGCAGAATATTGCGACAGATGTTCGATAAGTGTTAAGTCGAGGCTCTCTTCCGGTGTATTCGTCACGCGCAATTTTCTCGCCGATCCTTCTATTTGCGCGGGCGAAAACGCCGGTGACGTACCGCCGAATTTTGGTCGGAAATGCAGGGAGCGCTGTCATAGCAAGCTAACGCCCCGCATGACCGGCCGAGCGGTAGCGAGGTCCGACGCCACGTAGTGACGCGTAGTCGATGCGGATATTAACGCGCCAGCATTCCACGACTGTTCTTGGTCATAAGCCTGACGATACGCGATACATCCGTACTTACAAGCCTCTCTGCCTCTGCGAAGCCCACTAGCGCGAGCGGTGGCCTATTACGCTTGCCCTGGACCATCAGCCGACCAAGCAAGCTGGCGACGCGGTCATTGCGGTGAAATCCCTTTCTGAGACACCGGCGAAGCCCAGATGCTAGTAGGTCTGCCACCTGAACTCCGTGGTTTTTCGTTGAATCCTCGAAGCTCAAGTCTTCAAGTATGAGCTTGCCGATATTCAGACTCGATTCCACGTCAATTCCGTAGTCTTCCTTCAAGTAGTTCGGCTTTTCACCCTCCGGATAGTCAAATCTCTCGAATGCGCTATAGTCCGCGCCCTCAAGCATCGGCATCGGTTCCATTACAGAAATCGTTTGGAGGAGCGCAGGAGCAACTTTAACGAACGCGTCCTCGAAATCGGTCTTCGTGGAGTTCTTTTGATCGATACGCCAGCGAAACTTGCAGAGCGACTTCGGAAACCGCTGTACGAAATACAACACGCCGCTATGGACGATCGAGGCGATCAGAAGAACTTGGCAGTGCAGTTGCACGTAGAGTTGTGGCGCTAACCCTCCAACTTGGTCCGCCAGCATTTGTAGAGCCTGTCGTCCTTCTTCATACTTCATGATGGGCTTGTTCTTCGTGATTTTCTCGACCTGTTCTCGCTGATGGCTTCCTATATCGACGGCTTCGTTGATGCCCGCATCGGTAGCGACCGCAAACAAGACTCCGTTTAGTGATACCAGATTCCTCAGGAACTCGAGATACGAACTTTCGTCAACGCTTTTCAGCTTAACTTCGTCAAATACTCGAACGCCGGCGTTGCGTTTTAGTCTAGACAGAGCGTTCCTCAATGGCCTCCGGTCGATCTCTGGCGTCGTATAAGCCACTACGCAATTCCAAGAGTCGTTGGTCGGGGAATGAACGAATGAACCGGATTCGTCAATAAAGATGTTCACGCTCTGCTGGCGCCATAACTGGATCTAGACGACAAGATGTTTTGTCCGGAGTGTCGTCCAACGATATGGAAGTGTCAAAGATTCTTCGCTAGCTCATGAAGTTACCCGCTCTGGCGGATCGTTAGTGTAGTCTAAAACTTGTCGGACGCGCACCAGCAGGCGAAGGGCGCGGTACGCGCGCGGATTTTCAATGAGCGCTGGCGCTCAGGCATCCTTGTGTCGCATCCCGCTCCGGATACCAGCACACCCGTCCTTCCAGCACGCCGGTGCGTTCGATGATTTCGGCGATGGTATGTTCCTGGTGGTAGGCCATGACGTGGATGCCGGCCACGCCTTCGATGTCGCGCAGTTCGCGGATGATTTCGATGGAGATCTGTTTGCCCTCGTCTTGCGGATTCGAAGCCCGCTCCAGGCGTTCGATGACCGCGTCGGGAATGCACACGCCGGGGACATGATTGCGTATCCAGCGGGCGGCGGGCGCCGATGACAGCACACCCACACCGACCAGAATAAACACCTGCTTGTGCAGATCGAGCGCGCGCACTTCGGTCAAGAATTGCCTGAGGCGCGGCACGTCGTAGCAGTACTGCGTCTGGATGAACTGCGCGCCGGCGGCGATCTTTTTTTTGAGCTTCAACACCTGATATTCGTGCGGTGGCACGAAAGGATTGGCGGCGGCGCCGATGAACACATGTGGCGGGCTGGCGAGCGGCCGGCCGGTGAGCAAGCGCGATTCGTCGCGCATGATGCGCACCGCGCGCAGCAGCGACACAGCGTCGAAGTCGAACACAGGTTTTGCTTCCGGCTCGTCGCCGGCCTGCACGCCGTCGCCGGTGAGACAAAGCATATTGGCCACACCCATCGCGGCGGCGCCGAGCACGTCGCCCTGGATGGCGATACGATTGCGGTCGCGGCAGGAGACCTGAAAGACCGTGCTGTAACCTACGCGGCTCAAGAGCGCACACACCCCGACGCTGGACATGTGGCAGTTGGCGCCGGCGCCATCGGTCGCGTTCATGGCGTCGACGAAACCGTCAAACACCCGCGCACGCGCGTAGACTTCTTCCGGGTCGGCCGAGTCGGGCGGTGACAGTTCGGCGGTAACCGCGAATTCCCCCGCGCGCAGCACGCGCTCGAGTCGCCCCGGCGACGAGTGGCCGGGACGGACGGGCAGCGGCGCCCCGGGTTCGGGCGGCTCGTCGCCGAACGTCATGACGATTTCGCGGCGAGGCGTTGCTCGCCTTTCTCGCGCGCTACGCGCAGCCACGACGAGCTGCCCTGCAACCGCCAGTCGAGTTGTATCTGCACAGACTCGATGGCAGTGGCGTCACGCATTCGTTGACTGCCCGCCCAGGCTTCGACCCACACGCAGCGCATGTCGGGTTTGACCTCGCAAAAACCATCGGGCCGCACGCCACCGCAGGGGCCGTTACGCATGTTCTTGGGGCAGTTCATCGGGCAGGACATGCCGGTGCTGCTCAGCACGCAGCGCCCGCACATCTGGCAGTCGAACAGAAAGCCCTTGACGACTTTCTCCGTCGCCGCGACCGGCCGTTCGAGGCGCTGATAGCCGATGTGTCTGAATAACGGATGCAGCCAGATCAGGATGCGCTCGAAACGTTCGTAAAGCACCTCGAGCAGGCGGGCATGGCGCACGGACCACAGGCGCGCGCGATACATGGATCAACGCCTCTCATGGGAGCGGCTAACGCGGGAGTGCCTGCCGATACCCCTGTAGCAAAGCGAAGCAAGAATCTCTTTGCCTGCGCGAGTCCCATTGCCGTGCGGAACACAGCCGGAACCGTCGTTCCGGCCACGGATTGGCCGGACAAAATCGTCTGGAACGATTTTGAGCAGCCTGGGGCTGGCCCGAAGGGCGAGCCCCAGGGACGGGGCGAGTAATCCAGTGCCACGGATGGATGTCTGGATTCCGGCTTCCGCCGGAATGACGACGGAGTTAAGCAGGTTGTTTTTCGGACATGTTAGCGAGGCTATTCGCATTCTCCCCTCGCGCAATTCACGATTTCGGCAGCTTCTTGGCCGCGTCGAAGAACGGGAATTTGCACACCCTGGACTCGACCGGCGCCGCGCCTGTTTCACGCAAGACCCGCACCGCGCCTGCCTCGTCATGTGGCAATAGCAGCATCGCCAAGGCAATGTTGCAGCCGAGTTTTGGCGAATACCACGCGCTGGTCACGAAGCCGATCTCCTGCTCGCCCGCGGCGCCCAGCACCGGCAAGAAGTCGGGCAGGTACCAGGTGATGGGGTCGCCGCCGAAAAGCAGGCCCGCGAGACGGCGCGAAACGCCCTGGTTCGCGATCGCGAGCAGCGCCTGTTTGCCGATGAAATCGGGTTTGGCGAGATCGACCTGCCAGTTCAGACCGACCTCGAACGGATTGGTCTCGATGTCCATGTCCTGGCCATAGGACAGAATGCCCGCCTCCAGCCGGCGGATATGGCTGGGCGCGATCACCTGCAGGTTGAATTCCTCGCCTGCCTCGATGAGCGTCTCCCACAGCCGATCGGCGTTGCTGGTCGCCGCGCGCAGATAGATTTCATAGCCGACCTCCGCCGAAAAACCCGTGCGCGAGACGATGATGTCCATGCCGCGCAGGCGTGTCGGCCACAGGCCGTAGTACGGGATGTCGAGCACCGCGTCGCCGAGCAGCTTGTGCATCAGGTCTTTCGACTTCGGTCCCTGAATCTGCAACGGCGCCACGTCCAGCTCGCTGATCTCGACTTCATAGCCCGCTTTGTAGTTGATCCCTTGCGCCCACAGCAGCACGTCGGAGTCGGAGATGGACAGCCAGATCTCGTCTTCGGCTACGCGCAGCAGCACGGGGTCATTGATAATGCCGCCGCGCTCGTTGCACAGAATCACGTAGCGCGCCTGGTTGACCTTGCATTTATCGGTGAGGTCGCGGGTGACCAGCAGGTTGGCAAACGCCAGCGCATCCGGGCCCTTGATCTGAATCTGCCGCTCGACCGCCACGTTCCACAACGTGACATCTTTGGTGAGATACTCGTACTCCTTGAGCAGTCCGCCGTCCTCCGGTTTCACGTAACCGCGCGGGTGATACATGTGGTTGTAGACCTCGTAGGCGTAGCAGCCGTGGCGCTGCGACAAATGCCAGTAGGGCGATTTGCGAATCCTGGTGGAGAACGCCATTCGCGCGGTGCTGTCGCCGCTCTGCAGCAAATTGATGGGTACGCGCCGCTGACCGTTTACCAGTAACCGGTCGCTGTGGTCGCTGTAGCCGTCATCGACCACGACCAGACGCGGGTCGGTGCTCGACTGGGGCTGAGCAGCGTTGTAATCAGATTCCGCGGGCTCGATGTGCTCCATGATGTCATTCCTCTGCTGTGTGGTGGATGTCGCGAGAGGCGTGAAACGTGGCATTTCCCCTCCGCCTCGCGACCCGCATTGTAGATACGCGCCGGTTCGCCTCCGTCTCAAATGCGACGCAGACTGCTCTAATTGAGACATGCCATGCCGCCCCTGGCGAAGGCAGGCACGCGCGCGTCGCAGCTGAGAAAGACCGCGCACAGCGCGTCGCTACACTGCGGATCATTTCAAAGGGAGGTTGAGCCACATGACTTCACCATCGACTGCTTGCCAATCTGGGCATCTCCTGCGCGCCGACAACGCGCCCGCCACCGGCCGCTTCTTGGTTTATTGCATGTGCGTAAATGGCGAGAAAAAAGAATTGGTCCCGGCCTGGCGGCTGCTGGCTTTTTTGCGCGGGCTGAAGCTGCTTAATGTGTATCGCGAGATCTGCACCTTACCGGACGGGGGATTTTTCGAGTGCAGTGCCTACGTACATGGACAGCGCCTGAACCTGGCGGTCAGGGCCACGTGGTGGAGCATATGCTCTAATCCGGAATGTGTATCCCTGCCGGGTCGATCGGTTGCCGCAGACGTTTATCAGTCATAGCGCCGGGGGCGGGTGCGCCCCAACAGACCGTTTACGACTGCGAATGCAGCCAGCTCAAGGCGTGTTCGCACAGTTTTTCGTGCATCGGCCATTAGACCCCCATCGTTGAATTCACCGGCAGGGTAACCTCGAGTTTTGCCCCGCGGCGACCAGCGCGTCCTGGGCCAGCTTGTCCGGAAGGAAATAGGCGGTGCCGATGCGGACGGATTTGCAGGCCGCGGTGATCGCCAGCAGAAACATCAGCCACACGGCGTCACCCAGAAGGTGACAACAACGGTGAGCGGGATCAGAAGCCGGTTCGGCATGCGGGGAGTATGGCGTCCGAGGTCCGGCTTGCTGCCCGCAAGGCAATTTTGCCGCGCCGCAAACCGGCGCCTCGATCCGGCGCGCGGCGCCCGAGTTGCGCGCGATCCAAGCGCGCTGCAAAATCGAGCGCATGAACGCGCCCCCCAGATTATTGGAAATGATGAGCCGGCTGATCGAACTGCCCTCGGTCAGCAGCGTGAAGCCCGCCCGCGACATGAGCAACCGGGCGGTCGTGGATCAGCTGGCGGAATGGCTGGAGGGGCTCGGCTACACCATCACCTTACAACCGGTGGGCGAGGATTCGGGCAAGGCTAACCTGATCGCTACTTTAGGGAAAGGCGACGACGGACTGGTGCTGGCCGGCCACACCGACACTGTGCCGTTCGACGAAGGCCGCTGGCGTTTCGATCCGTTCAAAATGACCAAGGCGGACAATCGCGCGTACGGGCTCGGCACCTCCGACATGAAATGCTTTCTGGCGATCGCCATCGAAGCCGCGCGAGATTTGAAGGCGCGGGACCTCAAGCAACCGCTCACCATCCTCGCCACCGCAGACGAAGAAAGCTCCATGCACGGCGCCAAGGCGTTAGCCAAGTACGGGCAGCGCCTGGGGCGTTACTGCGTGATCGGCGAGCCGACCAACCTCAAACCCGTGCGCAGCCACAAGGGCATCTTCATGGAAGCCATCACCCTGCGCGGTCGCTCCGGGCATTCCAGCGATCCACGCCTGGGCAACAGCGCGCTGGACGGCATGCACGCCGTGATCGGCGAATTGATCGCCTATCGCCGCGAACTCGCCGCGCAGTTCCAGAACCCGGTCTTCGACGTGCCATTTCCTACGCTCAATCTCGGCCACATCCACGGCGGCGACAATCCCAATCGCATCTGCGGCGAATGCGAACTGCACATCGACCTGCGCTCGCTACCCGGCATGGATCTCGACGAAGTACGGCACACCTTGCGCCGGCGCATCGAAAACGTCGCCGAGGACTTGAGCCTCGAATGCGAATTCGACCCGTTGTTCGAAGGCACGCCGGCAATGGACACACCGGCCGACTCGCCCATCGTGCAGTTTGCCGAACAGCTCACGGGCAAACAAAGCGGCGTGGTCGCATTCGGCACCGAAGGGCCGTATCTGAACGCGATGGGCACCGAAACCGTCATCCTCGGCCCCGGCGACATCGCCCAGGCGCACCAGCCGGACGAGTACCTGGCGCTGGATCGGATTCAGCCGACGATTGATTTGCTGCGAGGTTTGATTAGCAGGGTTTGCAATTGACAGCCACCGTGTGCGCTCCCTCCATTCAAGGCATCAGGTGTCTGTTGTGCCATGCCACATGGACGCGCACCAGATGATCGTCACCGCCGCGCTGGCGGCGAAGAGCAGCACCGAGACGCCGAAGAAAGCTCGCTCGGAAACCATGCGTCGTGAGATCTCCCGTCCTCCGGTTGCGTCAACAACATTCACGACTTGGCTCAGCGCTGGTCGTACTCGTCGTGGCGGCGCCACCAGACGCCGGTCTCGTTGCGCCCTTTGGGGGCGCGGTCCAGCCCACTGGTACATGTTCCAGAAGCCGTCCAGTCCGCGCGCATAAGTGGAATACGTGTGGTAGACGACGCCGTCCTCGAGCGCGAACGCGCTCATGCCCGGCCTCTCGCGCACGTCGCACAGCCCGCCGTGTAGTCGGGCCCGAACATGAAGTGGCAGACGAGGAGCTGCGAGCGCCCGCGGAAGAGGTCTGCCAGCAAGACGCTCCCTTCATCGGTCTCGAATCGATACGCCTTGTCGATCCGCACCCACGGCAGTTCCTTTCTCTCCTGCGACTACGCGTCGTCGCGGTTCCGGAACGCCGCCTCTCCGGCATCCGACACCTCGACCCATTTTTTGTCGGGCGCGGCGCCGGCGACGTAGTTGTCGTGCCAGTTCCACCACTTGTACGTCGGGGTCTGGGGATAGCCTTCGGGCGAGTCCTCCCAAGTCTCCTGGCGCCCGAGCGCAGTGATGTCGAGGTAGCTCCAGGTGCTGCCCATCGCTTCGTCGCCGCGGTTGTTGACGAAGTAGGTGCGGAACACGCGGTCACCGTCGCGGATGAACGCGTTCGTGCCGTGCCACTCGTCCACGCCGAAATCGGCGTCGAAGCTGTCGGTGATTGTGTACCAGGGCATCTCCCAGCCCATCCGCGCCTTCACGCGCGCAATGTCCGCCTGCGGCGCCCGCGACACGAACGCGAGGGTCGTGTCGCGGGCGTTCAGGTGGGCGACGTGGGCGACCTGGTCGGCCACCATGGAGCAGCCACGGCAGGCATGCTCGGGCCAGCCGAACACGCCGGGCTCAAAGAAGGCGCGGTAGACGATCAACTGACGGCGGCCGTCGAACAGGTCGAGCAGGCTCGCCTTGCCCTCAGGCCCGATGAACTCGTACGCCTTCTCCACGGCCAGCCACGGCATCCGCCGGCGCTCGGCGGCCAGGGCATCGCGGGCGCGAGTCAGGGCCTTCTCCTTGACGAGCAGCCGCTCGCGCGCCGCCTCCCACTCCTGCGGGGACACGATCGGTGGTGTGTGCATTGCGAGCTGTCCGCCCTTTCGGCCGTTCTCGGATGATATGGTCATGGTTATCCAACCTCCGAATTAGAAACGATTTCCCGTGCTGCGCCGCGTGAGCTCCTTCTCCGCCTCGAGCAGCTCAAGCCGCGCTGCAAGCCACTCTTCACGTTTTCGGTCTTGTGTGTCGTCATCGATCTTCTCTCCATGGTTTGTCGCACCGTTCTCGATACCACGTGTTGGTTGGTGGTCGTGAGATAGTATAGGAACGGGCAACGAAACGGTGGGAGTGACAAGTGTGACGGGATTCCGATGGACTCGCTGATCACGGCCGCGGCGCGCGCGCTCGCGGCGGGTGACCCCCTCGGCGCGCTGAAGCGGGTCGCCCTGCGCGACGA
>JBOIDC010000082.1:0-15154 GCA_050740315.1 Gammaproteobacteria bacterium | reverse complement strand
GACGATAGCCGCCGGTGACGACCTGCCAGGCTGGGGTGCCCTTGGAATCCTTGACGGGCGCCCAGCCGTTGGCGTCGCCATCGCTGAAATTGTCGGACAAGAGCGTCGCGCCTTGCGCCGCCAGGCTCGTGAATAACAGAGCAAGACCGGCAAGCCTGCCGGATAACTGAAGTGACAATCCCATTGAAGTTCCCTGGTAAGTGATTCCGTGGTCGTTGGTGCCCACATGGACGCGGTGCGAACCCGCACCGTCGCCGAGTATAAGTGGACTTCCTGCACAATCTGTGCGGGGCTTCATAAAGTTATGATCAGCGCGTGCGGCAGCGCATCGATGCCCCTTCCATCATCAAGGTGCGGTTGATGTGGGCGAAGTCCTGCGCCTCTTTTATGAGGCAGTTTCTGCTCCTGCTCACATGGCGCCGGCCGGGCGATGTCACGCAGCGCGGCCAAGAAGGCGTTTACTGTCGCTGACCACGAACGGGCCACCGCGGGTGTCGAATGCCGCAAGGATGCAGATGTTATCGACGAGACGCCGGCAGCCTATAAGGACATTGATGCGGTGATGGCGGCGCAGGCGGATCTGGTCGACATCGTGCACACGCTGCGGCAGGTGGTTTGCGTAAAGGGCTAGCTGCTCACGCGCGACATCTATGACGTTGTGAAGGGCGTCGGCGGTGTGATGACAGCCGCCGCAAACCGACATGATCAGCGACACATCGACTCGCAAGGGACTCCGTCCCCATCGCCATCAATACCGCCGCCCCCGCATTCCCGCACCCGGCCCATGGCCGCAGCGCATGTCCCTAACTGGCTGCAGGAACGCCCACACGATCCGGTAGGAGGGTTAGCGACAGTCGTTCCTTTGCGCCACTCCCAGGGCGGAATCGGCACGGCATCCTGCCACAGACCAAGGTGATCAAGTCTCGCTAGCAACTCAGTCAGCACATAAACCTGGCGGTCGAGCGGATTCTGTTCATCTTCATAGGCTTTGTAATGCCACGCCAGCCCGACCTCGACCTGTTTCAGATTGGCATCGTCTCCGGCGATAAGCACCTTGCCGACGATGCGGCCATAGCGATCGCGCTTGTCGTATTCGATGGTGACCTTCAAGTGCGCTTGAACCCGTTGGGGCGCGCTGCGTCGTTTATCTTCCGCCGTCTTAGCTCCCGAGCTTAGGCCCGCTTGAAACTTGCAGCGGCCATTACAGCATAGATCAGTGCGCTTGCATGGAGTACTTGGCGCCACATCATTTGCGCAAGGCGTCCGGCATACGCGGGATTTCCGGGGGGGTGGCTCGCGGGGCGAACCGGCTAGGGTGCAAGGCGCGTGCAAGGGGCCCTGAAGCCTTCGTGCACCTTCTTTCCTCCATTTCCACCAGCGCTTAAGCGCAACCTCACGCACCTTTGGGCTCCATCCACGCCCACTACATCGCGTAGCCCAGCTTCCCACGAGCTACGGATTGCCTATCTGCAGGCCTGTCTTGAGCAGCGTGATCCACGTCACTGCTAATCATCCTCTGCCGAGGTTAAATCGACGTGTTGGAATGCTGCCCTAGGAGATGAGCGATCGGCTCTCGACATAATGATAAGACTCCCTCCTCTGCTGCTAGCTCTTCCGATCGCCTGGTTGGAAGGCTGCGCGACACCGTCGCCTCCTCTCATAGAACCGTGTCAGGTTCTTCCGGAGGGACGTCAGACGGCGAGTGCCATTCTAGTCACTCATTTTCAGCGCCGAGTGGCGTCAACAACTTTGTTATTGATGCCCGTTAACGGAGCGCGGATCAGCTCTGGTTATGGCATGCGCTTCCATCCTATCTACCAGGCGGAACGGATGCATCGCGGCCTGGACTTAGCGGCCGTGGAAGGATCGCCGGTCCTTGCGGCGGGTGACGGCGAGGTAATTCGGATGGGACCGCTTGGGGCCTACGGGAACTACGTGCGGATCAGGCACAGTGAGCCTTATGAAACTGCCTATGGTCACCTCTCGGGCTACGCGGAAGGCTTGCGCCTTCAGGCATGGGTTAAACGGGGCCAGGTCATTGGCTATGTTGGCTCGACGGGTGGTGCGACAGGACCGCATCTACATTATGAGATCATCATGGAGGGCAAGCAGATAAACCCGCTGGAGCTTGATACGTGCCTCCTTTCCTTGCAATCAAGGTAGAGGAGAATGCTCCTCGTGCGCGGCTTGCAGAGGAAGCTCGGATAAGGTACGGATCCACTCGCAAGGAGGTGATTGCCCATGCGTGCACCAGCAACGGGGCTTTTGCATTATTTCCTGGTCCTAGCCTTTATCTTGGCGTTGCCGGCCTGCGGATTCGTGGACTCGGGTGGTTCGCAAGGCATATCGATCGACCCGCGATCCGACGCGAGTGGTGCTCGACGCCGCTCCACGCTCCCTGTGTATCTCTAATTCACAGAACTATAGAGATAAAAACGTAACGGCTTAGGGCCAGCCGACTGACATACAAAAGTGTGCCCACATATCTAGCGGGTCGATCCCTCTTATTGCAGCACATGCTGATTCAGTCGCGTAGTTTGCGCAGGGGATGCTTGAGCCGACGCATGGTTATACTCAACAAGTACGGAACGAGTTCAGGAAAGCACGCAAGTTCAGCACTACACTGCGGCTCCAAAGAGGAACGGATGCGCTGCAAGGAAGATCGCATAGGCAATCAGCCCTGCCGCAATGGTCACGATGTCGCTGGTGACCGGCTGCCTGGTACCAGATACGGTCGCGCCGCGTACTTGCGCAGATCCCATCATGACCAATGCAAGAGCCCCCAGGCCGCCGAACAGGATTACTGATGCCAAGTCACCATTGGCCAACAGATGAGTAACCGTCCAAATCACAAGACCCCATAGCATGGGATGGGCGGTCCAACGTTTGATGTTGCTCGGCAGATAGGCGCCTGCCAAAAGGATAAAGGCGAAAGGCATGAGCCCTAATGCGGTCACGTGCCCCCAGCGGGGCGGCGACCAGAGGGGCAGAAATGGCAGGCCATCATCCACCGCGCAGTCACTCGCGGCCTCGACCCCAATGTGCGCCTCAAGCACTCGGGCGTGGAGTGGCTGGGGGAGGTGCCGGAGCATTGGGAGGTCTGGCAGGTGGCACATTTCGGGCGAGTCGGAAACGGCTCGACGCCATCGCGTGGTAATGCGGCCTTTTGGAGTGGCGGCACCTATCCTTGGCTGAACAGCTCCGCGGTAAATCACAGCCCGATCTCTAAGGCTGACCAGTTCGTTACGGATGTCGCGCTGCGGGAGTCCCATCTTCCTCGCGTTCAAGCGGGTAGCGTGCTGGTGGCGATTACTGGCCAAGGCAAGACGCGCGGAACCGCCGCGATCCTCGCCTTTGAAGCAACAATCAATCAGCACATCGCGTATGTCATGCCTCGTCGCGACGCGGTGACGGCTGAGTACCTGCAGTTGGCTTTGGTCGGCGCATATCGTCAGCTTCGGGCTATCAGCGACGACTCTGGCAGCACGAAGGGCGCACTCACGTGCCGGGATATCGCGCACTTCAAGGTTGCCCTTCCGACCCGTGACGAGCAGGCGCAGATTGTCTCCGCGGTTCGTAGGGACATTCAGGGCGTTGAAGCAGCTATAGCTCGCGCGGAACGCGAAATCGACCTCCTCCGCGAATACCGCACCCGCCTGATCGCCGATGTGGTCACCGGCAAGCTCGACGTGCGCGGGACAGCGGCGCGGCTGCCGGACGAATTTGAAGAGCCGGTAGCCGTAAAGAAAACCCAGCCGCTCGACGAACCGGATGCCGCGCTAGCGGAAGAGAGTAGCAGTATGGGGCTGGAATATACTTAAGTTAATGTCGACTAAGAGGGCTATAGCCTAGGGAGTTCTCCTTATGAGTGAACTACATCGGATCACGATCGACCCGAACAAGTGCGGCGGCCGGCCTTGCCTGCGCGGATTGCGTGTGCGGGTGACGGACATTCTGGATCTGCTCGCAGCGAGCGCGACGCGCGAGGAAATCATCAAAGATTATCCGTATCTCGAGCCCGGCGATATCACTGCGGCGCTGGAATACGCGTCCCGGCAACTTGATCATATCGTACTGCCGGCGGCGTGAGTGCATTTCCTGATTGACGCTCAGCTGCCGCCGGCGCTAGCACGCTGGATTGAGGATCACGGCTACAGTGCCCGGCATGTGTTCGACCTCGGTTTGGCTACCGCCTCCGACGCAGCGATCTGGTCTCACGCAGCGGCTTCCGAGACCGTGATCGTGACTAAAGACGAGGATTTCGCACGGAGACGCGGCATGACCCTCCATTGTATGGCTGCGTGTCGGGAACACCAGCCGCACCTATTTGCTGACCTGGATTGGGCCGCTATTTCCACAGATCGTCGCCATGCTCAAGCGGGGTGAAGCCATTATCGAGATTCGTTAACGATGGCGCTTCATCTTACAGATATTGGCGAGAAGGGCCTGGAAGGCCTGATCGTCGCGGCGATGACTGGCGAGCGAGGGGATGCGCCGAAGGAGGATGCAGTTCGCGACGCTCGCGGCGCCACGGGTTGGCTGCTCGGTTTCGCAAAAGACTACGATCGCCAGTACGCGGTCGATCTGGTACAGCTACGCACTTTTCTACTTGCGACGCAGACGGATGCGGCTGAATCGCTCGATCTAGCGAACGATAGTCCAACGCGGCGGGCGTTTCTCGCGCGCCTCCAGGGCGAGATAAGCAAACGCGGTACCATCGATGTGTTGCGCCACGGCGTCAAGCACGGTCCACACCACCTCGATCTTTTCTACGGCACGCCCTCGCCGGGGAACATCAAGGCCCGCGAGCGCTACGCCGCAAACCGCTTCAGCGTCACGCGACAGCTTCGTTACAGCCGCGACGAGACACAGCTCGCCCTGGACCTGTCTTTGTTCATCAATGGGCTACCGGTCACGACCTTCGAATTGAAGAACAGCCTAACCAAACAGACGGTGGAGGACGCGGTCCAGCAGTATCGCCGCGACCGCGACCCCCGTGAAAAGCTGTTCGAGTTTGGCCGCTGCGTGGTGCATTTCGCTGTGGACGACCACGAGGTGCGCATGTGCACGCACCTTAAGGGGAAGGCATCGTGGTTCCTGCCATTCAACCAAGGCTGGAACGACGGCGCCGGCAATCCGCCCAACCCCGAGGGCCTCAAGACTGACTACCTGTGGACGCGCATCCTCACCCGTCAAGGGCTGACGGACATCCTCGAGAACTACGCCCAGGTCGTCGAGGCAAAGGACGAGAAGACCGGCCGCAAGAAGGCGGTACAGATCTTTCCCCGCTACCACCAGCTGGACGTGGTGCGCAAGCTCCTGACCGATGCCGGCCAGCACGGCGCGAACAAGCGCTATCTGATCCAGCACTCCGCGGGGAGCGGCAAGTCGAACTCGATTGCGTGGCTCACTCACCAGCTTATCGGGCTGCGCAAGAACGACTCCACGGTCTTCGACTCGATTATCGTCATCACCGACCGGCGCATCCTTGACCAGCAGATTCGCGACACCATCAAGCAGTTCGCCCAGGTGGGCGCTACGGTCGGTCATGCCGAGCACTCCGGCGACCTGCGCAAGTTTATCGAGGGCGGCAAGAAGATCATCATCTCCACGGTGCAGAAATTCCCAGTCATCCTGGATGAGATCGGGAGTGAGCACCGAGGTAGGAGCTTCGCCATCGTGATTGACGAGGCTCACTCGAGTCAGGGCGGGCGTACATCAGCGGCGGTGAGTATGGCGCTCTCCGAGGCCGGTGCAGACCAGGAGGACGAGACCACAGAGGACAGGATCAACCGCATCATGCAGGCGCGCAAGCTCCTGCCGAATGCGAGCTACTTTGCCTTCACCGCTACCCCCAAAAACAAGACGCTTGAGATCTTCGGAGAGGCCTACGACGAGAGTGGCGAGATCAAGCACCGACCCTTCCACAGCTACACCATGAAACAGGCTATCCAGGAAGGGTTCATCCTGGATGTCCTCAAGAGCTATACGCCGGTCGCGAGCTATTACAAGCTCATCAAGACCGTAGAGGCGGACCCGGAGTTCGATACAAAGAAAGCCAAGAAAAAGCTGCGCCGGTACGTGGAGGGACACGATCACGCGATTCGGCTCAAGGCCGAGATTATGGTCGACCACTTCCACGAGCAGGTGATTGGGCTGGGCAAGATCGGCGGACAGGCACGAGCGATGGTCATCACCAGGGGCATCGAGCGCGCGATCCAGTACTTCCACGCTATTCGCGAGTACCTGAGCGAACGTAAAAGCCCTTACCAGGCCATCGTCGCCTTCTCCGGGGAGCATGAGTACGGCGGGGTAGACGTCACAGAGGCTTCGCTTAACGGCTTTCCCAGCAACCAGATCCCGGACCGTATTCAGGAGGACCCGTACCGTTTCCTCGTCTGCGCGGAGAAGTTCCAGACCGGCTACGACGAACCCTTGCTCCACACCATGTACGTGGACAAGCCGCTCTCCGGCATCAAGGCCGTGCAGACGCTGTCGCGCTTGAACCGCGCGCATCCGCAGAAGCATGACGTTTTCGTCCTGGACTTCGTGAACGACGCCGACACCATCCAGGATGCATTCGCCGACTATTACCGCACGACGATTCTCAGCGAGGAGACTGACCCCAACAAACTGCATGACCTCAAGGCCGAGCTGGATGGCTCTCAGGTCTATGAACCCGAGCAGGTCGAGGGTTTGGTCGCGCTCTATCTAGGCGGGGCCGACCGCGACAAGCTTGACCCAATACTAGATGCCTGTGTCGCGGTCTACAACGACCAACTTGACGAGGACGGTCAGGTGGGCTTCAAGGGCAAGGCCAAGGCGTTTCTGCGGGCGTACGGCTTCCTCGCCTCCATCCTGCCCTATACCAACGCTGAGTGGGAGAAGCTCTCCATCTTCCTGAACTTTCTCGTCCCCAAGCTTCCTGCCCCTAGGGAGGAGGATCTTTCGAGGGGCATCCTCGAGGCAATAGACATGGACAGCTACCGCGTCGAAAGAAAGGAGGCGATGAGATACAGCTAGCAGACCAAGACGCTGAGATCGAGCCGGTGCCCACCGGGGGTGGCGGCAAACCTGAACCCGAAATCGACCGGCTTTCCAACATTCTCAAGACCTTCAATGATCAGTTCGGGAGCATCCCCTGGACCGACGCCGACCGGGTGCATCGGCTGATCACCGAGGAGATCCCGGCGCGGGTGGGGGCCGACACTGCCTATCAGAACGCGAAGCAGAATTCGGACAAGCAGAATGCGCGGATAGAGCATGACAAAGCTCTGGCCCGGGTGATGACCGCGGTCCTCAAGGATGACACGGAGCTCTTTAAGCAATTCAGCGACAACGGGTCTTTCCGACGCTGGCTCACGGATACCGTCTTTGCGCTGACATATGAGCCGTGATTCGGGTGAACCCCGGCATTAACGCACATGTGACGCTGACTGGACATGTGTTGTGAAGATAATAAAATAACCCTGCGGCGGCGCGCGATGCCTGCCAAATCGAGGCCTGTCGGCTCCGATGCAACGCGGCAAATAAATACATTTCTCGTCTGTTATCGTCGCGAGGATATTCGTCCGCAGTCGGCGCCAGCCAACCATCGAGGCTTAGCGATCATGCGTAAAGCGCAACGCAACAGCGACCTGCAAAAAATGGCGACGATGAACGCCGATCCTGAGATCTCGCGATGAAGCTGTTGCTTGCCGCGCTGCTTGTATTTCGTGGATCCGCGTCGAGCGCGAACAAGTGGCTTAGGGGTGAGCGCCGCAAGTCCCCCAGAGGCGCGCGCAAGAATTTTCATCAGGAAAAACTGTATGCGCTACAGCGTGCGTGGGATTCGGCCGCCGACGGCGCCAATTTCGCGCCACACATCGCACTCCTCCACATGTATCGCCTGCAGGAAATCATCGAACAACACGGTTCGCGCGCGCAGCATGTGCGGATCGTTGCACACGCCGCAGAGGGTCGCCCCTGCAGCGCGTGCCGCGCACTGGACGGGGAGGTATTTCCGCTCGGTACCGAGCGACGGCGCCCTCATCTTCCAGTGGCAGGATGCACATGCGTGCCGTTTCCGAGCGGTGACCCGGGTTTTTGCGTATGCGAGTATGAGCCCGTGTTGGCACACGAGCTCGCCGACGGCTGATCAGCAACATTGAGGAGGAGATATTTACGGCCGCGAGCACCGGCGGCGCTAGGCGGCCCGACCCAGACCGTGCTGCATATCGGGAGCCAATGGATCACGGTTGGCCGCAGATGCGTTGTCAAGCGTAGAGCCTGATTGTTCCATTGCAATCAATGACTTGGCCGCCTGCTCAGCATGGCGGTAATGACGCGGAGCAGGCGTCGGACGCCATATCAAGAAGGCCAGGGCCGGGAGAAGCAGGGCTACAATATCCATTTCGCGTTACCTATGGCTCTGTAATTGTGCGGCGCCGCAATCCTACGGGCACTGAATCCGTAAAGCCAGTGAAATTTGCGTTACGGAAAACCGACATTGGCGCATCGGCCGTGTTCTCCTTCGCCTTTTAGGCGTCCTGGGCGTCAGCCTTCTCTGTAGACATTGCTCGGTCGCCAGCTAATATCAATCTCATGTCTTTGCCCCTGGTTGGGGCTGCTGCGGGGAGGGGAGCTATGTATCGATCAGGGAACCTGGTTACGGTGGGCTTGCTCCTGGCGCTCACCACCCACGCCTTCGGGAAAGGGCATGCGGTTGACATCGCGATCAACGGCATCGGTCCACCAGTCGATAATGCCGCGTTTCGAACGGTTCAGCAGGTCATCGGGCACGCGATTGCCGAAGGCGTGCTGGATGAATTCGTCGTCACGGGCTACGGCATAGAAGGGGGATATTCAGCCTGTGCCGAGGCGGCACCGCATACAAGCGCTACTGAATTCAGGACGTTCGTGAGGCAATTGCGATCGATCGCTCCCGATCCTGGAGGCCAAGATCTGTCCCGATGGCTCAGAGGTAGGTCGCGTGCCGCCTTTGTGCAGATTTGCCCCTTGTCCATAAGGATCAGTGCTGTCTGATACCGCGCGAGGGGTGCTCGCCGTGGCAGTCATCGCAGCTGATCCGCACCGGCGCGGCAGTGGCCGATGCTATAAATGAGTTCAACCTTGCTCAGGTCTGAAGGCCGCGTCATCCTCGTCTCAGGCGCGAATCGCGGCATCGGCCGCGCCATCGCCGAGTGCCTCCATGAACGGGGTTACAGCCTGAGCCTCGGCGCCCGCGATCCGCAGCGCCTGAAGCCGTTGACGGCGTCGCACATGGATCAGTCACGAACATTTGCGCACGCCTATGACGCCAGGGTGGCCCGGTCGCCCAGCGACTGGGTTGCGGCCACGCACCGAAAATTTGGCCGTATCGACGGCGTCATCAACAACGCCGGCGTCATGTATTCATTTGATGTCGAGAATGACGATGACGCGCGGCTCGACGACATGTGGGAAGTCAACGCCAAGGCGCCCATGCGCCTGATAAGAGCGGCATTTCCCTATCTCAAAAAAAGCGGAGCCGGGCGTGTGATCAACATTGCCTCGTTGTCCGGCAAGCGGGTCAAGAGTGCGGGTGTCGGCGGTTACGCCATGACCAAGCATGCGCTGGTCGCGCTCAGTCATGCGGTGCGTTATGCCGGCTGGGAGCACGGCATTCGCGCCGCGGCGGTCTGTCCGGGGTATGTCGCAACGGATTTGACATCGGACGTAAACGCGCTGCCCGAAGGCCAGATGATACCGCCTGAAGTCGTCGCCACACTGGTCGCCACACTACTGGCCTTACCTAATTCCGCCTCGGTCGCCGAGCTGCCGATCAACTGCGTGCTGGAGCATACATTCTAGGGATGCGATCCGGCAGCGCTTGCCCGCAGTTTTCCGCACGTAATATTTGCCCGGCGAAACAAAATTGAAATTTTTACACAATACCCTTGACCTCGTGGTATAGGCACGTTATGGTGCAACGCACAATTGCAGAGAGCCGCATTGCCAGCGGACTTTCTTTCATACCTTCACAGGAGGCCAACATGGCAGACACCACGGTACCATTTGTAAATCAAGCGCAAGACGTCAATCGCTCCATTCAGGAGGCGATTCAGGGATTGACCGGCACGCAGTTCAACGTCATGCAGCGGCTGGGCGACGTGCAGCGTGGCATGTTCAGCCAGGCCGTGGAAGCGGCCAACGAGCAGCTGCAGGTGCTGGCGCGTGTGAGAGATCCGCGTGATTTCGCATCCGCGCAGGCCGACCTCGTCAAGAGCTACGGACAGAAGTATGTCGAGAGCGTCAACGAGGCTGTCGACATCGTGGCCGAGGCCTGGCAGGAATACGGCGATCGCCTGGAGAAAAGCGCCGACGCCGGGAACGGCAAGGCGCAGAAAGCAGCGCCGGCCAAGAAGGCCTGACGCATCCAAAACACGCGTTGATTTAAGGAATAATCGGCTCAGGGAGAACGCGCTCGAACCGCGCTCAAGGAGAGCCAACCAGTATTACCCGGAGCCCCGCCTTGAGCGGGGTTTCTGTTGTTGGGGAGCATCGGCGCGGCAGTCCGAGCCGCATATCGACAACAACGCAGTGGGCTGACCATTTGCCGCGGTCTAATTCGGTTAATTGCATCTTCGGGCCTGGTGGATTCCATGGCCCGCTCGATTACCAACCCTCATGATTCGGCTGCGCAGCTGGCCCGTTACGTGCATCGATTCTGCCATCCTGCGGATAGATTTGCGTCCTGAGGTGCTGTCATGGCCCGACCGGGGTGGAAAGGGCATATCTCCTTTGGCCTGATCAAAACTCCCCTCACGCTTTGTTCCGCGGAGCGGCGCTCCGACCTGCATTTCCGCATGCTCGACAGTCGCAACCTGGCGACAGTGCGCTACCAGCGCGTCACCGACAAGCCAAAAGCAAAACCAACCATCAATCGGCTGCCGCGGGACGCGAGCGCGGCACAGGCTAAAGCGAGAGTGTTTCAAATCAGGGCGTCATGAGCCTCAAGGAATACCAGCGCAAGCGCGACTTTGCACGTACCGCCGAACCGAAAGGCGGCAGGCGGGCGCGGCGCAAGGGCGATCTCTATGTCATTCAAAAACACGCCGCGCGACGCCCGCACTATGATTTCCGGCTCGAACTGGAAGGCGTCTTAAAGAGCTGGGCGGTGCCCAAAGGGCCCAGTCTCGATCCCGCCGACAAGCGACTCGCCGTGCGGGTGGAGGATCATCCGCTTGAATAGGGGAACTTCGAGGGCGTTATTCCCAAAGGCCAGTACGGCGGTGGCACCGTGATGCTGTGGGATCGCGGCCGCTGGACCGGCCCGCGCGATGCCAGGCGGGATTTGCGCGACGGCAAGCTCAGGTTCGAGCTGTTCGGCGAAAAACTTCGCGGTGGCTGGACCCTGGTGCGCATGGGCGGCAAGGCCAATACCGGCGGCAAGAACTGGCTGCTGATCAAAGAGAACGACCAGTACGCGCGCGCGGCCGACGATTTCGACGTGCTGAAAGAACAGCCTGGCAGCGTCGTCTCGTCGCGTTCGATCGATGAGATCGCGGCCGCTGAAGACCTCGTGTGGGAAAGCGGACCGCGCGACTGAGAACAAGTCGCGCAAATCGAGCGTTGCCACCAAGCAGAAAAAACCAATCCTTGGAGCCGCGTCGGAGGCGCAGCGTGTTCAGGCCGCAAGCCTGCCAGCCGCGCGCAAGCGCGCCATGCCGCGTGAAATAAGACCGCAGTTGGCAACCCTGGTAAAACAGGCGTCGACGGGCGATGACTGGCTGCACGAGATCAAGTTCGACGGCTATCGTCTGTTGTGCGCAATCGGCGACGGGAAGCCGCGATTGATCACCCGCAACGGTCACGACTGGACGCGCAAATTCCCGCGTGTGGTCGCGGCCGCGGCCGCTCTGTCCGTGCGCGAGGCGTGGCTGGACGGCGAACTGGTGGCGATGAAATCCAGCGGTGCCAGCGATTTTCAAACCTTGCAGAACGCGCTCAGGCAAGGCGCTGACGCCGACTTGGCATATTACCTTTTCGATCTGCCCTATTGTGACGGCTACGACCTCACCCGCACGCCGCTGATCGAGCGCAAGCGACTGTTGCGCCAATTACTGGCGTCGGGCGACACCGCGCCGCTGCGCTACAGCGATCACATGGAAGGCGAGGGCGGGCGCATGTATGCGCACGCGTGTTCGCACGCGCTGGAAGGCATCATCTCCAAGCGCGCCGACAGCGCCTATCAATCGCGGCGTACGCGCACATGGGTCATGGTCAAGTGCGCGCGAAGCCAGGAATTCGTGGTATGCGGCTATACCGATCCGGCCGGTGCGCGAGAATATTTCGGCGCCCTGCTGCTGGCCTATCATGATCCCGACGGCAGGCTGGTGTACTGCGGCCGCGTGGGCACCGGCTTCAACGCGCAATCGCTCGAAGCCGTGGATGAACTGTTGGCCGCGCGTAACCGCAAAACCTCGCCGCTGCGGGAATTGCCGAAGAATTTCGACAAACGCGGCGTACACTGGGTGCGGCCAGATGTGGTCGTCGAGGCGACGTTTGCGAACTGGACGGACGACGGGCTGCTGCGGCAGGCGTCGTTCCAGGGTGTGCGCGAGGACAAAGAGCCGCGTGACGTGGTGCGCGAGCAACCCGCGGCGGCGCACGCGCGCCCCGCCTCGAACTCGCCGGCCGCCGCTTCGCGCTCGAGCGCGCAATCGAAAACGGAGGCCGTGTCCGATTCAACTTCGGAACAGACCACTATCGCCGGCCAGCAACTCACGCATCCCGATCGCATCCTGTATCCGGAGCAGGGCGTCACCAAGCGGGATCTGGCGCAGTTCTACGAACATATCGCGGACTGGATACTGCCGCACATCACCGGGCGACCACTGTCGGTGGTGCGCTGCCCGCAGGGGCGGCCCAGGAGCTGTTTCTTTCAAAAGCACGTTACCGAATCCCTGCCGGATGCAATCCGCGGCGTTCCCGTGCAGGAGAAAGACAAGCGTTCGACATACATCACAATTGGCGGCCTGTCCGGCCTGATCGCGCTGGTGCAACTGGGCGTGCTGGAGATCCATCCGTGGGGCGCCCGGGCCGACAATCTGGAAAAACCGGACCGTCTGGTGTTCGATCTCGATCCCGGCCCGGAACTGGGCTGGGCGCAGGTAATCGAGGGCGCCCGTATGGTGCGCGAACGACTGGGCGACCTTGGACTCCGGAGCTTCGTCAAGACCTCGGGCGGCAAGGGCTTGCACGTGGTCGTGCCGGTAGCGCGCCGCACCGGCTGGGATAATTTCCGGGCGTTCGCGAAAGCTGTCGCGCAGGATGCCGCGCGCCATGAACCGCAACGATATGTCGCGACCATGAGCAAGGCCAAACGTCGCGGCAGGATCTTCATCGACTGGCTGCGCAACGGCCGCGGCGCCACCAGCGTGGCGGCGTACTCGACGCGGGCGCGCGCGACCGCGCCGGTTTCGACGCTATTGAGCTGGGACGAACTGGATACCATCGAAGGGCCGGCCGCGTTTACCCTGGCCAACCTGCCGCAACGTCTGAGCACGTTGAAAACGGATCCGTGGTCAGGGTTTTTCGAGACGCGCCAGTCGATTACCATCAGCATGCTCAAACAGGTGCGCAACGCGCCACCAGCATGGCAGCCTGTTCCGCGCCCGCGCGCGCCACGGCACCGGTCTCGACCCCCTTGATCCGGGGCGAATTGGTTACGATCAAGGGCCGGCCGCATTTACCCTGGCCAAGTTGGCCGCAACGCGTTGAAAACGGATCCATGGTCAGGGTCTTTCGAGATGCGCCAGTCGATTACTATCGACATGCTCAAACACGCGCGCACGTGCTGATTTCTCTCAAACGATCAAGCGTTATGAAAATAAAAAACCACGATGCAAACAGAAGCCGGCTGGACCGGCTGGCGTGGCTGCTGGACAGTTCCATTCCGCTGCCCGGCACCAATTTTCGCGTCGGCCTCGATGGTCTGATCGGTCTCATTCCTGGTGTTGGCGACGCGCTCGGCGGCGTGATATCGAGCTACATTATCGCCGAGGCCGCGCGCATGGGCGTGCCAAAGGCGATCCTGATTCGCATGGCGTTCAACGTGATTCTCGAAACCATAATCGGCATGATTCCGGTGATCGGCGACCTGTTCGACTTCGCCTGGAAGGCCAACAACCGCAACGTGGGGCTGCTGCGCGCGCACCTGGGCGACCCGCGGCGAACGAGCACGAGAAGTCTCGTGTTCGTGATCGTCCTGGGCGCGGTGCTGCTCGCGGTCATTGTCGGCATCATCGCGCTGGGCGTCATGCTCATCGCCGCGCTGGCGCAGGCGCTGTCGAATTGAAGCCGGGATATCACGGCGGCATGGGTCCATCTCGCTTGACGCGATCGGCCAGATGGTTTCAGAATAACGCCATTCTGAATCTTGAGGGCTGCGCCATGTCAGTAACGCTTTCGATAAAAAACGTTCCCGATCACATCTCGCAGGCCCTGCGTGAGCGGGCGGCACGTCATCATCGGTCGATTCAAGGTGAGTTGATGGCAATACTGGAGGCGAGCCTTCATCAAGAGAATAGGCTCACCGCGCAAGAGTTGCTTGAACAGGTGCGCGGGTCGGGCCTTCGTACGGCGGATGATGCCGTGGCGATGATACGTGCGGATCGGGAGGCGCGCTGAACTCTTCTAAGAGTGGCCGCTCGCTTGTCGATCAAGGTTATCGACGCCTCGGCCTTGGCGGCGCTTGTATTCAACGAGCCGCAATCGGACGAGGTGGCGAAAGATTTAGTGGGAGCAAGGCTCGTAGCGCCCGTTTTGCTTTTTTACGAAATGGCGAGTGTTTGCCATAAAAAGATTGCGTTCTATCCCAAGCAGCGTGATGTGATCATTGATGCTTATAACAAGTCGTTGCGCCTGGAAATCGATCCACTTCCCATCAATTTCGAGATCCTCGTCCAGACTGCTGGGCAAACCCGGCTTACCACTTACGATGCCGCATACCTCTGGCTCGCCAGAACACTTTCCGCACCACTTGTGACGCTAGACAAACGTTTGGCGAAAGCGGCCAGGCGATTTGCATGAATGCGCTAAGAGCTAGTGTGCTGTCCCGTAAATAACCGATACATGTCCGGACTCGTCATTCCGGCCAGGGATTGGCCGGAATCCAGCGCCAGGGAGGGAC
>JBOIDC010000081.1:0-15219 GCA_050740315.1 Gammaproteobacteria bacterium | reverse complement strand
GGCGGGGGCTCCGGCGTCGGTGGCAGCGTGGGCCCTGGTATAGGCACGGGAGGGCCATCGTCATTGTCGATATCGTCGGCCGATTCCTCGCGTTCGAGGCGGATCGCGACCAGCGTATTTCCGCGGCGGAAAGCCGTGATATTCAGCGCATCGCCCGTGTGGATGTTCGCCAACCCGAAGGGCCGAACTTCCAGCACACTGTCGTCGACGAACTTGGTGCTGTCATCAACCGACACGGTGTTCAGTTGTCCGCCGGCACCGCTCGTGAGCGTGACGGTGCCTGCGACTGGGTCCACAGCAAACACCGTGCCTCCGACCGCAAACATCTGCTCCGGCAGACGGAACGCAATCTCTTCTGCCACCAGCACACCGTTCGGGTCCACGGAGCCATCCACTTGGACCAGTACGCCTTGCGCCAGATCGGTGGCAGTACCGTCCTGGTACTGGGTCGCGGGCGTGGTGGTCACGGGTTGGCTGCCGACCGCGAAATCGGTAGCCGAATTGAATGCCGTGACCGGGCTTTCCAGATCCACATCCGCGCCCGGCGCGGGGTCCAAAGTGGGATCGACCACCCGCACGACGTCGGCGATCAGCTCGCCGTTCACCAGGTCCACATCGCTCTCGACATCGACGAACACTCCATTGGAGAGCTGTCCCTGCACCAGCTGTGGAGCGGAGAACCGCACGGTCAAGCCGCCGATCTCGAAGCTCTGATCGGTTTCGTCCAGGGCGCTGACGAAGCCACGAACCTCAGTAGAGCTGACGCCGGGGATGAACACGTTTTCGGTCCTGACGATGCGCGTCGCGGTGAAGCTGTTGTCGGCGTTTACGAAACCGCTGATCTCCAGCACGTTGCCCGGCAACAGCTCCGTCGGGCTGGCGAAATTGCCAAGGACTGTCGCCGGCGTGATGATCACCGGCTGACCCAGCACTTCGATCTGGCTCTCGTCGGTCGCAGATACACTCGTGACCGCACCACCGACCACCGACTCGTACGTCACGCGCTGCGCGGTGCCGGTGCCGTCTTCGTTGAACGTGCCCCTGACGGTAACCACCTCACCGACATTGAAATCGGATTCCGTAGCGGGCTGGCCGCCACGTGTAAAGACGGTTGTGCTGGTATCGAATTCCACACCGTTGACGAAGATACTGCCGAACGCGGTAACCGTACCGTTGGATATGCCGGTACCGCCGATGCCGCCGCCGGCGAGCGTGCCGCCGCCGCCGCAGCTCATGATCAGCATCGAGCTCAGTACCGTCAGCAGTATGCGGAAGCGCGCGTTCATGGGTTTTCCTCTTCAACCATGTCGGTTTCGAAATAATAGATGCCCAGTCCGGCACGCTGCCGGCCGCTCCCTTTGATCTCCGGATTCACGTCGCGGTCACGAACCGCCAACCAGCGATCGAGCTCTTCAAGCAATTCCTGGGCCTTTTTGTTGACCAGAACCTTGAATTCGGCGACCGCCTCGACCGGCAGGTTGTCATAAGCGACCTTGCGCTGGAAGAAAGGCTCGGCCGCGTCGCCCACAATATTATGCGTGATCGTGGTCAGCAAGTCGGCGACATCGATGCCCAGGATACTTACCTTTTCGATCTCGCTGCCGCTCGGTACGTAGGCCCTCACGCGCAATCGCAATTGGCCAGCCTCGGTGATTTCCGCGGCCCCGACGCGCAGCAATTCATCACGGATGGCGCGCACGGGCACGTCGCCGGAAAAACGCCTGACCAGCGCGGAGAAACTGACGGGTTCGCCTTCCGGGGGAAGATCGATGGGCTCGCCGGCGGCATCGGTGAACTGCGGATCGCGCCGCCAGCCCGCGATGACGCGGGCCGCGCGATTATACTGCGCGATCGCGGCGGCATCATCGCCGGTCGGCAGGCTTTGCACGCGCCGCACCTCCTTGCGCGTGAGCCCGGTCATGATCGACACTCGCGAGATCGTCTGCTTGCGTCCCGGAATGCCGAACTCCTGTCTGGCCACGTCGACATACACGCGTTTGGCCAGGTCGCTGAACGCCCCGTACGGCATACCCTGGCGTAGCAGCACGCGAACCAGCGGATACAGCAGCCGGTTGACCGCCGCCGAGATTGCATTTGTAAGATCGAGAGCCATACTTTGGATGATTACCCTTGATACGCATCATCGCTGAAGCGTTGCACAATCCTGTGTCCTTGTTTGGGAAAATTTACCCAAAGCATGGGCATAATAGGGGCCGCTATTCGATTCTGTCAATCAGCCCCGTGGTGCGCCGCAGCATCGCCGGCGTGCGGGCCTCCTGGCCAGACGGCATGGTGCGGAAACGCGCTTGACCACCGCGCCGACAATGGCTGCGAACCGATCATGAAATTCGCCATCCTGGTAAACGGCGGGCCGTTCACCCAGCAGGCGGCCGCCACCGCCTACCACTTCACCCGCGCCGCGCTGGAGAAAGGCCATGAAGTCAGCCGCGTGTTCTTCTATCATGACGCGGTACAAACCGGCACACGGCTGAATGTACCACCCCAGGACGAATGCGATCTGCCCGGGCTCTGGCGGGAACTGGGCGCGCGCTATCGGCTGGATCTGGTCGTATGCGTCAGTGCGGCCCAGCGCCGCGGCGTGCTGGATGCCCGGGAAGCGCAGCGGCATGGCAAGGACAGCGACAATCTGGCGCCGGGCTTTCGTATCGGGGGCCTGGGTCAACTGATAGAAGCGGGCATCGACGCCGAGCGGCTGGTGGCGTTTGGCGCGTGACGGCGATGGCGGCGCGTGATTGGCACATGGATCAGCCTCCCGGGCCGATTATCGACGGTGCCGGAGTTCACTCGTGAACAGCGAGTCGACGACGGAACGCGGCGTCAAGAAGTTCATGCTCGTGAACCGCAAACCGCCGCACGGCAGCATCTATGCGCAGGAGGCGCTGGAAGTCGCGCTGATTGCGGGCGCATTCGAACAGGACGTGAGCCTGGCATTTCTGGACGACGGCGTCTACCAGCTCGTCAAAGGCCAGAACACGCGCTCGATCGGCGCGAAAGATTTCGCCAGAGCCTTCCGGGCGCTGAAGGATTTCGGCGTCGACAAACTATACGTCGAACGCGAATCGCTGCAGGCGCGCGGTCTGCATACCACGGATCTGATCGTCCAGGTCCAATGCGTTTCGGCCAGGAGTTTGGGCGAACTGATGGCGCGGCAAGACGTCTTGCTCAGCTTTTGATCCGGCCATGACGGTACTGCACACGGTCAACAAGTCTCCGTTCGGGCACACGGCGCTGGCAGCCTGTTTGCGCACCGCCACGGCCGGGGCCAGCGTGTTATTGATCGAAGACGCCGTGTACGCGGCCTTGCGCGAGACCATAATCGCCGAGACATTGAACAGCGCAATGAAAAAATTACGGCTGTACGTGCTGGAGCCCGACCTTCGGGCGCGCGGCTATCGCCGAGAGCAGCTTATCGAGGGTGTGAAACTGGTCGATTACGGCGGTTTCGTCGATCTCGTGGTCGAACATGACAGCGTGCAGGCGTGGCTGTGAACCAGACGCCCTTGCGGCGGTCCGTCGCACGCGCGACTGATACACGATCCGCTTACATCATATGATCCTGCAGATAGACGGCAAACGCTACGAGACCGATCCTGAAGGCTATCTTCGGGATATCGAGGCGTGGACAACAGAGGTCGCGTACGCGATGGCAGGCAGCGACGACGTGACGCTCACCGAGGCGCACTGGGAGGTCATTTATTTCCTGCGCGATTATTATCACGAATACGGCGTCGCGCCGTCGGTGCGGGTGCTGGTTCGGGCAGTCGGCGAGCGTCTGGGTCAGGACAAAGCAAAGAGCGCATATTTATATCGGCTGTTTCCGGAAGGGCCCGCCAGGCAGGCCTGCAGGTACGCAGGACTGCCCAAGCCAACCGGATGCGTCTAGAACTGCAAATCGTTCAACCCGTAAAGGCCAACGCTCGACCGGGATGATCTCACGAAAACGCCGCTGTGGGTGCGGTGATGTAATGGTTGCTCAGCCGCCCGCTCAGGATCTTATCGGCAACCTGACTCGCGATAACCGCCAGATCGCGATCGCCCTCATTGACGACATTGACACACCTCATGGTCGACGCGGGCGCCGCCATCAATGACTGCAGCGTGGCTTTCAGGCATTGCAGACCTTCGCGTTCTTTCGGTGTGACCGGATATGGTTGCGCACGTCTCGGGCTTCGCCGCGGCGCTTGCGGCGTTCCTCGATCGCCTGCTCCGAAGCCTCGATAAACACCACCACATCGGGCGTGCGCACCTGCCGCAAGAGCACGCCGCAGATCGCGGTCATGTCCTTTTCAGCCGCGTGCATATGTAACATATAGATCGTCTGGAAGATGCCGACGGAGAGCAATACCACCTCCGAGTCCCGCTCGAACCGCCGCCATCCGCTTTGCAGACCACCACAATATCTTTCCGTGAGCTTGTGCAGCCGCAGCGGTGTGCTGGGGCGGAATTTGCGGACAGCATGGTAAGCGCGCAGCCAATCGACGTAACTACTGAGCTGCCTTGCGAGGCCCGCTCCAAACCTCGGAGGTCTCGCCTGGTTACAGGCGATCTGACGATGCCGAAGCTCGTTTGAGACCAGTTCCGCCAAGGTCGATTTGCCGACGCCGCGCGCGCCAACGAATTCGCAGACCACGGGACGCTCCTTCATCACCGCTCCTTTGCTGATGTTACGGGATCAACCGACCGCGATCCCTTCTGCCGTCATGCAGGCCCCCGGACGCCCGCTGCCAGCGACACCCGCCGCTTCCAGCTCGCATCGAGTCCGCGCCTGCTTGTCGCACGCGTGTTATATAACGGTCATATCTCCAATGATTCCGCGATCGGGATGTCACGTGCGTAGCAAATTGCATCACGGAAAAGGTGCCGTCGCGACGCGAGCGCCGTCGAGCCGGCAATTACGGACACTGGTGGCTGGCGAGCGGCGGCGCGGATGTTGTCAGGCGAGGGAGGTGATGACCTTGGTCAACCGCTTTGCAGTGGCCAGACCAGCGGTATGATGGACAGCGTGGTCGCGCCGATGGCGACGTTGAGCGGCAGCCCGAAGCGCAGATAATCGACAAACTGGTAGCCGCCGGGGCCATACACCATCAGATTGGTCTGGTAGCCGATCGGCGTCGCGAATTCCGCCGACGCCCCGACCGTGATCGCGATGGCGTACGGCATGAAGTCGTACCCCAAGTCTTGGATCGCGGCGAACGCGATGGGAAACATCAGCACCGCCGCTGCGTTGTTGGTGATGACCATGGTCAGCGTAATCGTCATGGCGTAGGTAGCGACCAGCAGCCACCAGGGGTTATTTCCGACCGCCTCGATTACGGCGTTGGCGAGGAAACGATCCGCGCCGCTCACCGCCAGGGCATTGGCGATGCCGATTGCGCAGCCTATGGCGAGAATGACCTTGAGTTCGATGCTGCGCCGCGCCGCGGTGATGGTAAGACAACCGGTCATTACCATGACCAGCGCGCCGGCCAACGCCGCGATGAGAATATCCACGATGCCAAGGCTCGCGACCGCGATCACGCCAAGCAACACCGCCCACGCAAGGGCGCTACGCTCGTGGCGCGGCAGCGCGTCATCTTCCATCGGGCGCACCAGCAGGAAATCCCGGTTATTACGATGCCGTTCGGCGAAGCTGGGATCGGCCTCCACCAGCAAGGTGTCGCCCGCGTTCAGCTTGATGTCGCCGATTTTTTTCATGACCCGCTGCCCGTTGCGGGCGACCGCGATGACCACCGCGTTATACACGTGCCTGAAGCGACCGTGCTTGATGCTTTTGCCCACCATGGAACAGTTCTGAGCGACCACCACTTCGACCAGGGTGCGGCGCGAGCGCGGCGCATCCAGCTTGAACACCTGATCGGTCGCCGGACTCAAGCCCCGGATTTTGCGCAGGTCGATAATTGAATCGGTGATGCCGGCGAACACCAGCCTGTCGCCGCCGCGCAGCACGAATTCCGGGCCGACCGCCGCGATCACCTGGCTGTCGCGATCGATCTCCACCAGAAACAGGCTCGGAAGATGACGCAAACCCGCGGCCTCGACGGTGGTGCCATCAAGCGGACTGTTCGGCTCGACCATCATTTCCACGGTGTACTCGCGCGGATCCTGCAGCTTATCCAGCACCGGCACCCTTTCCGGCAACAGCCAGCGGCTGAAAATGAGCACGTAAAGCGTGCCGACGATCACCGCAGGCACGCCGACCCACGCCAGTTCGAAAAATCCAAACCCGGTGTAGCCTTCCTTCTGTTTAAGAAGCCCGTGGACAATGAGATTCGTGCTGGTGCCGATCAGCGTGCACGTGCCGCCAATGATCGCTGCGTAGCTCAGCGGAATCAGTAGCTTAGAAGGCGACATACGCAGCTTCTTGGCCCAGTCCAGCACCGCGGGCATGAACGTGGCCACGATCGGGGTGTTGTTGAGGAACGCCGACATCGAGACGACCGGCGCCATCATGCGGAACTGCGCCGTCGTCAATCCCTTGGGCCGGCCGAACACGTGCTTGATCACGACGTCCAGCGCGCCGGTCTGGCGCAGGCCGGCCGCGACGACGTACAGCACCGCCACTGTGAGCAACCCCGTATTCGAGAAGCCCGAGAAGGCCTCTTCCACATTCAGCACACCCGTCACGAGCAGGGTCGCAAGCCCGCCGAGCAGAACCGCGTCGGGCGAGATGCGGGTAAAGATCATGGTCCCGAGACAACTCGCGACGACGATGATCGTGATCCAGGCGTCTATCGGCATGCGTATAGCTCCGGTCGCGGCGCGTTCTCGGCGCTCATTTTGGCTATGGCGTTGTTTTATGGATATGGCGAACGATCTTTTTTCGGCTTCGAGTTTGTTGCTAGCTTCCCGTTGCGCCGACACGCGACTGTAGCCCAAGCGCTGGTCGGTCGCCAAGCGGAATTTACGGCGCCATGCGCGTTGCCCAGTCGACGCCCTAATGCTTTCGGTGAATCGACAAACCTAAGCGTCGCACGCAAAAGCGTCAGCAAACCGGGGCGTCAATGAAAGGTATTTTTAGACCCACATCCGGCACGTTCGTCCGCACCAAGCGCATCGTCAGTCATGGGTCGTTCGCTGCACGCCGCGGGCTTCGATACATCAGTCACAAAATTGACCTCCATTGAGGCAGGAGCCAAAGGTTGTTTCTAATCTGCACGCTGATCGCGTGAGCGGCTCACGCCAGCGCGGTCGGATACATCGAACGGAAATGGGGAAGGACAATGGACGTACTTGAACTCTTCGAGATTCATCACTACGTTACCTGGTTGGCGCACTTGTTCCTATCGTTATCGTAGGCTGCGGGGGGCGGGGGGCGACGATGGCGGCATTGCCTCAAGCGAACAACCGCAGCCAAAACCGGTCGTCAGCGGGACGGTTACCGCGCCGAATGCTGCGATTGCATTCCAAGTCGAGCCGCGGCTACTGAAGCAGGTTGCTCAACTTATCGCGCCGTCTGCGCACGCCGGGTTGCCGGGAATAACTCTCGTGCCAGATGGTACTTTGTTGGAGTTGGTCCGCATTAACCGTCGCGGAAACGTAATTGCCGTCATTGCCGCTATGAGAACCTCAGCGGGCAGGTACAGCTTCAATCTGGCTGAACTCGATCTTACCTTTGCAAGTAATCTTCTGGTGCGCGCGGTCGCGGAATCAACCGGTACCCAGCTACAGGCGTTCGTCACGCATAGCCGCGTCGATATCGATCCTGTCTCGGAAACTGCCGTGCGCTTAGCCCTGGAGCAACTGGCATCGGTTCGCGGCCCGCTGACCAATTTTACGCCCGGCGAGCTCGCCCGAATCTCTGCGGCCATAGACCTCATAACCAATGTTAACGACGTGGGCGCGGAGACTGACATCGAGTCGAGCGTCGGCACACTGTACGCCTTTGCTTTGAATCAAGACAATTTTCGCCGCTTTGTCGTCGCCGCGGCTGGCCGTGGTGAGACGAACCGAGGGCGGGGTGACATTGGGGAATACGTTCCATTAACAATCGGCGCCGAATGGAAGTATCGAGTGACCGAGCAGCCCCCGGCTGGGCTCGCATCTCACTCCTCGCGAACCGTCACAGCCCAGGGGGTCCGACCAATCGGTAACGCAAGGACGACGGTACTGGTTGTCGCAGACGACTACTACCATTCCAGAGGCGCAACCAGCGTGAAAATACACCGAATCCTGCGCTTAAGGCTACCCAACCGCGTCGTCGAGTATGAACTTGCAGCGGCAAGAGCTACTCCATTTACTCGCTATACACTACCGCCCGTCCTGGGGCTTAGCGTACAGCAGTTCAGAGATTTGGCGGTTGCGTTCGAAGATTCTGCACTGTAAAGAAACAAGGCGCTCTGGGTACATCCCTTGCGCGCCGTCTCAAATCATACAGTACGAAGGCTAGCTAAGCGTGGAACTCCCGTCCTGCTTTGACCTCCTTGACATATCCCGCGCGAATCACGAAATCCCCAAAATACTCGCCATCCTCGCGCTCTTTGGCGTAGCGTTTTATGATGGGCGTGAGTTCGGCAAGGATTTTGTCTTCGGTGATGCCTTCTCGATAGAGCTTGCCCAGGCGCTGGCCGTGGAATCCGCCGCCCAGGTAAACATTGTAATGTCCCACCGATTTGCCCACGAAGCCGATCTCCGCGATGTAAGGCCGCGCGCAGCCGTTGGGGCAGCCCGTCATGCGTAGGGTGATCGCGTCGTCGCGCAGGCCGGCGTCCAGCATAACGTCTTCCAGTTTCGTAATCAGGCTCGGCAGGTAACGCTCGCTTTCGGCCATCGCCAGCCCGCAGGTCGGCAGCGCCACGCAGGCCATGGAATTCACGCGCAGCGCCGAGTGGTGCGCGCCATCGCTCAGTTTGTATTTTTCGATCAGGCGCTCAATCTTGGCCTTTTGATTATCGGCGATGCTGCCGATGATGAGGTTCTGATTCGGGGTCACGCGGAAATCGCCCTTGTGTACCTTGGCGAGCTCGCGCAGGCCCGTCATCATCGGATAATCGTCGTGATCGCGAATGCGCCCGTTCTCGATGAACAAGGTCAGGTGCCACTTGCCGTTGGTGCCTTTCACCCAGCCGTAGCGATCGCCGTTGTCGGTGAATTCGAACGGCCGCGCCGGTTCGAGCGCCCACCCTAAACGCGATTCCAGTTCATCCTTGAACCAGTCCACGCCGCGATCGTCGATGGTGTATTTCAGGCGCGCGTGCTTGCGATTGCCGCGATCGCCGAAATCACGCTGCGTCTTGACCACGTGCTCGGCCACCTCGATCACCCGCTCGGGCCTGCAGAAGCCGATCACGTCGGCCAAACGCGGATAGGTCTCGGGTTCGCTGTGCGTCATGCCCATGCCGCCGCCGACTGTCACATTGAAGCCGGCCAGTTTGTCCTTTTCGACGATGGCGATAAAACCGAGGTCATGCGCATAGATATCCACGTCGTTGCTGGGCGGCACCGCGATCACGACCTTGAATTTGCGCGGCAGATAGACCTTGCCGTAAATCGGCTCCGGATCGACCTCAGGCGTGCCCGCCACCGGCTCTTCGTCCAGCCAGATCTGATGGTAGGCGCGCGTCCGGGGCAACAGGTGTTCGCTGATCTTTTTGGCGTGCTCGTACACGTCCGCGTGCACCGCCGATTGATAGGGATTCGGGTTGCACATCACGTTGCGGTTGACATCGCCGCAGGCGGCGATGGTGTCCAGCAGGGTGTCGTTGATCGCGCGGATGGTGCTTTTGAGATTGCGCTTCAACACGCCGTGCAACTGGAACGTCTGGCGAGTCGTGAGTCGCAGCGATCCGTTGGCATACGTGTTCGCCACCCGATCGAGATCCAGCCACTGCTGGGGCGTGCACACGCCGGCTGGCATGCGCACCCGGATCATGAACTGATAGGCCGGCTCCAGCTTCTGTTTGCGGCGCTCCTGGCGCAGATCGCGATCGTCTTGCTGATAGCTCCCGTGAAACTTGAGCAGCGCCGTGTCATCTTCGGCGATCGCGCCGGTGATGGGATCGGCAAGCCCCTGCTCGATCGTGCCGCGCAGGTAATTGCTGTTGTCCTTGATGATCTCAACGCCGGAGCGCTGTGCTTTGGATTGATCGTTCATATTGGATTTGTCACTCCCGGATTACAGGGAGTTCAAGCGCCGAGCGCCGACTGAAGGATGGGTTGGGGGATGTCCGTAAAAATCAATCAAGACGACTAATACACGTCGCGCTGATAGCGCTTGTCCTTCTGCAGGCCCTTGACGTATTCGGCCGCCTTTTGCGCGGACACCCCGCCCTCCTTCGACACGACGTCGATCAACGCCGCGTGCACGTCATGCGCCATGCGCTCGGCGTCGCCGCATACGTAGAGATAAGCGCCGTCCTGCAGCCAGGCGTAGATGTCGCGGCCTTTCTCCAGCATGCGATGCTGGACGTACACCTTGTGCTCGGTGTCGCGCGAAAAGGCCACGTCCATGCGCGTGAGCACGCCGTCTCTCAACCATCGCTGCCACTCGATCTGATAGAGAAAATCGGTGGTGAAATGCTGCTCGCCGAAGAACAGCCAGTTTTTGCCGCCCGCACCCACGGTCTCGCGCTCCTCGACAAATGCGCGAAACGGCGCCACCCCGGTGCCCGGTCCGATCATGATCACCGGCGCCTGACCGTCGGCCGGCAATTTGAAGTTCTTGTTGCTATCGACGTAGACCGGAATCGTATCGCCCTCGCCCAGCCGCTCCGCAAAATGGGTCGACGCCACACCTTTGCGCGGCCGCCCGTAGGCTTCGTAACGCACCGCGGCAATCGTCAGGTGCGCCTCGTCGGGGTTGGCCTGATAACTGGACGCGATCGAATAAAGCCGCGGCGGCAACTTGCGCAGCATGCCGGTGAATTCACTGGCGCGAATAGACTCGATCGGAAACAGTCGCACCAGATCGATGATGTCACGGCCGTGAATGAATGCCGCAAGCGCTTTCTTGTTGTCGTCGTCGAGCAGCCTTGCGAGGTCTTCCGACTGACACCGCTCGGCGTACTTGGTGAGAAACGGCCGGGTCAAGGTGGTGATCTCATAGGCATGACTGAGCGCGTTTTCCAGGGTCATCTCGCCCTGGAAGGTCATCACGGTGTCATCGCCGTCCAGCTTCAGCGTGTCGATCAGCTCGGCCACCAGCTCCGGGCTGTTGCTGGGCATCACGCCCAGCGAATCGCCGGGCTCGAACACCAGACCGGAACCCTCCAGCGACAACTCGACATGACGGGTCTCCTTGGCGGAACCCCGTCCGTTTAGCACGAAGTTCTCGAACACGGCGGCCGGAAACGGATTCTTTTTGGTGTAGAGCGATGCGACCTTGTCGGGCTTGGCTGCAGGCTGCTGCGCGGAAACCGCGGCGACCGGCGCCTGCGGCGCCTGCAAAAACTCGGCAAACGCGTCCAGCGCACCTTCGATCCAGCCTTCCGCCGCTTCCTCGTAATCCACGTCGCAATCCACGCGCGCGTGTACCCGCTGCGCGCCCAGCACTTCCAGGCGTTTATCGAAGTCCTGACCGGTCTGGCAGAATTTCTCGTAACTGGTATCGCCCAGCGCCAGCACCGAATAGCGCAGATCTTTAAGCTCAGGCGCCTTCTTGCTGTGCAAAAATTCGTGCAGTTCCTCCGCGTTGTCGGGGGGGTCGCCTTCGCCGTGCGTACTGACCACCAGCAACAGGTTCTGCTCCTTCTTAAGCTGCGCCTTTTTATAATCCCCCATGTCGCGAACGCCGGCGCTGAATCCCCGCGCGATCGCTTTTTCGTACGCCTGGCCGGCGATCGTCTCGCCGTTGCCGGTCTGCGAACCGTACAGGATTGTCAGATGAGAGGGCTCCCCGGTTTGCGATGCCGGCGCTGCCTGCACCTGCGGCATGCCCTGGCTGGCCCAGTTGATGCCCGCCAGAAAACCGCTCACCCAGGTGACCTGCTGCGGCGACAGGCTTTGCACCAGCCGGTTGAGCTGGTCCGCCTGCTCCTCGGTCAACGGCGTGCTGTGCTCGTTTAGGGAAATTAACTGCATGAACCGGATAACTTTTAGGCAACGTAACGGCTGAACCCAGCCGCTCAACGATACCGGTATGTCGGCAATGGCGTAAAGAATCAATCGCTATATTTATATAACGAAATCGTCTTACGCGGCCTGATTAGGGCGGGCACCGCAAATGGTGGCCACTCGAGGAAGGCGCAACAGAATTATAATTTTTTTATTGTGTCCATCATATCTCTTAATGGCGGCCTTTTGCTGGATTTTTGCGCAGTTCGAATTAGGCCGCATACGGCGCGGCCGAGAGGCGATTGTTTGCCCGCTACCCCAACTTATGCACAGGTTCTGAAACGCGTTTCCACGATTTTGTACACAGTATATTGTGCTTGACCTGGAACGAAAACACATTTTATAGTGGTACTTGTGTTTTTTTAATAATAGTTTCACACAAGCGGCTGCGTGCGACCACGATTTAGCATGCGACGAGGAAATTCAGATGCAATTCGATCCTTCCACCGCCCCACGTCCAGAGACACTAGCCAACGGCAAGCCTAATGTGGCCGCCGACATCGCCGCCGCCGCGCCGGGACGTTATCGCGTTATCCGGCGCAATGGCAAGGTCACCGTGTTCGATAAAAACAAGATCAAGATCGCGGTCACCAAGGCGTTTCTCGCGGTGGAAGGCGGCAACGCCGCCGCCTCGGGGCGTATTCGCGAGGCGGTGGACCGCCTGACCGAGCGGGTAACCGCCGCGCTGGTGCGCAACCTGCCGGACGGCGGCATTTTCCATATCGAGGATATTCAGGATCAGGTCGAACTGGCGCTGATGCGCGGCGAGCATTACAAGGTCGCGCGCGCGTACGTGCTGTATCGCGAAGAGCACGCCAAGGCGCGCGCCGCGCATAAGGCCAGGGCCAGAAAAACGGGCGCGCAACCGGCGCTGAAGGTCACCTTGCCGGACGGCGGCGTCAAACCGCTGGATATCGAACGCCTGCACAAGGTCGTGAACGAAGCGTGCCGCGGCACGGCGGATGTCGATCCCAAGCCCATCATCGCCGAGACCGTGCGCAATCTTTATGACGGCGTGCACGAGCACGAGGTCGGCACCGCGCTGACCCTGGCCGCGCGCACGCAGATCGAGAAAGAACCCAATTACACCTACGTCTCGGCGCGCCTGCTGCTGGACAACCTGCGCCGCGAGGCGCTGTCGTTTCTGGCCGCGGGACACCGTGAGGCGACCTTCGAGGAAATGCGGGGGCTTTATCCGCAGTATTTCGGTGAATACGTCAGGCGCGCCGCCGAACTGGAGCTTCTGGACACTAGGCTCGCGACCGAATATGACCTGGATCGGCTGGGCGCCGCCATCAGGCCCGAGCGCGACCATCAGTTCACCTATCTCGGTCTGCAAACCCTGTACGACCGCTATTTTCTGCATGCCGGCGGCACGCATTTCGAGCTGCCACAGGCATTTTTCATGCGAGTCGCGATGGGTCTGGCGATCAACGAGATCGACCGTGAGGCGCGCGCGATCGAATTCTATAACTTATTGTCGTCGTTCGACTTCATGAACTCCACGCCGACCCTGTTCAACGCCGGCACCTTGCGGCCGCAGTTGTCCAGCTGCTACCTGACCACCGTGCCGGACGATCTCTATGGCATCTTCGAGTCCATTCAGGACGACGCGATGCTCTCCAAGTTCGCCGGCGGGCTTGGCAATGACTGGACGCGGGTGCGCGCGATGGGCTCGCACATCAAGGGCACCAACGGTAAATCGCAGGGCATCGTGCCGTTTTTGAAGGTCGCCAACGACACCGCGGTGGCCGTCAACCAGGGTGGCAAGCGCAAGGGTGCGATATGTGCGTATCTGGAAACCTGGCATCTGGATATCGAGGAATTCGTGGAGCTGCGCAAAAACACCGGCGACGAGCGCCGGCGCACACACGACATGCACGCCGCCAACTGGATTCCGGATCTGTTTCTGAAGCGCGTGATGGAAGACGGGCAATGGACCCTGTTCTCGCCCGACGAGACCGCGGACCTGCATGACTTGTACGGCCGCGCCTTCGAGCAACGTTACGCCGAATATGAAGCGAAAGCAGCGCGCGGCGAGATCCGGAATTTCAAGCAGATCAAAGCGGTTGAGCTGTGGCGCAAGATGCTGAACATGGTGTACGAGACCGGTCATCCGTGGATGACCTTCAAGGACCCGTGCAACCTGCGCTCGCCCCAGGGTCACGCGGGCGTGGTGCACTGTTCGAACCTGTGCACCGAGATCACCTTAAACACCTCCGATGACGAGATCGCGGTGTGCAATCTGGGTTCGATCAATCTCGCCGCGCACGTGGACAGCCAGGGGCTGGATCACAAGAAGCTGGAGAAGACCGTCACCACCGCGATGCGCATGCTGGACAACGTCATCGACTACAACTACTACAGCGTGGGCAAGGCGCGCAGCGCGAATTTGCGCCATCGCCCGGTCGGCTTGGGGCTCATGGGTTTTCAGGACGCGCTGTACAAGCTGCGCATCGCCTATGCCTCCGACGCCGCCATCGAATTCGCCGATCGCTCCATGGAAGCGGTCAGTTACTACGCGATCAAGGCCTCCACGCGGCTGGCCGAGGAGCGCGGCGCTTATTCGAGCTTCCAGGGTTCGCTGTGGAGCCAGGGCATATTGCCGATAGATTCCATCGCGCGGGTCGAGGCGGAGCGCGGCGGCTATCTGGAGATGGATCGCTCCGCCACCCTGGACTGGGAGAGCCTGCGCGAGCGCGTGAAGTCCGTGGGCATGCGCAACTCTAACACCATGGCGATTGCGCCCACGGCGACCATCTCCAACATCTGTGGCGTCACGCAGAGCATCGAACCCACGTATCAGAACCTGTTCGTGAAATCGAACCTGTCGGGCGAGTTTACCTGCGTCAATCCGTTTCTGGTCGATGATCTCAAACAGCGCGGTCTGTGGGACGAGGTGATGGTCAACGATCTCAAGTACTACGACGGCAGCGTACAAGCTATCGACCGCGTGCCCGCCGACCTCAAGGTGCTGTACGCGACCGCGTTCGAGGTCGAGCCCGAGTTTCTGGTGGAAGCGGCTTCGCGCCGGCAGAAATGGATCGACCAGGCGCAGTCGCTGAATCTGTACATGGCGCAACCCTCCGGGAAAAAGATCGACAACCTTTACCGGCTGGCCTGGACGCGCGGCCTGAAGACCACGTATTA
>JBOIDC010000080.1:0-15670 GCA_050740315.1 Gammaproteobacteria bacterium | reverse complement strand
ATAACCGATACATGTCCGGACTCGTCATTCCGGCCAGGGATTGGCCGGAATCCAGCGCCAGGGAGGGACTTCTGGATTCCGGCTTTCGCCGGAATGACGGCGAAGTTACGACAGTTACTAATGGGACGCAACACTAGGCTGATTGCAGCCAATCCGACGTAATCTTGCGGTAAGTATTGCTCTGCGTGATCGCATAAAATTTCGGACAGTTTAACCTGCGGTAAGTACTGCCAGACCGAGGTGCGCTTCCATGACATCGAAATCCCGGTCGGAGTGCAATAGGCGATGACCGTTCAGGATGCAGAAAGTCGCGATGATCACGTCGATCGTCTTGCGCACCGTCACGCCCCGGCGGCGGAGGCGGCGGTAGTTCGAAGCGCTCTCGATCGCGACTCTCTTGCCAAGCATGCTGCTGAACGCGAGTGGCTCGAACAACTGGCGGGCCCGGCGGAAATCGCGATCGCTTCTGAATCCTTGCAATACCTCGGTCAGAATCAGATCGCCCATGAGCACCAGCTCGCGTGCTAACAAGCTGTCCAGTGCGTCGGTCTGCGACGTGACGATTCCATTGAAATAATCCACCCATACGCTGGAATCAACCACGATCACTTGTCTTTGCGCATCGCCTCCAGGTCGCCTTCCCAGCGCAGCTTCCCACGCGCGCGACGGATCCGCTCCTGCTGTTTCAGCTGTTCCAACAGCCTCAAGCCGGCCTCGACCGCCTCGCGTTTTGACTTGAGTCCCGTGAGCTTTAATACTCGCTCCATCAAGCCGTCATCAATGACAATGTTGGTGCGCATATGATTGCGTGATGTGTATATTGAGTAATAATTATACACCTCGAAGTTGATCGCACAATTGCGTTATCGCATCGGCGGCCTACGCCCGCACCTCCTCCGACCGCTGCAGCCTTGCCAGTTCGTCGCCCGCCGCACCGGGCGAAGCCGTTTTCCGGCACATCAGCGCGTAGAACGTCGGCACCACGAACAGGGTCAGCACGGTTGCGAAAATGATGCCCGAGAACACCGTCACCCCGATCGCGATGCGGCTCTCGGCGCCGGCGCCGCTGGCGAGCATCAGCGGCAACACGCCCATGGCGGTCGACAGCGCGGTCATCATGATTGGCCGAAAGCGCGTGACGGACGCGTCGACCAGCGCGTCCATGAAGTCTATGCCGGCGTCGCGGCGCTGGTTGGCGAACTCCACGATCAGAATGCCGTTCTTGGCGGCCAGGCCGATCAGCATGATGATGCCGATCTGGCTGTAAATGTTGAGCGTGACGCCGCTGATGGCCAGCCCCGCCAGCGCGCCGAAGATTGCCAGCGGCACGGTGGTCATGATCACGAACGGATGCACGAAGCTCTCGAACTGCGCGGCCAGGATCAGATACACCACCAGCAGCCCCAGGGCGAACGTGAGATAAAGCGATTGGCTGGACTCCTGCAACTCGCGCGCCTCGCCGGTAAAACTGATGCGCGCCGCGCCAGGCAACTCCTCGTCGGCCACCTGCTGAAAATAATCCATCGCCTCGCCCAGTGCGTAACCTTGGGCCAGGTCGGCGGACAGCGTGATCGCGCGCAGCCGGTCGTAGCGGTTAAGGCTGGCGGCGCCCGCGGTTTCCGTGGTGGTGACCAGATTCGACAGCGGAATGAGCTCGCCGGAGCGCTCCGAGCGCACGTGGATGTTGGCGAGATCGACCGGCGAGCGGCGATCGGCGTCGGCCGCCTGCAGGATGACGTCGTATTCTTCGCCGCGATTGACGAAGGTCGTCACGCTGCGCGAGCCCAGCATGGTCTCCAGGGTGCGGCCGATGGTTTCGACGGACACGCCCAGTTCGGCCGCGCGGTCGCGCGCGATGTCGATTTCGATCTGCGGTTTGGTCTCGTCGTAGTCCGAATCCAGCGACACGATGTTTTTGTTTTCCGACGCCCGTGCGATCAAACGATCGCGCCATGCCGCCAGTTCGTCGTAGGTGCTGCCGCCTAGCACCAGTTCCAGCTCGGAACTGGTGCTGGAGCTGCCGAAGCTCGAACGCTGCACCACCGAGACGCGGGCGCCCGGCACGGTGGCGGCGAGCTCGCGTCCGAGTTCGCCGGCGATGATCTCCGCGCTGCGCTTGCGCGCGTCCCAGGGGGTCAGCGACACCTGTACGGCGCCGGTGTTGACCTCGTCGGATCCCCCCGAGCCCGGGATGCGCGCGATGACGCGCTGGATCTCGCCGTCGCCCCGCCGCTTTAAGAACGCCGCTTCGATCTTTTTCAGCTGCCGGTTCGAGTATTCGAAGCTGGCGCCTTCGGGCGCGCTCATCATCGCGTAAAACTGGCCCTGATCCTCCGTCGGCGCGAATTCGGCGGGCAGTTTCATAAACAGCGTCACGGTCCCCGCCAGCACCGCCAGCACCGCCGCGCACGTCGGCAGCGGATGACGCAGCACGCGTTCGAGTATCGTCCGGTAACCGTGCAGGGTCGCGGCAATGCAGCGATCGGCGCCGCGCACCAGAAAGTTATGCGTTTCGCGGCGCCTCAAAAGCATCGCGCACAGTACGGGCCCCAGCGACAGCGCCACCACGCTGGAACAGATAACCGCCGCCGCCATGGCCAGCGCGAACTCGCGGAACAGCCGGCCGACCGTGCCTTCCAGAAACGCCATGGGCACAAACACGGCCGCCAGCACCAGCGTGGTGGCCACCACCGCGAAGCCAACCTCGCGCGCGCCGCGAAATGCCGCCAGCAGCGGCGCTTCGCCGCCCTCGACGCGTCGGTGGATGTTTTCCACCACGACAATGGTGTCGTCCACCACAATGCCAATGGCCAGCACCAGCGCCAGCAGGGTCAAAATGTTGATCGAGAAGCCGAACGCGTAGAGCAGAATGAACGAAGCGATGAGGGAAATGGGAACAGTAAAAGCCGGTGCCAGGGTTGCGCGCAGGCTGCCGAGAAACAGATAGATCACGAAGATCACCAGCGCCGCCGAGATCAGCAGTGTAACCTGCACCTCCTCCAGCGAGCGCTCGATGAACAGCGACGAGTCGGAATTGACCTGCAGCACCATGTCGTCCGGCAGGGTCGGCGCGATGGTTTGCACTTCGCGCTTGATCGCCTGCGCGACCTCCAGGGTGTTGGCCTGCGACTGCTTGATGATGCCGATGCCCACGGTGGGCGCGCCATCGGCGCGATATTCCGAGCGCAGGTCTTCGGCGCCGGCCTCCACCCGCGCGACTTCCGCCAGACGCACCAGATAGCCATCCGCGCCGCGCGCGATCACCAGTTGTCTGAAGTCGTCGGCGGTTTGATACTCGCGGGCGGTGCGCAGGGTGAACTCGCGCTGTTCCGATTCCAGCCGGCCGGCCGGTAGCTCCACGTTTTCGCTGGTCAGCGCCTGTTCGATGTCGTCTACCGTTACGTTGCGCGCGGCCATCGCCTTGCGATTAAGCCAGATGCGCATGGCGTAGCGGCGCTCGCCGCTGACCCGCACGTTGGACACGCCGTCGATGGCGCTGAAGCGATCCAGCAGGTAGCGCTCCACGTAATCCGAAAGCGCCATGCGATCCATGCCGGCGCTGGACAGCACCAGCCAGATAATGGGGCTGGCGTCCACCTCGGCCTTGGAAATCTCGGGCGGGTCGGCCTCTTCCGGAAGATTGTCCAGCACGCGGCTCACGCGATCGCGTACGTCGTTGCTCGCGCCGTCGATGGCGCGCGACAGATTGAACTCGATGGTGATGTCCGACACCCCGTCCTCGCTCTCGGACTCGATCGCGCGGATGCCCTCGATGCCGCTGATCTGGCTTTCGATGACCTGCGTGATCTTGCTCTCCACCACACTGGCCGAGGCGCCGGGATACGTGGTCTCCACCGAGACGATGGGCGGATCGATGTTCGGGTACTGTCGTACGGTCAGCTTGGACAGTGAGAACAGGCCGAACGCGATCAGCAGCAGATTGATGACGATGGCGAAGACAGGACGTTTGACTGAGACGTCGGACAGCAGCATGGGTCAGGCCACGGTTTCAGGTGATGCGTGGAGCGCGCAGCATCATCGAAGGCGATTCTTTAACGTGCTTCGCGGGCAACGCGTTCGCGCAATCGCCGCGCGCCATGCCCCCGAATCACTGCGAGATGCCGTTCAAGGTGGCCGCGGCGGCCCCGTCGAGCGGATTCTGTTTGGCCTCCGCCGCGCCGGGGGCCGGGCGCGCGATCTGCACGATCCGCAGCTGGGCGTCGGTGCTGATGTTGTCCACGCCTTCGGTCACCACCTGGTCGCCGGCCTGAAGGCCGCTGATGATCTCTACCAGACCGGGCCGCCGTCGGCCGATCTCGACCTCGACCCGCTGCGCCTGCCCCTGCTCGTCCACTACGTAGACATACTGGTTGTCGTCTTCCGGCACCAGACTCTCTTCCGGCACTACCAGGGTCTTGGCGCGGTTGGCGATCAGGTTCACGTTGATCAGCATGCCGGGTTTGAGCAGCCCCGCGTCGTTGGGCAGTTCGGCGCGCACCATCACCGCGCGGGTGACCGGATCGACGCGTGAATCGATGGTGGTCACCTCGCCGCGGAACTTGCGTTCCGGAAACGCCACGCTGGTGGCGACGATGTCCAGCCCGCGCCTGAGCGACCCGAGAAACACCTCGGGCACCGAGAAATCCAGTTTGATCACGCTGAGATCGTCCAGGGTGGCGATCTGCGTGCCGGGGCTGACCAGCGCGCCGGGGCTCACGTCGCGAATGCCCACAAAGCCCGTAAACGGCGCCTGGATGGTGCGGTCGTCGAAGCGGGCCTGCGCGATCTGGAGCGTCGCCTGCGCGGCCTTGAGCCGGTTGATCTGTTCGTCCAGCTCGACGCGCGCGGCCGACTGCTGCGCCACCAGTTGCAGCAGCCGCTTGTGCTTGGTCTGCTGGGTTTCCAGATTCGCGCGCGCCGCGGCCAGTTCGGCCCGCTCCTCTTCATAATCCAGCACGATCAGGTTGGCGCCCTGCCGGACCCTCATCCCGTCCCGAAAGTTCACCTGCTCGATGCGGCCCATGACGTCCGCCGTCACGACCACCGACTCGTTGGCCCGGGTGGTGCCCAGCGCTTCGATGCGGTCGGCCATCAAGGTATCGACCACTGGCGCCACCACGACCGGTGTCGCCAGGTCCGGCGTGCGGCGCGGCTGGGGTGTGGAGCCCGCCTCACGCGCGCCGTTCGGCAGCAGCATCCCGACGCCAAGCGCGCCGAGCACAAGCACTGCGATGGCAAGGCTCAGTTTTTTCACGTCGGCATCCCTGGCATGGGCACACTCCTTTCCCGATGAGACAAAGGATCATATAGACAAGCCGGGGCGCCAACAGTTGCTATCTGCTGTCCCGCGCGTCCACCCTGCTTGAAAGTATAGGCCATGCAGATATGATGCATTGCGCACGCCCCGACGCGATCGATTCAATATGGATATCGAGTTCAACAACATCGCCGAGCTTGATACCGGCGGCACGGGCTGGTTCATGGGCTTCAGCGACTGGGCCAAGGCCATGCTGGCGGGCGTTGCCGATCTTCGCTACATGCCCGCCGACCAGCGTTCTCACGCGCTGTGCATGAAGTGGATGGCGCATCCCGCGCACGATCCGCGCGGTGTCGCCAAGCCACCCAGCCAGGGGCGCACCCTCTCCATCCTGGTGAGCGAAACGGGTTGCTTCCGGCTGGAGTTTGCTCGCGATCGGGATTTTCCGGCGCAACATCTGCGGCGCTGCACCTTGCGAAGGCACGGGGACTTCGTGATCTGGGGCGAAGGTTTACATCATCGCTGGTTCGTGGACCAGGCGTGCACGATCCTGACCCTGCGCTGGATTCCGGATGGCGCGGCTGGTGAGTAAGGTGCTCTCGCTCGCCCGCAGGCGCTGGCCAGGCCTGATCATGGTGGTCGCATTGGCCGGCCTGATCGCTGGCTGCGGCATGCCGCGCGATCCCGAGGGGGCCTTGGGGCGGATAGAGGACGGAATTCTGAGAGTGGGCATCTCCGAGAACCGCCCGTGGACCCGCATAGACGACGGCCGCGTATCCGGCGTGGAAGTGCGTTTGCTGCGGGAACTCGCGCGGCAACTGAATGCGCGCATCGTCTGGGCGCAGGGTTCGGAGGCGGAACTGCTGGAGGCCTTGCGCATGTTTCAGTTGGACGTCGTGATCGCGGGCCTGACCTACGATTCGCCGTGGGCTACTGAGATCGGCGCGAGCCAGCCGTATTACACGAGTCGACTCACGATCGGTGTGCCGGCAACCAGGAGGCTGTCCGCGGATTTCGCCGATACGCTGGACGGGCGCAGGATCGGTGTGCAACTGGGGCGAGCATCCGGCGGCTATGTCGAGGAACTCGGCGCCATACCTGAGCCGGTGCGGGATCTGGCGGCATATCGAGGCCCGGTCGCAGCCTACGCCTGGGAGCTGGAGCGCTGGGGCTATAAAGATACCGGCTTGGTCCTGTATGAGGCCGAACATATCGTCGCCGCGCCGCCCGGCGAAAACGCGTGGCTGGTACGCCTCGAACGGTTTCTGCTGTCTGCCCGCGACCGGGTTCACCGCTGGCTGACGGGACCGACATGACAAACAGCGATCCTGTTCGCTGGGGCGCGGGCGTCGAATACCCCGATCAGCAGCGGCAGTTGTTGCACAAGGCCAAGCGCCTGCAGTGGCTGACGATCGGCTATCTGGTCACCACGATCATCGCGATCTATCTGACCATGGGCCAGTCCCAGGCGATGAAGACGGCGTGGGCGGAAGATTTGCTGAGCCTGATCCCACCGCTGGTCTTTCTGATCAGCATTCGCTTGGCGGCGCGCGAGCCCGACCGGCGGTTTCCCTATGGTTATCATCGCGCGGTGATGATCGGCTATCTGGTCGCCGCGCTGGCGCTGGTAGTGGTCGGCGGTTTTCTGCTCATCGATGCCGCTATCAAACTGATTACGATGGAACATCCGACCATCAACAGCATCGACATCTTCGGGACGCATGTGTGGCTGGGATGGTTGATGTTTCCGGCGCTGTTGTGGGGCGCCGTACCGCCGGTCTTCATCGGTCGCGCGAAGCTGCCGCTGGCGAGCATGCTGCAGGACAAGATCCTGTACGCCGATGCCAAGATGAACAAGGCCGACTGGCTGACCGCGGTGGGCGCGATCGCGGGCGTGGCCGGCATCGGTCTCGGCATCTGGTGGGCGGACGCGGCCGCCGCCGCGCTGATCTCGCTGGACATCCTGAATGACGGACTGACCAATCTGGGCCGTTCGGTGCGCGCGCTCATGGACGAAAGCCCGCGCCGCGCCGGCGAGCGTGAGCTCGATCCGTTGTTGCGGCGGCTGGTCTCCGAACTCGAGGCCATGCCCGAAGTGAAGGCCGTGCGCGTGCGCCTGCGCGAAGAAGGCCACGTGTACTTCGGCGATGTGGCGGTCGTGCTGGCCAGCGAGCGGGAGGTGCTGGACAAGCTCACGCGCATCGCCGAACGCGCGCATGCGCTGGACTGGCGGATACACGACATCGTGGTGGCGCCGGCGCGTTCGCTGGATTGACGGTCCGCGCCCTTAGCGCAGGTTCGCCGCCGCGCGCAGTTCTTCATCATGGCGTTCATGCGCGGCGCCGTGCGGCTCGCACAGATAACACTCATGATCAGGGCGCGCGCTCACGCGAAATCCGCTTGAGCGCAGCAGCGCCTCCACGCACGCGTGGTTCGGCGCCCACCAGTTGGTCGGATCGTCCGCCAGCCGCTGCTCGATGAACACCATCTTGGGCCAGCCCGGCTTCCGCATCCGCTCGCGCCCATCGATAGGCAGATTCTCCGGCGGCGACAGGACTTCGTCGCCTGGCATGGTCAGGGTCTGAAACATCATCAGCCGGCGCGTCTTGCGGCGCAGGATATCCAGCGCCAGGGTTGGATAACGCAGGTGATAGAAGACGCCCATGAACCACACCAGGTCGTAGGTTTCCGGCGCGTGCGCCAGCGCGTAAACCGGCATCTGCTTACACGTGATTGCGTCCTGCACCCCAAATTGTCGCGCTGCCCAGCGCGCCTGATCGAGATAATGCGGATCGATGTCGACGGCGGTGACGTGTGCCCCGCGACGCGCAAGCTCGATGCTGTAAAAGCCCGCGTTGCAGCCGACGTCCAGTACCCGCCAGCCGCTCAGGCGCTCGGGCACGTGCGCCGCCACCGCGCGCCACTTGAACGACGGAAAATCGCCCAGCGGGTGCTCGGGCGCGGTGTGCGTGCCGTCCGGCAGGTGCAGATTGTGAAACCATGGCGCACGCTTGGCGACTTCCTCGCGCAACCTGCTCGATGTTTGACGGGCTGACGCGTTCACGAAACCTCATCGTGATCGGTTGTGGTCCTGGCCCCCTGGGCTATGGTTGTCTCCTGGTGTTTGGCAACGAAACGCGGCACTTTCCATGCCAGCAGCCCTGACGAGATGCCATGGCATGATCCTTGATACATGTAAAGTGTTTGCCGCCGGCAAGCGATTCAAGCGACGGGAGGCGTCATGCGCGGAACACACGAATCCATCTGGTTAGCAACGACGCCGCAGGGCGAGTATCCGGCGCTGGACAACAATTTGAATGTCGACGTCGCGGTCATCGGCGCGGGTTTCACCGGCCTCACCACGGCCTGGCTGCTGAAACGGGCCGGCCTCAACGTGGCGGTGCTGGAGGCCGGCCGCGTGGCCGCAGGTGTGAGCGGCCATACGACCGCGAAGATCACCTCGCAGCATCATCGTATCTACCGTTACCTGCTCGACAAGTTTGGAAAAGAGGACGCGCGCCGCTACGCCGACGCCAATCAGCACGCGTTAAGCCAGATGAAAAGCTGGATCGCTGCCGAAAACATCCAATGCGATTTCACGGAGGCTTGCGCGTACATCTTCGCGGAGACGGCGGGCGAAGTCGAGCTTCTTAAACAAGAGGTCGAAGGCGCGCAAGCGCTGGGTCTGCCGGCTGCATTCACTACGGAAACGGAGTTGCCGTTTCCGGTGCAGGGCGCGGTGCGCTTTACTGATCAGGCGCAGTTCCATCCGCGCAAATATCTGCTCGCGCTGGCCGCACGGGTTAACGGCGGCGGCAGCTTCGTGTTCGAGCACACGCGTGCGCTGGCCATCAACGAGCGCGATCGCTGCGCGGTACGCACGGCCGCGAGCGTGGTGTCGGCGAAAGACGTAATGGTCGCGACGCATTTTCCGATCACGGATCACGGGCCGTTTTCCGCGCGCCTGACGCCCATGCGCCACTACGCTATCTGCGTCGCCGCCGACAAGGCGTTGCAAGATATGTATATCAGCAGCGAAGCGCCCATCCACTCCATCAGAACCTGTCGAACGGAAGCCGAGTCCCTGCTGATGGTGATGGGCGAGGCGCATCGCACCGGCGAAGTCGAGAACACGGAAAGCCATTACGAGCGATTGATCGCCTACGCGCGCGGTCACTTCGGCGCCGACGAGGTGCGATATCGCTGGTCGTCCCAGGACCTGGAAAGCGTCGACAAGGTGCCGTATATCGGCAGGCTTTCGCCACTGTCTAGACACCAGTACACCGCCACCGGGTTCCGCGCCTGGGGTATTACGCACGCCACCGTGGCGGCGATCATGTTGTCCGACATAATCCAGGGGCGCGAGCATCCATGGCATAGACTGTACACGCCCGCGCGCATCAAGCCTGTGGCCTCGACGAAAGAGTTCGTGAAGCACAACGTGCATGCAGTCAGGCATCTGGTCGGCGACCGGCTGAAAAGAAAAGAAGCGCTGGAAACGCTCGCGCCAGGGCAGGGCAAACTCGTAAAGCTCGATAACCGGACCGTGGCCGCGTACAAGGATGATGACGGTAATGTCTCCACCGTGTCGGCGACATGCACGCACCTGGGCTGTCTGGTGAGCTGGAACAACGCCGAGAAGAGCTGGGACTGCGCCTGCCACGGTTCGCGCTTCGCGCCGGACGGCGGGGTGCTTCACGGGCCTGCGATCACGGCGCTTAAAAAAATCTGACAGGGCGCAGGACCGCCTTCGCGCCCGGATAACTGGCAGCGACCAACGCCGCCGCAGCGGCATGCTGGCGCTACGTCAGCAACGACGGCCGTGATTCCGCCAGCGTGAGCGCAAGGTCCGATCGGTGCAGATGGGCCGTCTTTCAGTCTTCTGGATGTTTGGCGGTAGTGTCCGCGTTCGCCAGTCGTCTTATCGGTCATGGACCAATTTCAGTTAACGCAGCGCCGTCATGATGTTGATCAGCGGCGCGGAAAGATCGGCTATGGCGCGCCTGTCGAACAGCACGCCGGCCAGCAGGTACATGTCTTCGCAGTAAAACGCTCTGTTGGTTTCTTTCAGCATCTCGATGTGCCGCCTGACCTTAGGCTCGGAGCTGTAGATGCCGAAGATCAGCGGCGCCAGCATGAAGCCGCTCACCGCGTAGCCATGCATCGCGGCATGGCGCAAGCTGCCGGCGGGATTGGAATAGCTGGAGATCATCAGCAGCACCCTGTCGTAGCTCATGGACAGCAGCGCATTGGTGACCAGCGTGCCGTCCTCGCCGGCGTAAAGCAGCGGCATGCGGATGTCGCGGTCCGGCGCGGGCAGATAGGGCGGATTGGCGATCAGGCAGTTCGCGTCGGGAGCGGGCCGCGCGAAAAACGAGTCATGCTCGACTGCGTAACGCCTGCGCAGGCCGCTCAACTTGATGTTGTGGTTGGCGACCTGGCAGGCGGCCGCGCTCAATTCGAAGCCGCGAATCGACCCCTGGAAGCGGCTTGCGCGCACGGCTTCGATCACCGGCGCGCCGTCGCCGGCGCCGAATTCGACCACCGTTCGCGGCGGCTCGCTGCGGGCGAAGACCAGCGATCGCAGACACAGCGCATAGAACGTGGATTCCTCCGGACACGAGAAGACTTCGTCGACGCCCAGTTCGGCAACGGTGCTGGCCGCCGTGGAAACCATCATCGCGTACCGCGCTGTGACTGCGCTTCGCGCACCGCGCGTGCAACCGCTTTGCCTGCGCGCGCGCTCATGCTGCGCTGCTGGTCGTAGCCGTACACCAGCTGCCAGGCGTCCTGCCGATATTTTCCCGCCAGCGGCAGCGCCACGTCGTTCAGCATCCAGCGGCCGTGCCGCTCGTCGGCGTGGATGTGCAGATCCCAGTAGGCGCGGCCGTCCTCGGCAATGCCCAGCCGCTTCGCCGCCGCCTGATAATGCCGGAACGCGGCCGGCACCGAAGTCTCGAAATACAACAGGCCGCCGATGTAGCGCAAGAAATAGCGCCGCTGCTCGGAGAACAGGAAGCTCTGGTTGGTGAGCGCCAGCACTTCCCACGGCACCAGATCGAGATAGTATTCCGGCTCGGTGCGCATGTTGGCCGCTTGCAGCATGGTGGTGAAATAGGACGAATGCTTGCGCTCCAGGTGTCCGAAGCCGTATTCCTCCAGCAGCAGGCGCGTGAGCCGCGCGTGTACGGGGTTGGCCGCGCCGCCGAGGATGCGCGATAGCTGACTCGCCTCGACCAGCCCGTCCAGCGACGCGATCGCCAGCAGATGCCGGTAACCTTCCAGGGTCATCTGGTCGCGGAAGAAATAATCGTCGGCGGAATAGGGCGGATCCAGATCGGCCTCGGCACGTTCGATCAACGCCCGCGCGATGTCGGCGTCGCGCCCGATCGCGCGCAACTGCGCCCGCTCCCACGGCTGCCAGGCCGCTTCGATGCGCGCGCGCAGTTCGTGCAGATAAACCGATCGCTCATTGGTGTAACTCGCCAGCTCGTCATACCAGAACAGGTTCAGGCGATAGATGCGGTACAGCACCCGCTGCAGAAACAGGTGCGCAGCGTCACGCGCCGTGCTCAACTCGTCGTAGGCGACATTCGGCGCCTCGCACAGCGCCTGCTCGAAGGCACGCAGCGGCGCGGACCACCCGCGCGCCTGCCCATCCAGATTCGGGCTTTTCAGCAGCGCGATGAACGTGCGCTCGGCGTTTGCATAAGCGTTGATCGCCAGATCGTCGGCTAGCTCACCTTCCGCTTGCAGCTGATGCGCATCGGCCGCGCTTGCTACTGCATTGACTTGAGAGTTCATCGCGTGTCCGTCTGAAGTTAAACATGCGTGCACCCATGAGCGTTTCAGTGCTATACAAGATATGCGCCAGCCGGAGCAGCTCGGTGCAGGGGCCCTTTGTCGCGCCATGGCCAAGCCGGCCCGGAAAGGCTTCACCCATTTAAAAATGATGGATTGCGCGCGTGGGACAGGAAATCGATACGCCGACGTTCGAGGCGCCGCACTTCGATCAATTCAGATCTCGCCTGGCGCGGGAGACGCAACTGCTCGCCGAATGGCTGCGGGAAGGCAAGCTGTCCAATCAGGGTCCGGTGGGCGGGTTCGAGCTGGAGGCGTGGCTGGTCGATGACGATTTCGCGCCCGCGCCGCTCAACGAACGCTTCATGCGGGTCATGGACGATCCGCTGGCAGGGTCGGAGCTGGCGCGCTTCAACGTCGAGTTCAACAACCGGCCCCGGCCGCTGGTCGACCACGCGCTGCGCGAGATGGCGCGCGAACTGGAGGCGACCTGGGCGCGCGGCGTCAAAGCGGGTGCGGCATGCGGAGCGCGGCTGCTGAGCATCGGCATCCTGCCCACCCTGCAACCACGGCATCTCGGCATGGACGCGCTCACGCCGATGAATCGCTATTACGCGCTCAACGAGCAGGTGCTGCGCTCGCGCGCGCATCGTCCGCTGCGGCTGGACATTCGCGGCCATGAACGCCTGCGCCGCACACACGACAGCATGATGCTGGAAGCCGCGGGCACCTCGTTTCAGATTCACCTGCAGGCGCCGCCCGCGCAGATATCGCGCCTGTACAACGCCGCGCTGGCGGTCGCAGCGCCGCTGCTGGCCGCGGGCGCGAACTCGCCGTACCTGTTCGGCGCGGATTTGTGGAGTGAATCCCGCATGCCCCTGTTCGAACAGTCGCTGGAGGTCGGCGGCTACGGTGGTGCCCGCTACGGACCGCTGCGCCGCGTGAGTCTCGGCTCCGGTTACGTGCGCAGTTCGATCATCGAATGTTTCGAGGAAAACCTGCAACACTTTCCGGTGTTGCTGCCGATGCTGTTCGAGACCAGTCTCGAACAGCTGTCTCATGTGCGCCTGCACAACGGCACCGTGTGGCGCTGGGTGCGGCCGCTGGTCGGTTTCGACGACGACGGCGCGCCGCATGTGCGCATCGAGCACCGCATACTGCCCGGCAGCCCCAGCGTGGCCGATGCCGTAAGCGACGCCGCGCTGTGTTATGGGTTGACGGCGGCGCTTTCGGCGAAAGACGTCGATCTGCCGGCGCGTCTGCCGTTCGAGCGCGCCAGGGACAATCTTCAGCGCGCGGCACGTCGGGGGCTCGACGCGCGTATCGAGTGGCTGGATGGCGCGCGGATCGGCCTTCGCAGGCTGTTGCTGGATGAATTGCTGCCGCTGGCTCAGCGCGGGCTGCTTGCCATGGAACTGGAACCCGCCGACTGCGATCATTACCTGGGCATCGTCCGGCGGCGGGTTCAAAAGAATCAAAATGGCGCAAACTGGCAACGCGCCTTCGTTGCCCGCCACGGCCGCGACATGCGCGCGCTCACGGCCGCCTATGCCGAGCACCAGCGCGGCGGTTCGCCCGTGCATACCTGGCCGCTTTAGCCTCGCGCCGCATGAGTAATTTTTACACTTCTCGCGCCGCGCGGCGGTAACAATTACAAGGCGCGACGGCAGTCATCTGCCAGGCATCTCGCTCATAAAATAGTCCCTGCGGAATAATCGGCCGGGCCTGTGACAGCCTTGCGAATGCGCAAAAGCGCCCGTCAGGCTCACCCCTTCGGGTGATACTCATGTCGCCTGTTTCGGCCATTGTTTTTGCACAGACCTGCTAAATATAAACTGATACGGGGCAGGTTCTGGTGGCGCCACCGCAGGTCGCGCGATCGTGGAAGTGGCATCGTCAGCCGGCTACGCGAGGGTCATTAAGCCATGAGCGAGATTGCGATTCGCGCGCGCGAGTCGCCCACGCCTGAACATTCGGGTGAACAAACGGTTCAGGCCGGCAGGCGAACACCGCCTTGCACTGAGCGGGTCGCGCATGAGCGTGTCGATCGCGCTCAGAATGACGACGCTTCCATCCCCGCGTCATCTTCAGGGCGGCGGCGCGAAACCCTCGACCTTACCGCTCGCAATCTTGCCGCGGCGCGGCTGAACGATGTCTATCTGAAGGCGGCAGTGCTGGCGGCCATAGTCTTTGCGGGCGCACACTCGGACGGCCCAACTGCGGAGATCGCAACCGCCTCGGAACAAGGCAAGATAACGATCTCGCGGGAGCTTTCGGTCGCCACGGACTCGAACGCGCACGATGCCTCACGTGAAAAAAAGTGATGACGCAACGCGCGCCATTATGCCAGGCAGGAGCGCGGTCAATATGCAAAGTCATTGACTGACGTCATTGAGTCGGCGTGCTCACGCGTAATAACGTTCCAGACCGACGGCGCGCAATGCGCCGTAAATTCATATCGCGATGCATTTGTGAAGCCTACAAAAACGCTTGGCACGGCTTTTTGACAATCTCATTGGGACGTCGGGTACAGGGACTATGCCTTCTTGACCAAGCGGTGCGCACAAGCGCAGCCGCGCCGAATAGGCCGGCATTCCCCACAGGCGATCAACATGTTCCCCTGTCCAATGGTATGGGTCTTGCTGCCGTTGCGGAGCGGAGGCGTCTATAGGGCCTTCAAATCGGAATGACCTGAAGCGACGCGGCGCATATGTGCACTGCGCACTGCAATCGATGGCTGATCACCCATATAGCTGATCACCCATATAGAGGAGTCAAACAATGTTCTTGCACAATAAGCGCCTGCAGTACACCGTGCGGGTGTCGAAGCCGGATCCGGTACTGGCCGGATTCATGCTGGAGCAGTTCGGCGGCCCGCAGGGCGAGTTGGCGGCGGCAATGCGTTACTTCACACAGTCGCTGGCCGAAAGCGATCCCGGCCGCAAGGATATGTTGATGGACATCGCGACCGAGGAACTCAGTCACCTGGAAATCATCGGCAGCATCGTCGCCATGCTGAACCGCGGCGCGAAAGCCCATATGGCCGAAGGCGCCATGAAGGAGGCCGAGCTGTATCGCTCGATCAATCACGGCGGCGAGAGTCACACCATGGCGCTGCTGGGTGGCGGCGGCACCGCGCTATTCAATTCGGCCGGCGTGCCATGGACCGCGGCCTATGTCGACACCATCGGCGAGCCGACCGCGGATTTGCGTTCTAACATTGCTGCCGAGGCGCGCGCCAAGATCGTCTACGAACGGTTGATCAACGTCACGGATGATCCGGGCGTCAAGGAAGCGCTGGGTTTTCTGATGACGCGCGAGGTGGCCCATCAGAAATCTTTCGAAAAAGCCCTTTACTCGATCGAGAACAACCTTCCGCCGGGCAAGCTCGCAGGGATGCCGGAGTTCACGGACAAGTATTACGACTTGTCGCAGGGCAGCGCCGACGGGATAACGAACGAGCGCGGCCCGTGGAATGAGGGCGCGCAATGGGAGTACGTCGAAGACCGCGAGCAACAATATGCGGTCGATGGTGGTGATGGAAGCGCCACGGTCGAGCTTGCCGCGAAAGATGCCAAACTGCTGGATAAGGCTGCAATGCGCACCCAATCC
>JBOIDC010000079.1:0-15885 GCA_050740315.1 Gammaproteobacteria bacterium | reverse complement strand
ATACAGAAACTAAATGGCTGATGGCGGTGGCCGCCGGCATCGGCGACATCGGGCCGCGGCTCGCCGCACGCGCGCACGCGCTCGCCCGCGCGCTTGCGGATCGGCTCGCGGCCGCGCCGGTCGCGGATACGCCCGTGCATGGTGATTTCTATGCCGACCAGGTGCTCGTGTCCGGAAATGAATGCGCGTTCCTCGACTTCGATCGTGCGGGCTTAAGCGATCCCGCCAGCGATCTAGGCAATTTCATCGCGCATCTGGAGCGGGACGTCTTGTACGGCCGCATAACGGGTGACCGCGCGCGACAGTTGCGGGATCAGCTGGCGGAAGGGTATCGAAGCGCCGCGTCGCACCTGCCCGCGCGCATGGATTTATACATCGCCGCGGGGCTGTTGCGGCTGGCGCCCGAACCGTTTCGTCGCCACGAGGCGGGCTGGCCCGAACGCATCGAAGCGATACTCGCACAGGCGGAATCGATCACGAAGAGGCTCGCCACATGCGGCCGAGCAGGAACGCAAAGGCACGCTTCTCAGGCAGCGGCGCGGCATGCCGATGACATCGATATCAGCGATCCGCACGGCGCGGCACGCGACCCGCGCATGTTGTTTCTGGCCGCGGCATTGACGCCCGCCGATATTCAAGCGCGGTTTTCACGGCACCTGCCGCATCTGTATAAAAACCATTGCGAGACCCGAGTCAGCGCAGTGCGCGTAGTGCGGCACAAGCCCGGGCGTCGCTGCCTCATCGAATACGATCTGGACATGACACGGCCGGAGGCACCGGCCGAAATGCTCACGGTGATGGGCAAGGCGCGGGCGCGCGGGCTGGACGAATCGGCGTTCCACCGGCAGGTATCGCTATGGAACCGCGGCTTTTCCGATAACGCCGACGACGGCGTTTCGGTGCCCGAACCGGTGGGCATGATCCCGCCCTTGCAGATGTGGTTGCAGCGCAAGACGCCGGGCGCGGTCGCTACCGGTCTGCTCGCACAGGCCGGCGGCATCGCGCTGGCGGAGCGCATCGCGCACGCCATCCATAAGCTGCACCGCGCGAACGTTCCGCCGCGACGCCGCCATACCATCGCGGACGAACTTCGCATTCTGCATGCGCGGCTGCCTAGCGTATTGCAAGCGTATCCCGGGTTGGGGCCGCGTATCGACCGGCTGTTGAACGCCTGCGAACGCCTTGCCGCCGGCATGCCGCGATCCGCGCCATGCGGCATCCACCGGGATTTTTATCCCGACCAGGTGCTCGTGGATGACGCGCGGCTGTGGCTGCTCGATCTGGACCTCTATTGCGAGGGCGATCCCGCGCTGGACGTCGGCAATTTTCTGGGCCACATGACGGAATACGCCCTGCGCGAACTGGGTCAACCGGACGCGCTGAGCGCGCAAGAAGCGGCGCTCGAAGCGCGTTATCTGGCGCTGGCGGATGGCCGCATCGAGCTCGCTTCAGTGCAGGGCTACAAAACCCTCACCCTGGCGCGCCACGTCCACATCAGCACGCAGCTCGCCGAACGCCGCGCCTTTACCCCGGCATTACTGGACTTGTGCGAGCGACGCCTCAGTGGCGAACGGCAAGGGTGGCCGCGCGGCGTTCGCGGTGCGGCATTGGGCATTACCAGCGTTGACTGAACTCACCCGTCGCCATGCAACGCAATGACGTCACAGATCACGGCGCATCTTCGCCTGGCCTGCCGTTGCGCGAGTGCCGGATGCATGTAACGTAGCGGATTGGGCGATGTCGAACACGTGCAATAACGTCGTGAGTAACGGAGCTGAAGGGAATGGAAACGAAATATCGCTATATCGCGGTCGGCAAGCATTACTTCTGCCTGGAGCAGAGTGTCGTGCTGCTGGCCTGCACGTTCGTTGCCGGTCATGGGCGGGCGCGACTGACCGCACTCCAGCTGACTGCGTCCACGGTGCTGACAGCGATCATAAAGATCATTGCCTGCCGGCTCCGCCTCAGGCGTCGCGCGCGGCTGCTGGAGCTGCCATTTTCGGCAACGTGTGCCGCGGAGTACATGGCGGCCATAAAATCTTCAACCTGCGGCGCGCGGTGGTCATCAAATGCCTCTCAGCGCAGCTTGCGCAGGATGAGGTCGAGCGCGAAATCGCAACGGCCGCGGCGAGGGGTCGGCTGGGTTTTGCACCTACTGTAACCCGCTACAGCGTAGCGCAGCGATGGTACGAAGAAGACTACGTTCTGGGCGACCCCGGCGCGGTGTTTTATGGGGCGCAAAACGCTGAGTTCCGGGCGCGATTTCACGGCGAGATCGTGCGGATTCTGGAACAGATTTTACGCATTGAACCACCGGCGCCTGTGCGGCTGGGCGATTACGTCGATGGCCTGATGTCGCGGCTGAAGACCGCGCTGGAGCGGCCGCGGCGCGCGCCCGGCGTGGGCGCGCTGGTGCTGAAATTCGCCGCGGAATATCTGGAAGACGATTTGCGCGCCGCCGCCGATGAGATCGTGTTGACCGCCTTTTCGCACGGCGATCTGGCCGCCGGCAATATATTGAGAACAAACGATCGGGCCATCGTAATTGACTGGGAAGCCGCCGGACGGCGCAGCATTCTGTTCGATCTGTACAGCTATCTGTTCGCGGAGGTGCACAAGCGGCGTGCGAAAACTTTGCCTGCTGAAGAGCTCGATCAAGCCATGCGCGCGCTTCAGGCCAAGCTGACCCGCGAGCCGTCCAGACCGCTCGACGTCACGCGCATGGCGGATATCTACAGAAGACTCTTTTATCTCGAACGCCTGTTGATTCTCGCCGAGCGAAACGTGTCCGACAAGCGCTTTTCGCGGCTTGTCATGCGCACGATCGAGGTGTTCAGCCAGTATGAGACCAGGGCCGCCGATCGAACTCCTGTCGACGGGCGGCATGACAACACCAAAGGGGCCGGCATCCATGAAGACACCGAAGACCGTGGTTCCAAATACGCGACCACGATCGTCGTAGGCGCATTACTGAGTCTGGCGGCGGAACCCGCGCTCGCAAGCGTGCTGGGCTGAATGCGGAGCCTTGCGCGTCGCATCAGCGTGAGCCCGGCTGCTCCGAATGTGTCATGGCCGCAAGAACCTGTCACGGGCAGGCGGTTTAGTGCCGCGAGTTTAAGCTTGATCTCAGCTTGGCCCCCCACAATGCGCGGCATCGAACAAGAAAAGGAATCCGGAAGTGATCAAGGGCAAAACACGGATCATTCTGTTAGCACTGTTCTTTCTGGTTGGAATTCCCCAGGCGCCCGCCCAAGAGCCGGCATTCGATCGAAACGGACGACCTCAGAACGGACTACCCGCGGGCGTCCCGACGGGTGACGCCGCACCCGAGCCCGATATCCAGCTGACCCCGTCGCTTACCCTAGGCGGAAGATACGACACGAAATACGAGCTTGAGCGAAACTTCAATCTCGAAGATGACGACGACGAAGACGAGGTCAGGCTGGAGCCGGAGCTGACGCTGTCGCTTTCTTACGAGCCACAGGAGAATTTCGAGGGCTTTCTGGCCGCGGAGCTCAAGCGGGAATACGGCTTCGACGTGAGTGAGGAATCCGAGACCGGGCCGCTCCGGCTGGAGCTCACCGAAGCCTATCTGGATTTCGACGAGGTGCTGGAGATCGGCGCAGGCGAGATCGGCATCCGCGCCGGCCGACAACGCTTCGATGACGAGCGCGAATGGCTTTATGACGAGCGCCTGGATGGCGTCAGGTTTTTCTACCAACTGGATGAACCGTTTGCGGAAGCGTCGGAGCTGACCGTCGAGTTGTCGGTGACGCGCCAGAATTCCTTCGAGCGGCAGCTATTGACGAACGACGGCCGCGACAAGATCAACAACTACTTCCTCTACGCCCATTACGAAGCGGACGAGGTCGACATCGGCGAGCTTTACGAGCTTGAAGACGTGCAGTTCGCGGCCTACCTTTTTAAGCGCGATCAATTGAACGAGGATGACGAAGACCCGCTGCTGATGGGTATTCAGTCTTACGCGGAAGTTACCGAACAGTTATTGTACTGGCTGGAACTGGCTCACGTACGGGGTGAGCGGGGGGCCAACGACATCCACGGGTACGCCGTCGATCTATTCGGCAACTACGAGCTAGAAGCACCCATGAAGCCCTCGTTCGTTCTGGGCTACGCCTTTGCGACCGGCGACTCGGACCCCGACGACGGCACGGACCGCAACTTCCGTCAGACCGGACTGCAGGACAACCAGCACAGCCTCGATGGAAACATCAGCTTTCGTTATTACGGCGTGCTGATGGAACCGGAGTTGAGCAACCTGCAGATTTTAACGGCCGGCGCCGGCATTAAGCCCTCGGAGAACGTCTCGGTAAATCTTCTCTACCACCAATACCGTCAACACGCGGCGTTCGACGAGCTGCGCGACACAAACCTCGACGCCGATCCCACCGGCGAGAGTCGCGACATCGGCAGCGCCATCGACCTCGTGTCCGGTATTTACTTTGGGCACTGGGCGCTGGACGTCGAGGTCGGTTATTTCATGCCCGGCGAGGCCTTCGACGACGACGAAAATGACAATGCCTTCTTCACCGAACTTGATCTCAAGTTCAAGTTCTAGGCAATAAGGCGCAAGCGCAGACAGGATTTTCGGCGTAATGCGGACAGCTATGCGGGCGTCTTGAGCGCCGCCACCCGCGCGCGCAAAGCGCTGACCACGCGCTCGGGCGCCTGCTCGCCCTGCCCCTCGTCGGCCAGCTCGCGCGCAACGCAGGCGGCGCCAAAGATCACGGTGATCGGCTTGAATCGGGGCCATAGCCGGCCGTGCGGCAGCGCCTCGAAGCTGCCGTAGATATACACCGGCACCACCGGCGTCTGCAAATGCGCGAGCAACATGCCCAAACCCGGCTTGAACGGCAGCAGCTCGCCGTTCGCCGACCGTTCGCCTTCAGGAAACCACGCCAGGTTGTGCCCACGTTTCAGCACGGCGGCGCCGAAGGCCAGGCTGGAGCTGGCCGCGCGCTGCGGTTCGATCGGCAGCACGTGCGCGATGCGGCTGAACGCGCGCCGCCAGCGACTCTTGAACGCGACACCGACCCAGCCGCCCCAGTACAGCTCGCGCATGTGCGCAAACTCCAGCGCGGCGGCCACCGCGAACGGATCCAGATAGCTGGCATGATTGGGCGCGAGGATGTACGAGCCCCGCGCCGGCAGATTCTCAAGTCCGCGGGCGCGTACCCGGAACAGGCCGCGCATCAGCGCGCGGTTGAGATAATAAAGGCCGCCGGCGAGCCCGGTCACCAGGGCGCCAGGCGGCTCCAGCCACCGGCGTTGCGCCGCGCTCAAGACCCGCTCCGGATGTTCCAGCGGTGCGGCTTGCGCAACCGTGTGCCCGGCTTGCGCCTGTTCCGACACCTCGCTCAACAGATCGCGCACGGTCTCCAGGCGCGCGACCGCCTGCTCGTTCAGTTCGATACCGAAGCGCTGACCGATCTCCATGGTCAGATTCAGCCACGCCAGCGAATCCAGCCCCAGATCGAGTTGCAGACTGGAATCGGGCGTCAGCCGCAGGTCGGGATAGCGCCCGGCCAGCCACGTCCATGCACGTTGCGCGGCTGCGTTCTCTAGCAGCGCGCGATCCTGATCGGACATCTCTTCGGCCGGGAGCGGTCCGGCGGCGCCCGCGCCTTTGCCTTCCTGCCGCGCCTGCTCGTAACGCGCGGCCAGCCGATGTCGCTGCAGCTTGCCCAGACGCGTGCGCGGCAGCGCTTCGCGCGTGATCGCGTATTGTGAAATGCGCTGGTACGAGGCCAGTTGCCGGGAACCGCGATCGACCGCTTTGCGCACCGCGGCCTCGATCTGCGTCGGGGACATGCCGCCCGTTGCGTCGGTCTCCGGCACGATTACCGCGACCAGGCGTTCGTCCTGCTGTAACACGCCGATCTCGCGAATGGCAGGCGCCTGCGCATAGACCGCTTCCAGATCGTCCGGCTGCACGTTTTCACCGCCGGCGGTCACGACCAGGGTGGACACGCGGCCGGTGATGTACAGATAGCCGTCGGCGTCGAAATAGCCCAGGTCTCCGGTGCGGAAAAAGCCGTCCGGCGTGAACACTTCCGCGCTGCGTTCGGGGAGATTGCGGTAGCCGCGGAACACGTTGGGCCCGCGCGCCAGTATCTCGCCGTGACCGGAACCGCGGGCGGCGCCGTCGCGGCCCGTCGCGGCGCCGGCGTCGATGCGCAGATCGACCCCTGGCACCGGCCGCCCCACACTGCCCATGCGCACCGCACCCGGCGGATCGAGGGTCAGCAGCGGCGCCGTCTCGGTCAGTCCATAACCGATCGCGAGCTGCCAGCCCAGCCCTTCGAGCCGGTAACCCAGCGCCGCATCGAGCTGCGATCCGCCGCACGCCAGAATGCGCAATTGCGTACCGAACTGACGATGCAACGGGCGCAGCAGCCAGCGACCAGCGCGCCAGCCAAGCCGCCGGCGCAACCAGGCGCTGGTGCCCGCGCAGGCGGTAAACAGCATGCCGGCGAGCCACCCGCGAGCGCGCGCCTGCGCCTCGATACCGGCGTAAAGCGCGCTGTAGAGACGCGGGACGCCCACCACCGCTGTTACCTTTTCGCCACGTATGGCCTCCACGATACGCGGGCCGGTCAGCGATTGCGGCAGAATCACCGGCAGCCCGAGGCTCAGCGGCAGCAGCAGACCGATCACGAAGGGATAGACGTGATGCAGCGGCAGCGGCAACAGCACGCGGTCTTGCGCCGTCACCACATCCGCCGCGAGCAGGGTATTGACCTGAAAAGCGAGATTGCCGTGGGACAGCGGCACCCCTTTGGGCAAGCCGGTGGTGCCGGAGGTATAGAACAGCAACGCCGTATCGTCCGGGTCGGACTCCGGCAGCGCGGCATCGCCGGACGAGAACCGCCGCCAGCTTTGGGTGTCGTCATCCGCGTCGAGCAGCACCGCCCGGACGTTTGCGTTGAGGTCTTGCAGCCGCTGGCGGCCGTCGCGCGTAGTAAACACGAGTCGCGTGCCGCTGTCGGCCAGCACGTGCTTGAGCACCTCGTCGCTCGACTGTTCGTCCACCGGCGCGGCAACGCCGCCGGCCGCGATCACGGCCAGACAAGCGGCGAACCACGCCGGGCTCGCGCCGGCAAGCAGCGCCACTGAATCGCCCGGCCGTACGCCGGCGTCGATCAGGCCGCCGGCCACGCGCCGCACGTGCCGGCTTAAGTCCGCGTAGCTCCACTGCGCGTCATCCGGCCGGCCGGGCAGGCGCAGCGCCGGACGATCGCCGAAGCCCGCCAGCGCGTCAATTACACCGCGCAGATCGGCGCGCTGGAAAGACGGATCTTTTTCCTGCGATGTTGCCCGCGTAGACGTTTCTCCCGGTGCCCGCCGACGGCGGGGAATTTCCCCACACGCACCGTAAACCGCCGGAACCTGTGGGATCAGCTGCGCAAGCGTTGGCGGGTCGGCAGGCGCAGCGTTCAGGCGCCCTGATAGTCGGAACCCGAGTCGTCTGCGCTCGTTTCTTCGACGTCGGATACGGCACGGCCGGCGCGCTTCGTCGAGGTGTCGATGCCGAATCGCGCGTAAGCGGGGCAGTGACCGGACGCGGCCCGATAGGCCAGCGCGCCGCCCAGCGCCGTCAACAACAGCCCGTTGAGCGACAGCCGCTTCAATCCGCTGATCACAAGCAGGCCGCCGATGACCGCGGACAGCAGCCTTTCGCCGTCACCGACGTTGACCGTGGCGCGATTATGCGCCTCGTCCGGCCAGTTTCGCACGGGTATCGGCCCGCTGGGCGCGCCTTCAGACATGCCGTTGCCTCGTCGTCATTTCGCTTATCTCGTGTGACACCTCAAGCGTCGAGATTTCTGGCGATGAAATCCCAGCTGACGACTTCCCAGAAGTGATCGACGTAATCCGCCTTGACGTTGCGATAATCCAGATAATACGCGTGCTCCCACATGTCCAGGCCGAATAACGCCGTCTCGCCTTCCGCTATCGGGTTACGGCCGGCGTGTTTCAGATCGCGCACCGCGAGCTTGCCGCTCTTGTCCTTCACCAGCCACGCCCAGCCGGCGCCGAACACCGACGTGGCGATGGTCTTGAACTCTTTCTTGAAGTCATCGAAAGACCCGAAACCGCTTTCGATGGCTTTCGCCAGTTCGCCTCGCGGCTCACCGCCGCCATCGGGACCCATGCACTGCCAGAACAGGTTATGGTTCCAGGCCTGCGACGCATTGTTGAACAGCTTCTGGTTGTCGGTGTTTTTGATGATCTCTTCCAGGGAGGCATTCTTGAGATCCGTGCCTTCGATCAACTGATTGACGGTGTCGATGTAGGTTTTGTGATGCTTGTCGTGATGGTATTCCATCGTCTCGGCCGAGATGTGCGGCTCGAGCGCGTTTTTCGGATACGGGAGTTCAGGAAGCTTGTGTGCCATTGTCAATGCCTCATTGCTGAATGTGGATGAATTGATAAACCTGCGAGCAAGTCGTGTGCCCATATGCCAGGCCGCGCTTCCAGACCTCATAGTATAACGCGCGAGCGGGCAGTCAGGCAGATACGTGCGCCGCCTCACCCTGTTCGACCGGCCGCATTGCAGGAATTACACCGGCTGTTTGTAGCATTTACATGACCGCGTGATGCGCCCTGAAAAAACCACGACTGGTTACGGGCCTGCTTAATGCGACATCAACACCGGCACCGCCATGTGTTTCAGTACGTAACTCGAGGTGCCGCCCAGTACGCGTTGCCGCAGCGGCGAGTGGCCGTACGCGCCCATGACGATGAGATCGCACCCGAGTTCCGCCGCGCGCGCCAGCACGCTGCGCCCGGGATCGCGCTCGCCGCCGTCTTCCTGCTCGTATGCCACATCGATGCCGTAAGCAGCCAGATGTTCCACGATGTCGACGCCCGGCGGCATCTGTTCCGCCGCGCCGATCGACAGCATCGTTATCTGCCCGGCCGTGCGCAGCAGCGGCAACGCATCGTGCAACGCACGCGCCGCTTCGCGGCTCGCATCCCAGGCCACCAGCACGCGGGTCGCGTCCAGTGGACATGGGTCGGCTTGCGGCACCACCACCACCGGCCGGCCCGCGCGCAAGGCCGTGTCGGCGGCGATATCCTCGCCCCACTGGGGCGTCTGGCCGACGATAACAAGGTCGGCGTAACGGGCGTAGGCGACGACCACGTCCGCGACGGCGCCCGCCATCGTGCACCAGCTCGCCGTCACGCCGTGATGCGCAGCGCGCTGGTGAAACGCCGCCTTGGCGGCCTGGGCATCGGCGTGCGCGATCTGCGTGTTGTATTCCATGCTCTCCGCGGTACTGACGGCGCCGCCTTCCATGCCCTGCAACACGCCGTCATCCAGCGGCATGATGGGGACCTGCAGCGCGTAGACCCCGGTCAGGCGCGCGTTGAACCTCTGCGCCAAGCGCGCGGCGTAATCGACGCGCACCGCGCACCGCGCCAGATTGTCGACATGCACGATCAGATCTTTCACGGCCCGCCTTCTCCCGCGATTGCACGCTCTAACGCTAACTTAAAACGGTCAAACCCGCTTTGCAAGACGGCGACATAAACTGTTGACTCGCCCCTGGCGCCGCTGAATTTTCATGCAAGCACCAGCGTCGTTTGAATTTCGAGCACCGGTTCGGAAAGCCGCATCCCGCGAGGCGGGGTCCCATGCACGATTGCCTCAATGCACTTTCAGCGGAATCGTCGCCTGGCACTTGGTGGTAACCTGTTTCCATTGGACGGTTCGCAACTGTTGCGTATGGGGAATCGATCCTGCAATCGTATGGTTTGCCAGATCAATTCCCCCCACAAGACCCAGGAGCAAGCACATGACCCTGACGCTTTCGCACGGCCCTCTGGCGGGCAGGCCCGCCGAGACCAATTACCGGATCGAAGGCCCGGCGCACCGGCTGTTTTTCGAGGTTTTCCCGCGCCGCGTGCGTGCGACGCTTGCCGGCCAGACGATCCTGGACACGCGCCGCGGCAGGCTGCTGCACGAGACCGGCCTGCTGCCGCAGTTGTACGTGCCGCGTGCGGACGTGCGCCTCGATCTGTGCGAAGCGACCGATCACGGCACGCACTGTCCGTTCAAGGGCGATGCGGTTTACTGGTCCGTTCGCGCCGGCGACCGTATTGCCGAAAACGCGGTATGGGCCTACCCGGAACCGCGCGAGGAGGCCCAATGGCTGCGCGATCATGTCGCGTTCTACTGGGATTCGATGGACGCCTGGTTCGACGAAGACGAAGAGATCCAGGGTCACCTGCGGGATCCTTATCATCGAGTCGACGTGCGTGACACCAGTCGTCATGTGCGGATCATCGCCGGCGGCGAGGTGGTGGCCGAAACCCGCCGGCCGAGAGTCTTGTCCGAAACCGGATTGCCGAACCGGTTTTATATCGCGCCCGGGGACGTGCACGGCGAGCTGCTCGAAACCAGCCCGACGCACACCGTCTGTCCCTACAAGGGGATTGCCTCGTATCGCACGCTCAAGCTGGGCGAGCGTCGCATAGAAGACGCCGCGTGGGTCTACCACCAGCCGCTGGAGAACGCGCTGAAGGTGCGCGATTATCTGTGTTTCCTGGCCAGAGGCGTTGAAACCGAGGTGGACGGCGAAATCACCCAGTAACCGTTTCCCGCGCGTGCATGTCGGCCGGATCAAGGCCCGGATCACCCGTCACTGGCTGACGCTGGGCTACCTCATCTGCCTCGCGGCGCTGCTGCTGGCGCCCTTCAGGTTTGCGTCGCCGATCGTCGCCAACGGCGCGCGCTGGGTCAGCGGCGCAGGTCTGGAATTCGAAACGCCGGGCATCGTGCACTCGAAAACGCCGCCGGCGTGGCTCGCCGACAGGCTGGCACGAGGCGACGGCTTTACGCTGGAAGTATGGGCGGCGGCCGGCCCGAACCGCCCGCCCAGACACGCGAGAATCGTGTCTTATTCGCGCGATATTTTCGCGCGTAATTTCACCGTGGCGCAGCAGGGCCGGGATCTCATCGTGCGCCTGCGCACCACACACACGGATCCTAACGCGCTGCACCCGTTTGCGCAGATCGAAGAGGTATTCGCCCCCGGCGCCGTTCAGCATATTGTGGTCACCTACGATTTTGCGCGGCTGCGCGTTTACGTCGACGGGCAACGCCGCTTCGACCTGGCCACGCCGGGCGGCGACTTCGACAACTGGGATGCCGATCATTATCTCGTGTTTGGCAACGAGGCAACGGGCGCCCGGCCCTGGCGCGGCGACCTGCACTTTGTCGCGATATGGGAGCGCGCGTTGCGGGCCCGCGAGATCCGGGGTCATTTCGCGGCCGGGCCGCATGGCGCCTGGCGGCGCCAGGCCGGCCGCGACGCAGTGGTGATTTATGATTTCGCCGGCGCCAAAGCGTCGTTTAATAACTTGAGCGGGCGGCCGGTGACGCTCGAGATGCCGCGCCATCTGATCAAGGGCAGCGACAACTTCCTGCAGTGGCCGCAGCGCATGACCGATCTGGACGCCACCGAGAAGCTCGAGGTCGTGGCCAATGTGCTGTTGTTCCTGCCGCTGGGGTTGCTAGGTTATCGCCCAGCCGGCCCCGGCGGACCCTGGAAACGTGCGGCGGCCGTGCTGGTCATCGGCGCGCTGACGACCTTGTGCTTCGAGTCGATACAGTTTTTTGTGCCGGGGCGCACCTCTTCGCTGGTCGATGCGCTGGCCAATACGTCGGGCGCCGCGCTGGGCGTTGCGGTCAGCGTCTGGTGCGCGCAATTGCGCGCGAAGCCACCGGCTTGATGGGTCGCAAAAAGGGCTTGCATTATCGAAATATTTCTGACACTTTTCGCGAGGATCATCTTGTAAGCCCTCGAATATGGAAGACGCCGTGCCATTCAAAGCAGCCGAGAGACCACAACCCATGTCCAGACGCATCCATATCGTCGGCACTTCCGCCCGCAGCGGCACCACGCTCATGATGCAACTGCTGGTGAACTGCTTCGCCATCGACAAGCATTGTCACCACGAGCAGCACATCTTCAGGGGTACGCGGCCCGACTATCACATCTATTGCTCCAAGCATCCGGCCGACATTGACGGTGCCGGCGCGCTGCTCGCCGTGGATCCTGATCTGTGGATCATCTGCATGGTGCGGGACCCAAGAGACACCGTGGTCAGCAAGCACAAGAGATTTCCGGACATGTACTGGGGCGCCAACCTGGGTCAGTGGAAAAAGAGCTATCGGATCGCCGAGCGCCTGGCGGGTCATCCGCGATTTTTCACGGTGCGTTACGAATCGCTGGTCAGCGATCCGAACCGCGCACAAACCGAGTTGATGCGCGGCATGCCGTTTTTGCGCAAGCGCGCGGATTTCTCGCAGTTTCACCAGGTGGCCAGGCCGACGAGTTGGCGCGCGGAGCGGGCGCTGGGCGGGGTGCGGCCGATCACCACCCGCAGCATCGGCGCGTGGCGCGCCCACAAGCCGCGGCTGGCCGCGCAGCTTGCGCTGCACGGCGATATCTCGGACGAACTCGTCGAGTTGGGCTACGAAAAGGATGACGCCTGGCTGCGCGAACTGGACGGCGTGGCGCCGGACAACGGGCACAGTTACATGTCCGATCAGGTCTCTGCCGCCGCGACCGTAAGACATACTGTCTGGCGCTACGCCAGTATCGGCCGCTACGCGCTGGCCCTGATGAAGCAGCGCGCGGTCGAGCAGTGGCACGCGACACGTCAACCTCAATGACAGACTCACCTGCATGGCCTTTTTTCTCCTGCCATTGTCAACACCCGTTTAAACGGCGCCGGATGATCAAAAGACGCCGCTTCCCATGATTTTCCTCATGTATTGGCGCTGCCTCGGACTGTGCTGCATAATGCAGGTGCGCCGTGGACCACAGCCGCTAAAACCAAAAAAGCTGCCGTACACAATCGCATTGCGCTGATAACCGCTGCGCAAGACCAATAGACCGGCTCAATACAGGACTTAGCGCGTGGGCTCGTTTCATCGCGCCAGAACGGGAAATTGATGCAACGTTTCCTGAGGAACCTGTGATTTATTCAGAGCTTCACGGAATCCGGGCCAGGCTCTGAGCGCTTTTTGATGACAGCGTGACGCGGCCGCGAACCAGTCCGGGGAATACAAGGGGATTTCACCAGTAGTGATCGTTCAGACCGTTCGAGTCTTCCGGCCCGCTGGGCTGCCGTTTGAGCGCAGCCTGACCAGGTGGTCAGGCTGCGTGGGTCATGACGCAACTCAGGTCTGCGAATCGTGGATGGACAAGCGCGCGTCATGGCCGACGGTCTGATCCCGCACGACATCGAGGAGTTTGTTCTACAGACGCTTGATTCCGTCGCGCAACTGGAGGCGTTATTGCTCCTGCGTGCCCATCGTGAGGAGGAATGGAGCGCTGACGCCATTGCCGCTCGGCTCTATATCAGGGTGGAAGAAACACTGCCCTGGCTGGAGCGTCTGTGCGGCAACGGGCTCCTAACTTCGAGCAGCGGGAGCCCGCCGCTGTATCGATACCAGCCACGCTCGGTGGAGCTCGAGCAGACGATCGATCGCCTCGCCGACGTATACGCCAAACATCTGGTGCCAGTGACCCACCTGATCCACTCCAAGCCCCGAACTCGGGTGCAAGAATTTGCCGACGCCTTCAAACTGAGGAAGGACTGAGCCATGGCCGGACTGATTTACGGATTGTGTGCATTGACCGCACTGGTATGCGCCGGGCTGCTGTTGCGCGCCTATCGCCGCAGTGGCTATCGCCTGCTGCTATGGAGCGGCCTGTGCTTCGCCGGACTGACGCTCAACAACCTGCTGGTAGTGATCGATAAGCTATGGTTTCCCATACAAATTAATCTTGGGACACCGCGCCTGATCGTGGCCTTGCTGGCCATGCTGGTGCTATTGTACGGGCTGATCTGGGACGCTGAATGATATGGCCGAGTTGAACACGCTGCTGTTGGGTGCGATTGCGATGGCGTCGCTGGTCGCTGCCCTGTTCTTCCTGCGATTCTGGCGCGATACCCGCGACCGCTTTTTCCTGCTGTTTGCGCTCGCCTTCTTTGCCGAAGGCATTAACCGGGCGACCCTGGGACTGGGCGTGGTATCGCAGGAACAGGAGCCGTTCTTCTACCTGATACGACTGTTCTCCTTCATCCTGATCTTGTTGGCGATCGGGCACAAAAACCGCAAGGGGATCGCGCGCCGCCAGCCTTCGGAGTAGAAAAATCCTCAGCCGTCGGGCATTCACGGACAGGCGTGGGCCGCGAAGTCCGTGCCAGCGCTTGTCGCCTGGTCGCGCGCACGCCGCGGACACCCGCGGCGGGCCCAATCGGCGCGGGATGAGCGGCGCAATAACCCCGACGAACAGCCGTGAACAGGATGCCCGACTGTCTCGCGGCGCGCGCGCGCTCCCGATAAACTCTTTCGATCCCACCCGATCGCTGGCAGGCGCGGCAAATCGTCACAGGACGCGGCCCCGGCGGAGCGGCAAGCGCGCGATGCTTGATTTCTTGAACATCGCTTGGTAGGAGAACCTAACGCGCGGGCGTCACCGCGCGTATCAGTGCCACGCATCAACCAGGGCTCGACGCGGGCCCGCGCTTTTTCAGGCGGCGAGCGGAAGCCAGTCACGCGTGCATGCATCGGAGCAGGACTCATGAAGAGAAGCCCTTCAACGACCCGGACGGTGGATCTCGCTGAACCTGACGGGAAATCCTATGCGTTCGATCCGCAGAACCTGCTTGCCGTTCTGCAAGCGGTGCGCGCTGGCGACTTTTCCGTGCGCCTGCCCGGCGACCGGGTTGGATTGGAGGGCAAGATCGCCGACACCTTCAACGAGATCCTGGCAACCAACGAGCGCATGGCTCGCGAGCTCAAGCGCGTCGGGCAAACCGTTGGCAAGGAGGGCAAGACACGGCGGCGCGCCAGGTTTGGCAGGTCCAGCGGCGCCTGGGGTGAGATGGAGTCCTCGATCAACACCCTTATCGACGACTTGCTGTGGCCAACGACCGAAGTCACCCGCGCCGTCGCGGCCGTAGCCCGCGGCGACCTTTCGACCACTGTGCCTTTGGACGTTGACGGGCAACCGCTGGAAGGCGAGTTCCTGCGCTCCGCGACTATCGTCAACACCATGGTGCAGCAGCTCGGTGTGTTTACCGACGAGGTCACGCGCGTCGCGCGCGAGGTCGGCACCGAGGGCAAGCTGGGCGGCCAGGCGCAGGTGCGCGAAGTCGGCGGCGTGTGGAAGGAGTTGACCGAGAGCGTCAATTCCATGGCCAGTAATCTCACGGCGCAGGTGCGCAACATCGCCGACGTGACGATCGCGGTGGCCAGCGGCGACCTGTCGCGCAAGATCACGGTGGACGTGCGCGGCGAAATCCTGCAGCTCAAGGAGGCCATCAACACGATGGTGGATCAACTGCGGTCGTTCGCCTCGGAGGTGACCCGCGTCGCGCGCGAGGTCGGCACCGATGGCCGTCTGGGCGGTCAGGCCGTGGTGCCCGGCGTGGCCGGCACCTGGAAGGACTTGACCGACAGCGTCAACGCCATGGCGGGGAACTTGACCGCGCAGATGCGCAACATCGTGGAAGTCACCACGGCCGTCGCGCGCGGCGACCTGTCGCGCAAGATCACGGTGGACGTGCGCGGCGAGATCCTCGATCTCAAGGAGACCATCAACACCATGGTCGATCAGCTCAACGCCTTCGCCTCCGAGGTCACCCGCGTCGCGCGCGAGGTCGGCACCGAGGGCAAGCTGGGCGGTCAGGCGCAGGTGCCAGGTGTCGGCGGCACCTGGAAGGATTTGACCGACAACGTCAACTTCATGGCCAGTAATCTCACCGCCCAGGTGCGCAATATCGCCGAGGTGGCGACCGCCATCGCCAGCGGCGACCTGTCGCGCAAGATCACGG
>JBOIDC010000078.1:0-16011 GCA_050740315.1 Gammaproteobacteria bacterium | reverse complement strand
ATAGCCTGCGCCAGCGCGGCCGCGCCCATCAGGAGGCCTTGGTGATCATCGCGCGCAAGCTCCTCAAAGCCGGCTACGCATTGGTGCAACAGCCTAACGTAGAGGTCAACACCCCGAGGTTATTCGCTGTGTGCACTTGACATCACCCTTTAGCTGGCGTTCTGAGGCGGAACGCCGAAGAATCTGCTGTTTCCTAAGCAGAAGAACAGATGCTTCACGGAGTTTATTCCTTCACTGCGTTCAGGACAGCCTCTGAGCTTCAACGAAGGTTCAGCACGACAGTTCAATTAGGCGCTTATGCAAGCGTCAATAGTGAACGTGGAGCAGGTTCTCAGACCTTGAGTTCCGGCCTGTCCCTGAATTGCTCCAGCGCCTCGGGATTGGCCAGCGCGTGCAGATTCTTGACCGCGCGGCCATGGACCACGTCGCGCACGGCCAGCTCCACCAGCTTGCCGCTTCTCGTGCGCGGGATGTCGGTGACCTGCGCCACCACTGCCGGCACGTGACGCGGCGAGCAGTTCCGCCGGATCGGCTGCCTGATGCGCGTAATCAACTTATCGTCCAGCGCAAGCCCTTCGCGCAGGCGCACGAACAGCACCACCCGCACGTCGCCCTGCCACTCCTGGCCGATGACAATGCTCTCCACGACCTCGTCGAGCTGCTCGACCTGACGATAAATCTCCGCCGTACCGAGCCGTACGCCGCCGGGGTTCAGCACCGCATCCGAGCGACCGTAGATGATCATCCCGTCATGCTCGGTCAGCGCCACGTAATCGCCGTGGCACCAAACGCCGGGGTACTTCTCGAAGTAGGCGGCGCGATACTTGGCGCCATCGGGATCGTTCCAGAAGCCGGTGGGCATGCAAGGAAATGGCGCGGTGCAGACAAGCTCTCCCTGCCTGCCGCGCACGGCGTGTCCGTCTTCGTCAAAGACCTCGACACGCATGCCGAGCCCGCGAGACTGCAGTTCGCCGCGCCAGACAGGGAGGATGGGATTGCCGAGCGCGAAGCAGGACACGATGTCGGTGCCGCCCGAGATCGAGGCGAGGCACAGGTCCGCCTTGATGGCCCGATAAACGAAATCGAAGCTCTCCGGCGCGAGCGGCGATCCCGTTGAGAGCATCATTTTCAAGGCGTCCAGCCGATGGCTCTTGATCGGTGCAAGGCCGGCCTTGTTGACCGAATCGATGAATTTCGCCGAGGTGCCGAAGTGGGTCATCGCCTCGCGTTCGGCGAAATCGAACAAGGCGTTGCCATCGGGATAGAACGGCGAGCCGTCGTAAAGCAGGAGCGTGGCGCCCGCGGCGAGCGCGCTGACCTGCCAGTTCCACATCATCCACCCGCAGGTGGTGAAATAGAAGACGCGGTCTCCCGGCTTGACATCCCCGTGCAGCAGGTGCTCCTTCAAGTGCTGGATCAAGGTGCCGCCGGCGCCGTGCACGATGCATTTCGGAACGCCGGTGGTGCCGGACGAATACATGATGTAGAGCGGATGATCGAAGGGGAGCTGTTCGAACCTGATCGCCGCCGGCGCAAAGCCCGCGATGAACTCGCCCAGGGTCTGCGCCCTGGGAAGCGCGCCCGGAATTGCCGGCTGCGCCTCGCGGTAAGGCACCACGATGGCCCTTTCGAGCGACGGCATATGCGCGCACATCTCCGCGGCTTTGGCCAGCGAATCGAGCGCCTTTCCCTGGTAAAAATAGCCGTCGGCCGTGAACAAGACCTTGGGCTCGATCTGACCGAAACGGTCCAGCACGCCCGCGACGCCGAAATCCGGAGAGCAACTCGACCATAACGCGCCGATGGCCGCCGCCGCCAGCATGGCGATGACGGTCTCCGGCATGTTGGGCATGAACGCCGCCACGCGGTCGCCGCGCCCAACGCCGGCGGCGCGCAGCGCCTGCGCCAGTCGGGAGACCTGGTCGTAAAGTTCATTGCGCGTGAATTGCCGCCGCACCTGGTGCTCGCCGCGGAAGATGATGGCCGGGGCGTCGTCGCGGTAGCGCAGCAGATTTTCGGCGAAGTTGAGCCGCGCCTGCGGAAACCAGCGTGCGCCGGGCATCCGCTGGCCGTTTGTCAGCACGACCTCGCCTTGCCGGCGCGCCACGACGTCCGCGAACGACCACAGCGAGCGCCAGAACGCCTCCGGCTCGTCGATCGACCATCGATAGAGCGCCGGATAATCCGGCAGACGCATTCCCGATTCGCGTTCTACCCGCCTCATGAAGGCGGTCATGTTGGCCCGACCGATCTGTTCGGGCGATGGTCGCCACAGCGGCTGGGTGATGGGCACCTCGCACCTCTGCCGTATCAGTACCGGCTAATGGACTCAACAGTCGAATACAACGTTAGTCTGTGGAGGTCAACCACTAGGTTGAAACGCCAGTGACTGCTGGAATCTGATGCGGAACAGCCGGCCCCCGTTGGGCGTGTGCTCAAACCCGGGAGCGGCCGTTTGCGGGAAGCTCGAGGCTGGAGAAGATTGCTTCCAGATCGTCGATGCCGATCGGCTTGGTCAGATAATGATCAAACTTCGCGTGCGGCGAGCGCTCCTCCTGACCATATCCCGTGGCAGCGACCAGCAGCATGTGCGCCGGCGAGTGCTCCCGGCGCAGCCTCTGCGCGACCTGATAGCCGTCCATGCCGGGCATTTCGATGTCGATGAAGACGATCCGGGGCTTCAGCGTTCTGGCGGTCGAAATCGCCGATGCCCCATCGAGCACGACCGAAACGTCCTGCCCCATCGCATCCAGCAGGATCGCGAGCGAGTCGGCGGCGGCCGCGTGATCGTCGACGATCAATATGCGGTGCGATGGGAGCGGACGACTTACCGATGGCAGCGCCGGCGCACGCGCACTGGCGACCCGAGCGACCGGTAGCCGCACCGTGAAGGTGCTGCCGCGTGCCGAACTCATGACACTCACCTCGCCGCCATGCAGCTCGACCAGTGCCTTCGTGATGCTCAACCCCAGCCCCAGGCCGCCTCGGTGATAAAGCCGTGAACGCTTCGCCCGGGTGAAAGGCTCGAAGACGTGCGGGAGAAGCGCGCGTGGAATGCCGGTTCCTGAATCGCGCACGCCCACCACGGCGAACCCCCCGGCTGACCTGACTTCAACCGAGATATGCCCCGCCTGTTTGGTGTGTCTGTTCGCGTTGTCCAGCAGGTTGGTGACGATCTGGCCGATCCGCACCGGATCGGCCCTGACGATGACCGGTGCAGAGGGCAGCGTGAGCTTAAGCTCATGGCCGCGCGCCTCGATCATCGGCCGCAGCGCTTCGGCCGCCGCCTGGATCGCCGCGCCAAGGTCGATCGGCGTCTTGCGAATCTTATAGGCGCCTCGCGCGATACTGCCCAGGTCCAGCAGATCATCGATCAGATGCGTGAGCTGCTTGACCTGGGCCGAGATGATGTTCGTCGCCTGCTCGACCTGGCTGGCTCCGACTTCCGGCGTCTTCTTCAGGTAATCGACCATGTGCTGAATGGGCGCCAGGGGATGCCGCAGTTCGTGAGCCAGGATCGCCAGCCATTCGTTTGGAGCGCCTTGCGGCTGCGGGCTTGCGTCGACCTGTGTCGGCGGGCTGGCGTCCACCAGCACGTTCACCGCGCCGAGGAGCCGACCTGCGTGATCGCGGATCGGGTTCGCGTGCGCCAGCGCGGTCAGGCGTTTGCCGTCCGGGCGCTCGATGACGATCTCCATGCCGTTGAACGCCTTGTTCTCGTGGAGCGCCCGCGCCATCCAGCATTGATTATGCGCAATCGGCGCCCCGTCGGTCGAAAAGAGCTTGTACGAGCCGCAGTAGGCGTCTGCCGGATCGTAAGTCTTCGGCGCGCGTCCCCAGAGTTCAACCGCGCGCGCGTTGAACGAGGTAATCAGGCCCTGGGGATTGCAGGTGTACGCCGCGGCGGAGAACTCATCCAGCAGTTCGAGTAATTGCACTTCGCTCAGGCAAGGAGCGGAATCGGGCATGAATCTTCAGTCTCCACGGGTGTTTCGGGCATTAGCTTGATTCTAAACGGAAACCATTGATCCTTGCATGTCTGTTGAACAACCGTCCGTCGGCTCGGACAAGCGAGCTTTGCTCCCGCGATCCGGACAAAATCGTCTGGAACGATTTTGAACAGCTCTGAGGCCCGTGAGAGCGCACGCCAGGGATGGCGGGCGTAATCCAAGGTTCTCACAGGATTGACTGGATTTGTCGCCGGAATGACAGTAAGCGAACAGGCTCACCGTTCACGGGTTATGCAATCCTGAATGAGAGCTTGGCATCGGCACTTGCGAGAGCAGCCAGGCAAAACGCTTGGCTTTGGGCGCCACGATTCCTCGCCGAACGCCTTAATCGGCGGAACCCGGCGCATACCGCAGCCCCACATAGCCCGCCCGATCCGACGTATTGAAGCCGGACGCCAGTTCGTAGTCCTTGTCCAGCAGGTTTTCGACGCGCGCTTCGGCGAATAGCCAGTCGAGCAGCGGGTATTGCAGGCTCAGGTTCACGATGCCGTAGCCGGGCAGCGGCACGTCGCCGACATCCATGCGGTCGCCGCTCAGCAGCACTTCGGTATAAAACGACCCGCCGTTTGGGAAGCTGCGCGTGAGGCCGAACGCCGCCTTGCGGTCGGGGCGCCGCAACAGCTCTGAGCCGTCCGTATCGTTGCGCGCTTCCTGCAGGGTGAAGGTGGCGCTGCCCGACCAGCGGGTGGCGAATCGCCAGTCGAGATCCAGCTCCAGACCCTTGATGGTCGCCTCCGCGACGTTGCGGTTGAGAAAATCGAAAGGCCCCGGTCCGACGAAGATCGTCTCGATCAGATCGTCCACTTCCGTGTAAAAGCCGCTCAAGCCTGCCAGGAAGCTGGCGTCATGATTCTCGTACGACAGTCCGGCTTCGCCGGTGCGCGAGCGTTCCGGGTCGAGCTCCGGATTGCCGGAGCCCGGGAAGAACAGGTCGTTTAAGGTCGGCGCCTTGAAGGCGGTGCCGAACGCGACAAAGCCGCGCACGCCGTCGGTGAACCGACGCCCCAGCGCGAGCTGACCCGTCGTGTGACTGCCGAACTCGCTGTGTTCATCGTAGCGCGCGCCGACCTGAAGATCGTTGGCGCCGAAACCCAAACGCAGGTTGCCATAGACCCCGATGTCGTTGATCGATTCGTCGAAGGCGAAGTCGCCCCCGCTTTCGCCGCTGTCGGTGTAGTAATCGACGCCCGCGACAAGCTGGCGCGAATCGCCGAGCGCGATCTCGTTTTGCCAGTTGGCGGTAATCCGGCGCGAGGTGGCGTTCTGCGGGAACTCGCCGCTGGTCTCGTCCCGGTCGCGCGCGTAGCCGACGCTGAAGCGTTGTCGCCACGCCGGCAGCGTCTCGACGTCCAGGCTTACGTCGGCCGTACTGTTCTGCGTATCGCTCACGCCGCGGTCGAATTCCAGCTGGCCGTCGGCGTGCCAGCCGCGCACGGCGAGCGTGGCGCGCTGCGACAGCGCCGCCTCCAGGTTCGCCGTGACGCTGCCTTGTTCGTATCCGTCGTCGTCGGGATCGAAGCTGAAGGCCACGTTCGGATTGGTGGCGGAAAAGCCGCCGGAATCAACATAGGCGCCGTTGACCGAATAGCGCACTGCCTCGCCGCCGCCGTAGCCGGCCTGCGCGCGATAGGTGTCGAACGATCCGGCTTCGACGCTCGCGCTGGGCCCTGCCAGCTTGCGCGTGAAGATCTGGATTACGCCGCCGATGGCATCCGACCCGTACAAGGTGGAGCGCGGGCCGCGCACGATCTCGATGCGTTCGATCTGCGCCGGATCCATGCTTTGGAACGCGAAGTTGCCCGCGATGGCCGGCGCGGCGCGCACGCCGTCCACCAGCACCAGCACATGATCGGATTCAGTGCCGCGCATGAACACGCTGGAAAACGAGCCCAGTCCGCCGCTGCTCGACACGTCGATGCCCGCCTGCGTGCGCAACAGATCCAGCACGCTTTGCGGTTGTGTCGGTTCGATGTCCTCGCGGCTGATAATCGTGGTGGAGGCCAACGGCTCGCCGGTCGGCTGGGTGTGGCGATTGGCCGTGACGACAATCGGCTCCAGCGCGGCCGTTTGCGCCATGCCAAACGCGGGCAGCAACAGGCCGAGCGCGCAAAGTGCCGGGACGCGGTATTGCATGATGACGATCCTCCGGTGCGCACACCCGCGCACGGCAACGCGGTACGCGGAGGAGGAAGGCTTGGAAGTAAACGCCCGCGCCATTGCCCGCCGCAATACCGGAAGTCAAGTGCTTCGGGCCGGTCTACGGGCTTGCGAGCGGAATCGATGATCCCCGGGTCAGCGCCTTCCCATGCGACATGCGCACAGTGGCTGCGTGCTGATCCTTAAACTCACTTACCGTTGCGGGGGCAGCGCCGGCATTGGCGATGGACAGTCGCGCGCACCGGCTTCCCGTTTAACCCCGATGATCGCGGCATGCGGGGCACCAGAAGCGAACAGTGAAAAGGCGTCGAAACTGTACGGAACAACGGCCGGCAGATCAATAGCGCGGTGCGCCGCAAGCCGCCGGCCGGCTTGCGCGTCCGCGGCTTTGGTAGTGTAATCCGGAGACGACAAAACACGCATGACGGAGGCGCGGGTGAGCCATCGCCTGACCAAGATTTACACCCGTACCGGCGACGCCGGTCAGACCGGTCTTACCGGCGGCGAGCGGGTGGAGAAGGATTCCGCCCGCATCGAGGCGATCGGCGACGTCGATGAACTGAACAGCGCCATCGGTCTGGTGCTGGCGCACGATATCCCGCTGGAGGTGCGCGGTTGCCTGACACAGGTTCAGCACACGCTGTTCAACCTGGGCGGCGAACTGAGCATGCGCGATCACGCGCTGATTAGCGCTGCCGACGCCGAAGACCTGGAGCGCACGGTCGATCTGTTCAATGCCGAGCTGCCGCCGCTGAAGGAATTCATCCTGCCCGGCGGCAGTGGCGCCGTCGCGAGCTCTCATCTCGCGCGCGCGATCTGCCGGCGCGCCGAACGCCGTGTGGTCACCCTGGCGCACGTCGAAACGGTGAATCCGCCGGTGCGCGTGTTTCTCAATCGTCTGTCCGATCTCCTGTTCGTGCTGTGCCGGATCCTGGCGCTCGCCGATGGCGAACAGGAGGTGTTGTGGCAATCCGCCCGCATGGGCAAAGCGACGGGACGCGAATAGCCGGAGCCGCGAGTGAGGCTGGGCGTCGATCTGGGCGGTACCAAGGTCGAGATCATCGCGCTCGCGCAGGATGGCCGCGAACTGCTGCGCCGACGCACCAACACCCCGCAGGGCGATTATCAGGGAATTCTGCGCGCCATCGCCGCGCTGGTGCGGGAAGTCGAGGACGAGCTGGGCCAGCAGGGCGCGGTGGGCATCTGCACCCCGGGCGCGATCTCGCCCGCTTCCGGTCTGCTGAAAAACTCCAACTCGGTGTGCATGAACGGTCGTTCGGTCAAGACCGACCTTGAAGCCGAACTGGGCCGCGCGGTGCGCATCGCCAACGACGCGAACTGCTTTGCCCTGTCGGAGGCCACCGACGGCGCCGCGCAGGGCGCCGAGGTGATGTTCGGCGTCATCGCGGGCACCGGCGTGGGCGGCGGCGTGGTCGTGCGCGGACAGGTGCTGTGCGGCCCCAACGCCATCGCCGGCGAATGGGGCCACAATCCGCTGCCCTGGCCGCGCGACGACGAACGCCCCGGGCCGCGATGTTATTGCGGCAAGCACGGCTGCATCGAGACTTTCCTGTCCGGGCCGGGTCTGCGCCGCGATCACCTACATGTCACCGGCGAGGATACCACCACGCACGAGATCATCGGGCGCGCGGAGCAGCAGGACGCACAGGCCGATGCCACCCTGCAACGCTACGAAGACCGCATGGCGCGCGGTCTCGCGCACGTGATCAACCTGCTGGACCCGGACATCATCGTGCTGGGCGGCGGCATGTCCAACGTCGGACGGCTGTACGCGAACGTGCCGAAGTTATGGGATCGCTACGTGTTTTCCGACCGCGTGGACACGCGGCTGGTGCCGCCGCGTTTCGGCGATTCCAGCGGCGTGCGCGGCGCCGCCTGGCTGTGGGGGTGAGCCGGGAATTCGCAGAGCGATTAAAGCGCTGCGCCGGCGAACGCCGCGCCCGGACGGTGCGGCCGGATCGTAACTACAGGGACGTATTCCCCCGCGGTAGTTACTCAGGGAATTCGCAGAGCGACTAAAGCTCTGCGCCGGCTCACGTCCGGCCACGGATGGCCGGGCCGGGGCATATCGGAGGCAGTAAGGCATCGCCAGGGATGGCGGGCGAGAAGGAAATGGCGCCTGCCCGGCCTGCTGCTGATCGGCGATGCGGCGCACGTCATGTCGCCAGTCGGGGGCGTGGGGATCAACTACGCGATTCAGGACGCGGTGGTGGCCGCCAACCGGTTGAGCCGATCGCTGCGGGCGGGGGAAGTGAATGAATCTGATCTGGCCGCGGTGCAAAAGGCGCGTTACCTGCCCACGCGCGTTATCCAGATCTTCCAGGCGTTCGTGCAAAAGCGGATTATCCAGCAGGCATTGACGCCGGACGCGGCCTTCCTGCCGCCGCTGGCGCTGCGATTGCCCGGCCTGCGCGCGCTGCCGGCGCACCTGGTCGGATTTGGCATCCGCCGCGCGCACGTGGCGTGGACGTGACCCTGCGCAACTACGGGCTACAATAGCTTCTCAACGTTTTCCGGCGGCCGTCCCAGCACGGCCTCATCGCCGCGCACCACGATCGGCCGTTGCATCAGGTCAGGGTTTTCGATCATGAGCCGGATCAATTCATCGTCCGACGGCTCGCGCCTGTTGATCCCGAGTTCGCGCGCGACGGGTTCGTCCCTGCGCAGGATGTCGCGCGGCGACAGATTCAACTTGGCGAGCAGATCCCGCAGTTGCTGCGCGGTCAGCGGCCGCGCGTAGTAATCAATGGCCTCGAACTCGACGCCCTTGCCCTCGAGCAGCCGCAGGGTCGCCCGGCACTTGGTACAGCTGGGTTTCTGATAAATGGTCAGCTTGTCGCGCACCCCATGCTCCCGTTCACGCCGTCAGTCTCGTGAATCTGATGCAATAAATCGGCGGCAGTTCGTCATGGCGAGGGAACGCACGGACCGCTGCGCGCGCATCACATTTTTCGCGTGCCGAGCACAACACCGGCCTGGTGCAGTTGCTCGAGCGTTTGCGCGCCGCCCCGCATCACCTGCTCCGGCTGCGGGTGCTTGAGCTCCCGGGCGATCTGTTCGAGCAACTGGCGGCCGGTGCTGTGGGGTGATTCTTCCAGCAGCGCCACCAGCCGCGCGGTAACGGGGTTGACCTCGATGAAGCCGAGCTTGTCCTGCGAGTCGCGGTGCACCAGCAGGTAGGTCGGCTGTTCGCCAGGGCTTGCGGGTCTGAAATCCGGGCCGATCTTGTGCACCGGGTACTGGTAACTCAACAGCCAGGCCAGCGGCGAGAGCGCCGGTCGGCCCTCCAGCAGATCGCCATCCGCGTCAATGCGCGTCCAGTCCGGTTCGTCTTCCGAGACTGACAGCGCCAGCTCTACCCATTCGTAATGCGCCAGTTCGGCGAGAAACGGTGGATCTTCGGGTTGTGGTGCGCGTTCTTCCTGTAAATATTTCAAAAACTCCTGCGAGATCTCCAGAAAGTAAGGCGTGTGGCTCTTGTGGCGCGCGAAGAAATCGCGCGTCATGCGGTGCCAGTCGGCATCGTTGTAAAGCTGGCGCAGCACCGGAAAGCCGCTGGCGATAAACCCCTGGATGTTGTTGTAAAACAGGTTGCGGTAAATCGCCATGCGGCGGTCTTCGACGTCCGGCGGCCGCGCATTGGCGTCCGGATCGCGCACGTGCGCCGTGAACGCGTATTGCGTACGCTGGAAGTCCGGCAGGGTTTTAGCCATGCGCGGCGGCCGGGGCATGAGTTTGCCACTTGCGCTGATAGGCGCGGATCGTCTCGACTTCGCCCAGCAGTTCGGGCAGTGGTGGAAAATTGAAGTCGCGCTCCAGCATGGTCGGAAACACGCCGAAGTGTGCGTAGGCCTCATCCAGCAGCTTCCACACGGGATCGATGACATCGGCGCCGTGGGTATCGACGATCAGATCGACGTCCTCGCGGTAGTGGCCCGCCACGTGACAGTAGGCGATGCGCTCGCCGGGCACGGATTTCATGAACGCCAGCGGATCGTAACGATGATTGACGGAATTGACGTAGATGTTGTTCACGTCCAGCAGCAGGTCGCAGTCGGCCGCCTCGAGCACCGCGTTGATGAACGTGGCCTCGTCCATCTGCGCGCCGGGCGCGGCGTAATACGAGACGTTTTCGATGGCGATGCGCCGCTCCAGTATCTCCTGCACGCGCCGGATGCGCCCGGCCACGTAGCCCACGGCTTCCTCCGTGAACGGGATCGGCATCAGGTCGTACAAATGGCCGTCGTCCGAGCAGTAACTCAAGTGCTCGCTGTAAGCGCGGATCCGGTGCGTATCGAGAAACTGCTTGATGTCGCCGACCAGCCCCTCGTCCAGCGGCGCCGGTCCGCCCAGGGACAGCGACAGCCCGTGCGTGACGAAGGGATAGCGTTCGGTGAAGGCGCGAAAGCGTTTGCCGAGCGCGCCGCCGACGTGTATCCAGTTTTCCGGCGCGACTTCCATGAAGTCCACCTGCGCCGGCGGCGCGGCCTCCAGATCGTTCAGCAGATCGCGGCGCAGCCCCAGACCGGCGCCGGAGACGGCATAGTGTTTGTCGCGTATGGGCTTGTGCGGCTTGGCCATGGTGCGCTCCTTTTGCCCGTGTATGGTATTTAGTTGTAGCAGAAATTCGACGCCCTTGCAGACAGCGCGTTCAATCGGATACGCCCCGCGCCGCTTCGTCCCGCAGGCGCGGCGTCTTTGTCATAGCGAGGCGCCGGCGACATGGTCATCTCCGGACAGATCGCTCGCGAATCTTTAGCCCTGCAACGAGCATTCCCAATCGCGAGCAGGAACTCACGCCTAAGGCCGCCGGGTGATGAAATAAGCGACACTCGCCTTGCCCGCGCCGCTGAACAACAGCGGCAGCAGCAGCACCAGGTAGATCAGCGGCAGCTTGAAACCATTGTCGCACACGTTGTAGCCGTGATCGGCGTGCACGCTGTACCAGGCGACCAGGTCCAGAATGATGAATGTCGCGGCGAAAAACCGCGTGCCGAGGCCGATCAACAATGCCACCGCGCCGATCAGTTCCGACCAGGTGGCGATGAACCAGCTGATGTCGACGGGCGTCAGGTTCAACGGAAACGGGAACATGTCCATGATCTCGCCGAACCAGTTTTCGCCCCGCAGTTTCTCCACGCCCGATCCCCAGAATTCGTATGCGATCAGCGCGCGCAATGCCAGTTGCGGCAGCCATGCGCCCAGCCGGTCGAGCCCGGCGAGAAGGGGGTTTTCGCTGCTGACAAAGGTATTCACCACACGCTCCTTTGATGTCTGTGGTTGGCGCCAGGCGCCGCGTGTTCGCATCGCACGGGTTAGAATCTGCTCGCTAAAGCGCGATCCGCAGCCCGCGTTGCGCCGTCCAAGACGGCGGACCGAGTGCCGGCCCGCCGTATTTCGCGATCAGTCAGGCCGGCCGCTTACTTCTCGCCGCACTTGCCTTCACCGCATTTCCCTTCTTTTTTCTTCTCCGAGCCGCACTTGCCGTCGGCGAACCGGACGACGTCGCCATGAGCACCGGCGGCCATGTAGCCTGAAGAAAGCGCGGTCATGCCGAACGGGTTTTGCCCGGCATTGGCCGCGGGTATTGCCGCCGCGCTTGCGGTCAGGACGGCGCCGGCGGCGATTACAAAAGGTGCGAATTTGCGTTTGTTGCTCATGCTTCGATCTCCTGTTGGGTTGTGTAACGTTTCTCTTGCGCGTTACACACGGCTATTCGCTCGCTCATCGGCAAAGGTTACACTGCGTAAAAAAATTGGTCCGGCGTTTTCGGATGCTCGCCGGCCCCGGACTGTCGTGGCAGGCCGTTATGAGTTGAGTGAACCGATGGAAAGCGTGGACGATGGCGAAGATCTCCGCCTGCGCCAACTAATGCAGGCGGCGCAGGAAGGAGACCGCGCCTGTTACGAACGCCTGCTGAAGGAAATCGTCCCGATCATACGCGGCGCCGTGCGGCGTCAACGCGGTTTTCTTGGACCCGCGGATATCGAGGACCTTGTGCAGGAGGTGCTGCTGTCGGTGCACACAGTAAAGGCCACCTACGACCCCGGTCGCCCTTTCGCGCCATGGTTGGCGGCGATCGTGCGCAACCGCGTGGCTGACAGCGGGCGCCGTTACGTGCGCTCGAAGTCGGCCGCACAGGCGGCGGAAGGGTTCTATGAAACCTTTGCGCCGGAGGAAGCGAATACCAATGAAGACGGCCATGAAGATGCCGAAGCGCTGCGCCGCGCCATCGCAAGACTGCCGGCGGGGCAGCGGCGGGCGGTGGAGCTGATGAAGCTACGTGAGATGTCCTTGAAGGAGGCGGCGCGTGAGTCGGGCATGAGCATCGCGGCGCTTAAGGTGTCGGTGCACAGGGCGATCAGGGGGCTGCGCACGAGCCTGAAGAGGCGCGAATGATGGATACGACAGACGATCTGATCCGCAAGCTGGCGGCGTCCGATGGGCACACCGGACGCCTGGCGCCCCCGTGGCGGCGGATGGCCCTGTGGCTCGCCGTGGCCGCGCCCTATGTGACGCTGATCGTCGTCGGCATGGGCGTGCGTCCCGAGCTTCAGCATATGTCCGACGCCCGTTTCATCATCGAACAGGCCGCGACCCTGCTTACCGCGATCTCCGCCGCGTTCGCCGCGTTCTGCGCGGTCATCCCGGGTGTGCCGCGCCGGCTGCTGCTGTTGCCGCTTTTGCCGCTGGCGGTGTGGCTCGGCAGTCTGGGTCAGGGTTGTCTGCAAGACTGGCTGCGCTTCGGCGCGGCGGGCCTGACCGTGGAGCCGGACTGGCACTGCGCGCCCAGGATCATCATTGTCGGCGCCATTCCCGCGATCGCCATGCTCATGATGCTGCGCCGCGGCGCGCCGCTGTCGCCGCGTATCACGCTGGCGCTGGGCGCGCTCGCCGCGGCCGCCTTGGCCAACTTCGGTCTGCGGCTGTTCCATCCGGCAGACGCGAGCCTGATGGTGCTGATCTGGCACTTCGGCGGCGTCGCGCTGCTCAGTGTGCTCGCGGGATCGCTGGGCAGCCGCCTGCATAACTGGCGGAATGTGTCGGGCGTCGTGCGGTGGAGCTAGCGCCCCACGCCGGGTGGCAGGCTAAAGAAACGGCGAGCCGTGAGACGGCCCGCCGCCGGTTGTGATCGTGCGGATCGAACGGCTACTTCTCGCCGCCGCACTTGCCTTCGCCGCATTTCCCTTCGCCTTTTTTATCCTTGCCGTATAACTTGTCCTTGTCCTTGCCCTCGCCGCATTTTCCCTCGCCGCATTTCCCTTCGCCTTTGTCGGCCACCCAGTAGCCGGAGGACAAGGCGTTCATGCCGAACGGATTCTGGTCGGCGTTGGCGGCGGGCATAGCCGCCATGCCGACGGTCAAAGCGGCGCCTACCGCGATGACCAGGGGTTTGAAATCGCGCTGCTTGCTCATGTGAAAGTCTCCGTGCGTGGATTGGATTTGGCGGTGCCCACCATGGGGCGCGCTACCGGGCGCCGGGATTGTCGACACCTTAGATTCCAGACCCCGGCATGGCAAAACCGTTCCGCGGCGACTGAGCAAAAAATCCCGCCCCGGCGAAACGATTTGTGGAAGCGACGCGATCGAATGTCACACGAATCGCGACGCGGAGTTCGCGCCTGCGAAAACCCTGCGCGCTTTAACCCGGTTCTCGGTACCTGGCCGGCTTTCCTGCTTTCGCCGGCGTCGCCATCGCTGGTCGGTCATCTGAGGTTTTATCCGGATACTCGCACAGATCGGCGATGATGCACTGCGGGCATTTCGGTCGCCGCGCGACGCACACGTAGCGCCCGTGCAGGATGAGCCAGTGATGCGCGTTATGCCGGAATTCCGGAGGCACGAAGCGCAGCAGCTTGTTCTCCACCTCGGTGACGTTGCGCCCCGGCGCAAGCCGCGTGCGGTTGGCGACGCGGAAGATGTGCGTATCCACCGCGATGGTGGCCTGCCCGAAGGCGCTGTTAAGGATCACGTTGGCCGTCTTGCGGCCCACGCCCGGCAGCGCCTGGAGTTGCTCGCGATCCCGCGGCACCTGCCCGCCGTGCCGCTCCAGCAGCATGCGGCATGCGGCGATGATGTTCCTGGCCTTGCCGTTGTAAAGCCCGATGGTCTTGATGTAACTCTTGAGCCCGTCTTCGCCCAGATCGAGGACCGCCTGCGGCGTGTTGGCGACCGGAAACAGCCGGGCGGTCGCCTTGTTGACCCCCACGTCGGTGGCCTGCGCCGAGAGGATCACCGCCACCAGCAGCTCGAACGGCGATCCGTACACCAGTTCCCCGCGCGGCTCGGGCAGCGCTTTGCGCAGGCGGGTGAATATTTCGCGGCGCTTGCGCGCGTTCATGTCCGCTTCTCCAATGGTGCGGTGAGAATCTGCTGCGGCCCAGTTTATTACTGCCGGGATCACACGACCGACGCTACGCTCCATCGCTGACGCGGCGGTGATCGATCAGGAGACGTTTTCAGGATTGCGTCCGCGCTGCGCGCCTGGCCTTGACTCTCGCCACCGCCGCCTGTATGGCTGCTCTTTTCTCCGCCAGGGTCAGGCGGGCGGGTTGCGTCGGCGACGTGTGCCGTGCCGCTTCCCGTTCCGCCGCGTCACGCGCCAGGCGCAAAGTGCGCCACTCGTATCTTGCACGGGCGCGATCGGCCCTTTCGCGCGCGCGCTGGTCGGTCGCCGGTACGACGTCGGCGCCGGTAGGAACCAGATCAATGCAATCGACCGGGCAGGGGGCCACGCATAATTCGCAGCCGGTGCATTCGTCCGCGAGAACCGTGTGCATGAGCCTGGCCGCGCCCACGATCGCGTCGACCGGGCAGGCCTGTATGCACTTGGTGCAGCCGATGCAGGTGGCCTCGTCGATGACGGCGCGCACCGGCGCTTGATGCGTGCCGCGCGTCACATCGAGTCGAATCACTTCGCGTTCCAGCAGGCGCGCGAGTTCGGCGATGGTCGCGTCGCCGCCCGGCGGGCACCGGTTGATATCGGCCTGGCCTTTGGCGATCGCCTCGGCGTAGGGCCGGCAGCCCGCATAGCCGCAGCGGCGGCATTGCGTCTGCGGCAGCAGCCGGTCGATGCGCGTGACGAGATTGGCATCATGCATGCTGCGATTTTAGAGCAACATCGCGCGCGCGTCAGTGTCGCGCATCGAATCCAACGAACGACGGAGGATAGAACACAATGAGTCGACAGCTTGGAAAACTGCATCACCTCGCCATTTGCGTGAGTGACATGCAACGTTCGGAAAAATTCTACGCATCCGTGCTGGAGCATCTGGGTTATGCACAGGGACAGGAGATGAAAGCCGACGCCATCGCGGATCACGTCCCGGGAGGCAGGAATACGTTCATCATCTGGACGGGGCCGGGCGGCGCGCTCAGCATCTGGCCCGGGAACCCAGCGTCGCCCAACAAACAACACGACATGTATTCGCCCGGACTGCATCATCTGGCGCTGGCCGCCGACAGCCGCGAACAGGTGGATGAGCTATTCAAGCACCTGCAAAAGACCGGCGCCAACATTCTCGACGCGCCCGCGGAATACGACTACATGCCGGGTTACTACGCGGTGTTCTTTACCGATCCCGACGGGATCAAACTGGAACTCGCGTACACGCCCGGTTTTCCGCCGGAGTAGCGCGAGGTATTTTACGTTATCGAGCTTTGCATAAATGGCGAACTACTTGTTTTCTTAACATAAAAACTATGTCAAACGTAGCCCTTTCACCAGAACAACGTGAAGAACTACTCAGCGCATTGAAAGCCCGTTTTGAGAAAAACATGAACCGCCATAAAGGTCTTGAATGGGCTAAAGTACAAGCAAAGC
>JBOIDC010000077.1:0-16092 GCA_050740315.1 Gammaproteobacteria bacterium | reverse complement strand
CCGGAGGCAACCATGAGGGCGAAGACATTACCCGATCATAATACACCGCAACTCTTGGTTAGCATCGCTGCGGCAATAACTTGGCTCACCACCGCAACTATGGGATTGGCCGAACCGGCGCCGCCAATAGAGAAGATCACATACCCCCTAGCGCCCAAGAAGGCAGTCGCATGGTTATCTCGATCGCGGCGAGCTCTGCCAAGGCGGGACTCTGGATCAAGGCCGCGCCCGCGCCGAACATGAGCAACAGCAGCATCGCGGGCAGGCGGCGGTTGGTTGGCACTTATGGCTTGGCGACGCCATAACAAGAGTGCGGAAACGCTAGATCAAATATCCGATGTCAGCACCGGCAGAGGGCTAGGCGCTGACGAAGTTCTTGAGATCATGCGCCGTCAGACCACTGCGCATGGCGAGCGCGAACATGTTAATCAACTCGCTGCTTTCCGGGCCAAGCAGATGCGCCCCGAGAATGCGGCCAGTGCTGTTCTCCGTCAGGACCTTGGCCGCCGCGTGTGTCTCGCCAATGCGCCGCGCGGTGAACCAGCCGCTCATATCGGTCAACTTGTAGGTATGATCAGGTCCCTGCTGTCGCACCTCGTGTTCCAGTAGGCCGACACGCGCCAGCGCCGGGATCGTGAAGACCACGCTCGGAATGCCGACGTAATCCGGCTTGGCATGGTTGCCTTTGAGCAAATTTACGGCTACCGCCTGACCTTCAAGATTGGCCACCGGCGTCAGCGGTAGCCCGGCTGTGGCCGCGACATCGCCAGCGGCATACACAGACGGGTTCGAGGTGCTTTGCAGGTATTCGTTAACCTCAATACCGAGCTTGCCGGCTCGTACGTCTGCCTTGTCCAGTTCGAGTGTATCAATCGCCGGAACACGGCCTGCGCCATGTACGATTAGATCGGCCTCGAAGGACACCGCCTTTCCTTGAACCAGGGCGCGCACGCGCAGACTCGTGGCCGTGCGCTCGACGCCTTCGACATCTGCATGGGGATGAAAGGATATTCCAGCTGCCTTTGATCGATCCAATAGCCGATCCACCAGGTCGGGATCAAAGGCAGTCAGCCGCTTACTCCGTGTCAGCACGGTGACACTTACGCCAGCGCGAGCCGCGATATGTGCAAACTCAAAGGAGATGTAGCCGCCGCCGATGAACAGCACACGGCGCGGCAGCGCTTCTAGCTCTAAAAACTCGTCGCTGGTGGTGACCAGCTGCTCGCCCGGAACACCCAGGGGGCGCGGCTTCGCTCCGCAAGCAACGACGATATAACGCCCGCGAAGTTGATTACCGCCGACCATAACCGTGTTCCGATCTGTGAAGCGAGCCGTGCCGTGATAGGCCGTCATGCCCCGATCGGCAAAGCTCTTCTCGTGTTTTTCCGGGATCGGATTGGTAAAGCTTCGCTTGAAGGCCATGAGTGCCGACCAGTCGATATGAATCGCGCCGGGCGTGATGCCGCGACGGTCCATGAGGGTGGCCGCGTCGATAATCTCCGGGCCACGCCGCAGCAACTTTTTGGGATCACAGCCACGCAGTGCGCAGGTGCCGCCGAAGGGCAGCTCGTCGATGATGGCGACCGACCAGCCGGCTTTGCGGCACTGCCCGGCAACCGTTGACGCTGCCGTTCCGGTTCCAATGACGATGAGATCGCATTCCTGGGTCATGGCGCGCCCTAAGACATTGAACAACAGCCTCCGGCTGCAATGCCCTGCTGATGGGCCTCCTGAACCGGCGGGCACGGCACGGAGCCGTAGGAGCAGAACACACAGCAATGGCCGGGCAATGGACGCAGCAATGTCTTGCAGCTGATGCATTCATAGTAGAACTGGCAAGCATCGGTAGGCATGGTTTCTTGCTTGGTGAACCCGCAGTTTGGGCAGGTTAGCTCGGATTCGAGAATGATGCTGCTCATGGCGGCCTCACTTACGGATGGTGGAAGGATAGCCGGCCTCGGTGGTAGCCTTAACCAGCGCCGCAGGTGCCGCCTTGGCTGGGTCAAATTCAACATTCGCCGTCTTTCTATCGAAGTTGACAGTCACGTCCTCGACGCCGGGTACTTTCTCAAGCGACTTCTTCACCGTGATTGGGCAGACCGCGCAGGTCATGTCCTGGACATCCAGCACGATTGTCCGCAGTGGGGCTGCAATGGCGGGCAGAATCACCAGCGCGGTCAAGGCAGCGAGAACATTCATCGAACGCATGATGTTTCCTCCTATGAGTAGAACAAGGGCGCGAACGAAGGCACGGCGAGGAGAGCGAGCACCAGAAAACTCACCAGCCAGAACACCATTCGCTGCCGCCGGACAGTAGCCGGATTGCCGCACGCAGCGCCAGGCGCACAGGTTTCCTGCGGACTGAAGTAAAGTGTTCGGAATGCTAGTCCCCCAAAAAAAAGAGCGTCAGCCCGATAAATATCGGGCGGTATGGCTCTAACGCTGCCAGATTAGTGATCCACGCCCCGCTGATGCCGAGGGCGAGAAGCACCAGCGGACCCACACAGCACACGGATGCGCCGATGGCGGTCAATGACCCCGCCACGAGCGACCCCTTAGCGTTCAGTACGGACATATCATCTGTTCCAAAGCGATCAATTCGAGAGTAGCATAAACTCCGTACCATAGTACGGAATCAAGGGGTCACAGAATGATCCAGGGATTATCGATTGGGCGCTTGGCGCGGGCAGCCGGCGTAAGCGTCGAGACTATCCGCTATTATCAGCGGCGCGGCCTCCTAGAACAGCCGGGCAAGCCGCTTGGCGGTCATCGACGCTACGCCGGCGAAGCAATCAAGCGCGTGCGCTTCATCAAGCGAGCGCAGCAACTGGGTTTCACGTTGGAGGAGGTCAATGGCCTGTTGCGTCTGGAGGACGGCCAAAGTTGCCGCGACACGCGGCTGCTCGCAGAGCAGAAGCTAGAACAAATTGAGACGCGAATAGGCGATCTCAACCGTATGCGCCGGACACTCAAGGACTTGATCGCGCAGTGCGCGCAGGGCAAACGCCCGCGCTCCTGCCCGATCATTGCCACGTTGTCGGCAGATACTTAGCGCATCGGCTCCATCTTGCGCGCGCTCACAACCAAATCAACCCTAGAGCATGGATCGCGATAGTACCTACGGTCGAGATGCGGGCTATGTAAAGCGGCTTGCTGTGTGGTCTGCGCTTCCCATAGGCCATGGCTAGCTATCGCCCCGACCTTTGGGTTGAAAGGGAGCAAAGGGTTTATTCGGAAATGGCTCCAACGCTGGCCAAATCCGAATGTCCAGAACCTTCCGAAGCTCCTTGGAAAACTCCTCTTGACTCTCGAGTCAGGGCCGGGGTTTAGACTCCCGCCATCTCATGAACAGATGAAAGGTCGGCGTGACATCCAGCCTGATACTGCTGTTGATCGTGTTTGCGGCGATTTACGCTTGGTGACGGGACGCGGGTTACCGCGGCCAGTGAATATGTCGCGTAAGCGTAGCCCTGGGCGGCATGATTAGATGGTATCGGCCGTTCGGTTATCTACATCTGTTGTTTCGCCCTCCGTAAGTCGACAACAGCAAGCCCTTGGGGGGTACGTGTTGCTTCGGTGTCGTTGCCATGGCTTCCTTGGAAACCGTTATCTCGCGATCGGCTAACCGCTCTAGGCGTCAGCGGCCGATAAAACGAGAGAAACTACTGCGCGCGAGGCTTGTTATGGACGTCGGGTGCCGGTTCGCTGGCGAACAGGTCGCGGACGCGGCAGTCCTCGCACATTTGAATCCGCCGTATCGACTGTGGGTCCTGGAACATCCAGTGGCCTTTGAGCTTGGCCGTCATCTTGTGCATCATGCTGCGGGTGGCGAACGGCTTGCCACAGTTGACGCAGCAAAACGGCTGCTGTTCGTTGAGTACGCGCTGTCGATTGCGTAACTCCGGCGCGTAGACGATACGCGGGTTGAGCGTGATCGCCTCCTCCGGGCAGGCCACCTCGCACAGGCCGCACTGCACGCAGTTCCACTCGATGAACCTGAGCTGGGGTTTGTCGCCGCCGGCCATCACCGCCGAAGCAGGACACACGGAGGTACAAGCCATGCACAGAGTGCATTTCTCGCGGTCTACCGTGATCTCGCCGAACGGCGCGCCGGCCGGCAGCGGCGCCACATCGATCGGTCGCGGCGCCTGCTCGTAAAGATGATCCAGGGCCATGCGCAAGGTGTTGCGTTTCTCGTCGTGGGTCGCGAACGATGCCCGCTGAATCGTCGCCTGCGCGGGCACATTTCCGAGCGCGTTCACCAGAGCCTGGTCTTCGTCGGGCCCCAGCAAGCGCAACCGCTTGGGGTCGTAACCCAGTCCTTCCAGCAGCGCATGGGCTACAGCCAGCTGATGCGTGGTCTCTCGCCGTATTGCTTGCGGCAGCGCCGGCGTCGCCAGTAAGGCGACCTGCTCGGCGCCAAAAGCCAGCGCCGACAGCCACGCGTCGAGACCGACTGCCCCGATCTCCTCGACTTGCAGCGGGATGACCCATTCCGGCAGTCGGGCGCCGAGCCGCTCGACCTGCTCGCGCCCCGCCTCGTCGTCGTGGAACAGCAGGCAAGGCCGGCTGCCGCCCGCATCCAGGTAGGCCTTGAGCGTGCGCCGGATATAGCCCAGCAGGTCGCTGGCCGGCGGATAGGCGTAGGTGATCGCGCCGGTGGGACACGCGGTCGCGCAGCCACCGCCACCCTGACAAAGATACGGATCGACTTCGATTAACTCGCGCAAAGAGCGGATGGCGTCGGCGGGACAGGCGTCGAGGCAGCGGGTGCAACCCGGCAGGCCGCTTCGACCGTGCGCGCAGATGTCGGGGTTGTAATTGAAGTACTTCGGCTTCTCGAACTCCCCGACCATCTCCGGCAACGCGGCCAGCGCATGCGCCAGCGCGTTATCATCGCTGCCGGTGGCGTAATATCCCGGCGGCGGCAGTTCAGGCGCGAGCGATGGCGGCGTGCCGAGGTCCAGCACCAGATCGAAGGCGGACGCGGTGCGCCCCAGTACCCGGGCAAGATCCACATTTCCGTCCGCCGTGGCGACGGCAGCCCTGAACTGGCCCAGATGCCCGCTCAGTGCGGACAACGTTGCGCACAAAGCGTTCGGCCGATCCGCCACGGCTTGTACCGCGCCGTCGTCGGCATAAACAATCGTGCATTCCAGCCGTTTATCGGCGAGGACTTCGGCCGCGGCCACGGCCGTACGATAAGGGCCAACGATCAGCACCGATCCCCTGGACGTATAGGACACGATAGATGTGGGCTGGGCTTCGACGCGCTCGTCGCGCCCCAGGGCCGCGGCGCGCGCTTCGCCATCTCGTGTGGCGCATGAAAGCCGCATTTGCCCGTAAGCGAACGTATGCTCGGCGCTTTGCGTGGCGTGGGTCATGTCAATGCGCTCGCTTCAAGATGACTCACCCGCGCCGGGCTTGGCCTTCTGGTCGGACTGCGCATCGGGCGCCACATCCACCGCCTCGGCTGCGGGCACAGCGGGCATCGCTGCGCCTGACTTCGTGGGCGCGGCGGCGCTGCTGTCCACAGAACCCGGCCTGGCTGTTTCTTTACGCACTTTATCTTTGAGCGCTTCTTGGGCACGCGCCAACTGATGGCGCATGTCGGCGGTGACGGCGTCGCCTAAAGGCTCAAATCTGGTGAAGTCGCCGGCCTCGGAGTCCAGCGGATCGCGCACGTTGAATTTGGACGAATGAAACAGCTTGCGCAGCGCCAGGCGTTTCAGTTGCGCGCCGACCCGGGGTGACAGGAAACCGCTGTAGTCGCTGTCCGCGCCCAGGCTGTCCAGCGGCGGCAGGTCGGCGTCCGTGGGTTGATCGTCCGCGGGTCGATCGGACGCCTCGATCGCCGGCGGGTCGGCCATGCCGGGCGCACGGTCGCGATCGGCGGACGACGGTTGCGCGGCGTTGTCCGCCTTGCGCTCGGCGGCGCGGGCGTCGCGCTTGCGCCGCGACCAGCGGCCCACGAAGCCCGCCTTGGCGTGATCCGCCTCGCGATTCTCCTGATCGGCTTTAGTCATTGTCTTCAATGGCCGTCTTTGATCCAGTTTTCCCGCCTGCGCTTTTCGGGCTCGCGCGGCACGTAGTTGTCCATGACGTAACTTTCCAGCCAGCGATAGACCTCGGGCGGCATGGGCGCGGAAAATACCTTGGCGTCCGTCTCCATGTGCGCCGCCGCCTCGTCGTAGTTGGCGCTGACCAGCAACGGTGCGAGTTCGTGATCCGCACGCGCGCCGCAGATCAAATACAGCGAAGGATTCTTGCCAACCAGATTGTACCAGTACGCTTCGGCGGCATCCCGGTAAAGCACAAGCGAGAGACCGCTCCACAAATACCGCCGGCTGTGTTCATCGCTATGAATCAACGTGCATTCAGGCGCCTGGCCGCCGGTCGCCTGACCGGCGACCATGCCCACCAGCCGCCACTCGCGGAATGACCAGCGCCCGCGCTGGCCCTGGCGGCGCTCCAATATCGCCGATACGGCAATGCGTAAGCCTGAGAACGCGTTCGAAGTGACAGTGTTCATAAACGACCGGGCGAGAATGATTCGCACAGCGGCATGCATGGTGTGCGGACAAGCGGCGACCCGCCATTTAGCCTACCCGGGATTGTAGCACTTTGGGTGCGGGCCGCCGGTCATCAATCGGCCAAGTCCTGCCCGATCGGCTCAGGGCACGACCTGGTCGATGGTGATCGATATCCGGGCTTGCTCCCGCGTGGGTATTTTTTCGCGCTCGCCCAGCAGATCACCGCTCTGAGGCATGGCCTCGCCGGTCTTCGAGATGCGCACCAGCACGTTCACTTCGTCCACGTCCGATAGCCTGAATGCCGGCGCCATGGCCGCGGAATCGTCCAGGGTCACCTCCAGCGGCAGTTCGGCCACCGTGGTGCGCGCGAGCGCCAGCGGCATGCGCGGCCCGTCGACCGCCTGCGCATAGACGAATACGGTGTCCGTGGGCGCGGCGCGTTGCCTGAGCGCGGGCGCCAGCGATACCGCGACAGTGACGCTCGCGGGCCGCGTAGACGGCGCGCGCGACTGACGGGTCCCGCCTTCATCGCGGGCGGCGGTGTCGCTGCCGTCCACTGCCTGACCCGCGCGGCGCCGCGCCTCGGCGATGCGCCCGGGAAGATCCTCGAACGCTTCCAGGCGCTCGGCGGGCGCGGTTTGTTGCAGCCGTTCCCAGCGCGCGGCGGCACCCGCAAAATCCTGGCGTTGATAATCCGCCCAGCCCGCCAGCCACAGCGCCTGTGGATTGTTCGGCTGCAAATCCAGCGCCTGCTTCAGCAACGCCGCCGGCCGGCCGGCAAACCGTTCGTCGCTGGACAAGGCCAGGGTCTGCGCGTAGGCGGCGAGCAGATCGGGTTCGTCGATCTTCGCCACTGCGTCCGCTTGCGCGTACGCCTGGCTCGCCGCCGCATATCGGCCCATGAGGGTTCGAACTCTAGCGAGCATGATCCAGCCGGTGCGATCGTCGGGATTCTGCTCGAGCCGCGCCTCGATCACACGTGCGATCTCGTCGATCGACGGCTGCCGTCCCGGGTCGGCCTGTGGGCGGCTCGCGTCCAGCGCGTCGAAGCCCGTGCTGAACCGCAAATAAAACAGCACCGCCAATGCCGGCAGGGCGATGCCGACCAGCGCGGCGGTCATGCGCGCGCCGCCGCGCGCGGGCCGCGCCGCCGGCGCCGTATCCTCCGAAACCTCCGCCAGCAGCTCGCGCTCCAGATCCAAACGCGCGCGCTCGTATTGCGCCCGCGTCAGCAGGTCGTTGTCCACATCGCGCCGGAGTTCGGCCAGACGCTGCCGGTACAGCGCGCGATTGACCTCGACCCGCGTCGGCCCGGCCGCGTCGCCGCGGCGATTGAGTAATGGCGGCAATACAAAACACAAGGCCGCCACAATGAGCAGGCCTGCGACAATCCAGAACAAAGTCACGCGGGGTTATTCCTTCCGGCGGTCATCGAGCAGATCGTGTAACCGGCGTCGCTCCTGTGGCGACAGCGGCGCGTCTTCACCGGCGTTCGCGCGCTGGCGAATGCGAAACAGCAGCGCGGCCAGGCCGGCGACCGCCAGCACAAACGGCGCGATCCACAGCAGATAGGTCAAGGGTTTGAAGGGTGGGCGATAAAGCACGAAATCGCCGTAGCGGGCGACGAGAAAGTCGGTGATCTCGGCGTCGGTGGCGCCGTCTGCCAGCATCTCGCGGATTTCGGTACGCAGGTCGCGCGCCAGGTCCGCGTCCGACTCCGCCAGCGATTCGTTCTGGCAGACCAGACAGCGGAACTCCTCGATCAGGGTGTGGTAGCGATCCGCCATCGCCGCGTCCATGGCCGCCGACGGCACCCAAGACGTCAACAACAACGTCATGCACCCGACTACGCAGGCCAGCCAGCGCGCCACGCCGCGCACCTCAGCCCTCGCGCAGTCGTCTGACCAGCGGCAAGATTGTCTGCGTCAGAACGTCCGCGGTCAGCGGTCCGATGTGTTTGTAGCGGATGATGCCCTGCTTGTCGACGACAAAGGTCTCCGGCGCACCATATACGCCCCAGTCGATCGCCACGCGCCCGTCCGCATCGAACGCGATCGCCGCGTAAGGATCACCCAGCTCGCGCAGCCAGCGTCTGGCGGCGGCACGCTGGTCCTTGAGATTCAGGCCGTAAATCGGCACCTGGCCGCTTCGCGCCAGCTCGACCAGCACCGGATGCTCGTCGTAACAGGCCGCGCACCAGGTCGCCCACACATTGACCAGGCTGACGTCGCCGGTCAGGTCGTGGTTGGTAAACGTGCGTTCCGGGTCCTTGAGCTGCGGGAGCGTGAACGCCGGCGCGGGCTTGCCGATCAGCGGCGACGGCACGGTCGATGGATCGCGATTGAGACCTACACTCAAAAAAACCACCAGCACCCCGAACAGCGCCGCGGGCAACAGGTAACGGATCATCAGCCGGCCTGCGGCTGCGCGGACAGATTTTCCGCACGCGCGGCCTCACGGCGCGTGCTCACGCGATAACGCCGGTCGGACGCCGCCAGCACGCCGCCGAACGCCATCATCAGCGGCCCCAGCCACAGCCATTGGACAAAGGGCTTGTAATAGAGCCGCATGCCCCAGGCGCCGCCGCCGGTGGGTTCGCCCAGCGCGACGTAAAGATCGCGAAAAACGTTCGAATTGATGGCCGCGTCGGTCATCGGATTGGTCTGCACGCGATAGACGCGCTTTTCCGGGTGCAAGGTCGCGACCGCTTCGCCATCGCGCGCCACCTCGACCAGTCCGCGGTCCGCCAGATAATTCGGCCCTTCGACCTTGCGCGCGCCCTGGAAACGGAACTCGTAGCCGCCCAGGGTCGCGCGCTCGCCCGGCGCCATGCTCAGTTGCCGCTCGACCTCGAACGCGCTGGCGAAGGTTACGCCGACGATGAATACGCCCATCCCCAGGTGCGCCACGGTCATGCCGTACATCGCGCGCGGGATCGAACCCAGCGCGTGCGCCCATGAACGACGAGCGCCCTGGGACTGACCGCTACGCTGCCGGCGGATATGCGTATAAAGATTCAGACCGGCCGAGATCGCCGCCCAGCCCGCCAGCGCGATGCCGACCGCAACCAGGATCGTGTTGGTGCCGGCCACGATCAGCGGCACCAGCACGCCCAGCCCGACGCCAGCCAGCAGCACGTAGCGCAGATGGTACGCGAGTTCGCCGATGCGCGACTGCCGCCAGCGGGCGAGCGGACCCACGCCGATCAGAAAGATCAGCGGCAGCATCAGCGGCACGAACACGGTCGCGAAATACGGCGCGCCGACCGAGATCTTGCCCAGCCCCAGCGCATCCAGAAACAGCGGGTAAAGCGTGCCCAGCAGGATGGTGGCGGCGGCCGTCACCAATAAGATGTTGTTGACCAGCAGCGCGGTCTCACGCGACAGGATTTCGAAGCGGCCGCCGCCGCGCACCTTGGGCGCGCGCCACGCGTACAGCAGCAGCGAACCGCCCACCACCGTCAGCAGGAACATGAGGATGTAAATGCCGCGGGCGGGGTCAGTGGCGAACGCATGCACCGACACCAGCACGCCGGAGCGCACCAGGAAAGTCCCGAGCAGGCTTAAACTGAAGGCCAGGATCGCCAGCATCACCGTCCAGTTCTTGAACGCGCCGCGCTTGTCCGTGACCGCCAGCGAATGCATCAGCGCGGTGCCGACCAGCCACGGCATGAACGACGCGTTCTCCACCGGATCCCAGAACCACCAGCCGCCCCAGCCCAGTTCGTGGTAGGCCCACCAGCTGCCGAGCATGATGCCGACGGTCAGAAACACCCAGGCGGCGGTGACCCAGGGGCGCGACCAGCGCGCCCAGGCCGTATCCAGATGCCCGCCCAGAAGCGCCGCGATCGCGAAGGCGAACGCCACCGACATGCCCACGTAGCCCATGTACAGCATGGGCGGGTGGATCACGAGACCCGGATCCTGCAGCAGCGGATTGAGATCGCGGCCGTCGGCCGGCGCGGGGAACAGGCGCTCGAAGGGATTGGAGGTCGCCAGCATGAACAGCAGGAAACCGATGCTGACCAGGCCCATCACCGCGATCACCCGCGCGCGGAATTCGGGCGGCAGGCTGCGGCTGAAGATCGTCACCGCGAACGTCCAGCCGGCCAGCACCAGCGCCCACAGCAGCAGCGAACCTTCGTGCCCGCCCCATACCGCGGAGACGCGGTATGGCAGCGGCAGCGCGGTGTTGGAATTGCCCGCGACGTACTGGACGGTGAAATCGTTGGTCACGAAGGCGTACGTCAGGCAGGCGAACGCGATCGCGACGAACAGAAACTGTCCCTGCGCGGCCGGGCGTCCCACCGCCATCCATTCAGTTTTTCCGAGCTGCGCGCCGGCCAGCGGCGCGATGCTCTGTACCAACGCCAGACATAGGGCGATGCTTAGCGCGAACTGGCCGATTTCCGGAATCATGGCGACTCCTTGAGGTCATCGTCGCGGGGCATGTAGCCGGGCGCGGCGCCGCCGGGATGCTTGCCGCCAGCGGCTTTCAGCGACGCGGCCACTTCGGGCGGCATGTAGTTTTCATCGTGCTTGGCCAGCACCTCCTGGGCGCGGAACACGCCGTCTTTCTCGAGCGTGCCGTGCGCGACGATGCCCTGACCCTCCCGGAACAGGTCCGGCAGCAGGCCCGTGTAAACCACGGGCACCACCCGCATCGTGTCCGTCAGCTCGAACCGCACCGTCACGCCATCCCGTTCGCGCTCGACGCTGCCGTCCACCACCAGGCCACCGACGCGGAACAGCCGGTCCCGGGGCGCTTCGCCCGCAAAGACCTCGGTGGGCGTATAGAAATACATCACGTTCTGGCCCATGGCATACAGCATCAGCCCGGTGGCGGCGCCCACGCCGATGACCAGCGCGACAATCAGCCCGAGGCGTCGTTTACGTTTTGGCGTCATCGATGGTTGGTTGCGACGGAGTTTTCGACAGCTCGCGCAACAGCCGGCGGCGGCGGCGCAAGGGATATATCAGATTGGCGGTCAGCACCACCACGAACACGGCGTACGCGCTCCACACGTAGAAGGCGTAGCCGCCCATGTAAAGGAATTCCCGCATGTCAGGACGGCACCGCCAGGGCACGCACCCAGGCGCTTTGACGTTCGCGCGCGAGCACCTCGCAGCGCGCGCGCAATAGTAACACGGCGGCGAAGTACAGCATGAACGCGGCCACCATGATCAGCAGCGGCCACAGCATGCTCAGATCTATCGCCGGCGAATCGAAGCGGCTCACCGTCGCGCCCTGGTGCAAGGTATTCCACCACACCACCGAGTAGTGAATGATGGGAATATTGACCACACCCACCAGCGCCAGTATCCCGCTGGCGCGCGCCGCCGTGCGCGGGTCCTCAATGGCCGTGCGCAGCGAGATCACGCCCAGATACAGAAACAGCAGGATCAACTCCGATGTCAGCCGCGCGTCCCACACCCAGTAGGCGCCCCACATGGGCTTGCCCCACAACATGCCCGTGACCAGCGCGAGGAACGTGAACGAGGCGCCCAGCGGCGCGCAGTTGGCGGCGATGATCTCGGCGAGCTTGATCTTCCAGATCAGGCCGATGGCCGCGGATGTGGCCATCACCATGTAGACGAACAGCGACATCCACGCTGCGGGCACGTGAATGAAGATAATACGGTAACTTTCGCCCTGCTGATAATCGGGGGGCGCGACCGCCAACCCCCAGTAAAGTCCCGCCAGCATGCACACCGCGGTGGCCCCGCCCAGCCACGGCAGCCAGCGCCCGGACAGGTCGTAAAAGTATCTCGGCGAGGCGAGCTTATGAAGAAAAATCCACATGTTCAGTTCAACGCAATCCTCAACGCCGCCGCCGTGGCCAGCGGCGCCAGCATCAGACTCATTATGAATATCGCGCCCATGATAGCAAGCTGTCCGCTCACCGGCAGGCCGGCCGCAGCCGCGTCCACCGCGCCGGTGGCGAAGATCAGCACCGGCACGTAGAGCGGCAGCACCAAAAGCGCCAGCAGCATGCCGCCGCGCCGCAAGCCGATGGTCAGCGCCACGCCGATCGAGCCGATCAGACTCAGCACCGGCGTGCCCAGCGCCAGGGTCGCCAGCAGCGCGGGCAGCGCATCGGCCGGCAGATAAAGCATCATCGCCAGCGGCGGCGCGATGATCAACAGCGGCAGACCGGTGACCAGCCAGTGTGCCGTGACCTTCCCCAGCACCAGCACTTCGAGCGGCTGCGGACTGACCAGCATCAGCTCCAGCGCGCCGTCGTCGAAGTCCGAGCGGAACATGTTTTCCAGCGCCAGCAGGGTCGCCAGCAGCGCGACCACCCATACCACGCCGGGCGCCACGCGGCTCAGCAACCCGGTGTCGGGACCGATGCCCAGCGGCAGCAAGGTTACGACCAGCGTGAAAAACAACAGCGGATTCGCAAACTCCGCGCGATTGCGGTACGCCAGCATCACGTCCCGGCGCAGCAACGTCGTATAGGCAGCGCTGACGGCGGCTTGGTTCATCCGCCCAAAACGATTTGTTTGAGCGGATGCGCGCCCAGGTCGATGGGGCGATGCGTGGTGAGAATCAGCAGCCCGCCGCCGTCCAGATGCCTGCGCAGCATCGCTTCGATCTGCCCGGTGGCGCCGACGTCCAGCGCGGTCAGCGGCTCGTCCAGCAGCCACAATTTCGCGTTGAGCATCAACAGTCGCGCCAGCGCCACGCGCCGCCGCTGCCCGGCCGACAGCGTGCGGCACAGGCTATCGGCCATGCCGGTCAGACCCACCCTCGCCAGCGCGCGGCTCGCGTCAGCAGCCAGGGGCGACCGGCCCAACGCGCTCGCGAAGCAGAGATTCTCGCGCGCGGTCAGCTCCAGCTTGATGCCGTTGGCGTGGCCAACATAACCGACGTCGGCTAAGAACGCCGAGCGGTCATCGTCCACGTTGCCGCCACGCCAATGAATTTCGCCGGCCTCCGGCAGGCCGAGCCCGCACAGCAGGCGCAGCAGGCTGGTCTTGCCGCTGCCGTTGGGCCCTTCGATGCGCAGCGCCTCGCCCGCGCGCAGCGAAAATTTCACGCCGCTGAACAACTGCCGCTCGTTGCGCGTGCAGGCGAGTTCCCGCACCGTCAGTTCCGCCGTGTCGCCGAGAGTATCGCCAACTGCCGTATCCATAAGGCGCGCTATGATACGGGAACTACACGCGGAATGGGCCTCCAAGTTTGAGCGACATCGCTTGCCGTCTCGCACCAGCAACGAGGCTACTGCTATCGGTTTTGCGCTGATACCGCTCCCGATTGCTGTGCAGCTTCAATCGAAAGAACTCGCAAAAGACGGCGCGTCCCTGCGCCCTTTGTCTTCCGTGAGCCGGGGATCACTCCCCGGCCTCAACCAGGCCGCCACAGGTGAATGACGGCCTCCGCCCACGCTTGCTCCAACGATCGAGCAAATAGCTCCTAGTAAGTGCCACGATCGACATTTTAACGGCTATCGCCATCCCTGGGCCGGGGATCCCTCCCCGGCATGGCTGAATCCTTTCCCGGCATCGCTACGTCCACTCAACGCACTCCTTCGTTGTTCGAGAAAAGACGGCGCTACGGAATGCTGCGCCTGACTTCGCAACTGGAAGCCGTATCGCGTCCCGGTCCGCCGTCGCACCTATCCCGGCCCAAAGCCCCGAACAGGCGATCATCGCCGAGCGCGCCAAACAGACGATCGTTGCCGCCACCGGCTCGTAAGGTGTCGATGCCGCCGCCGCCGCAGATGCTGTCGTTGCCCACCAGGCTCTTGATCGTGTCGTTGCCGGTTAATCCTTGGATCACGTCCGCGGCACCCGAACCGATGATGACATCGTTGCCTGCGGTGCCGACGCACGGCTGACTAGAAACGCCATTGACCGTGCAGTTGGCCGTGACGCTGCGCCCGCCGCACTTGAAGGCCGACGAACCGCCGTCGCTGGCGGCGATTGTCAGCACGGCCGTACGCGGTGCCCCAAGCACGGCGGTGCCGCCTGGATTGCTCAAGGTCAGGTTGATGCTCTCTGGCCCTTCGATGTCGCCTTCATCCCTGATTGGCACGCTGAACGTCTTGTTCGCCGTATCGCCGCCAGGCCAGATAAGCGTTCCCCGTTTGAAGATGTAATCCGCGCCTTCGGTGGCGGTGCCGCCGCCGGTGGTGTAATCGACCGAAACCTGGCCGGTGCTGCCACCGGTGCGCGTGACGGTGATTAGCGCGTCGCCGTTTTCTTCGATCGCCGGGTAAGTCGCCGAACTGAATTGCAAACTGCCGGCGGTGGGCGCACCAAGCGGGCCTTGTGCCTCGAAACAGTTGGCGACGCCGTTAGGCGCGTTTGCGCATAAGGGCGGCATTCTGGGAGAAGGAGATGTCGAGAATGCGACGTCCGGTAACTCATGGCACGCGCCCGCGCAACCTCCGGCCTTGAAGGTATTCTCCCAGCCAGTCCGCGGTGGCTGTGTCGTTATCGGTATATAGCGCGGGTGAGGCGGGACGCCCTGGTTGTCCGCCGATGATTCAATCCGGGTTGTGAAGGTGCCGGTGAACGGCCCATTTAAGGGGCCTTTCAAAACCTGCTGCCACGTTGGATCGTCCGGCGAGATCAGAAAGACGTTGTTTCCGCGGTGACAACTGGTGCAGTTTTCGTTGAGATTCGAACCATCTTGAAGCTCAGAGATGACCAGCGTCTTCCCTTTCCAACCAAGCGGCGTAGACTCGCCTCGCCGCGTGTTATCCCAGAAGCAAGCGTGACCCGTTGTGGTGCCCTGGCAGATGAATCCGGCGAGCGTACCAGTGGCACCGGTTCCTCTCGGCAGGGCGATACAAGCACCTCGTATCGTTGGGTGACTGTAAGTCCAGACGCCGGCGAACTCTCCCGGATCGAGTATATTCGTAGTGAGTTCGCCCTGAAAAACCCACGGAGTTCCCGTTTCCGCCCAGTCCGGCGGGATTGGTACGCCGCGGGTTCGACATTCGTCGATGTAAGGCGTCTGAGCGCTGGCATTGCCAGCAGCAACTGAAATGACCAGCAGAATGGTTGCTCGCCCCGCGATCGAGTAGTGTCGAGCGCGCCAACTGCTGTTGCATACGGTTTTCATCTGTCGTTCCTCCCTGCCTCCAATACACATCGTGTGCGCTTACCCATTCTCAATAGCACGCCGGGCACAATTTGGGTGTCCCCTGCTCATGCTACATTTCGGCCAGAAATCGCCTTTAATGGGAAAGTCGATGCCGCTGAGGTAACGCTGGAGATTCGCATGTTGATCGCCTCCACACAGCGGCGAGTGCACGCCGCCTTGTCGTGCGGGAGAGTGGATAAAGCGGAGCGAGTGCGGTAGTTTCTAACGGTTACTAACCTGCCCGTGGACGTTGCACATGACGGCGGGACAAGTGCCAGGTCCGGTACATGGAAACGCGATGGCGCGATCGCGCCGCGCCGGCGCGGACCGCGTCTCTTGTGTCGCGCGCGGCCGGGCATGCACGGGAATTCACTTCTTGCACCCATGACCGCGCCAGGCGAACTTTCGGAGCAGGCGATCGACCAATCGCTGCAAAAAATGCTCGCGAGCCGGGTGTTCGCGC
>JBOIDC010000076.1:0-16324 GCA_050740315.1 Gammaproteobacteria bacterium | reverse complement strand
GTCCCGGCGACCAGATGCGCCAGGGTGTCCTGCATGGCGCCCGGCTCCGGATGTCTGGCATCGAAGAACACCAGTACCAGGTCCGACAGATCGATGATGTGATCGCTGATCCGCAAGGTGGCGTTGCGCTGCTCGTCGGCGTCGAAACCGGGCGAGTCGATGAAGATTTTGCCGCGCAGGCTTTCTGACGGGCAGGTTTTCAACTGCAAATAGGCGTTGATGCGGCCGCCCTCGCCGCTGGCGACTTTGTCCAGTTCCTCGCTGATCTGATAAAAAGGGAAACGTGGATCGGCATCCAGCGACAGCCCCGGCAGCACGCGCACCTTGTTATCGGCGCTGTAGCAGATGATCGTGAACCGGTCATCGACCGCCTGGTTGCCGGTTTGCTGCAGGCGCATCCCAAGGTATTGATTGATGAAGGTCGATTTGCCGGCGGAAAAGGTGCCCAGCACGGCGATCATCGGCCACCATGAAATGCGCGTCGCAAACGACTCATTCCCGTTGAGCAGGCCCAGCCGGTACGCGACCCGGTCCAGCTCCTGAAAGCTGCCGACCACATCGACCAGAATCGGATTCTCATCCGCCAGATGCGCGCGCAGACTCGCGATGCGTGCGCTTAATTGTTTGCTTGGGCGCCAGAACATAGTGATCCTTTGAAGTGATTCGAAACCAATACCGGAAGTGCCGCACGATCGCCGGCACGGGCATGAATACGATGACGCGCGCTTGATTTTGGGTGCGGCACGCGCCGCCACTGCATCATAGTCCTCTTGCCACGGGATTAAAATGCGCGCAGTACCGATGCTACTCCGCCCCGTTTGATCGGGACTCCGGCTGACGCAGCCGGCGCAATCGTTTCTCGAACGCGGCGCACGGGTCTGGCGGCTGGCTGCCGGGCGTGAACCACAGATAATCCCAGAGACCTTCGGATGCCTCGCCATCAGCCGCGGCTCCCCTCAGGTAATCATCAGGCGCGGGCTTGCCGCCGTTGACTTCCGTGAACGCGACGCTTGCGATGTGCTTGCCGGGCGCGCGCTGGCGCAGATAGGCTGGCACCGCGAGGTCGTTGCGCACATGCCCGCTGCCCGCGATCAATACCGCGCCATCGCCCTGGCCACGCGCGATCAGGGCGTCCGCGAGCATCGCGTCGCGCGCCCGCTGCGCCGCGATCATGCCGTCCAGCCGCGCGTGCGGCGTGTAACCGCAGTGCGCGGCCACGATGTCGGCGCGCATGATGTCGCTGTCACGCCGCGACAGCGGCTGGTCCAGCGCCAGCGCCCGAACCCGTTTTATGTCCAGCGCGTCCAGTTTCTTCGCGACGATCCGCTTCACCGTCGCGCGGGGCAGATCCGCCCCGATGATGGGCAGATCAAGCGCCATCACCGTCTCGACCAAGGGTTTGTAAAGCCGCCACGGCCAGCCGCGCGCGTCCATGCGCGTGGCGCTGCCGATGCGATCCGCCGAATCTTCGCGCGCCCGCTCAATGATCGCCTGCTGATTGCGCTCGAACATCTCGAACACGACGGCGGGCCGGCGCCCCGCCGCGACGAGCCGCTCGATAACGCGGCCTTGCAGCGCGTGATGATCGGGGTTGGCGTGCACTTCGCCCAGCAGTACGAAATCGGCCCCGTACATCCTTTGGTACAAGGTCGCGGGCGTTACAAAACGTTTGTCCGCCACATCCCAGATCCTGCCTGTCAATCGATGCCGGGCCGGATAATCGCTTTGCCAGTCAACCGCGGCCGCCTCCCGCCCATGCGCGGGCAATGGCAACACGCCGCCCAACACCAGTATCATGAACCCGGTCAACAGCCGATACGTCAGATCAGGAAAGATAACCATGCATTCACCGGTTAAAGAAGGCCCACGTAAAGAAGACCCAAGCAACCATTTATTCATCGATACGCCGCAGGGCCTCACATCGTTTTGCACGCGGTTGCAGAGCGCCGAGTGGATCGCGCTGGACACGGAATTCATCCGCGAGCGGACCTATTATCCGCGCCTGTGCCTGGTGCAGATCGCCACGCCCACTTTGGTGGCCTGCGTCGACCCGCTGACGCTGGACACGCTCGCGCCGCTTATGGAAGTTATCTATGACACGCGCATCACCAAGGTGTTGCACGCCGCGCATCAGGACCTGGAAATTCTGCATCAATTGCGCGGCGAGCCGCCGCGGCCCGTGTTCGATACGCAGATCGCCGCCAGCCTGCTGGGTTTTGGCGAACAGACCGGCTACGCCAGTCTCGTGCAACAGATGCTGGGCGTGCAGCTCGCCAAGACCCATACCCGCAGCGACTGGTGCATGCGCCCGCTTACCGCCGCGCAAATCCATTACGCCGCGGACGACGTGCGGTATCTGAGCATGGTCTATCCGCGACTGAAGGACATGCTGACGCACAAAAATCGTCTCGACTGGCTGACCGACGATTTCGAGCGGCTGCAGCGCGCGGAGACTTTCGAGACCGACGCCGCGCAAGCCTGGCGGCGCATCGGTGGCATACAGAAACTGTCCCCCAGTCAGCTTAACATCCTGCGCGCCCTGGCCGCGTGGCGGGAACAAGAAGCCGCGAGCCGCGACAAGCCGCGCAAATGGATATTGCCCGATCCGGCGCTGGTCGATCTGGCGCGTCAGGCGCCGCGCAATCAGGCCGCACTGGCGCGCATGCGTGGACTGCAACCGCATCAGGTGCAACGCTATGGCGCGGCCCTCGTCGAGACCATTGCCAAGGCGCTGCAGGAACCCGAAACGAGCTGGCCGACCCCGCCGCCGCGGCTTAGCCTGACACCGGCGCAGGACGCGATGGTCGACGTGTTGATGGCACTGGTACGCATGCAGGCGGCCTTGTACGAGGTCAGTCCCGCCGCGCTGGCGGCGCGCAGCGCGCTGGAGCGGCTGGTGACGGGTGACACCGATGTTCCGGTGCTGCAGGGCTGGCGCGCGCGACTCGTGGGCCGCACCCTGCAGAAGATGCTGGCCGGCGAACTGCGCATCGGTCTCGCGTCCACCGGACTCACAATCGAGGAAGCCGCTTCAGTCGCGAAGTGATCCGCATGGACTGGCGCGCCGACATCCTCCAGATCGTCGACCGGTTGCGGCCCCCGTCGCTGCTGGCACTGATGCCAGAACGTGAACCCTTGCGCCGTGAACTGGCGCGGCGCGTGCCTGGTCCGGCGTGCACGTTTGTCTGCGCGGACCAACTACTGAGCGAAGATTTTACCGTCGAGCGCAGTCGACTCGCGATCGTCGCCGGCGTTATAGAACGTTTGAACAAACGCAAAGCCGGTAAGGCGATCGCGCGCCTCCGTGATCTCTACGCACAGGTGATGTACGCGCTCGTACCCGTCGGCGACACCTGGCCCGGGTTGGCAAGTCACTGGACCAACGAGGAGCTGATCGCGTATGGCTTGCGGCAAGCGCGGCAGTACACGGTCGAGGGCAGAGCGCTGATTCTCTACCACTACGACATCTATGACTACAAGCTCACACCCGACTGGCTGAACAGCCGCTATTGGGCGAACCCGGAGCGTTGGGAGAAACAGCGATGGTAGACGCTGCCAGCAGACGCGGTAGCTGACATGCCGGCGGACGCAAACACCCCTCGGGCGCCGCGCGCGCCTTACTCAAAATAGCGTCATAAAGCCGAACTTCTATCGAACTGGGAACTCGCGCGACAGCGTGAGCCTTTAAATAAAGTCCCGCCACTGGCGTAAGCATCAACAAGGCCGTGTACCTGGCGCTCGGCATCAACCTGGAGGGCAACAAAGAACTGCTGGGTCTGTGGCTGGCCGAGACCGAGGGGGCCAAATTCTGGCTCTCGGTGCTGACCGAGTTGCAGAATCGGGGGCTGAAGGATATCTTCATTGCCGCGCTGGACGGGCTGAGCGGCTTCCCGGAGGCCATTGCCACAGTCTACCCCGACACCCGTATCCAACTGTGCATCGTGCACATGGTGCGAAACTCCCTGAAGTTCGTCAGCTGGAAAGACCGCCAGGCCGCCGCGGCCGATCTCAAGCGCATCTACCAATCGGTGAGCGTCGAGGAGGCCGAGCAGGAGCTGGGTGTCTTCGCCAACAAATGGGATGCGCAGTACCCGGCGATCAGCAAGTCCTGGGAGCGCCACTGGCAGAACCTGATCACGCTGTTCGCCTACCCGACGGAGATCCGAAAAGTGATCTACACGACGAACGCGATTGAATCGCTGAACAGTGTCATCCGCAAAGCCGTCAACAACCGCAAGGTATTCCCCACCGACGCCTCCGCCACCAAGGTCATTTATCTGGCGATCGAGGCGGCGTCGAAGACATGGAGCATGCCGATCCGCAACTGGAAGGCCGCACTGAATCGCTTTACTATCGAGTTCCCCGGTCGCATGCCGGAAACTCTGTGAGCCGGGCAGTTACACATAATAATTTACAGGCTCCGTATGTCCTGTGACCCGCACGACAGAAGCAACGTGCTCATAACCAAAACAACTGCGCGCTTGTTGATAAAGCCATTCACGATGCATCGCTTATAAGTCATCCGCAGACATCTAGTTGCCGATTAGTCGCTCGCAATAAGTGTCGCCAGCCGTACCCGAGTCGCGGCAAAGCACCCGCGGTAGAGCTTTTCTCCAGGTTTAAGCGTCGTGCGGCGTTGGCCGGACTCGCAATAAACGTCTACCTTAAAGGACCCAAATCCTTCGGACCAGTTTAAGCTGTCTGGGGGAATTACAACGTTCCCATCACACAGGTCTCGCTTCTCGATTTCTGGCGGCACCATTATTAACGCGGCCTCATACGGATCTGCACTGACCTTCTCAGCGGCGAAAGCATCGATATAAGCGATGCACTCCCTGCTGCCCCATCCCTCGTCCGCTAACGGACGGATGTGAACGGGCTTGCCGCACCCGCCCATGGCAACAACTGTCATGACTAGCCAGATCGCGTCACGCATCGATTAATGCCGGCCTGCAGGCAGGAATCTATACCACCCTTCGTAGCTGCGGCTTGAGCCGAAAAAGAAAAAGTAGCGAAACCTGGTATGCTCCCAATCGTGCACAACCAAAGACCCATCCGAGGCGCGTGCGAGTCGAACCATCCCTTTGGTATCGGCCCGCGTTCCATCTCCGTAACCGGACTGACCTATTGATTGAACAAGCCAGTTCCCGCGACATGTAAGCTGCTCACTGAAGGAGCTTCGAGCGGGATCGCCACCCACAATACGGAAATGCAAAATTCCAGACTTCATATTGTGATCAATGTATACAGTACGACCTCGCACTGGTGGTCGACTAAAAATGCTTCCGTCGATTAGCGGTCGTCCGTTTTTTGTATCTTTGGCGGGATCACCCCACTCTCCATAGTATTGGTACACGCCGGTTACCGATGCGCATTCACCTCTTGATGTCTCCATTAACGCAGGCCATCGACTCGGATACTCCGAAGCTAGGAGAGACGCAGCCATCGTCGAGGTTGCAATGCAAAGCGTGATGGCGCTTACCTTGTGATAGGTTCTCATACCCAAACCCGAAGGCAATAAGTTTCGGTACAAACCCATCCTGCTTATCACCTTGCCGCGTACGCACCTACCCTTGCTGTGTCAACAGGCCCACGTACAGATTCCGCATGTTTACAGTCAATTAGAAAACCAATAGCCCCACCTTCAAGATCAGGCATGCGGCTTAACGAACCTGAACCCATCTTTACAAAGACTTTCCTTTTTCAACTCCTCTCGAATGATCTTCATGGCGCACGGCGTAGCTTCACCTTTGAAGGACGTCAATCGTTGTTGCTGACAATAACGTGCGCGCGCACGGTCTTCCTCGGCGACATCCCCCCAACACATCGAAATCGGCGACGGCGGCACTTTGCAGCTTTCGTCTTCCAGCCGGCCTGAGCTAATACCCACGTAGTATTGTCCTGTATATTTATTCCAATTATCCCAAGGTTGAATGTCCACCCAACTCATCGCGCAGCTCTGAACTCCTAGCAGCACGACAACCATACAAGTAAGTCTTAGTCTGAACGACTCAACCGACCCGTAGACAGAATAATCTTTCACTGACGCCGGTCCTCTAGCGTATCGAGAGCATCGATAGATAAGGCGCAGCAATCACCGGGGTTGTGAAACCGGCGGCGGGTAGCAAGCATCCCGGCGAAGTTGTAAACATCGAAAGTGTGTTGTAAGCCGTTCCACGAAGAACGAAGACGCCAGTTCTATCGTATACCAGTGACGGGCACCTTCACGGCTCATCGACACTCCAGAAACCGGTTGACAATGCCGTGACCGAGCTCACTTGGCGCGGCAACCGTAATCCAGCGGGGGCGCCGAACGGCCGCGCTTGTGGTTCAGGGCGCGTTGTAGACCACCTGCCCCAGCGCGGAGACGTCGTAGCCGCCCAGTTCGCGCGCACGCTCGATAAACCGCGGCGAGCGCGCGAACTGCAGCAGTTGCTGGAACGGCGGCTCGAAGTAGTCGCGGCGCGCGATGGCCAGATCGTAACGCTCGCGGTGCAGCGGTACGAAATCAAGACGAAACTGGCGCGCGACGGCCGCGATGGCGATGCCGGCATCGGCCTTGCCCTCCACTACGGCCACTGCCACGTCGGTTTCGCTGCGGGCAGTCGCTGCGATCAGATTAAGGTCGTCGCGTGACATGCTTGCTTGCTCCAGCAGATGCTTGAGCAGCACGTGACTGCCGGCGGTATGCTGGCGCTCCACCACCCGCAGCTTGCGATTGCGCAGGTCGGTGAGCGTGCTTACATCGTGCGGATTGCCGGGCGCCAGCACCAGGCCCTGCTCGCGCCGCGCCCATTCCAGCAACACCACCCGAAAGCCGGCCAGCAGTTGCTGCGCAAGATCGACGTTGTACTGGCCGGCCGCGGGATCCAGCACGTGCAGGCCGCACACCATGGCCTGGCGCGCGGCCAGGCGCCGCACGCCGTCCAGGCTGCCGTCGAACTGTGTCGCGCAATCGCACTCGGCTTCGCGCAGCGCCCATTCCAGCAGCGGATCATGACTGCCGGCGATCACGCGCGGTGAGACCCACACCGCCTGCAGGTCGGCCTGATAATCCGTGTGGCGGATGACCCACAGATCGATCAGGGTCTTCGGAAACAGCCACTTGCCGGTCAGGCGCGTGCAGGGAATGCTGCGGGTGCGCACCAGATCGTAGACCTTGCGTTCTTTCAGCCGCAGATAGTCCGCGACCTCGCGGGTATTCATCAGCTCGCGCATGCGAAGTTCGCGATCAACCGCGGGCCAGACGCGGGCGTTCGCCAGACAGGCCCATGGCGCGGCGCATGATGAGACGCTTGAGCGGTGTCGCGGCGTCGGTCATGTTCACGCCCATGCCGCGCAGCCAGCGCCAACCGGTCGCCTGCCGCTCGAACAGGAACTTGAATCCCTCCATGGCGCGCATGGTCAACTCGTTGTCGCCCCGCCGGGCGCGCTCGTAGCGGCGCAACACGCGCAAGCTGCCGATATCGCGCCGGCTCTCGCCAATCGTTTCGGCCAGCACGGCCGCGTCCATGAAGCCGAGATTGGCGCCCAGCCCCGCCAGCGGATGGATGCCGTGCGCGGCGTCGCCGATCAAGGCCACGCGCGGCAACACGTAGCGATCCGCCTGACCGCCGCGCAACGGGAACACGGCGCGCGGGCCGCAGGCGTCGATGTGCCCCAGGCGATAGTCAAACTCGGCGCCGAGCGCGTGCTTGAAATCGTCGTCCGGCATCGCCGCCAGGGCACGCGCACGCGCGTCGGGTATCGACCAGACGATGGCGCAACGCCCGTCGGCAAGCGGGAGAAACGCGAGCACGCCGTCGGGCACGAAGCGCTGCCAGGCCGTGTGCGCGTGCGGCAGTTGCGTGCCTGCCGTCGCGATCAAGGCGCTGTGATCGTAATCGCGCGCGTGAAACATAATGCCCGCGAGCGTGCGCACGAGTGAGTGCGCGCCGTCCGCGCCGATCAGCAGCCGCGCCGAAACCTGCGCGCCACCGGCCAGTTCGACCGCGACATGATCTTCCGTGACTGCAAAATGCGCCAGCTCATCCGGGCACCGCCAGGTGACTTCGCCCAGCGCATGCAAACGCCGTACGAGCGCATGCTGTAGCACCCGGTGCTCGACGATGTAGCCCAGCCGCGGCTCGTGGAGCTCGCAACAATCGAAATGGATCTCGCCCGGGCCCGCCGCATCCCAGACGTGCATGTTGCGATACGGACACAGGCGCGCGGCATGCTCCGACGGCCAGGCACCGAGCGCCTTTAGAATCATCTCCGAACCCGGGCTCACGGCCGACACCCGCGCATCGTAATCGGCATCGCTGTCGAAGCGCCCGGGCTCGCGCGCCTCCACCACTGTCACCCGTAAACCTTGCTCGGCGAGCGCGCAGGCAACGGTGGCGCCGACCATGCCGCCGCCGATGACGACGACATCCTGCCACGCGGGTGCCTGCGCGCTCATCGCAAATCCGCCAGGGCCACACCGCTGGTCAAACGCGGAACGTGGCCGCTCAATCCCATTGCGCGCCGGGCCAATGCGTGACGCAACGGCGGGATCGTATCCAGCGCCAGCAGTGCGGCGCCGCGCGCCCAGATCAACGGGGTGAAAGGATTTACAAAGGCGCGGGCCAGCACGTCGGTGAAGCGGGCGGTGCTGTGCAGATCGACGCGCCGTCTATCGGCATAGCGCTTGAGCAAAGCGGGCTCGGCCGGATCGTGCGGCGCATGTGCACACAACAAGTCGGCCAGCTCGGCGACATCGCGCAAGGCCAGATTGAAGCCCTGCCCCGCGACCGGATGCAACGCATGGGCGGCGTTGCCGATCAGCACGGCGCGGGGCGCAACAAGCTCGTGCGCAACCGTCAAGCTCAGCGGATAAGCCTGTCTGGCGCCGGCCTTGATGAAGCGTCCCCGACGATAACCGAAGCGCGTCTGCAATCGTTCGAGGAATTCAGCGTCACGCAGACGCATGGCTGTTGCCGCGCCGGCCGCGGTATGCGTCCACACCAGCGAACAGCGTCCCTCGCGCATGGGTAACAATGCGAGCGGCCCGGCATCGGTGAAGCGCTCGTAGGCGGTGAACGCATGATCCCGCGAGGGCGTCACGTTGGCGATGATCGCCGTCTGCCCATAGTCCGCGGTGGTAGCCGCAATGCCCAGAAGACGGCGAATATCGGAGCTCGCGCCGTCGGCCGCGACCAGCAAACGGCATCGCAACTCCCGTTCTTGCGTACCGACCGTCTCAGTGTCGCGCGCCACGCATACGCTTACCGACGAGACGTCAACGGTGAAGTCCACAAGCCGCGCCGGCGCGACGATGTCGACGTTGCGCTGCTGGCCCAGCCGCGCATACACCGCCTGGCCGATATCGCGATTCGGCACCACATAACCCAGCGCTTCCACGCCTTCCTCACCATGATGCAGCCGGGTCGCTCCGAAGCGCCCACGCTCCGATACGTGGATGGACTTTATGGGCGTGGCCGAAGGCCGCACCGCGGGCCACAAGCCGAGTCCTTCGAGTATCCGCCGCGAGCCGAACGCGAGCGCCACGCTGCGCTCGTCACAAGCCGGCGGACTGGCGACGCGACGGGTATGAGCCTCGATCAGCGCGACCCGATAAGCAGACGCGGTCAGCGCGCAAGCCAGGGACGCACCGGCCAGCCCGCCCCCGACGATCAGAATGTCGTAGTCGCCTGTCACCGGTCAGCGCCGCGCAACGGTTCGCATCGAGATCGAGACATCGCCGCGTGTCACGGCCGACAGCAATACCGCGCCAACAGCTATTCGATCACGCCGCAGGCCATGCGCGGTCCGCCGCCGCCCAGCTCCACGGGTTGATCCGAATAATTGTCGCCGTGCATGTGTACCATCAGCGCACGCTTGCTCAGATCTTTCATTTTCAATCGCGGCGCGAGCACCGGAAGCGTCGCGTTGCCCTTTTGATCGACGTACAGCGGTGGCAGATCGCCCAGATGTCCTCTACCGTAAGGTCCTTCATGCCGGCCGGTATCCATAGGATCAAGGTGACCGCCGGCCGCATAGGCCGCGGTCATTTCGCCTTCGTCCTTGGCCGGCGCGCAACTGGGATTCTCATGCACGTGAAAGCCGTGCAGCCCAGGCGGCAGGTCGCTTAAGTCTGGCGTCAGCAGCAGGCCCCAGGGTGTCGACGCCGCCGTCACGTTGCCGATCGCGGCGCCCACCCCGTCGGTATCGACCATGTGCATCTCGATGGTCTTCTCGTCGGCGTGCGCAGCGGCCATCAGGCATGCGCTCAAACCAATCATCAATCTGTTCATCGTTGGTACTCCAGAGTTGGCACTCCAGACGAGTGGCATGGCCCCGGAACACTGGTTGCGCGGTGTCCCGCCAGAGAAAACGCATTCAACAACCGCGCCATTACGCTGCGGATGACGCCATGTACGCCTCGATTTCATCGGGCTGCCGTATCAACGCCTCGGTTAACACCTGATGGCCGTCGCGGGTGACCAGCACATCGTCTTCGATGCGAATGCCGATGTTCCGCCAGCGCTTCGCCACACCGGATCCTTTCGCCGTGATGTACAGGCCCGGTTCGATCGTCAAGGTCATGCCAGGCTCCAGCAGCCGCCACTGGTCGTCGTTGCGGTAATCGCCCACGTCGTGCACGTCCATGCCAAGCCAATGTCCCGTGCGATGCATGTAAAACCGCCGGTAATCGCTGTGCTTGATGAGTTTGGCGGGCTTGCCCTTCAACAGCCCCAGGCTGATGAGGCCCTTGGTTAAAACCTTGACCGCGGCGTCATGCGGATCGTTCCAGTGATTGCCGGGCTGCACCTTCTGAATGGCCGCGCCATGCGCCTGCAGAACCAGATCGTACAGTTCCCGTTGTGCGGGGCTGAAACGCCCGTTGACCGGAAAGGTGCGCGTGATGTCGCTGGCGTAGCCTTCGCACTCGGCGCCCGCGTCGATCAGCACCACGTCGCCATCGCGCAACCTCGCGCCGTTCTCTGTGTAGTGGAGAATGCAGCCGTTGGCGCCGCCGCCCACGATCGGCGGATACGCCGCCACCATGCCGGCGCGCCGGAATTCATACAGTATCTCGGCCTCGAGTTCGAATTCGGCCATGCCCGGCCGGCATGCGCGCATTGCGCGCTCGTGCGCGCGCATCGACGCCTCCGCGGCGCGCTGCATCGCGCGCGTTTCGGCCTTCGATTTGTAAAGCCGCATCTCGTGCAGCAGATAATCCAGCGACACGAACTCGCGCGGCGGGTGGCTGCCGGAACGGGCGCGGCCGCGCAGCTGATTGACCCAGCCCATCACCCGCTGATCGAAGTCCGGATTACGGCCCAGAGAGTAGTAGACTCGAGTGCGGCCGTCCAGCAGGCCGGGCAGATGCTCATCGAGGTCGGCGATGGGAAACGCCTCGTCCGCCGCGTATTCGCTGACCGAGCCCTTGGGCCCGGCGCGGCGGCCATGCCAGATCTCCTTGTCCACATCGCGGTCGCGGCAGAACAGAATAAACCGGCCGCGGCTCTGACCCGGGATCAACACGGCAACCGCCTCCGGCTCGGGGAAGCCGGTCAGGTATAGAAAGTCGCTGTTCTGCCGGTAGGGATGCTCGACATCGCTGTTGCGCGCATGCACCGGCGCCGACGGAAGAATCGCGATGCCGCGGTTGTCTATCATGCGCAGCAGCGCGCCGCGCCGTCTGGCGAACTCTTTCAAGCTTATGGCCGGATCGTGCATTTTCTTCATTCGCGTCGGTGATAACGCCGCGGATAACGCGCATCCACGCGACAATGGGCGCACGCTCATACTAGCATTCCCCGGCCACGGGCTACACCGCCACGCCTCTCATCGGCAGGCCCGGCAAAATGGTTGACCGCCCTGTGGCGGAGTCCTACTATTCAACGCATGGATGCCGACAACATTACCCACGACGCCGAGGCGCAGCTGAGACGGCTGGAGGAGCGCGTCGACCGGTTAATCGCATACTGTGAGCGGCTCAAGGAGGAGAACGAGGCGTTGCGCGTGCAGCAGCAGGCGCTTGCCGCGCAGCGCGCCAGCCTGATCGACAAACACGAGATGGCGCGTTCGCGTGTGGAGGCGATGATCAACCGGCTTAAATCCATGGAACGGGGCGCCTGATGGCGACCAGTATTCCAGTCACGGTATATATTCTCGATAAGGAATATCGGGTGGCCTGTCCGGAAGACGAGCATAGCGCGCTGCTGGCTTCTGCAAGCCTGCTCAACACGCGCATGAAGCAGATTCGGGAAAGTGGCAAAGTGGTCGGGGCGGATCGGGTGGCGGTGATCGCGGCGCTGAATCTGACGCACGAGTTTCTCAACGAGAAAGCTTCGCGGGAAACCTTCGGCCGGGATGTCGCGCAGCGCATACGCGCCATTGAAGATCGTATCGACAATGTCCTGACGACAGAGAATCAAACGACGACCGAGGCGTCGTAGGCGGTTAAGTCATCAACAGGTTTGGACACCTCTGCGGTGTTCGTGAGCGGCCGGGTGTATATCCTTGAGCCTAATGATATGCCCTGGGAGCCGAGAAGCAGGTGCTGTTGTGCAGACCCGTGCAAACGGGGAGCCTGATGCGCCTGTGCGGCGCCCACCTGAACCTCCGGTTCAAGGTCGAAGGTCAGCCACGGCATCCGCGGAGCGTGTCCGCTTCAATTTCCACAGCCTGTCACCTCGCGTGACAGCAGATTTTCCCTTCCGCATCACCCTATCCGGCATCGTGCGTCTGGTGCGGTGAGCCACGCATAATCGCACGCGCAAGCTGGCCTCTCTGGATCGACACCATGCAGTACTGGCTGATGAAATCCGAGCCGGACGAATTCAGTATCGACGATCTGCAACGCGACAAGGTCGCGCCCTGGGATGGCGTACGCAATTATCAGGTGCGCAACATGATGCGCGACCAGATGAAAAAGAACGACCTCGCGTTTCTCTATCACTCGAGCTGCAAGGAGGTCGGCATCGCCGGCATCATGACGATCGCGCGTGAAGCGTATGCCGACTACACGGCCTTCGACCCCGACAGCAAACATTTCGACCCCAAGAGCGATCCGGACAATCCGCGCTGGCTGATGGTGGACGTGCGTTACAGGCGCCGGCTGAAACGCATCATCGGCCTTGCCGAGCTCAAGCGTCATCCGGAACTGAAAGACATGCGGCTGCTGCGCAAGGCCAATCGTTTATCCGTCACGCCGGTGAGCAAACCGCAGTGGGATTTCATACTGGGTTTGGAGTAGCGCCTTAGTCGTCAAGCGCGCGAGGTCGATACGCTTCGCGTGCGCGAACAAAAAAACATTACAATGCGACTAGTAATTTGATTAAACTAGATTATACTCAAACGCGAGCCCGTTACTGTTTGACTTGGAGGGATTTAATGGCCACGACAAAAAGCGCCACCAAAAAGAGAGTCACCAAGAAGACGGCAGCCGCGAAAAAAGCCGTGACGAAAAAAAAGAGCACTGCCAAGTCGGCACCCAAGAGTAAAGCCAAGAGCACCGCCGTAAAGAAGAAGACGGCGGCTGCGAAAAAGGCCGCGCCAAAGCGGACGGTGGCAAAGAAAAAGGCCGCCGCGACGCCCAAGAAAAAAGTCACAACAAAGGCCGCACCCAAGCGCAAGACCGTCAAGCAAAAAGCGGCCACCAAGAAAGCGAGCACAAAAAAGAAGAAGAGCTGACGCGGTTTCGCGTCAACTGCGTAAAGCTGAAAGGCCCCGTACGGGGGCCTTCTTTTTATGTGCGCGCATGATCCTTCGCGTTTGATCGCCGCTGGAATTTAAGCGGCGATTGAACCACGGGCTAGAATTTGTGACGTCGGTCAGCATCTTTCAAAACGTCACATCAGCCCAGAAACAGCTTGTACACCGGGTTGTCCGTCTCCTCCCAATGCCGGTAACCGAGCGCGCGCAGCGATGTGCGCAGTCGTGACTTGTCGCCGGCCGGCACCTGCATGCCGACCAGCACGCGCCCATATGCCGCGCCGTGATTGCGATAGTGAAACAGGCTGATGTTCCAGCCGTAATTCATCGCGTCCAGAAACTTGAGCAACGCGCCGGGACGTTCGGGAAATTCGAAGCGATACAGAATTTCATCCTCGACCTCCGCTGACCGGCCGCCTACCATGTGCCGCACGTGCAGCTTGGCCATCTCGTTATCGGTCATGTCCAGCACCGGATAACCCTTGTCGCGCAGCGCCGCGATGATTTTTTCCTTCTCCGCGTCGCCATCGGCGATTTGCACACCCACGAAGATATGTGCATCGCGCCCTGCCGCATAGCGATAGTTGAACTCGGTGACGCCGCGCTTGCCAAGCGCGCGGCAAAAAGCGCGGAAGCTGCCGGGCCGCTCGGGGATGGTCACCGCGAACACCGCCTCGCGTCGCTCGCCCAGCTCCGCGCGCTCCGCCACATGTCGCAGGCGATCGAAATTGATGTTCGCGCCGCTGTTGATGGCGACCACGTGTCGTCCGGATAATTTTTCGCGCGTCAGATATTTTTTTACGCCGGCCACCGCAAGTGCGCCTGCCGGCTCGGCCAGGGTGCGCGTATCGTCGAAGATGTCCTTGATGGCCGCGCAAATCTCGTCGGTGGAAACCAGCAATATCTCATCGACATACTGCCGGGCCAGGCGAAAAGTCTCCTTGCCCACGCGGCGCACCGCCACGCCATCCGCGAATATTCCCACCTGATCCAGGGTCACGGGCCGGCCTTTGGCCAGCGCCTGCCACATGGTCGGCGCGTCCTGTGGTTCCACGCCGATGACCTTGATATCAGGCCTGAGATATTTGAGATACGTCGCGACCCCGGCCAAAAGCCCGCCGCCGCCCACGGGCACGAACACGGCCTCGAGCTTGTCGGGATGCTGCCGCGCGATCTCCATGCCGATGGTGCCTTGCCCGGCAATCACATCAGGATCGTCGTAGGGATGAATGAAGGTCATGCCGCGCTCGGCGACCAGCGCCTGCGCATGCGCATAGGCATCGTCGTAGGCATCGCCATGCAGCACCGTGCGCGCGCCCAGTGCGCGCACCGCGTTTATCTTGATCCGCGGCGTGGTCACCGGCATGACGATGACCGCCTTGATACTCAGCCGCTGCGCCGCCAGCGCGACGCCTTGCGCGTGATTGCCGGCCGAAGCCGCGATCACGCCCCCCGCCTTCTCAGCATCGGTCAAATGGAATATCTTGTTATATGCGCCGCGCAACTTGAATGAGAAGATCGGTTGTTGATCTTCGCGTTTTAGATAAACGAGATTGTCGACCCGTTTCGATAGCGATGGCGCCAGTTCGAGCGAAGTCTCGGTCGCGACATCGTAAACGCGGGCGCAGAGTATTTTTTCGATGTACCTGCTATCCACTAATCGCAATCGCTGTTTGGGAGAGGTTAAGGAAACGACAAACGACGCTGCTGCGCTTACAGCGACGAGGCGCGGTCGTCGGCGATGGTAGCAGGTCAACATGCCAATAGACACATTCTCACATACGAGCGGAAGGCCCATGAACATAGACGAGATCAAACGCCGCGTGGCCGAGGCCGCCCTCGGCTACGTGCAATCCGGCGACGTCATCGGCGTCGGCACCGGCACGACGGCCAGTTTTTTCGTCGACGCGCTGGCGCGCGTCAAAGGCAAGATCGACGGCGCCGTCGCCAGTTCGGAAGCGACGGCGCAACGGCTCAAGCGCGCGGGCATTGCGGTGATCGATTTGAATAGTGTCGGCGAACTGCCGCTGTACGTGGACGGCGCCGACGAAGCGACCCGTCACCGGCATCTGATCAAGGGCGGCGGCGGCGCGTTGACGCGGGAGAAGATCGTCGCGGCCGTCAGCCGCAAGTTTATCTGCATCATCGACGACTCCAAGCTGGTCGGCGTGCTGGGCGCGTTTCCAGTAGCCGTGGAAGTTATCCCCATGGCGCGGGGCCTGGTCGCGCGCAAGCTTGTCAGTCTGGGCGGCTCGCCCGAGTTGCGACAAGGTTTCACCAGCGACAACGGCAATCCGATCCTGGATGTTCGCGGCCTGAGCATCATCGAACCGGCGAAACTCGAAGCTCAGATCAACAACATCCCCGGCGTGGTGACAGTGGGTATCTTCGCGCTGCGCCCCGCCGATATTTTGCTCATCGGGGGTCAAGGCGGCGTCGAGACGCTCGCTTAATCGCTCACGCAGTGCCTCGTCAACCCGCGACGAAACGCCGTACTTGATCAGCAGGACAAAAAGGCTGGTCAATCGACGCAATGTGGTCGGGCTTGCCGACGCGCCGCTTTCCGTTCGCTGTCGCGGCTCATGTGATGTTGACACGAAATGAATGTCACATATATACACATCAAAGCGGTGGGTTC
>JBOIDC010000075.1:0-17592 GCA_050740315.1 Gammaproteobacteria bacterium | reverse complement strand
GTTCTCAAATTTCGATTTTCGTCCCGAGCTCGATGACACGGCTCGCGGGAATGTTGAAATAGTCACCAGCGGTCCGTGCATTGCGCGCCATCACAGCGAACAGCCGCTCCCGCCACAGCGCCATGCCCTCGCGGGAAGTGGGGATGACTGTCGCGCGACTCAGTAGAAACCAAGTTTCCAGCGGGTCTAGCGCGAGCCCACAGTGCTTGCAAAGATCCACCGCCCGCGAGACATCCGCGCGGTCCATGAAACCGAACTGCACCGTCAGACGATAAAAGCCGTGGCGCAGTGGCTCGACCTTGATCTGCTCGCTTGCAGGCACCCAGGGGATGTCTCGGATGATCACGGAAAGCAGCACGATCCGCTCGTGCAGCACCTGGTTGCACGCGAGGTTGTGCATCAGGACGCGTGGAACGGCATCGGGATTGCCGGCCATGAACACGGCCGTCCCGGGCACGCGATGCCGCGGCTCCGTAGCCAATGAATTCAGAAAGGTCGCGAGCGGCATGCCAGCCCGCCTCTGCCTTGCCATGGCCATCCGCCGGCCGCGGTGCCAGGTTGTCATCACGGTCAAGACGACGGCGGCGAGCGCAAGTGGGAACCAGCCGCCTTCGACGATCTTGAGCAGGCTCGACGAGAAAAACGCTGTATCGATGATGATGAAGAAGCCGGTGGCCGCGAGGGAGAGCAGCAGGTCGTAGCCCCACGCGAAGCGGATGACGAAGAAAGTGAGGATCGTGGTCGTCAGCATTGTCCCGGTCACAGCGACGCCATAAGCGGAGGCGAGCTTGCTCGAGGAGCCGAAGCCGATCACCGCCGCGACGATCACGGCGAGCAACACCCAGTTCGCCCCGGGTATGTAGATCTGGCCGATCTCCTGAGCTGAGGTCTGCTTCACGTTCATGCGCGGCAGGAAATCAAGCTGGACGGCCTGCTTGGTGAGCGAGTACGTGCCCGAGATCGTCGCTTGCGACGCAATCACAGTCGCAGCCGTCGCGAGCGCGACCATCGGATAGAGCGCCCATTCGGGCGCGAGCAGATAGAACGGATTTTCGATCGCCTGCGGGTTCGCAATGAGTAGCGCACCTTGTCCAAAATAGTTCAGCGTAAGAGCTGGAAACACGAGCGCGAACCAGGCGATGCGAATCGGAGTTTTGCCGAAATGGCCCATGTCGGCGTACAACGCCTCGGCGCCGGTAAAGCAGAGCAGCACGGCGCCGAGGACGACGAAGGATGCCAACCCATGTTGGGTGACGAAGTCGAGTGCATGAAACGGATTGAGCGCGCGCAGCACTTGAGGATTCTTCGCGATCGCGTAAATACCGAGGGCCGCAATGGTAAGAAACCAGATCACCGCGATCGGACCAAATAGTGCCCCCACGACCGAAGTGCCTCGCCGCTGCAAGGTGAACAGCGCGATCACGACGCCCACGGCGATCGGTACGACATAGGGCTTAAACGCCGTGGTACCGACTTCAAGGCCCTCGACGGCCGAAAGCACCGAGATCGCGGGCGTGAGCACCGCGTCGCCGTAGAACAACGACGCGCCGAACACACCGACGAGCAAGATCAGCGCGCGCCAGCGCGGGCGGTCCTTCACCGCAGACGATGCCAGGGCGAGCAATGCCATGATCCCACCTTCGCCCTTGTTGTCGGCGCGCATGATGAGGATCACGTACTTGAGCGAGACGACGATCATCAGTGACCAGAAGATCGTCGACAGACCGCCGAGTACGCTCGCCACATCGAGCGGAATGCCGTGATCGGGATTGAATGTTTCCTTTGCCGCGTAGAGCGGACTTGTGCCGATGTCGCCGTAGACGACACCCAGCGCGGCAAAGGTCAGCGCGGCGCGGGAATCTCTCAGATGTGGCTCCTGCTTCACCCATCTCGTCCAGCGCAAGGCAGGATGCGAACAGTACGCCGCGGCAATCCAGAACGCAAACAACTGCTCTTCTGGGCGCGGTTAGAGAATCACTGGTGGTGCAGCCAGGATCGCGGGTGATCCTGACTGCGTTGCGCCATTACGAGCGGATTAGGCTCAACCGAGCTCTTATGCGCAGCCTCGGCGGCCGCACAACATCGGGCTGCTGCTGGAAACATCGCGGTCCTGCGCTTGGTTGCACCGGGCGCCGCCGTCGCGGTATGGCCGGCTAATGGACCACTCGGGCCTAAGCTGCCGTCCAGGGTGATCTCGGCCTGAGTGGGCGACGGAATAAGGCCACCAGCCGACACTGTGGCCAATGCGCATATCAGTACATGCCGAAACTCAAACCCTGCCATTTCGGATCCTCTGCTTATGCGATCAGAATGAAGGTAGCCTAGAGCGGGATGATTTCAAACTTCTAGGCGCTGCATATTCGGTAATTGACTTTCTATCGGCAGCGCAGCACGACAACTGCCCACTAATTTTACAATCCTGCGCTGTGCTTAAAGCGCGCTGCCAAAAGAGTGGCATGAAGAAGGCGGCGTATCCTTCCGCGTGAGTTAAACGCGAACGCCGGCGTAGAGGCCGGTCGAAGGAGACGCCACCCATGTTGGAAGATACTCGAAAATCAGGCGGTAGTGGAAGTGATGAGCACGCTGGACGAACTCGCACGTGAGGGCGCGCGTAGCGAAGGGCGGGAGCGGTCAAGCGTCGGTTGGAGCGCATTGTTATACCTCATTTCACTTCACAGTTCGCGCAAACACTGTTCATTTTCTTCCGGAATTTCTTCCATAGTTCTGAGTTCCATGCATCCTGCTCCAATTGGTCACAGTACCGCCTAAGAGCGTTTTCTACTCGATCATGAAACAATTTCGTATTTATCGTCATAGTAGACTCTTCAAACACCTTCCCTCTACGACGAATATGCCAGCCTCCGGTTGTTTCAGCCTGATGCAAGATACCGCACCGGACATGACGGTAAAAGCCTTCGCCATGACCCCGCATAAAATTAAAATCGGGATCTCTATCAAAGAAATTGCAGAACGCCAACTGGCTCTTGTTACGAGAATTTGTCCATCCGTGATAGAAGGATTCTAAGGCTTCTATCATGAGGCAAGATACTGCAATGATCGTAAACCCGTTCTTCTTGTCTTTATCGACCCTCATAGGTGTGATGTATCGTTCAGTAAATCGCTTTCGCAAGAACTGCGAGATTGCAGCACGATCCTGTTCCGCTTCCATGCGCCGGTAGTCAGCTATCGTCACGTCTTTTGACAGGTGCGTCTTCATACCCGCAACTACGGTTCATGAGGTATAACTAGATTTAGACGACAGATTGTATGTCGTGCAGTGTCGTCCGAGCCAAATCCCCGTGTCAAAGATCCTTCTGTAGTCATCCGAGACGTTATAGGCGGCGCGCCCAGGGAAGATTCTGGATCACTCGCCGTTTCCCCACCTGAGTACGCGGACCCGTGGAAAGCCCTCCATGAAGGCGGCAGCGTCCATTGGGCAGCGCCTTGCACTGACAAGGTGTGCCTTTTCGTGTTGTTGCTCTACAGATGACTTTTCTCCGCATTCTAATCAAACCCCGTCACGCGTGTGCGCGTACAGCTGCGATAATTCGCGTAGCGCAAACCGGTTGTGAGCGGCGCGTCATAAAAAACAAGTGGTAGCAAGTACCCGACCAACGGCTTCAACTCTCGTTGAGCATACTGCTATACAACTAGGTCCATGCAAATTTGGAGAGGAACGTGAAGGCCGCCAATAAGATTATCGCTCTCTGGTTTCTATCGTTTGTCTTATCATCGAACGTTCAGGCGGCTTGTGCGCCCTCCAATATTGCAGGCACATGGAGAGTTTTTGTCGTTACGGGGTCTGCCTCATTTCAAGGGTTTTCGCGAGGGACTCTTACCTTTACGCGGACTGGCGCAATTAATCCAAGGCTATCATCCACGCTCGATTCTTCAGGCGTCACAGTTAGATTCATTGCAGGCCGAGCAAGTATTGGCCTCAATTGTAGGGCCACGGGGCGGCTACTGACCAACCATGGCACTACAGTTACCTTGGTTGATGGGCAGCTAGATTCTGGCAAAACTATGATTTCGGGAGTCTATCGAGATTCACTGGGGGATGTAGGACTGGTTAACCTAATTAGATAAACGCGCCAATAAAAGAAGCTATCTACTGGCGTGCTTGTCGCTATCTGCTATCTCTGCACTTGGCTTTGCTGCCTTGTGTCTCGGCCCGGTGCTGATCTTGGCAAGCCGACCGATGCGCAAAGGACCGACCAGGAGATCGCCGCCAGTCCGCTCATGCGCGCGCTGGTGAAGGAGCTCGCGGGCACGGTTCGGCACCACGCCGCAGCAGCTGGTACAGGCGATCAAGGCGCGGCTGTGAGGGAGTGCTGTAGCCCTACCGCGAGCCCCGCAAATGACTTTCGGTCGGCGTCAGAGTCTGGTTTCTAACTCGCTGTGCACCAGGCTGCGAGCTACATCCCGGTACTTTCGCACGAGATCCTGATGGCTCTTGTTGGTCGGATCGTATTGCTCTGTTCGAACACCAAGCTCCGATGCCAAAAATCGGACGAGAGCCTCTTTACCAATCTTCGCATGAGCCACAAAATCCCGCATGTGCCTCACTTGACCTTTCGGTTCGGTGTCGGATCCCGCGATAGGGCCGTGAATATCTTCCAGAATAATGTAGTAGGTCAGCAGCGCATCAGCGTAGCTTACGCTGTCCCTGGCATGATTAGCTAAATAGAGCCACACCTGCAAGCGGGTGTCCGCAATAGCCAACGCATCCGGCTTCGGCAACTCAATCGGTTTGACAAGGATGGAATTACACTTGAAAGTCACCGTGTGATGCGTGCGGTCATGCGGGTCGTTCACTGGCATCACCGTGCGTGTTCGAGTGATCAGCGGCACACCGTATCTATAATTCATCACTTCCCAGAACAGCGCCAGTTTTCGCTCGGATTCTAAGAGTGCTGTCTGCTCGCAATCTTCGGTCTCAAGCTCATGGTGCGCATTGGCTAGATTGCCTTGACTGTCATATTCGAATGTCAAATCAAGAGCAGGATATCCGGCTACGCGGGTCTGCATCTTTGCGGGATCCGCCACTTCGTAACTTACGCGCCATTTTCGGCTGGCCATTTCTTAGCTTAAACTCCTAGCTGATGTCCCGTGTTTACCGCGAGCCCCGCAACCGGATTACCTCGACGGGCACCTTGAGCTCGGCCTTGAGGCGGCGCGCGACCTGCTCGGCATTTCCTATGGACATGAACTGCGCCGCCCGGCGGCGCTCGGTCACGAATCTAGGATTGGCGCCGAGCCAGTAGACCTTGCGGCCGCCTTGCTCTACTGCGATGACGTACATTGCATAAGCGTGCTTTGTAATCGCACATCCCATTTGTAACTATTTGATTCCTTTTGGCCTAATCGGCCACTATTTGATGCGGCCGAAAAGCATGCAATCCTTTATAAATCAACATCAAGGAATAGATTTGGCCGCGATATTGCCAGGTTGTGGTCGTTCCCCAGCGTCAGGCGCCGATTAATAATTACTGACGCAGATAAAGATCAGTGTGACTTGGCCTTCGAGACGCCTGTTGGCTCTAGGCCAGCCGCGAACTCCCGAAATAGCTCATCAGTAGCCGGTAATCCTCGCACGCTAATCGCCTGCTCGACGGTCGCATCGAGCGTTACGTCTGTGGGAAGCAAACCCGCTATCACGCGCATGTAGGTAGCCTGTAGGCGTTGCAGATGATCATAGCGGTTTTCGTGATTCCAATCTGAAAGGCAGAAAGCTGGTGTTACGGGAGCAAGGCTAAAGCGTTATTGCCGCTCACTGGGTGGCCCTACAGTCTTACCTGAATGCTGATCCAGCCACGCAGCAAGCGAGAACTTGCCTCTGATCGGCCCCCCATCTTCGCCGGTTATTTCGACCGCTTTTCGCTTCGGCCCCATGCCGGCGGGCGTTTAGGCTACTTGTTTGCAGCGCTCAAATCGATGATAAATCGGGGTGGTGCCATATTCACGTCGGCTTGCATATCCAGCGACTTCCGTTTCGGCGCGACGTACTGCGCCAGTTCCTTGTACATCTGCGCGCGAATGCTTAAGTCGACCGTCTTATCCATCGCGATGTGCGCCATGCCCGCGATTGGATCGCAACCGAGCGCCTCTAGCGTTTCAGTCACGGCCGCGGTTCTTTTGTTCGGCGTGCCTTTCTGCCGACCACCGCGCCGTTCACCCGGTTTTGCTCCACCTCTTGGCATGGCTACTTTGTCCTACTTTAGTCAGTTATGCGCGCCTAACACTTGCTCCGCAGGATCGCCCTCTGCCGCAGGTGCTGCGCGCCGACAATGGCCGCGTGTTGCTCGGTGAGCCTTCGTGCAGTGGACCAATCATGCCCGGCATGGCGATGGTCCAGTATATCCAGCCAACAATATGGCGACCGTGCCCACACCGAAGAATGCACTTTGATAACCGACATATCTGATCTGACTGAGCTTGACCGCCTTGAGCTTGAACTCTGCGGTGTAGCGGTGAATCTTCCTCGGACCTCTATTTCGGCCATCTAAACGTCCTTCGAGCGTGAGCCTAGAGTGCCAATTTTATCGGGTCAAGGAGTCCGTCTCAAAGCGATTGTTAGGTTGCCTTCTCTTGTGGCTCAATGCCTATGGACCTCGCGAACGCCACAACGCTCTTTAGTACCGATCTCGCCTTGCGATCATAGAACCAACATACCTCAGCAAGATCACGGGTTGAAAGCAAAAGCTTTTCGCCGCGTTTAAATGACCTTACACGCTCAACGAATTGCATCTTCACCGAGCCTCCCTCGGGTAATAGCAGCCCTTCGGGTGGCGTCTCGTTGAAAGGATGTCGCTTGCCGTTTGGCTCTTCAATAAATACGTCCATTCCATGCCATTTTGCAGAAAACTCGGTTTCCCCTCGCAAATCTTCCTCTCCTACTATCCCATTGCGATGAGTCAGACAGTTGCGTGCTCTACTAAGTGAGATGAGTTGTGGCCCGTGAGCGGGCCCTACTGAAAATCGTTGTTGGAGGATATTGAGCTTGTTAGGAAAACCCTCCGATCGGAACTTCAAATGAACATCTGAAAAGTCTGTAACTGAGGTTTTCTCTCTTACTGCTTTCATAACCAAACATGTATGGTGAACGGAGTCCAAATACCGTGCAAAGGTGTCGGCAAGCTCTCGAAAACCTCCCGCTTCGATCCAGACACGGAATTCCTCTTTTATGTGCTTGAGGTTCTCTTCCGGCACGTTGTCTGGGACGAGCTGGATATTCGTGAGCGGTGACAGCTGATAATTCTTGAAGTCCTTATCGATGGCTGCGTTGACGCCAAGCCCCATGAACACAGACGCTCGTCGAACGCCCTTGAGAGCAACTTCAAGCAGCTTGTCGAAATCAATATTGATTGTTGCTGCTGTCATGATAATAAACCTAGACAGTATGACTTTCGCGGGGCCAGGCGCTGACCTCCGCGGGGTTAGTACCGCGGGTTGGCGTGGCGCCAGAGCCGCATGAGCGACAATTGTGCTCGATCATTTTCCATCGCCCCGATCGGAGGTCAGCGCCATGAACGATACCACTGTTTTTATCGGTCTGGATGTCCACAAGGATTCCATCACTGCCGCCTGTGTCGATGCAGTCCACGATACACCGGTCATTGATCTGGGTACCGTGGGCACCCAGCAATACGCCATCGACCGACTGTTGAAAAAGCTCTCCGGCCGCGGCTGCTTGAAACTCGTGTACGAAGCGGGTCCGTGCGGCTTCTGGTTGCATCGGTACCTGACGGATAAATGTCTCGAGTGTGTCGTTGCCGCCCCGTCGTTGATCCCCAGAAAACCGGGCGATCGCATCAAAACCGACCGACGTGATGCGCGTAATCTGGCGCTGGCCCTGCGCGCCGGCACCCTCAGTACGGTGCATGTACCCACACCCGATCAGGAACAGTTTCGCGATGTGGTGCGCGCCTGGCAACAAACCAAGCGCGATGTCGGCGGTGCGCGCCAACGCCTCAAGTCGTTTCTTCTGCGCCACGATATCCGCTACACGGGTACAGCGAACTGGTCGCCCGCGCACCGTCGCTGGCTCTCGGAGATGGTGTTGCCCTCGGCACCGCAACAGATCGTGTTCCAGGAACTGGTCGATGCCATCAACGAGCGTGAGCGGCGGCAGGACCGGCTGGAATGTCAGCTCGATGCACTCGCACCGCACTGGTCTGGCTATGCCCTGGCGCAAGCCTTGCTGGCGTTTCGCGGCATCCAGAAAACCGTCGCCTACACGGTCGTGGCCGAGGTGCACGATCTGTCGCGCTTTGCTCATCCCAGACACTTTATGGCCTGGCTAGGTCTGGTGCCGGGCGAACACAGCTCCGGCGCCACGCGCCGGCAAGGACCCATCACCCGCTGGGGTAACCGCTATGCGCGCACCATGCTGACCGAGGCTGCCTGGGCGTATCGCTACGCGCCCAAGGTCAGCCGCATCATTGAATCTCGTGCTCAGGATATCGATCCGCAGGTGCGCGACATCGCCTGGCACGCACAGATCCGCTTGCATCACCAATACAAAAAGCTCACCGCCCGCGGCAAACACAAGAACGTCGCCGTGACCGCGGTCGCCAGAGAACTGGCCGCCTTTATCTGGGATGCCGCCCCGACTCGTGCCGTTGCGCTAACACGGTTATGGCAAAAGGCCAGTGCCCCGGCCCGGTGTGTGGGTAACCCGCGACGGCGTTAAGTGACCGCAACCATGCGACGCACGTTCCTAGACTGCGGACAGGCCCACAAGGCGGAACTCAGTAATGCGGTAATCAATCCGCGGATATCAGCATGATCCACCGTCGACTTTATTGGCCGGGACACTAGCCTGACCCTCCTTAAAGGAACACCACCATGAAATAGATAGCTGGTGCCAGCTTGACAATGAAAGTCATATCAACGCTTAAGTTCAGCGGCCGCCGAAGGCGGTCAGTTGGAACGACGGGTTAGACATCGAGCTCTTTAAGCAGAGACTTGACTGATACGTTTTTGGATTTCAGCGGTTTCTTCCATCCAGCCTCGTGAACCACATTGAGTTCAGCATTCTCGTCAACGTTCTTGAGTTCCTGTAGTGCCCAAGCGTCTAGCATTGCAAACAAAGATGGTGCATAGCTGATGATTGCATCAAAGCCGATCTCGTAACGTCCCTTCTTGAACATTTCTAGAGGGCTTGGATTTCTGAACTCGAGAATCAACTTCTGCTGAGAAACCATAGGTAACGGCGAGTTGTAATGCGCCAGCTCTGACCGAATATCAAAGAAGTGCTTCAGCCAATCTTGCTTCACCAATGAGAAGGCTTCAACCTTTCTTGTTTGTCGCCGAAAGCCTTGCGGAAGCGCCCGGTCAAAGGACTTGTTGAAAAGCGCCACCACTTCGAGAGCCGAGTAGATCGCACCGATATAGCCCTCGATGACCGCAACTACCTTCTGCGTCGGCTCATAGTCACGTATATAGTGTCCCTCATAAAGATGGACAGACAGTGGCGTAATAGCTTCGCAGAGCAGTGTCGCGTAGTGCGCTACGGCAAATAGCTTGTTCTCAAGCGCCAATCCCAGTAAAAAAGTTTCCTCTCTGTTGGTCACCGCCTTGTGGAACTGGCCGACATGAGTAAGAACATGGATGGGACGAAACTTGCGGAAGCGCGCCTCGTGTATCGCCAAGTTATGCATGACGACGTAAACGTCATTTCCATTCTCGAAGGGAAGCCTAGCAATCTTCATTGATGTCTAAGTAGAATTATGCGGCAACTATCACACCATGCAGTGTCGCCCAAGCCAGATCCCGTGACAATGATCCTTCTGTAGTCATGCGCTTATGCAATCCGCCGCAGTTTAGTACAACCTAAAAAACTTGCGAATGAAGAAGTGGAAGGCCGCAAGGCTATCGACCAATTGAACGAAAGTGCTGGCATGTGAATGAACAGCCCTTTCTAGGGACGTTCTAGGCGGTGCGCCCAGGGAAGATTCTGGATCACTTGCCGTTTCCCCGCCTGAGTGCGCGGCCCCGTCGCAAGCCCGCCATGCAGGCGGCAGCGACCATTGGATAGTGCCTTGCACTGGCAAGCGTGCTTTTTCGCATTATAGCTCTACATTGACTTTTCTTCGCATTCCGATCACCCCGTGTCGCGCTGGCGCGTACAGTGCTGCTAACTTGCCCCTCGTCAAGGTGGCCACTTACAGCCGGCGTACCTATATGGAATGTCCGTGCCGATCTTACCATCTGGTACCCACGCGCCTGCCATCTCGGATTAAGCAACAGAATTGCGGCTCGCTCGGTGGATCGGCTGCACTGCTTGCTTTGCTGCCATTTGCTTAGTCCGTAGAATCGGGCTGCGCCCTGGTAAATATATAAAGGGCCCCATATAGCGAGTAATGAGGCGCGAATTTCTGGTCCGACTGGTACACATTGCGAGTAATCGCGCCCTTATTACCCGCCACCCGTAGCAACTTGCTCGCGGCGCGTGTCAAATTGGCACACATTACGAGTACCGAATCTGTCACGCTGCCACCACCCTAGCGGCGCTACAGTCGCCGCAATATCAAGCTTGCCGCCGCATTCGTCGACTGGCAGGAACGTAATCGCATAGAGGCTTGCCTTGTTCCGGCCGCCTTGCCGCGCCACTGCTATCCATCCCGTGTCGCGTAGCTCTTTCGTAGCCTTGTGCAGGGTTCCCTTCGAGCGCCAGCCCCGTCGCCGCATGAGTGTCCAGCAGGCACTGAAATCGCCATTATTGGATCCGTAGTACTGGGCGAACAGATCAAACAGCAGCTTTACGGCATACGCGGACAGGCGTGCGTATTGAGGGCTGTTAAGTACGTGCTTTGGCACTTGGATAAATGGCGCACTCTCTCGACGGCCCTTCGCCTTGCGCCGACTTCGAGTCGGCATTAGCGCCGCTCCACACTAAAATGCGGTTCAAGAGCATCCCTGAGCGTGCAGGCGACACGATCTATTGCAGCCAGGGCAATCGGGCTAGGCTTCGGACGTGGGCGGTTCTAACCGCCCTACGCCCCAGATCATTGACTGCACATTCAATGCTTGAGTGGTAGGCAATTGGTCGCCAGTTTTTGCCCTTGCGCCGTTCAATGCGCCACGACAGTTCATCGGCGGTCAGCCGGTAACGGTCATTGACGCGAAGAACGAAAGAGACTGGATTAGCGCGGCGTGTGGTATGATTTCGCTGTCCCGCCCGGACGACCTTGGCACCACCTCTGCGCCCGGCCTCATCCGCCGGGCGTTGTCGTGTCTGAGTCATGCCACCCTCCTAAGCCGCCGCGTCGGACGTGGACTTATAGGTTCGCTTCTCTAGCCATTCCTCGATCGCGCGTCGCGAGTAGATAACGCGCCGTCCGGCCTTGCTGTATCTCGGCCCGGTTCCGGTCAGGCGCATGCGCTCAAGGGTGCGCGGACTCAGCCGGGTAAAATTCGCTGCTTCTGCTTGCGTAAGGTATTCGGTCATTGAACGTCTCCGTCATGGCCGAGCGGAATTGCTCGTGCTCATGGCGGAAACGGTAGTGTCACGACATACTAAGAAAAAGCCGTCACGATTTATTGGTGTATCGATACGGTGTAATGATTAAAATCTAGGCTTTGCGCCGCCCGGGCCTGCTCCAAAACGTGGTTCCGGTGTCAGCTATAGCGGTGCTCCATGCGTCGTAAAACCCTCTTACGCTGAGACCTTCCCATTTTGTCGTTGCTTCCGTTTTGTATTGTTCCTTTACCTTCACTGGTGGACCTTCACGCATTAGATCAGCGAGCCACTTGCGGCATTGGGATTTCGCCCCTGCCGTTATTTTCCGCTCGGCTTCTGGCGTTCGCGCGTTAGCTGTCCGAAACTCCTCGAAGGTTATCTCCTTTAGCGCAGCTATCTTCCGATTCAACTCTGTTAGCTTGTCCTTCTTCCAGCAGTCTTGATCTCTACTTTCTACTGGAATAGCGGCGATACGATCTCGTTCGTCTTCCAGTTCCCGGCCCCATTTTTGATCTACTTGGGCTAGCGCCCAATAAAACCCGTCTTCATCATCCGGCCACGGCGGATTCTGCAAGCCGATCGATTGGCATACTTTTAAGTAATTGGATCGCTTTATTTGCGGAATCGAGACGAGGGTTCGCTTTTCGCCCACGCCAGGTTCGACGTAGCCCGCAAGCGTCCGCGTTTCCTGAACGATGCGGTGACGAATGATGGGGATCTTTTGATCGATTTTTTCAATGACGCGATTATGTTCAACGTGGTGCGCCGACCCGCGAAAAAGGCCCGCATCCGACATCTCTTGCAATAATCTGGATACGTCTGTGTCCGTGCCTTTATAGAATTCTTCCAATGCTTGGAACAACTGGTCGGGGGTGCAGACCTCGTTGCCCTCGTCGCGGATTTCGCATCTCGATGCGCGCGAGAATCTCTCTGATAGTGTCGTTCAAGGTAGCCTCCGCCAGGCGTCCGCAATATAAGGCAGCGCGGCAACCGGGTCGCGGTGTCCCGGCTTTCGTCCCGTCGGACTAGCCGCGCTGATTTGGGTAATGGGTCTAAGCGGCGTGTCGCGCCTTGGTTGCAGGCTTCGGGATCGGCTCGCCGGCCTTAGAACGCGCTTCGATCCACGCGTGTTGCGCGTCCTCAATTTCCCGTACGGCGTCCCGCTAACGTCGCGCCCCATGCGCTGCACCCCGGCAAGTCTGGCACGGTGGCGATATACCCCGCGTCCTCATCGCTCCAGAACGCTTCGATAAGGTATTTGATGCTCACGCCGACTTCTGCCCGATCTTCACCACGTCAGCCGCAGGCCGTTTGCCCGCCACACCCATTAGCCTTGCCGCGTGTTCCTCAAGCGCCTGTCTCACGTGATCCTGCCCAAAGCGCGCATAGACCGCCGTGGTTGACTGGTTCGAGTGATTCAGCACGCGCCCGATCAGGTGCAGGGAATTGCCCGATTGCGCCAGCCAGGAACCGACCGTGCGGCGTAGGTCATGCAGTCTCACGTCTTGAACGCCCGCGAGCTTCCTGATGCGCGTCCATGGCAGGTTTATATTCACCAAGGGTCGGCCGTGTTTGTGGCCCGGCAGGACGTAGGGGTTGCCCTCTAAACGTGGAAGCTCGCGCAGAATTGCTATTGCCGGTGCGCTTAACGGGACGTAGTGAACCCGTCCGGCCTTGGTGCGGCTTAAGCGCAATTCCTGCCGTTGCCAATCAATGTCTGTCCACTTGGCGGATAGCAGCTCGCCCTTGCGCACGCCCGTTAACAGGTACAACCACAACGCCATGCGGACGTAGACGTTCGGCTCAGAGTCTATAGCCTGCGCCAGCTTTGGGAGTTCCTCGGCGCTTACCCACCGATCCCGCTGATGTTCCTTAAAGCGCGCTACGCCGCGCGCGGGATTAGGGAAGCCCTTCGGCACAAATCCCCATCGCGCCGCCAGCTCGAACATCTTCGACAGCAGCGCCAGCAACCGATTAGCCTCATAAGGCGCGGTCTTGCCGATCTTGCTATGCAATGCGGCTGCGTCCGTGCCGGTTATGGCCTTGGCCTTGCGGCTCCCCCATGCGGGCACGATGAATCGCTCTATGCGGCGTTCATCCTCTTGCCAGGTACGCTTGTTCAGCTTCGCGTGGCGCTCGATATAAGCGCCGCACAGGTCTTTGACGGTTTCGCCTTGCGCGTCTTTCTGGCGCTCTTCCAGCGGGTCTATTCCCGCATCCACACCCACCAGGTGCTTACGCGCGAGCTTGCGCGCTTCGTCCACGGTGTATTGCCCGTAACCGCCGATGGTCATTAGCCGCTTCCGGCCCGCGATGCGGTAGGACAGCACGAACGCCTTTTTGCCGTTCGGGTAAACCCGCACGCCGAAACCCGATAACTCATCGTCCCATTTAACTTGCCGCTGGCCGTCTGTCGCCGCGTAAGTTAGGCTATCAATAGTGCGTTTGGTCAGTGCCACGTGTGCTTTACCCTCAGTCGGTCATTCAATGGATGGGTGACTTTATGGTGGTGACTCGTAGAAAGCTTCGGCGGCGTTAGGTGCGCCATGCGTCAGTTTTCCTAGGCGAGTCACCAATAAGTCACCACGAGCCAGAGTAAAGCATAGAAAATGAGCGTAGTAAATACGCCCCTAAGATAGGTAGTTACAGCAGTTTGGCGGGGAAGAGAGTAGAGCGGAGAAGTACTTTTAACTGACTCTTAATCAGTAGGTTGTAGGTTCGAGTCCTACACGGCCCACCACGGACAAAAATCCCAAGCAACGTCGCCTGGATATAGATGCGCAGGCCTGGGGACTCGGTTACAGCTTCAGTCGTCGAAGATCTGGTAACAGCGGCCGACTAGGGAAATGCCGGGATACTCGGGTCCACGCCTCTGGCCTTGGCTTCCGGGTGATGTGACTTGATGAGCGTGGAAATCTCCTCGACCCGTTCCTTCGGCACGTCCACCATCAATAAAATGTGCCCTTCGCTGATGTCCCGCTCAAAAGCCTTGAGTCTGGAATTCGGCAGCCTCACCGCGATCAGGCTGGCGGCCCATATCCCGAACAAGGCGCCAACAAAGGCCAGGACAAATATCAGCCCTAAGCCCGGTCCCTGGCCGGCTTGCGGGTATAACATCAACAGCAGCCCGACCGCCGCTCCCGCCAGACCGCCGGATACCAGCCCCAGCATCATGCCATGCGTCAGGTCGCTGCTTTGCAACAGGCTCGCTTGCGGAAGGCCGTCCAGTGCGACGGTCGCCATGAAATGAATATGATTGTCGTCGATGCGCGCCAGCAACAACTCTTGCTCGATTTTGTCGGCCGATGCTTTGTCCGGCAGCACGAAGTAGATTCGCCTTCTCATTTTATACGCTCCTCGCGTGCGCACACTGGACATCAAGCACATCCGTTGTGCGTGTATCACGGCTCCATCCGAATGCCGCGCACATGGCACTAAATTAAGTATAGCACCGTGTGCCACGCGTTTCGCCAACGCGCCAACGAGCGCCGACAGGGCTTTTTTGTGGACTTCATGGTTGAATACATCGGGGATCCGCCCTACTGGGCGCGCGACTGAGCGCTTCGGTCCACCTGCTTAAGCGCTGCATCGGGCGATTGTGGCCGGTCGCGCGTCATGACGGCATAGACGATGGCCAGCGTAGCGATCAGCGCCAGGGCCAGATAGCCAATGACGCCGTCATAGTCGCCGGCCAGAAACGAAAACCGCGCGCTTTCGTTGGTCACCGTGACGTCTTTGGTCAGCTTGATGGTCATCACCCAGCCGGCGTGCAGGCCGATGCAGGTCGCGATGTGGCCCGTTCTGGCCCGCACCAGCGCCAGAAACATGCCAACGGCAATCAGCGCCAGAAAAGAATCGACGAGCGCGGCCGGCTGCGTGTACTGCTCGAACATGTAGCCCAATGACACGAGCCCGCTATACCATTCGAGCGCCCCTGCGGGCACGTCATAGTCGGTGGTAAGGAAATGCAGCGCCGCGTAAAGCAGACTGGTCAACAGCGCGGCGGGCCACAAACCGCTGTGCCGCGCCACCGCGGTGAACATCGCGCCACGAAAGAAGGTTTCCTCGATCGGCGCCACCAGCAGGCCCGCCAGCAGCCCCTCCAGCAGGGCGAGTGCCAGATTCGCGCCGGAAAAAACCCAGTCAGGATCCGGTATGCGGATATCGAGTGCGATCAGGCCGCCGATCAGCGGCAGCATGATGCACACGCCGATGATAAGGCCCATGATTACGTCGCGCACAAGAGATGGCCACGGCGGCGCGTAGCCCAGCGCGCGCCGGTCAGCCAGATTCTGGTGACGTAAGAACCAGGGCAGGCCAAGCAGAGCGATCAACATGCCGCTGCGCGTGACAAAGCGATACATCGGCTCGTCGATGGCGGGGTAGAGCCACAGATAAACCGGGTACGCGAGCAGGGCGCCGAGTATCAGCGCAAGCGCGAGATAGCCTGCGAACAACGCGGTCGGGCGCATGATCCTTAACGCCTGCGTCCTGAGGCCGGTGAGGCAATGCTCATGAGCGAGTGGGCGCCGGTGATCGCCGCATGGCTGAAATCGTCCACATCAGGTTGATTATTGTCCGTGGTTAAGGCCATGCGCGCGGTTGGCGACGCCTGTTATAATGCCCAAACTCAGGCTGCTCCGGAATACGCGAAAGTGGCGGAATTGGTAGACGCACTGGCTTTAGGTGCCAGCGGGGCAACCCGTGAGAGTTCGAGTCTCTCCTTTCGCACCAGCGCCGCGCGCCATTGTTCATCCGCTTGAATTATTCTCCCTTGTGAAGGATTAGCACATGCAGGTATCGCTGGAAACAACAAGTCGCCTGGGCCGCAAGATGACCGTCGAGGTGCCACCCGAACGTATCGATCCGGAGGTCGAAAAGCGGCTCAAGACTATGACGCAGCGTGTGAAAGTGGCGGGGTTCCGGCCGGGCAAGGTGCCGTTGCGTATCGTCAAGCAGCGATTTGGCGATCAGATCCTGCGCGAAGTGACCGAGGAGGTCCTGCGCGCCAGTTTTCAGGAAGCGGTGGTGCAGAAAGAATTGCGGCCGGCCGGCGGACCGCGCATCGAGCCCAGTGAACTGGGCGAGGGTCGGGGGCTCAAGTATACCGCCGAGTTCGAGGTCTATCCGGAATTCGAGTTGGCGGCGGTCGAAGACATGGAGATCAAGCGGCCGGAAGTCGAAATTACCGACAAGGACATCGACGAAATGATGCAGACCGTGCGCGAGCAGCGCAAAACCTGGGACACGGTGGAGCGCGCGGCGGACAAGGGCGATCAGGTGCTGGTCGATTTCAAAGGCACGATCGATGGTGCGCCCTTCGAGGGCAACGAAGGCGAGGATATTCCGATCGAGCTGGGCGCCGGGCGCATGTTGAGCGGTTTCGAAGACCAGTTGCTCGGCGCCACGCCCGGCGAGCACAGAAGCGTGCAGATTACCTTTCCCGATGACCATCCCAACAAGGATGTCGCCGGCAAGGTCGCCGAATTCAGCGTGACCGTCAAGCGCGTAGCAGAACCGAAATTGCCGGCACTGGATGACGGCTTTGCCCAATCGCTGGGCGTCGAAGAGGGCGGCGTGGAGGGTTTGCGCAAGGCGGTGCGGGCGAACATGGCGCGCGAGCTGGCGCAGAAGGTTCAGGCGCGGATCAAGACGCAGGTGATGGAAGGTCTATTGCAGCGCAATGAGGTCGAACTGCCCGACGGCATGGTCCGGCATGAGATCGAGCACGTGCGCAGCCAGACGATGAAAAACATGGGACAAGCCGATGAAAGCCGTTTGCCGGACGACTTGTTCTTAGAAGAGGCGCGCCGCCGCGTAAAACTCGGTCTGGTGGTGGGCGAGATCGTGCGCCGGCACGAGCTCAAGCCGGACAGCGGCAAGGTGCAGGCCGCGCTCCAGACGCTGGCGTCCGGCTACGACGACCCCCGGCAGGTGATGGATTACTATCAGCGTAACCGCAGCGCGATGGCGAATGTGGAGGCCATGGTGATGGAGGATCAGATCGTCGAGTGGGTGATGGCGCGCGCGCGGACGACGCCGGAGAAATTGAGCTTTGCCGAGCTGATGAAACCATCGACGCCCGCGACTTGACACGCGGCGCATAATAAGACGTCGCAGCTCTTTGG
>JBOIDC010000074.1:0-17660 GCA_050740315.1 Gammaproteobacteria bacterium | reverse complement strand
GCCGCCAGGGCCACCCTAGCCTTGAACTCCGCACTGTACTGCTTGCGTTTCTGACTCATATCGATGCCTCTCAATAGCATGCGAATCAGAGCTTATACCCCTGTCCAGTTTCTGGGGGGCCACTTCACCCAAAAAGATCGAACCGACACACACTCAAAAATCTCACCCATCATTCAGGGCCCAGTAGAACGCGTACTCAGGATAGATCGCTCCTCACTTCTTCGTAGCTAACACATAAGCATTCTTCGTGCAGATATCAGCATCGGAAAGACTCTTGAACCGCTTGGCCAGATCATCTCGTCGTAGCCCCGTGTGATCTTGCTTCGGTATATCAGCAACAATGTCGAATCCATGGGCTTTAATCAGGTCAATGTGGGTAGAGTGAGGTGCTCTGTTGAGCAGGTACGGTCGCTTACCTCTGATAATCCACCAAACAAAATCGGAATAACTCCAATGACCATTCCAAACATCTGAGTGCCCATGAGATCGAAAATCGATTTCGTGGGACATAACCCCACCTTTCTTGAGCCACGAACCAAATGCGCGATAGGCCAGTTCTAAGTCATCGACGTGTTCCATCACGCTCATGGAAACTACCATCTCCACTATGCCTTCCGAGATAATATTGACATCGTGCCACGGTACAACACTGACGATAAAAGCATTCTCGGGAGCCAACTTATTTGTACCCGATAGTTCACGTCTTATATTTGTTGTTCTAGCGGGGCTTAAGGCAGCGCCCAGGATGTCATCGTTTAATATGTGCGCCGGAAACCTGTAGTCGTCTAGCTCCGTAAAGATTTCGGGGAATTCCTTACTAGTTGGGATCGCTTCTTTTCTTTTAAATAACGCCAATAGCTCATCAAAAACCTCCATATTCCGTTCATCCTTTGTATGGGGCACAACATCAAAGGCATAGTATTTATTGACCCCTGATAACAAAGCCGCCAGCCCTGTTCCAAAAGAGCTTCCGGGACCTAGTTCCGCTACCGAACGTGGCAGACCATTAAATGAAGAACAATACTTATTGGCCAACACCAGGTGTCGAAGCCAAATCGAATAGCAATATCTGGCGCTAGATGTACCCGCGCGGGGCTTCCTCTTCTCGTGCCGCCTGAATAACCATTCATTGCCTCCGGGAAGAGTACTAATTACGCCTGACAAAACCGACTGGATTCTCACCCGTCCCCCGAATTTCTTTTGGTAGAGTACGCGGCAAATCCGCGCCGCTGCCCGGCGTGACGGCTGGTGTGGTGGCTCGCGCGGATCTCCGCCAGCAACCGCCGATTCGAGCGCTCCCGTTCGCGCATCGGACGGTCTTGCCAGCCGTTGAACTGTGCGGTATCTCTGTCCTGATGAATCACCGTCGTCATTATGCTAACAAGATGCCCGCCGTTCCGGGGAGGTGGATCGAGCAGCGATCGGGCTCGTATAACTTAATCCCAAATCATAAGATGAACCACGGCAGCCGCAATTGTTTGAACATAAGCTCAAACTAGAACGTATGCATCGCGACCTCGCAAGATCCCGGGGTCCCGTCGAGGGGCCCAGTCTATAAGGTGCACCTAAACACAGTTTCAAAATTCTACATCCACGGTTTTCATATGAACGCTGACTCTCGCGAGAAACCTTTACAAGCAAAGCTCACGATACCGTTGCTCAACCCGATTCGCCAGCACTGCGTAGCTACGATTTTCCTCCACATAACGCCTGCCTCGCAGCCCCATGGCTTTTGCCTTCTCAGGGTGTATCAAAAGGTCCACAATCGCCGCTGCAAAAGCAGCTTCGTCGTACGGCACACAAACTCCGCCACCACCTTCCATTATGACCTTCCGTTGATCGGGATGATCGTTTACGACAACTGGTTTGCCCATTGCCATATACTCCACCAGTTTGGTCGGGGAAGTCGACTGCAGCGTGGGCGTTGGGTAAAAGGGGGAGACGGCTACCGCAGCGCGCGCTACGTAACGCCAACCTTCCTCCATGGGAAGAAAACCAGTAAAGATTATCGAATCCTTCATGCCGAGGTCGTAGGCTAACTCGCGTAACTCTTCGGCATCGGCCGGCTCCGTTGAAGACCCAATCATATAGAGTTTCGCGTCGGGCACGCGGCGTTGGACCTCGCAAAAAACCCTGATCAAGAAATCCAATCTACGAACTTTATGTAACCCACCGAGGTAAACGACAGAATTCTCCCGCATCCCTAACTGGTTATCTTCGCCGCCGGCACAATAAGGTATACGCCCAAGCGATACTCCCATTGGCACCGGCGTGAGCTTATCTCTAGGAACGCCCATCGCCGCAACATCTTCCTTCATCTGGTCGCTCTGAACAAATATGTGGTTCGCGTGGCGCATGATCACGCTGTACAAGAAAAACTTAAATAAGTGCCCACGGACGTAATCTACCAATGGATAGCGGGAGATCCCTTCGCGTACACGGTTGAGCATCGCTTCAGGAAAAGGGAAAGACAGCCAATAAAAAAACTTCAGCCTATAAATTCTGGCGGCCACGATAGCAGCTAGCGCGGAGGCGAATTTATCCTTTACTTGAATAAAGTCATATTCGCGCTTCCGAATCAGCCGAAACATTTTCATGTCGTTCCAGAAATCGTAAAGATTCTTTCTGAGCCTGCTCAGTCTCGAATCGCCAGTGTCTGTTTTAGCGATCCAAGCCACACCTCCCCCCAATTGAGCTTGACGCGGCGCATCTCGCATGTCGCTTGCCTGGAGCAACCAATCAATCTTATGCCCTCGACCAGCCAGCTCCTCTCCGAACAGGATGGCAACATCGGAACGGTACGGAGGGTACTTGTCTTCCGTGACAAACAAAAATCTCAGCGGCATAAACGGATATCCAAGTCGGCGTCGCTACCAGCCATCAGGCAGCAATGACATCTATGATCTTCCTTATGTTATCCATCGAGTACGTCCTAAAAGCGAACATCTGTGCATTCTCTCCCATTCGGCGCCGAATATCTGGCTTGTCGACTAAGGTGATAACATCCTGCTTCAGCTTCTGGTAACTGAGGGACACAAATCCGATGTGCTCTTTGCCAAATACGTTATCGGGATTGACGTTCAGACTGACCACCGGCACCTGCCGCATCCACGCCTGTATAAACGTATTCGGGAAACCCTCTTGGAGGCTGGTATTGACAAAAATATGAGCGCGGGCAAGCACTGTATTGACCTCGCTTTGCGGGCGACCGCCCAGGTACGTCAGATTTTTCAGATGCTTTATCCGATGCAAAAACTCGCTATGACGCTCCTCCGGCCACGCGCGCGCTCCAATCATAGTGAATCGGACATTACGTAAATGCGCCAGGTCTTCAGCCAACCGGAGAAAGATATCGGGCTGCTTCCAGGGCTTCAGATTCGCAACCCAGACCACCTCAACCCCATCGGGCTTGGCAATCTCTTCTTGCGGCAATGGATGGCCGTTGTGAATTCTAGCGACCGGCTTGCGATGATAATGCCGCTCAAGCAACGCTTGCTGCTGTGAGGTCTGAACGATGATGGCGGATGCGTGCCGAATGCCGTATTCAAGCGTCTTTTTATCGAGATATCGAAACACCATGTTTTTTGAAATCACGCGATTAAACGGCTGAACCTCCATTTCGTGTGCTACGTGCCAGATCACCCGGCAAGTATTGCGCCGCGCATAATAGGCCGCGATACCGGTATAGCCGCAGCCCACCCGCTGGTAAATAATGTCCGGGCGAAGCTGGGCGAGCAACTTCAGCAGTCTTGGCGCGTCGAGAAATTCTCCAAAACGCCTGAATCCTCGTGCATCCGCCACTTGAATAATCTGGTAACCCTGTGGTGAAAAGTCCGGGTCGATTCGCCTGGCCAGGTAGTAGATGTCGTAACGATTTTGTCGAACCAGCCGCTCAACCAGACAATTAACCTGGTATTCAGAGCCTCCCATCAGCCCCGCCCAATGGGCCGGCACCAGAATACACAGTTTCTTTTTCGCACTCATTAACAGCAGCAAAACATTATCGTTGTAACTCTGTCGGTCAATTGGGACGCATTCAGTTCTAAATCGGTTATGCCCCATGCGCAAGCTTACTGCCGGTATTCCCGGTTTGCGCTGGGACAAAAATTAAGAGGAAACTCGCCAAAAGCTCAGCAAGAACCGAGCGCGCTTCTGAGGCGCCGTTTAAGCGGGCGGGTCAATTTCAAGCTGCTATGGACCGCTCGAGTCGCATCGCGATATAACGGCCACACGGGGTGCGGGCGTGTATCGATTTCATTTTTTTTATACCCCAGTTCCTGAGCAAATCCAGTGACTTGCTGAGAAAGCCCGAAGCCAAACATCCAGTCGTCACGCCACGTTTGCAGTGACGACGTACGAAGATCCTCGCCCATATTCGGAACCCACTCTATCCCCACGAAATCACATAGTTTTTTGATCGCCTCGGGGTTGCGTACCAGCTCTTCGTACCTTACGACATGCAGGCGCTCGCCCACCCGCATTTTCAGTTTCATTAGATTCTTGTAGGCCCGGAGCCATTCGTATTGCTGCGTCTCCGGCACCGCGCGCCAGCGTCGCCACATCGAATACGACGTGTCTACGGGATTTCTAATCAACCCAATGAACTTGAAGTCGATATCCGGATAGCGCCGGTCACATTCCGAAATTAGCTCGAGCGCAGACCAATAGTGAAGATGATGCGGGGATTTCTCCAGGAACACGGGACCGAAATTACGACACAAGCTTTGCCAGCCTTCGAACACCAGCATCCTGTCATTGTACGGCGGCTGAAAAGTGTCGAGATTCGCCCTGAGAAATTCCAGCAACTCCTGCCTGGCTCGATTTCCCTTCATAGGGAGTTCACTGTTGAGAATGTCTGCCTGCGGTCGACCTAACAGCGCCGCGGCCTTGTTCCAGTACAGGGTCTCATGCTCGTTGTGCCTGGTCGTCTCCACCAGACGAACTTCCGGATGTTTCGCCAATTCTCTCTGCAACGCCGTTGAACCCGACGATTTATCGGAAAGAAGCATGACACAGGTGTTTGACGCGCCCGGCATATGAATCAATTCCTCAAAGGCTGAACGGCTGCGCGTGTGAAGAGGGTTTTCCAATCTGACGACAAGTTATCCCATGAATAAGCCTCGATCGCCTGTGCATTTCGACGCGGTTGATGCTCATCTTTCCCGTCGAAAATGCGCCTGAGGTGGCGCCGCCAGTCGCCGTTGATGGGCACAACATAACCCGTTCCGGTTTGTCTCAGCGCATCCGCAACCGCCGATCGGTCCGGCACTACAGCAATGATCGGGATCCCGATCAGCATGTAATGTGGCAGTTTGATGCTCATTACCGCCCTGCTGTTCGGCAGATCGGCCAGCAAGAGCAGAAGATAATCGTAAGGCAGCAACTTTTGCAGACTCTCCTCGTGACTCGAGGGGCCGTGAAAGAAGAGGCCGTCATCGCGCATACGCGCCAACGCGTCGTCGGTCGCGTGTTTTGGATAATTGCCATGCACGTGTAGCTCCGCTCTCAATCCCGACGCGTTGAACTCACGGATCGCGTCATGCATCAGATCACCCGGAACCCGGGGCGGTTTGAAGAGCGTGCCGAGAAAGCCGACTCTGATCGCGCTGCTCTCAGCTGATGGCGTTCTAGCCTTGGAAGCGACCGCCCGCTGATCGAGGTCGTCGCTGGAGAAATGATGTGGTATCGCCACGACCTTGTCGGAAGCCACATCGAAGTTCTCTTCAAGCACGGCCTTGGCATATGAATTCGTGGTTATGTTCAGATCACATTCGGCGAGAATTTGCTTTTCGAGTCTGAGCAGTCTTGGGCGATATAGACGCGGCGTCCGCTCGTAATAATTCTCGTCATAACTCCACAAATCCTGCCAGTCGATCATCCAGAAAAGCCGCGGGAAATCACGTTTTAGCGTCAAGCCCACCAGACACATGTCGTGCGGCGGCACGCAAATCAGGAGCGCAACATTGCTGCCTTGCTCGATATCGCGCGCAATGCGCCCCTTCAAAATTCTCAGCAAGGGTTTGACATACAGCACGCGAGTCGAAGGAAAAAACAAGAATCGATCGACTGCTCGCTTTACGCGCGGCAAACCGGCCACACGTAAGATTCCCGTCGGATTCCCGTATGGTTCGATCGCGAGTGTTTCACAAGCGACACCCCCTACGTTTGGTGCGATTAGCACTATGCGACTGTTCGCGACCTGAAGGTCTACGACTTTCTTGACGCGATCATTTAAACCAGCGTGACCGGTAATCACGTATACAACATTACATGGCGGCTTCCGCTTCATGTTTGCATCATCGCTTGAGCCGATATCGACCGGCTTCACGCCGGCTTCGGAGATCATTTCCGCACCAGATTCTTGAGTGGGAATTTCACCGAGTCGTGCCACTTGTATAGCAACCGGTCGCCCCATCCCAGCATCTCCAGGCCTCTTCGCACATAGACTTCGAGGCCGCTTTCCGCCACCCGCATGCCTTGATGTTTCTGGCGCGCGACCTGGACCAGCATCTGACGCAGGCGGAACCGCAGTCGCTTCCTAAACGCTTCGTTACCGCCAGCCTCCAGGCCTAGGTGCTTCTCGAACAACTGGAGCCGGCTGTAGTCCGCCCGCAGCTGGTTATTCCACATCGCACTATGACCACGGCGATAGTAGGAGACGATCTCCCTCACATAAACGATCGGCCCCAAGCGCGCCAGACGGGCGAAAAAATCAGCGTCCGAACAGGCATATTTGAACGCCTCGTCGAACCAGCCTACCCGTTCACCATCGGCGGCGCGGAATAACGTGGTGTGAGGAACGCCCGGCACTTTGGGCCACAGCACCGCGGCGTGCGCGTCCTCGATCAGCCGCGGCTTGTCGGTCTCATCCAGTGTTCCCGGCATCCATCGCGCACCGGTGAGATGGCCGTCCGGATCAATTAGCGCATAATCACCGACGGAAAACACCGCGGACGGATATTCGACCAAGGCATCATGCAACTTGACGATGCGCTCCGGCGCCATCAGATCGTCATCGTCTTGAAACGCGATAAATTCACCTTTCGCCAGCCTGCATGCGGCGGTGCGCGTCGCGGCGATACCACGGTTTTGCTGCCAGTGATAGCGGATTCGATCTCCGTAGCCACGCATCAACTCATCGGTACCATCGGTAGAGCCATCATCGAGAACGACAATCTCCACCGGGCGATAAGTCTGAGCGAACACAGACTGCATCGTCTGTTCCAGATAATGCCGCCGGTTATGGCAACAGACGACGATCGACACGAGCGGCTTCTCCATCCTGCAACTTCCCGGGGTCTGAGCGTGATACTAATGTTCTTCGGTGCGGGCGAAAGAAAGCGCCTCTTTCACAGCAAATGCCTCGTTCAGGTCACCGGCGATCGCGTCGAACTGCTGGCACTGTTCGGGCGACATCTCCACTCGCCACCGTTCATCCAGCTTGATGCCGATATCCATGTTGTCGTAGAAGCTCGGGTCGTAAAACTGCTTGGCGGCGGCCTGACGCTGGCGCATCGCGGCGAGATCGGTGCCGAATTTTTCCCGATACTTGTAGATCAGCGACCGCGTGCCCCCGTTGCCCATGACATGGTGGTGCTCGTGTTCCCAGTATCGCAGCATGCTTGTTTCATAATCCATGCCGAGATTCCGGCACAACGAGCGGACCACCTGCTCGGGCTGCGTGGCCAGTTCCTCGTAGTGCACCTTGGTCTTGGCGTGTGGAAATCGATCATAGAAAGCGTTCATGCTGGCCGTCTGCCGTTTCCAGTTTTCGATAAGATTCACCATGCCGCGATCCGGATATTTTCTGTAATAAGAGTTAACGACAGCCCGGCCATCTCTGCACATGTAAACAAGGTGAGGTTGGATGCCGCGCCAGGTATGCGCCGGCACCGTCCGGCGCTTAATCCACGCGGGATTCTTGCTCGAATCGATCAGCACGCTCCTGCCGCTCCACCGCGCGATGAGCTTGTAAGGGTTATAGATGTTCTGGCTGAGCCTGCCCAACGCGGAACGAAGGCGGTTTTTCTGAGAGAAATAGACTTCAAGCACGGGCACCGCGGCGCGCTTGTTCCAGAAGTCGCATTCGCGCACGCAAACCCCGCAGATCTTCCGATATTCGCTGCGGGGTGCATCGATCAGACTCCCGAGGCGACTTAATTCTCCCAGCGAGAAGCTCTGTGAGTGGCTGCCGAGCAAGAGGTCAAGCAAGGTTGAACCGCAATGACCCGGGCCCATGATGAATACGACTTTTATATCCATTTTTGCGTCACTTTCCGTGGAGGTACTAACCGCCATACAACGTTAGCGAAGCGTTATGCTGCAATTGCCTGCGCAACTCCGCTAGCCCAATCATCGGGGCGCAACATGGATCAAGGCGAGGCTACACCTTGAGCCTGTCCAACCCATAATTGTATAGCACCGCTATAATTGATCCGAACAGCTTTGGAACGCTCAGCGATTCGCCAAGTTCCGAGAGCCTTGCCCGGTGGTATCCCCAAAAAGCATCTTTTTTCGTGCGCGCATCCCGGTCGACCAGACTTTGAAGAAAATCAGCCGCCAGAAAGCGATAGTACATTTTACGCACTTTTTTCGTTTGACGGGCATATTCTTCATCATTCAAAAAATAACGCCCATACCGCACGAGATGCAGGTAGTGCGATGCCTTGTGTGTGTTCAGCTTGCGGGCCGACGAGGTGACGGCCTCGTTATGTCTGCGCGTATAAGTGAGCACCTGATGTACAAATCCGAAATCGACATGTCTGAGCAGATCGAAGCACACCTCGGTGTCCGCGTGCAGATTGTCTTCATTGTAGAACCGTTCCTTCCCGCGTATCAGATCGGCGCGCAGCAAGAGCGAGCTTGGCGACCCGAACATGTCCGGCTGCCCGAGAAGGCGTCGGCGGCAAAGCTCTCTTCCGGAGATGAAGGTGCTTTTGTACGGCACCGCATCCAGATTAACGTGGTCCTCGTCGATGCGATACGCGCCGATGATCCCAACCGATGGATGCGTTTCGCCCACTTCGACCATCTGCTCGATACAGCCGGAAAACATCAAATCGTCGGAGTGTAAAATCTTGCAATAGCGGCTGGACGGACTCATCTGCCGCAGCGCGTGATTCCAGTTCGCCAGCATTGGCAAACAGCTTTCATTCCGGTGCACGCGAATCCGCGCGTCGGTGCCGGCATAACGCCTTGCGATGTCCAGACTGCGATCGGTGCTGCAATTATCGACAATGACATATTCCAAGTTGCGGTACGTCTGCGAAAGCACGCTTTCGATGCACGCGCTGAGGTACTGCTCCCCGTTGAGGATGGGCGTGACAACGCTCACCAGCGGGCCGTCACCGGTCATGCAACTCGCTCCTATGATCTCGTGCAAGGGGCTCGAGGCGCAGACGGATCGCGCCAATGCATTCTCCTATCCCTTCTGAAATCATAAGCTTGTGGATACGCCGCCAGCGGCGACATTGACCTGCATCTGGCCGATCAGGAAAAATGGAATGGTAGCTATTGATCGCCATCCAGCCGCACCGGCGCGGCGACCCGCCGATGCGAACGGTATTGCCGCCTTCCTCGAAGAAGTACAGATAACTATTTCAGCATTGTATTATTCAGCTTCTATTATAACGAAGCCCACGACTCATATCAGGCAGTCAAACTTCATGCCAGCCTATTTCAATACGGGATCCGTAATGCGCGAATTTTGCCGAAATGATTCCATGCCTTTAACTGGACGGCTCACATCCGCAAGCATTATTTGCTTGCTCTGCGCCGCCTGTTCGGCCAGCGCTGACCTGCAGATTGACCCGTCGAAAGCGGCCAAGGACGTCGGCCAGGCGGGCGCGGGCTGGAAACAGGATTGGGCGGTACCGGAAGGGTTTTCCATCGACATCGACACGCAGGGCTATCAATATCCGACCGCGATCGCATTCGTGCCAAATCCTGGCGACGACCCGAAAGACCCGCTCTATTTTGTCACCGAGCTGCGGGGCACCGTAAAGGTCGTTACCAATGATCGCACGGTAGAAACCTTCGCCACGGGTTTTCTTCAAACCGAGTTCGACAAGGAATTCCCGCACGGCAAATCGGAATTCGGTCTGGCGGGCCTTTGCCTGGAGCCCAAGCGCGGCTACGTGTTCGTGACATTCACTTACCAAGACGACGAAAACGTTTTGCGCAATAACGTCATGCGCTTCAAAACCACGCCCGGCACGTTCTCGCTCAAGCCCCAATCCCGCCTGGCTTTTACCGACGTGTTCGTGCGTGACGAGTCTGGCCCTTCGCATCAGATCGGCCCGTGCAGAGTGCATGACGACATGCTGTATGTCGGGGTCGGCGATGGCTTCGTGTCGCCATTGAACAGCCAGAATATCGACTCCCTGCTCGGCAAGATTATGCGCATGGAGCTGGACGGCGCGCCCGTGCCAGACAATCCCTTCTACGAAGACGACGATACGACCAAAGCGCGGAATTACGTCTGGGCGTATGGCATGAGGAATCCATTCAGCCTCGCGATCGTCGATGGTGATGTCATGGTCACGGAGAACGGGCTGGCGATCGACCGCTTCCTGGAAGTCAGGCAGGGACAGAATCATTTATGGAACGGCAATGATGAAAGCATCGCCACCAATGCCGCGTATGTCTTTTTGGATAGCGTGGGGCCGGTGCAGATGGATTATTCAGCTGACGCGCCGTTTTTTCCCCCCGAATATGCGCATCAGTTTTTCGTGGCGTCGTCGAGCGATTCGGGCGTCATTCGCTTAGGCTATAGCGTCGAAAACGGCATGCTTACCCGCATGCCTGAGCATTTTGTCAAGGCCAGGGAGGGCCAACGAACCGACCCCGTTCTGGGGCTGGCGTTCGGTCCTGATGGCCTTTATTTTTCGCCGATGCTGCCGGTCAAAGACCATCAGGGCGCTGTGATCAAGGTTCAATACGAGCCCGACCGCGCGCACGATTTCAACCTGGCCGAGCTGGCCGATCCGGCCGCGCTGGCGCAGGACGGCAAGAACCTGATGCGCCAGAACGGGTGCTTCGGCTGCCATCGTGTCACTGGCGTGTTTGAACTGGGCGGCACCAATGGGCCCGTATTGAACCGCGGGAGCGGCCCGATGTTCGATCGCATCAACGCCAGGATAAATTCGCCGGCATATCTGCAGTCATTGCGCGAGCTCGACCGCAGAGACGAAGAACCGTTCAATCGCTACAAGGGCGCACGGGCTGAGCTAGTCAAGGCAAAAGGCCGTGAACGATTAAGGATCTGGTTGAAATCCCACATCCTCGAACCCCGGTTCGACAAGCCGTATTCGACCATGCCGAACATGGGGCTGAACGAGGTGGAGGCCGAAGCCATCACACGCTATCTGCTGGCTGAGGATGGTGACGGTGGCGGTGGCAGCTTGCTTCAAACGATCAAGAACCTGCTCCCTGAACCACTACACTACCGACATTTGGCTTATGCCCTAGCGGCAGGCGTGTTTATCGGTTTGCCCGTGTGGCTTGCGCTGTGGATGTTAGGTCGGCTGTTGACGCGGAGGCGGCAATCCTGACAACCGCGCTCGCACGGTTTTAACCTGAGCCAGCGCTAGGTCGTGCCTTTACTGAAGCGCAGCGCGAGACGATCGGCCAAACGTACGGCCAGCGCCACTACCGTCAAAGTGGGGTTCGCGTACCCGCCGGTCGGAAATACCGAGCTGCCCGCGATATACAGATTACTGATGCCATGTACTCGACAATCCGCGTCGACCACGCCTTTGCGTGGATCCGTGTGCATGCGCGTCGTTCCCATGTGATGATAACCCCCCTTCAGGCGATGCGGCGGCAAAGTTGGATGTAGCGGCGTATGGAAACGTCCCAATCCCGCAGCTTCAATCTGCCGCCCGATCAAATCGAGTGACCTTGTGATTGCCCGAATGTCGGCATCTCTTACCCGCCAGTCCAGCGCCGCGCGTGGCTGCCCGAACGCATCGAGATGGCGCCGGTCAAGCAGCACACGACTGTCCGGATGCGGCTCTTGTTCCGACATTACGTTTAACGCGAATACCTCCGGCGGCGCGCTGGTGACCGCGTGCTGGCCGCGGGATTGATTACCTGTCAGCCGCCGCTTGCGCTCGATCTGGCGGCGCAGGGCGCGCGACACCCCCATGGGATCTGCTGCGATCTCGCGTAACAGCTTGCGCGCGTCGTACGGCCAGACGCGGCGCTCCATGGCCGAAATCATCAGTGACGCTGCGACTTCACCGCCCGTCGGATTTTCCTGCATCTCCAGGCCGCGCAATGCGCCTTTTCGCGGCAGCGCATGCAAAGCCACCACGCAGCCACGAAGTTGTTCGCGGCGAGCCGTCGGCTCGGCAATCGCCAGGCGTCCCTCGACCCAGCTGGCGCCGGATTTTTTCACCTGATATCGTGCCGCCTTCTCGAATACCTCGGTCTGTGACGGAATAAGTACGCCGGCCAGGAGGTGCGGATGCTCCATGAAATAACGCCCGACCAGGTCATGGCCGTTCCCCAGCCCACCGCGCACAACCTCGTCGGACAGCAACAACAGGCGCGCGTTATCGATACCGCCGCAGGCGAGCACCACGATTTTCGCGTCCACGCGAATCGTTCGCCCGGTAAGCGTACCGACCCGGACACCCGTCACGGCCTGCGCATCGCTTTGCGAGTCAATCTGCGTGACCGTACCGTTGACCAGCACGGTGACCCCTGCCCTGCTGATGCCGGAGATCGTTTCCTGACCCCACCAGGCGCTGGCAGGGCCAATCTGAAACATCGCCGTCTGCACGATATCCCGATCCAATGGCAACGGCCACGCACCATCGCGCCTTGCGCATTCATCCGCACTGGGCGATACAGCCTCGATATTGCACAAGGCCGCGGCCCTGGCGTAATAAGGCTCCAGGTGAGCATAATCGAACGGCCAGCCGCTATTGGGCAACCAGTCGCGGGCCTCGAAATCGATGGGTTCGAGCGGCCGCAGACGGACGCCCACCGCGCCATTGCTCATCGGGATATTCCATCGCGTGCCAGAGCCGCCCAGACCACGGCCACGCGCGTCGTCAAGCCGGAAATAATTGAGGCCGATATTGCGCCCGTAGCTCAAATCGCGAACCGAAGCTTCCTGTTCCGGCTCCGGTCCACCGCTCTCGATCACACATATCCGGGGGCCGCGACCCGCAAGCGTGCGCGCGATCGCCAGGCCCGCGGGCCCCGCGCCGACGATACACAGGTCCGCCTCGAGTCGCTCGTTGTCTGGCATAGAACGCGTGTCTATTATCATAGTTATTTATGTAGGCTACTGATTTATGGACAAAAGGTTTCCGTTGCCCCGGAAACCTGACTGCGAAAGAAGGTCTGTCTACCGGGAAAATCGGTGTTTAGCTGCTCGAGCAGCGGATTCCGGATTTATTTCGGACGAGCCGATACTTGAATTTTTCTGCTGAAGTGGTCACGCGGAAACAGTATTCGCTTGCGTGGCCGCGTTGCCTGGCTTGCGTTTGCCGATGACCCTTGCCGGCGCGCCGACCGCGATGGCCTCGCCCGGTATATCACGGGTAACGACCGATCCCGCGCCGATTACAGCGCCGCTACCGATGCGCACGCCGTCCAGCACAATGACTCCAAACCCCAGCCAGACATCATCTTCGATGACAATCCCGCCCCTGGTGCGCAACGGCTGCTTGCGCATCGATTCTCCCGCCGCCATGCCGTGATTGTATGGATAAAAGGCGCAATTAGACGCGATTTGCACGTGGCTGCCAAGCGTCAGCGAACCTTTTTGCGCCGATAAATAACACCGCGGCTGAATGTGGGTGTCCGCGCCGATTTGCACGCGACCACCCTCGCCGACCTGAATGATCGTGTCCTGATGTATGGCGACGCGATCGCCCAGCTTGACCTCGCCTTCGTCCGCCTCGTAAATCGTTACACGGTCACCGATAAAAACGTGCTCGCCTGTGCTCAGATGGCGGCAGCCGATCGCGGCGGAAGGTGAGAAATAACCGCGCTTGTTAAGCCGCGTCAAATATCGGCGGCCCTTGTAAGGCGGCGCGAACAATCCGGCTAGCCAGGTAGCGAGTCTGCCACCCGCGCCCCGCCCGGCGAACAACATCCAAAAACCCGCCCACGGATAGCGCTTTAGTTGCCGCAGTATCCCGGACGATGATCGTTTTCGTGCCTTTTTGGCCATCTCAGTCGGAATAGCTGTCGTCGCAAAAGCTTATGACACAAACTTCAGCAGCTTTGAAATATAGTCCCTGCGTTCACAAGGTCCACATTGCGTTCACAGGGTTGTTTTTCGTGTCCGGCAGTTTATCGAAAATCCTATATCTGCGCGCGCCCGGGGACACCGCTCATGCGGAAAATCGCACCGTTTATCCGCGTCGCTTTGTCTCCTGATTGCAATTACAGACTCCGCCGTGCGCATATATGATAATTTCGTGCGCGCGAACAAAGAATGCGCGCTATTTTTGACAGATCATTTCGTTTAACAAAAACGCATTCCATTTGGGGGGATGCAAGGGAGACCGAGAGTGCACGACGACGGCAACGATAGCCAATAAGCATCGTTGACTGAACCGCGTTTTGAACCCAGTGCATCGGCGGTGGATGATAAGAGGCATAACCAGGGAAAGTTCGATGCGAATCAAACAGAAGCGTTTAGCAGAATCGATTGACGGTCGCCGCGGACGGCTATCCCACCGTAGGTTTTTGCCGGCCGGCATGGTCGTCCTGATGCTCGCAGGTTGCGGCGGGGGCGGCGGTGACAGCGGAAATGGCAACGAACCGCCTCCGCCTCCCCCACCCCGCAATCAGCCCCCAGCCACCGTGGCGGGCTGTTCCACAACGCCGCAGGCCGCGACCGTAACGGGCCGGTTACAGGCCACCGACCGCGACAATACCGCGAACGAGCTGATCTTCAGCCTCGATCCCACTGTGCCGAATGTCGCCGGCCCCATTCAAACGGCCAAGGGAACAGTGCAATTGCTGGATACCACCACCGGCGAATTCGCATACACGCCGAACGAACTCGGTCCCCGCGGCCTGGACTCATTCGAGTTCCGGGTGGACGATCCCGAAAGTTTCTCTGTCGGCACCGAGACGGTGATCATCAATCCTGCCATCATGCCGTTGGGCGACTCCATCACGGTGGGCACTTTTAAGAGCAACACGCCGCCGGAGCCACAAAAAGTCGGCTACCGCAGAAAGCTTTTCAGTGATCTGACCGCCGAGGACTTCGAGGTGGATTTCGTCGGCAGTTTATCGAATGGCCAGACCGCCAGTCCGCCGATCGGAGATCCCCAGCACGAGGGGCATGGCGGATTTACTGCGGCGCAAATTGCCGCGAACATCCGTACATGGTTGATGCTCAATCCGCCCGATATCGTGCTATTGCACATCGGTACGAACAACATCAATACTGATAATCTTGACCCGGTTACACGAGCGATGCAGGTCGAACAGACGCTTGAGACAATTGATCAGTGGGAAATCGACACGGGTACACCCGTGACCGTTTTTCTGGCGAAGATTATTGACCGCAGTAACCCTGGCGATAACACCTTCCCCAATCTTCGGGTCGAAGCATACAACCAGGCACTGGAGGATATGGTAGCGGGTCGGCCGACCGATGATGTAAGAATTGTGGACCAGTACAGCGCCCTTTCCTACCCCAGCGACATGGTGCTACAAGACGCGGGGTACATTCATCCCAACCAAACCGGCTATAACAAGATGGCGGATGTGTGGAAAAATTCGCTCTTGTCCCCCGAATTTTTGGCTACTGGCAAATTGGCGAAGTGCGAATAACCGGAATACGGTCGGCAAACCGCCCAAAAGGCGGCCTATTTGCGAATCACATCATTTTAACTGCGTCACGGGGCGGCATACACCCGCCCCGTGAGCGGAGCCGGCTACTCGCTGTCTTGCGACAGCGGCAGATTCAGCCGGCGGAGGATTGAAGGCGGGGATAACGCCGCCAAAGTCGCCAGCACCGGTAATGGTGGTCGCCGGGGCTGCCGTGCCACCATCGGTGAGGCCGGCGGTGGTGAACTTGAGCAGCGCATGGTTGGTGCTATCCGTTACCCACAGATTGCCCGCGTTGTCGATGGCGAGACCGGTAGGATCGACCGGCGTTGTCCCGTCGGCTAGCGTGACGCCGGTGGTAAGTGCCAACGCGGGAATTCCTCCCGGGCCGATGCTGTACTGCACCAGTTCATCCGTGTTCCGGCTCGCCACCCGCAGATTGCCGTCGGCGTCGAAGGCCGGCCCGCGCGGGGCATCCACAGTGCCGGGTGGCACCGAGGCTGTCGGTGCGGGCGCTCCATCAGCGGTCAAGTCCGCCGCCGCGAATTGCACCACCGTGTCGTTACCGCTGTTGGCTACCCACAAGTCGCCATCCGCCTCGAAGGCGAGACCGTAGGGCTGGCTCAAGTCGGCGCTGTTGATGGTTACCGTTGGTGACGGACTTGTGGATCCGCCCGCGCCGAGAGCGGCAGCAAGATCTGCCGCAGCGTATTGAACCAGCGTATTCGCACCGGCGCCAGTGTTGCCAAAGTTGCCGACCCACAAGTTGCCGCTGGCATCGAAGGCGAGGCCGGCAGGACGGTTCAATGACCCGGAAGCATCGGCCGCGATGGTGGCAGCCGGAGCGGAAGCTCCGCCAGGAGCGACAAGCTGATCCGGCGTGTAAACGAGCACGGCGGGCGTGCCGCCTGTACCGCCACCCTCATCCGCAACCCACATGTTACCCGCGGAGTCGAAAGCAACGGCGATCGGATTAATGCCCGCACCGGTGATAGTCGCGCTGCCAGGAATACCGGCTCCGCCCGTCGTCAACTGAGTCGCATCGTAACCATGCAGCGTCGCCGTGCCGCCCGGCAACCACAATTGACCTCCGGCCGCCCGCGACGTATGTCACGGTCCGGTTCTGAGTTCCGCCAGCCGTAATGGTCACAGCCGCCTGATTCGCGGTTCCTGTGCGCAGGTCGTCGACGATAGCGCCCGGTTCGCGGATGCCGTTGACCACCAGCGTGTATGCGCCAGCATCCAGCGTGTTGCTACCTTCCACCGACCCAGTCTGCGCGCCGCTGGCGTTTTGCGCGAAAACCTCGCCATTCGCGGTCGCGCCATTGACCGTCAGGTTCAGCGTACCCTGAATCTCCGGGTCAGGCCCAGGACCAGGGCCCGGAGGCGTGACATCATCGCCGTCTCCACCGCAAGCACTCAATATCGCGGCCACGGCAAAAGGCAGCAGAATTTTTCCGCCAGTTAATCGTTGCATGTTGATCTCCCATTGTTAACGCACGACGTTGGTCCGCGCGTATGTTCCGGTTATGCCTCCGGTTACCGACCGAATTATTCCCAGGCGCCTAGGCCCGGGTGGTCTTCGGAAATATTCAGGATCGATTCTTTGCCCCGATCAGTCTGTCGCTGATTTCTAGTTTGACGCTTAATTTTTTATCTTTTTGTTTTCGCCGGATGCTAGCCGAGGGCCTGAAGCGACGCAATGCCGGCGGCGCTACGAGCGCGAGTATTACTGAGACTTGCATAATAAGTGAACGATTCAAAGCGGCAATTCGGCTTGCTGCCAGAATGCTCGTACCAGGGTCGAGCGCCGTTGCATGGAGGTCAGGCGTCGCCGGGCGAAGTCGGTGAGT
>JBOIDC010000073.1:0-17662 GCA_050740315.1 Gammaproteobacteria bacterium | reverse complement strand
GGTTGCAGCCGCAGCGCGCATCGGAGTCCGGGCGGATCGCCGCGATTGATCCGGGGCCCGCGGCTTGCAGGGCATAAGGAAATCATGCGCACGTTCCGCCGCCAGCCGCTAACGAAGCTGCTCCAGTACGTCGTCCGGGAAATCGACATTGGCGTAGACGTTCTGCACATCGTCGAGTTCTTCAAGCGCGTCCAGCAGGCGCAGCATCCTCTCCGCGTCATCGTCGTAGAGCGTGACGTACGAATCCGCCCGCATCGTCACCTCGGCGTTGTCCGGTTCGTGCCCGGCCGCGATCATGGCGTCTCGTACCGCGACGAACTGCTCGGGCGTGGTCAAGACGTCGATGCGATCGTCGAGTTTCGCGACATCCTCGGCGCCGGCCTCCAGCGCCGCCCCCATCAGCGCGTCCTCGTCGGCATCGTCCGGATAGCTCAATACGCCGGCGGCGGTGAACATGAAGCTCACCGCGCCGGAGGTGCCAAGATTGCCGCCGTGGCGCGAAAACGCATGGCGAACCTCGGCTACCGTACGATTGCGGTTATCGGTCATGCAATCCACCATCACCGCCGCGCCGCCGGGGCCGTAGCCTTCGTAACGTATCTCTTCGTATTGCGCGTCGTCCAGCTCACCGGCGCCGCGCTTGATCGCACGCTCGACCGTGTCACGCGACATGTTGGCCGACAACGCCTTGTCCGTGGCCAGGCGCAGCCGGGGATTGGTATCGAGGTCGGCGCCGCCCATGCGCGCCGCCACGGTGATCTCGCGGATCAGGCGGGTGAACAGCTTGCCGCGTCTGGCGTCCTGCGCCCTTTTGCGGTGCTGGATGTTGGCCCACTTGCTATGCCCTGCCATTAATGCCTATGTCTGTCTATGCTGAATTCTAAGACGAGGATCATCTTATCACCGCGCCCGGCCGCGGCGCATCGCCGTCTGCGAAATCGCCGGATCGCAGAAACCGGCCGATCGCCGCCGCCACGCGCGGCGACCACAGCATGCCGGCGTGGCTGCACGGCACGCACAGATGAACATCGACCTCAGGCGAGCGCGTTTCCTGCACGATCACCGTGCCGTCGCTGGGCGCCGGCAAGCCACCCAGCAGCACCGTGCCGACGCCGATCCCGCGCGTGCCGGCGATCATGCCCAGTGGACGCCGCGCCTTCCAGGGCGGCCGGCCGCCCAACAAGCCGTGATCCACGCTGCGGCCCAGCAGAGGCCGCGTGAGCCTGCGCGCGTGCAGCCGCCTTGCCGTCTCGCTGCCGTTGAGCGGCGTGCCCAGCATCAGCACGCGGCCAGGTTTCTGCTCGGGCTCGCGGTCGAACAGATGCAACACCACGATGCCGCCCAGGCTGTGCGCGACCAGATGCACGACGTCGGCGTCGATCGTCGCCAGAAAGCGGTGCAGCTTGTGCGCGTTTTCGCGCGGCGTGTTGATCAGGCTGCGGTAAAAGAACTGGCGACATTCGAATCCCTGGCGCCGCAGCTGGCGCTTGAGCCACAGCATCTCCAGGCCCACCATCCAGATACCATGGACGAGTACCACTGCTTGCCTCGAACGCTTGTGCGACAAGACGCTAATCCGGATCTGGCACCCATGTGAGGATCGCGTCCCGGTTGGTGTGCGAGGTGGCGCGCGCCGCCGCCTCGGCTTTGGGCAACCACGCGAACTGCTGATGTTCGGATTCATCCAGCACGATGTCGCGGCGCCCGGGCAACGTCAGCCGGAACACGTGTTCCCGATTTTGCGTGACGCCGGGGGCATAGCGGTGGCGCCACATGGGATAGATGGCGAACATATGGCTATCATTGCAGTCAATCAGGCCATCGGCGGCAAGCCCGCTTTCCTCGGCGAGTTCGCGCCGCGCGGCCTGCGCGGGCGTCTCGTCCCATTCAAGGCTGCCGGTCACCGATTGCCAGAAGTCGGGCGGCCATTTACGGCGCAGCATCAGCACCTCGCAGCGGATGGTGTAGACCACTACCAGCACGGATTCCGGGCGTTTATGCAGCATACAAAGACAGGTATTATGGCGCCTCCATTGAGCCGGCGGGGAAAGTGCGTCGAAGCACTTCGCACCGAATGGCCACCCATATAAAAACATTAGAGACGCAACTCAACTCATGATAGCGCGTATCGTCTGGGCGGCCGTGCTCGCCACGTTACTGACCGCCTGCGCACCCGTCGAGACCAGGGCGCCGACTGAACGCGAGCTGACACCCGCGCAGATCAATCTGCAGCTGGGCGTGCGGCACTATGATAACAACCAGCTGCGGCTGGCGCTGGACAAAGTCAGCGAGGCGCTGGAGCAGGATCCACAACTCGCCAGCGCGCACAACGTCGCGGCGCTGATCTATGACCGGCTGGGTCAGGCCGGTCTGGCGGAACGGCACTTTGGGCGCGCGCTGGAACTGCGCCCTGACGACCCGTCGGCGCGCAACAACTACGGCAAGTTTCTGTGCACGCAGGGCCGGCTGCGGCAGGCGGAGGAAAATTTTCTGGCGGCGGCGGACAATCCCAGAAATCCGTCGCCCGACGTGGCCTACACCAACGCCGGCCTGTGCGCGCTGCGCATGCCCGACTTGGATCGCGCCGCCCAGTACTTCACTGCGGCGTTGAACGCCAATCCGATGATGCCCGCTGCGCTGTTTCAGGTGGCGCGCATCAGTTACGAAAAGGGCCGCTATCCGGAGGCGCGACGCGACCTCAGGCATTATCTGCAGGTCGCCCGGCACACGCCCGAAACGCTGTGGCTATCGGTGCTGGTGGAGCGGGCGCTGGGCAATCGCGCCATCGCGCGGCGCTACGCACAGCGGCTGCAAAACCAGTTTCCACGGTCGGAAGAGACCCGGCTGCTGTTCGAAACCGAACTGGAATCCGCCTCACGGCAGATCCCGCCGACGCCCGCACCGGCCGCGGCCGGCGACGGGTTCAGGCGCGAGCCGTGGCTGCGCGCGCAAGCTCCCGAGGCTTATACGGTGGAGCTGTTCGCCAGCCAGAACGAGGCCGCCATGCCCTATTTCCGCGACGAATATGGTTTAACCGGCGAACTGGCGTATTACGCTTCGCAACGGGGCGCGGCCACCTGGTACACCTTGGTGTGGGGGCGCTTCGACAGCGCGAGACAGGCGCGCCTTGCCGCCACCCAACTGCCCCAGGCGCTGCGCGACAGCAGCATAACGCAGGTGCGGCGGTTCGCGGACATACAAGCGGAAATGACAGCGCAGACCGGCCGCTGATTCGATCCCCACGGCGTCGCAATCCGGAGATCGCGCGTTCAGGTCGGCGGAGTCCGCTCCGGCCGCTTGACGCGAATATGCAATTCGTTGAGCTGCGCCTCGCTGGCCGGCGCCGGCGCATTGGTGAGCGGACAATGTGCGGACTGCGTCTTGGGAAACGCCATTACCTCGCGGATCGAGGCGCTTGCGGTCATCAACATCACCAGCCGATCCAGCCCGAAGGCGATGCCGCCGTGTGGCGGCGCGCCGTAGTCGAGCGCGTCCAGCAGAAACCCGAACTTGTCACGCGCGTCCTGCTCGCTCAAGCCCAGCACGCGAAAGACCGCCTGCTGCATGGCCGGCTTGTGATTGCGCACCGAGCCGCCGCCGATCTCCGTGCCGTTCAGCACCATGTCGTAGGCGCGCGCCAGCACACCGGCCGGATCGGCCTCGATCGCAGCGGGATCGTCGGCGGCCGGCCCGGTGAACGGATGATTGACCGCGTTCCAGCGTTGCTCGCGCGCATCCCATTCGAACATCGGAAAATCGGTGATCCACAACGGCCGCCAGCCGGCCTCCACCAACCCGCGATCGTGCCCCACCTGCACGCGCAGCGCGCCCAGCGATTCGTCGACCACCGGGGCCGGACCTGCGCCGAAGAACAGCAGATCGCCGTTGGCGACGGCGGCGCGTTCCAGGATCGCGCCTATCACGTCATCGGGAAGAAACTTGAGGATCGGCGACTGCAAACCATCGCGGCCGGCCTGCGGGTCATTGCATTTGATATACGCAAGCCCCTTGGCGCCGAAACGCTCCACCAGCGCGGTGTATGTGTCGATGTCCTTGCGCGAGAGGCCGCTCCCGCCGGGCACGCGCAGCACGGCCACCCGGCCTTTGGGATCGGTTGCCGGGCCTGAGAACACCTTGAAATCGACCGCTCGCATAAGATCGGCCAGTTCAATCAGTTCCAGCGGGATGCGCAGGTCCGGCTTGTCGGAGCCGAAACGGCGCATGGCCTCGTGATAGCTCATGCGCGGAAATGGATCCGGCAGCGCCACATCCAGCACCTGAGCAAACAGATCGCGGATCATTGCCTCCATCAGGTCCATGATCTGGCGCTCGTCTAGGAACGACGTTTCGATGTCGAGCTGCGTAAACTCCGGCTGACGATCGGCGCGCAGATCCTCGTCGCGAAAACAGCGCACGATCTGGTAATAGCGATCCAGCCCGCCCATCATCAGCAACTGCTTGAACAACTGCGGCGATTGCGGCAGCGCGAAAAACGAGCCGGCGTGCGTGCGGCTGGGCACCAGATAATCGCGTGACCCCTCCGGCGTGGAGCGGGTCAGCATGGGCGTTTCCACGTCCACGAAACCGTGTGCATCGAGAAACCGCCGCAACGCGCTGGTGACGCGCGCGCGGGTACGAAGCCGCGTCTGCATCACCGGCCGCCGCAGGTCCAGATAGCGGTAACGCAGCCGCACGTCTTCCTGCACCTGGTCTTCGTCGAGCTGAAACGGGGGCGTTTCGGCTTCGTTCAGGACATCCAGCCGACGCGCGAGGATTTCCACCTGGCCCGTTTTCAGTGCGTCGTTCTCGGTGCCCGGCGGACGCCTGCGCACCTCACCGGTGATCGCCAGCACGTATTCGCCGCGCACCTGCTCGGCGGCGGCGAATACGTCGGGCGCGTCCGGATCGAACACAACCTGCACCAGGCCCTCGCGATCGCGCAGATCGACGAAGATCACCCCGCCGTGGTCGCGACGGCGGTTCACCCAGCCGCACACGGTCACGGTCTGGTCAAGCAGTGATTCGACGATCTCGCCGCAGTAATGGCTACGCATGAGGCGCGGTTTGCCTGTTCGTCGTTGTCGTACGGTTCATATCGAAAACATGATGCTTGCAAAAAATTGGCGCCGCGCCTTAGGTCAGGCGCGCAAGCGCTACTTGCGGAGCGACGCCGCCGACGTCCCTGGTTCGGCGGGCGCGAGCTTGCCATTGGCATTGGGCGACTGCATCACCACACCCAGTGACATCACCATCTTCATGCCATCTTCCACCGGCATGTCCAGGACGATCACCTCGTCTTTGGGCACCATGATAATGAAGCCCGAGGTGGGGTTGGGGGTGGTGGGCACGAACACGGTCAGCATCTCCATGCCGATGCGGGCGTCAACCTCCTCCGAGCCCTCGCCGGCCAGGAAGGTCACGGTCCAGATGCCCTTGCGCGGATACTCCACCAGCAAGACCTTGCGAAACGCGTTGCTGTCGGTGGACAGCACGGTCTGCACCACCTGTTTGACGGCAGAATAGATGCTTCTGACCAGCGGGATACGCGCCAGCAGCGATTCCCAAGCGGCCACCAGTCGCCGGCCGACCAGGTTGGCGACCAGCACGCCCGTGGTAATCACGATAATAAACGTCAGCGCAAAGCCCAGGCCCGGAACGCTGAAGCCAAACAGCGCTTCCGGCCGCCACGCGGGCGGCACCAGCACCAGGCTGCGATCCATGAGATCGACCAGGAACTTGACCACCAGAAAGGTGATGCCCAGCGGCACCCACACCAGCAGGCCCGCGATCAGATAACCGCGTAGTCGGGCGATCACGAAGACGTGGCGCCGGTCAGTGCGCCGCGGCGCTGGACGCCGCCGTTCCGCCGGATTTGGAGGATTTCGGTTCTGTGCTGCTCTTCGAATCCGTGGCCTTATCGGATTTGGCGGATTTTATTTCCGCAGCCTTGTCGCCGGAGCTGGACTCGCCGACTTTGGTCTCGCTCGATTTGGCGTCGCCGGCTTTGGATGCCGCTTTATCCTCGGCGGAATCTTTCCTGCTCAGGTTTTTCTGCTTGTTGTCCTTGAAGTCGGTTTCGTACCAGCCCTTGCCGCTCAGGCGGAAGCCCGCCGCCGAGATCAGCTTCTTGAGCCGGGATTCGCCGCAATCGGGGCAATCCTTCAAGGGCGCCTCGGTGTGACGCTGAATCGCCTCCAGCCGATGGCCGCAACCCGCGCACTCGTATTCATAGATGGGCATTGTCTGTTGCTCCTGTACCCGCCAAGGTTGGCCCGGATTATATTGGGACGGCCAAAGATTTTCCAAGGCCGCTCATCGGGCGCGCGCCTCGCGGATGGTGTCATACGCGGCGCGGATGCGCACGGTCTTCTCCTCGGCGACCTTCATCATCTCCGCGGGCAGCCCGCGCGCCGCCAGCTTGTCCGGATGATGCTGATTCATGAGCCGCCGATACGCGCGCTTGATCTCGGTATCCGAGGCGTCGCCGCTCACACCCAGCACCTCGTACGCGTCCGACAGCGTATCACGGCCGGCCGGCGCGCCCCGACCGCGCGTATACCAGCCGCGCAGCAACGCCTCCAGGCGCGCGAATTCCTGACGTGTAAGCCCAAGCCGCTGGGCGATGCGCAACAGCAGGCCGCGCTCGGCAGTGCTCACCTCGCCGTCGGCGAACGCGGCCTGCAACTGGATTTCCAGAAACACCCGCACCAGATTCGGCTGCCAGCGGCAGGCGTGGCGGAAACGATCCAGCGCGGCGTCGAGATCGAAATCATCGCGCTTGCCACGATTGAAACACGCGATTGCTTCCTGCCGCGCCTGCGCCGACAGCGCCATGCGCGCCATCAGCGCCTCGGCCACGCCGATCTCGGCCTGCGTCACGCGGCCATCGGCCTTGCTCAAATGACCCATGACGCTGAACGTGGTCTCGAAGAAGACATGCTGGATGGTGGTGGCGCCCCCGGCACCGGCGCGCGGCGCCGCGCGCGCACGATCCACCCAGTAGCCCGCGACAAAGCCGAGCATGGCGCCCCAGACACCTGCCGCGAGGTATCCGAACAACGTCAATACAATCCTGCCGGTCCAAGTCATGGTATGCAATTCTCGAGTTGAAGGAATAACGCTTAAGCGCGCGGTCATTTCAAGCGGCGGGGGATCTTGAACGAGCAGCAGGTGCGGGATCTCTCCCAGCGTTCGAAATGACAAGCGTGACTGGAACAGAGTTCCACCGGAATCGAAGCTGTTTGGCGCACGCCGCAGGCGCGCAGTGTAATGCAAGACGTTTCATCGGGCACAATGCGAACGGTTCCGGCTGACAACGAAACAAGTTCTGTTAGTCTACCGCTGGCGACACGACAAGAATCAGAGGGGTCGAATGAACACAATAACAATCCCGCCCGCGTTGTGGCGCAGCCTGTGGACCGCGCGGAAGTTCAAGTCCGTTTTTTTACCAATTGCCCGCGCCGGAATGTTATCGGCACGGGTCTGCGCACTGCTGGCGTGTACGCTGACGCCATCCCTGGCCGCGACCGGCGCGGGCCCGGCGCGGCTGGACCTCACCGCGCACTGGGTGGGCTACGTGTCGCTCGCACTGTTCGCGGCGGCCTACCTGCTGGTGGTCGCCGAGGAATTCACGCACTTGCGCAAGTCCAAGCCCGTAACCCTGTGCGCCGGCGCGATCTGGCTGCTGATCGGACTCGTATACGCGCTGGAAATGCCGCATTCCGGTGCCGTTGCCCACGCGGCCCGTCACGTGCTGGTCGAATACGTCGAGCTGTTTTTGTTTCTGCTGGTGGCCATGACATACGTGAACGTGATGACCGAACGCAACGTGTTCGGCGCGCTGCGCTCGTGGCTGGTGCGGGCCGGCTTGAGTTATCGCACGCTATTCCTGGCCACCGGCGTGATTTCGTTCTTTCTCTCCGCGGTCATCGACAATCTCACCACCGCGCTGGTGATGAGCGCGATCGTCCTGGCCGTGGGCGTCGGCAACAGCCGGTTCATCGCGCTAGCGTGCATCAACATCGTGGTCGCCGCCAACGCTGGTGGCGCGTGGAGCGCGTTCGGCGACATTACATCATTGATGGTGTGGCAGGCGGGCACGCTGGACTTCTTTCAGTTTTTCGAACTGTTGCCGGCTTCGCTCGTCAACTGGCTGGTGCCGGCCGCGGCGATGTACTTGGCGGTGCCGGCAGGCGCGCCCGCGGCTTCGTCGACGAATGCGGAGCCTATCCAGCGCGGTGGACGGCGCGTGATCCTGCTGTTCGCGGCCACGCTTTGCACTTCGGTGAGCTTTCAGCATTTCGCGCAACTGCCCGCGGCGCTGGGCATGATGACGGGGCTTGCCTACCTGCAATTCTTCGGTTACTACCTCCAGCGCACCGGCTCCGTAACGCAAAACGGCGCGAACGCGGAAGCCGGCGATGTGGTGCCGTTCGACGTATTCCGCTTCGTGGCGCGCGCGGAATGGGACACCCTGCTATTTTTCTATGGCGTGATCCTGTGCGTCGGAGGCTTGGGCTTTATCGGCTATCTGGCCATCGCGTCGCAGTTCCTGTACGTGGAGATGGGCGCGACCTTCGCGAACGTCGTCGTCGGCATCGCCTCGGCCGTGGTCGACAACATCCCGATCATGGCGGCGGTCATCCAGATGGAACCCGATATGCCCGACGCGCAATGGCTGCTGGTGACGCTGACCGCCGGGGTGGGCGGCAGCATGCTCAGCATCGGCTCGGCCGCGGGCGTCGCGCTGATGGGCCAGGCGCGCGGCCATTACACGTTCTTCGGGCATCTGCGCTGGACACCCGCCATCGCGCTGGGCTATGCGGCCAGCATCGCAACGCATCTGTGGCTCAGCGGCTTGTGAATGAACGTCGCGCAGTCACGAGCGGCAGTGCAAAGGCGATCAATGCGTGCTCCGCGCTTCTGGCGCTATCCCCGGCCCCGCTCTACGGCGGGTCGGCAAGGCTTGACCCCAGCGGGCCCAGCGGACCGGTGAGCAGCACGCGCACCAGCTCACTCTGGTGCTTGGTCTTTGTTTTTGTGTAGATCCGTTTCATGTGTGTGCGCGCCGTGTTCAGGCTGACGCCCAGATGCGCGGCGGCATCCGTGAGCCGCTGGCCTTCGAAGATGAGCAAGGCCAGTTTTTCTTCTGATGGCGTCAATCCGTAACACGTTTTCAGCGTCGTCACCAAAGGCCGATTCAGGCGCTCGGGCAAACTCAGGAAGATCAGCGCGACCTGATGCTCCTGGCCTACGACCTTGCGCAGGGTGCGGCCCAGTGGCGCGACCACGATCCAGATCGGCGCGAGATGGCCACCACGCCGCACGATCAAGGTGTCCCCCGGATGCCCGGCATTTCCCGCGGCAGCGATAATTGCGGTCCGAAGCCTGGTGTCGGTGTTCGGCGCGCTGGCATGGAGTTGACTGCCACGCATCAGCAATCCTCTGCCCCGATCGAGTTCCTGGATCGCCGCCTGATTCGCCACCAGCACCTTGCCGGTCTTGTCGACAGCGATGACACCGACCGGCAGGCTATCGACCATGTTGCGCAGGATTGCCAGCTGCCACAGATAATTATTGCTCTTGAGCGCGATCCTGAAACAGGGCAGGAGCGCCTTCAAAAACGCACGGTCCCGGTTCGTGTAAGCCTCACGCCGCGGTCCACGCATCAGTTCAAGATATACGACGTGCTCGGCGCGACGCTCGATTACGCCGCATAACCTGTGCAGGAGATTCTGCGGCTTGAGCCAGTTCGAATAAAAATCCGTCGCGACAAACCGCGTCCTAGAAATGCCCCCGTCGTCGTGGATGATCTCACTGGTGAGGTAGCGCTCGCTGACCAATAACCAGGGATTGTCCTTGCAATAGCGTTCGTTGTAGAGACGAACATATTCCGGTTCATACCCGAGCTGCGGACCGATTTTTCCCTCTCTGGTACTGAAGTGATATTCGCTGAGCGCGATGGCATCGACATTCAGCGCCCGGCGCAGATAATCCAGCACGATCTGCCACTGCCGGCTGTCGGTGGCGGCCTCCAATAGAAGCTCGACGACGTGATTCGTGCGCGACACCCGCTGCGCGGTGTCGTGCCCGACTTCACGGCGCGGGGCGCCCGATTCAGCATCTGCCGGTGCCGTGCGCCGGTTCGTCTTGATGCGATTGGCCGCGACGGTCATGCGTTTCCTCCTCTTATTCGTGTATTTTCACGGCCCCGGAAATATCACTAGGCAACGATCGCAGTAGCCCCCGCTAGCCCATCTAGAATTACCGTCATGTTCTCTATTTAAGTGTACACCAGATATCAAAAACCAGCGCGGATTATACGCCCTTTTTTGTAGAACCATGGCGCATCATCCGCACGGCGATGCCGGCGCCACCCGTTTTCTGCGCACACACCGTCGATTCGTTCATACGGTTCAGGCGAATCCAAAAAGGCTCGCGGGCGGCTGATAAATCACCGCACCGGCGCCTCCAGTACCTGGGGAGAAGTTTGAAACGCAGGCGTATGGTTATGGGACAGGTCAAACACGCGAAGGCCGCAAACACATAGCCGCGCGACGGCTCCAGGCAGATGCCCGCCAGGTCGAGGCTTCGCGTGCTTAATTGCGCGGTTACAGGATGGATGCGCTTCTCGCCTGGCCGACGGCTCCTGCGTCTGGCGGTCAGGACGGTGCTTCGTTGTCCTCCGCCGTGGTTGTCAATCCCCTCCGCGCCACCGCCACCAGCAAAAGCCGGAGTTCACACGTTCCGGCGCGCGGGGCGCGGCGCCATCGCCGTTGCCCCGCCTGATTTCGCCAGCGTCGCGCAAGGCGTCGTCGTGGATATTGTCACCATCGGTAACAGCAGTGATATTGGTCATGATCACCCCCGAGTGACAAGGCGCGAACGCCTGTGTGCAATCCGCCAGGCATGAAAAGCGGCGGGGAGATCAATGACGCTTATCCCGAAAGCCTCCCCGCCCAACCGGGCCTCCGCCCGGCACTGCTCGGTGCTGCCCCGCATCAACATATTAACTAGCAGATATATCGGAAATATCCGCACAAAAGCGGTGATACCATGATCACCTGAAGAGGTGATCTGGAGGATTGACGCGTGCAAATACTGACCGGCACCAGCGGCTACAGCTACAAGGCGTGGAAAGGGAGCTTCTATCCGCCGCAACTGGCGGATCGGGAGATGCTGCGGTCTTACGCGCAGCAGTTGCCCGCCGTCGAGCTCAACAATACCTTTTATCGCTTACCCAGCCCGGCCATGGTCGAATCCTGGGCAGCACAGACGCCCGACGACTTCCGCTTCGCGATCAAGGCGCCCCGGCGGATTACACACATCAAGCGTCTCAACGAGGTGAGCGACGACGTGCGGGCTTTGCTCGAAGCCGCGCGCACGCTCGGCCCGAAACTGGGCGCATTGCTGTTTCAGTTGCCGCCCTATTTCCAGAAGAATCCAGGCAAGCTGGAGACGTTCCTCGACCTGCTCCCGAACGATGTTTTCGCGGCTCTCGAATTCCGCCATCCATCGTGGCTGCACCAAGACGTCTACGAAAAACTGCGCGCGCGCAATGTCGCCTTGTGCTCGAGCGACACTGACGAGGCGCCCGCAGATGCCGTGGTCAGCACCGCCGACTGGGGTTATCTGCGCCTGCGCCGTGTTAACTACTCAGACGCCGATCTCAACGCGTGGCTGACCCGGCTGCGCGCGATGAACTGGACCGAAGCCTTCGTCTTCTTCAAGCACGAAGAGGCAGGCACGGGCCCGAGGTTCGCGAAAAGGTTGCGCGAGTTGGCTCAAAAAGATCGCTGATAAACCGTCACGCGCCGAATGCGAGACAGCTATGCAAATATGGATTGACGCCGACGCCTGCCCCAGGCCGATCAAGGACATTCTGTTCCGCGCGGCCGAGCGGCGCGAACTCATGCTGATTCTGGTCGCCAACCAGCCGCTGCAAACACCGGCATCGCGCTATATCAAAACCATCCGGGTCACGGCGGGATTCGACGTAGCCGACAATCACATTGCGCAAGCGGTTGAGGCCGGCGATCTGGTGATTACCGCCGACATCCCACTGGCCGCCGCCGTCATCGAGAAAGGCGCGCACGCCCTGAATCCTAGGGGCGAACTGTATACTGAAGGCAATATCAAGGCGCGGCTCAGCATGCGTAATTTCATGGACGAATTGCGCGGCAGCGGCGTGAATACCGGCGGCCCGCCTCCACTTTCGCAAAGCGATCGTCAGGCGTTTGCGAATCAACTGGATCGATTTCTGGCTCGGCATCTGAAGGTGTAACAGCTTTATCGAGATAGTCGAATATCCCTGCGCGCTAATGCATCGAATGCAGATCGGCTGTGGCGCCCGGCCACGGGTCGCCCCAATTGATGATTCCATCCCCATTATTTCGTGGTCTATCTGGGTGCTTAAGGGTAAACCTGAGTTCAGACTATATTTGGTCTTAATCAATACCCCGAGCGAGGTCATAAAATTATCCAGCCGCATCAAGCTGATCAGCTACCTGAAGGCACGACGGACGCCGCGACATGCAGACTCATTGCAGCGTAGGCTTCTAGAGGCGCGGCGTTTAGCGCTTCCGCTCTAGTTCCGCATTGCTTGATGCGCTATCTTCGCGCGGGCAACCGGGTTCTTCGCCTGTCCTCACACCCTCCATAAGATCGAGCAACGCTTTTGCTTTAGCAAATAACTCGTCAAAGGTGACAGTCGAGACATCCGAATTGAATGCGCCCCGAAAAAGCTCGAATGAACGAGCTCGATCGGGGCTTTGCAATTCATTACCTGCGTGGCCGATCACGATCATGCACCGTGGACAGAAGGCTTCCAGCCTTTCAACGGATCCCGCCTTTAGGTTATTAATTTCTTGAATCAAGCTCTGGCGATTTGTCAGGACCTGAGATATAGCTCCTGACAGTTCACTAGAAACGGCATAGACGCCGCCACTTCTATACTCCTTGCCAAGCAGCTTAGAGACTGGGGTTTTGATTTCTACGAGGATCGCATTTCGAGTTAATTGGTTGGACATTAGAAAATCTGCGATGTGTCCCCCGGTGTTGTTGAATCCTTTGCCTCCCACGTAGGCTTTGCCCTTGAATAGAATCACCGGGTACGCGAACAATTGCGACAGAACAAAGGCGTGTCGTTGTAGCTGGGACTGCCAAAAATCCTCAGAGCTGTTGAGCTTATTGTCCTGCCACAGCTTCATCGCATTCCTGATCATCGTGACGCCAACTAGGCTATTGATTTGCCCGAGGCTGTTAACGTCAAGGCGCGCTAGATGGCCAATAATCTCGGTCGCATTGTCTAGGCCGGATAGCCACTCCAGTAATCCAGAAACTCCGTCAACGCCAGCCCGTCTAGCGATCTCTATCCAGCGCGCGATATCGAGTTCCTGAAGATCCCGGACATCGTCTTGGTCGGCCCGGAGCTTGATGAAATGAATTTTGCCCGTGGGTAGCCCGAGTTTTCGATACGAACGATAAAGTCCCGCCGCATGACTCAGAAGCTCGTGAAGCTCGTTTGCTTTTAGTTCAAGTTTGTAAGCTTCGCCACTCTTTAGCTTCGAAAGAGGAACAGTCGCATTATCCTCCCATCCTTCGCCTTTTCTCTTCCTCTGAAAAACAAAAACTCCTTTGATAGTAGCGCTGGGATTCTGGGCGTTGTTAACGAGCCACGGCTTAAGCACCAGCCGTGTAGTTTCCGTCTCTCGCAATATGACGGGCTCAGCTTCCGCGCTATTGCGTGATCTGCTTATAACCGTGTAGATATCCAACGTTAACTATCCTCGAGCATGAATCTCTAATGGATACTTGCTTACCGTTAGCTATTCGAACCGACGTGGACTCGATTGAAGATCAGCCGTCCGTTAACCTTATAACTCTATCCAACGAGGCTCGTAAGTTCGGCGTAGCGGCGGAACAGGAAGGCGACTCTTTCGGCATCACTGGCGTAGGTTCGTTGTCCGCCGTCTGGCATGTAACCCGCGTCCACGGCGCGGTCGAGCTTCGCATGCGCCTTCGTCAGTTCGGGCGGCATGGTGTTGGGGTTGTAGAGTTGCGCGAGCGTGGCGCCGGAATGCGCGGCGCGCGCGTGGAGCACGCCTTGCGCCGCGGCTTCGATGGCGCTGCGGAGCTTGTCTTCGAGCTTCTGTGGCCAGGGGAAGTTGTTGTAGACGATCTGGGCGGAATAGCGGAAGTCGCTCTTGAGCCGTCCACACACATAGTGCACCCAAGCCATGTGCATCGTGGAACTGAGGATACCAAAGTGGAGCGGAGCCGCATCGGAAACGGTAAATAGCTCCGTGCTAGCAATCGTCGTCGGCGTCAAGAAGCCAATCGGGATAAATGCTCGCCGCTCCGACGACGTCTTGGGTACTGCGAGGTAATTAGTCCGCGGCTGTCGAATCTCACCAAAGAGTGTTGGGGTCTTGGCCAGTTTGTTGGTCGATGCTCGTTTACTGTTTTCACGATGTTTACGCACGCCTTCGACGTGCGCCATGACTAGCAGCAGACGCTTAAGTGCTTCTGGTGGAATGTCCTTCAGCCATAGGCACCAGCGCGTGAGGCCATTGATGAATTCGTCGGCACCCAGGAACGGCCGAACCCACTTCTCGGCACCTGGCTCCTTCGCTAGCAGTTCGGTTTTCTCCGAGTCGCTCAGCAAGAGATGTCCACCATCATTGGGCATGCTGCCAAAGACCATTGCAGGCACCTTGCAAATTGGCTCGCGGCGGCTGCCAATCACAACGTCCGGCGCATCCACCAGGTAAGGGTTGATATTTTCTTGCGACCAGCTCGTGAGGTTCACCATCCGCTTCGGCATATTCGAACAAGCGCTTGCGCTCAGCTTCGACGCGTCCGAATCCAACGATCACACAATGTACCGCCGCCTTGCCCGGCGCCTCGTTGCTCCACTTGAAGGTACGATGCGCGAAATGAATTTTAATGCCGTGTCGGAACATCTCGCTCCATAGCACGCTTACCTGCTCGCCCTGGGTGATGCTTTTCGTCGACACAAAACCGCAGCGGATGCGCCTGCGCGCTGCCTCGTCTTCCTTGTCCATCTCCACAAAGATATCTTCGATACCGGGCGCCTGTTTGCCAAAACGGGCGTCTTGGAATTGCCTCTTGTCGCCGCTGACAAAGCCCTCCTTCGATCCCGACAGATACTGCGCGGCCTTCAGGTACCAGCCGGCAACATAATCCAGAACTCCAGCGCCTCTCGTGTCTTTGCGAACAGTGGTTTCCAGGTCTCTTTTCTGCTCAGCAGTCTGAAACTGCTTCCCTATAAACGGCGGATTGCCGAGGATGTAACTCAGACGTGACGACGGCACCAAGTCCTCCCAGTCCAGCCGCAGCGCGTTGCCGTGGCGGATGTTCGCGGATCGGGTGAGCGGAATGCGGGCGAAGAATTCGCCGAACTCGCGGCCGGCTTCCACGTTCATCTGGTGATCGGTCAGCCACATCGCGACCTGCGCGATCTGTGCGGGAAATTCTTCGACCTCGATGCCGTAGAACTGGTCGACGTTGATCTGCGCGGCCTCGAAGATATGGCTGATCGCGCCGAATTTCTGCGCGGCCAGGAAGATGTCGATCTCCAGCCGCCGCAGTTCGCGGTACGTCACGACCAGAAAATTGCCACAGCCGCAGGCGGGGTCGAGGAATGTCAGGCCCAGCAGCTTTTTGTAGAAAGCGAACAATCGGTTTTGATTGCGCTTGACGGATTCGAACTCCGCGCGCAAGTCGTCCAGGAACAGCGGTCCGATCACTTTCCGGATGTTCGCCTCGGACGTGTAATGCGCGCCGAGCTGGCGGCGGCGATCCCTCGCGTCCAGCTCGATCACTTTCTGAAACATCGCGCCGAAAATGGCCGGCGAGATGTTCGCCCACTGCACGCGGCAGCAGTCCAGCAGCAACGCGCGCATCGTGCTACTGAATTCGGGGATGTCCAACCGCTCCTCGAACAGGCGGCCGTTGATATACGGAAACGGGCCGAACTCTTCTTCGATTGATTTCTGCCGTTTCTCGCGCCGTGTGTCCAACACCTGGAACAGACGCGCGATCAGCGCTCCGGTATCGGCGCCATCCTCTCGCGCGCGCTCGAACAGTTCCAGAAAGCTGTCTTTGGGCGAAAACAAGCCGGTGTCGTCCGCAAACAGGCAGAACAGGATGCGCACCAGAAACAATTGCAATCCATGGCCGGCCTTGCCGTGCGCGTCCAGGCCATAACCGTCTCTTCGCAGCGCATCGTGCAGTTCGCCCATAAGCTGCACGGCATGAATGTTGAGCGGGTCTTCGTCGCGGACTTTGATCTTGCTGTAGCCGGCGATGAAGCCGAACAGTCTCAAATGCGATGGCAGCTCGCCAAGCTTGAACTCGACCTCCGTGTCGTCGTCGAGATCGTAAAACCGGAAGCGCTGAAAATCCGAGACGATGACGTATCGCGGCCAGTCGTCGTTAGCGATGCCCGCGAAATAATCGATCGCCTGCTTGTGTGCGGCCGTCAGATCCGCGCCGGCGCTTTTGTGTTCGGCGAGCATGGTGCGTGGCCAGAAAACATCGATGCGGCCGGTTTTGGTGTGTCCCGCGTTGGGGAGCAGCTCGACCCGCTGTTCGTAAATCGCCACGCGGCGGCGCTTGACGCCGAAGATTTCGAAGAACTCGTTCCAGAAGGTCTGCGCCTCGGCGCGCTCGGACGTGACATCTTTCCACTCGCGCGCGAACGCGGTGGCGCGGTTGCGGATCTCGGGCCACGAAAGCGCGGGCATGTTCAGCCGCTTAATTCAGGCTGCGCAATCGGCGACACCGCCGTCCATCAGTCATCAGATTATCCCCTCGCGTACGTGTATTTTTCACGGCGTTGTTAATGTCCGTGGTTGTCGTTATCTGTCAACAGCCATTCATCTTTCCAGCGGCTCGGTGCCCTCGTCGAGCAGGCTTAAGTAAGCGTCGTAGACCCTTAGGTGGCAATTTAAGTAAACTTTAGACCCTAAAAACGACTTAGCAAGCATCGATCCTGGTTAGGGCGGGAAGGATCGCGGCGGGACGTCGCACCTACTATTTCAATGCTGCCCAACGGGAACGCCGGGATGTCGCCGCGCCGCGCCCACTCGTGCGCGCAACGCTCCAGGTCCGCCCGCAGACCCAGCGCGCTCTGATAACGCTCGTCGGCGCTCTTGGCCAGCAGCTTCAGCACCAGTTGATCCAGCACCGCAGGAATGTCGGGGTTGATCGCCGATGGCGCCGCGGGCATTTTCTCGATATGGGCATGCACCGTTTCCAGCGGGTCATCCGCGCGGAATGGACACGCGCCGGTGAGCAGCTGGTAAAGACATACGCCCAGCGAGTAGAAGTCCGCGCGGTAGTCCACTGCGCGGTTCATGCGGCCTGTCTGTTCGGGCGAGATGTACATCAGGCGGCCCGGCGGCAGATTCGGCAGCGAGTCCGCGTGCTGTTCTGCGATGGCGCGGCGGGCGCTGCTGAAGTCGATCAGTTGTATCCGCCAGTCATGCGGATCAACCAGGATGCCTTGCGGATTGATGCCGCCGTGGATGATGTTCCGGCGATGTAACTCCGCGAGCGCGGCGGCAAGGCGCATGGCGATGGCGAGACTCGCGGCCAGGTCCGGCGGCGCGGACTGGCACAGCGTGCTGAGCAACAC
>JBOIDC010000072.1:0-18175 GCA_050740315.1 Gammaproteobacteria bacterium | reverse complement strand
GCTTGATCAGATAGATCAGCAGGTCCAGCGGTCCTTCGAACGCTTCCAGAAAAATCCGCAGGGCGTCCGGCGGAATGTAGAGATCGACCGGCAGCGCCGTGACCGGCTCGCCGCGCACCACCGCCAACGGCGCCGGGCCTTCGAACGTCAACGGCCGCTGTTGTGCCGGCGCTTCGTCCGCGCCGCTGCTTACCACGTGCAGACGGGGCGGGGTTGCCATCTTTACCGGTACCCCAGTCCCATCGCCTGCCGCACCTCCGCCAGCGTTGCGCCGGCGACGGCGCGCGCGCGCGCGCAGCCTTCGGCGACGATGTCGCGCACCTTATCCACATCGCGCTCGTATTCCTTCGCGCGCTCCTGTATCGGCCCAAGCTCCGCCTTGATCGCGTCGATTACCGGCTGCTTGCAGTCCAGACAACCAATGCCGGCGGTGCGGCAGCCCCGCTGCACCCACGCCTGCACCTCGTTGCTGGAATAGTGTTGATGCAGCGGCCACACCGGACATTTCTCCGGTTCGCCGGGATCGCTGCGGCGCACGCGCGCCGGATCGGTGGGCATGGTGCGCAGTTTTTGTTCCACCTGCGCCGGCGGTTCGCGCAGCTCGATGGTGTTGCCGTAAGACTTGGACATCTTGCGCCCGTCCAGCCCCGGCATCTTCGAGGCCTTAGTCAGCAGCGGCTGGGGCTCGGGCAGGATCGTCTTGCCGGTGCCCTCGATGAATCCCAACAGACGCTCGCGGTCCGCGGCCGAGAGATTGGTGCTCTCCCCCAGCAGGGCGCGCGCCTCAGCCACCGCCTGGGGCTCACCCCGCTGCTGGTGCGCTTTGCGCAAGTCGTGAAAATGCTTGGCCGATTTTTTACCGAGCTTGCGGACCGCGGCTTCGGCCTTGTCGGCGAAATCCGGCTCGCGACCGTACAGAAAGTTGAATCGCCGCGCGATCTCGCGGGTGAACTCCACGTGCGGCACCTGATCCTCGCCTACCGGCACGTGGCCGGCTTTGTAGATGAGAATGTCAGCGCTCTGCAACAGCGGGTAGCCCAGAAACCCATAGGTCGCCAGGTCGCGCTCCTTGAGCTGCGCCTGCTGATCCTTGAAGCTCGGCACGCGCTCCAGCCAGGGGAGCGGGGTGAGCATCGACAGCAGCAGATGCAGTTCGGCGTGCTCGACCACGTGCGACTGGATGAACACGGTCGCGGCCTTCGGGTCCAGCCCGGCCGCGAACCAGTCGATGACCATCTCCCACACGCTGCCGCCGATCAGCTGCGGGTCTTCGTAATGGGTGGTCAGCGCGTGCCAGTCGGCGACGAAGAAAAAGCACTCGTGCGTGCGCTGTAACTCGATCCAGTTCTTGAGCACGCCATGATAATGGCCCAGGTGCAGGCGGCCCGTGGGGCGCATGCCGGACAGCACACGCCGATTCTGGTCTGATAAGGAACTCAAGGATGATCCTGACTTGACTTGTACTCGCGGCCATGCCGCTTGGGCTGCGCCACGTTGCGGATGCCGGAACGGAACATTTAGTACCCCGCCAAGTCGTCGACCTCGCCCCGGCCCTGGCGGATGATGCGCGGCGCGCCGTCGATCAGATCGATCACCGTGGTCGGTTCGATTCCGCAAAAACCGCCGTCTATGATCAGCTCGACCTGATGCTCCAGCTGTTGGCGCATCTCCTCGGGTTCGGTCATCGGCAGATCCGAACCCGGCATGAGCAGGGTGCTGCTCATCAACGGCTGGTCGAGCTGCGCCAGCAGCGCCTGCGTCACCGTGTGGTCCGGCACTCTTATGCCGATGGTGTTGCGCTTGGGCGTTTGCAGCCGCCGCGGCACCTCGTGGGTGGCCTTGAGCAGAAACGTATAAGGCCCTGGCGTGCGCGCCTTGAGCAGGCGGTACGCCATGTTATCCACTTTGGCGTAGGTCGCGATCTCCGACAGGTCCCGGCACACCAGGGTGAAATGATGTTTGTCATCGACCTTGCGAATGCGGCGGATGCGCTCCATCGCCGCCTTGTTGCCGATCAGGCAGCCCAGCGCGTAGCACGAGTCAGTAGGATAGACGATCAGCCCGCCGCCTTCGAGGATCTCGACCGACTTACGCACCAGCCGCGGCTGCGGATTGTCCGGGTGAATCGCGAAAAACTGGCTCACGGCAGCGTCTTAAAATTATTCATGGGACGTTGTCGGGGATTCTACCCCGCCTTGTCCGGCGAACCAATGGCGCGCCCGCACCCAGACGTATTCAGGCGGCGATGCATGCGCTACCATAGCCGCTCAGGGCCTGCTTCGACCCCGACCGAACAATACCATTGCAATGAAATTTCTCTACGATTTTTTTCCGGTACTGCTGTTTTTCATCGTCTACAAATTTTATGGCGAGATACCGGCGGGCGTTATTCAGACCTTCGCCGCCTTGCCGTTGTTGACGCTGACACCCGGTGAGCCGACGCACGCCATCTATCTGGCCACGGCGGTCGCCATTCTCGCGTCGGTGGTGCAGGTGTCGCTGTACTGGCTGCGTGTCGGCCGTTTTGAGAAGACGCACCTGATCTCGCTGGCGCTGATCACCATCTTCGGCGGCGCGACCCTTGCCTTACAGGACCCGCTGTTCATCAAGTGGAAGCCGACCATCCTCAACTGGCTGTTCGCGCTGGCGTTTCTGGGCAGTCAGTTCGTCGGCGACAAGACCCTGGTCGAGCGCATGATGGCGCACGCCGTGACCGTGCCCGCGGCGATCTGGCGGCGGGTCAATCTGGGCTGGGTCAGTTTTTTTGTGATTGCCGGGCTCGCCAATATCTACGTGGCCTATAATTTCAGCGAAGAGATCTGGGTTGACTTCAAGCTGTTCGGGCTGATGGGGCTGACCCTGGCGTTCGTGTTCGGCCAGGCGCTTTATCTGTCCCGTTACATGGCCTCCGCCGGCGGCGAGACCTGAGCTGACCCCGCAGACCCCAAGGAGCGCCGGCGATGCTATACGCGATCATCAGTGAGGATGTCGAAAACAGCGTGGAAAAACGCAGATCCGCGCGCGAGGCGCACATCGAGCGCCTGCTGGCGCTGAAGCGGCGCGGCCGCCTGATCCTTGCCGGCCCGCATCCGGCCATCGACGGTGAAGACCCCGGCCCGGCCGGCTTCACCGGCAGCCTCATCGTCGCGGAATTCGATTCACTGGAGGCGGCGCAGGCCTGGGCCGATGACGATCCTTACGTCGCGGCAGGTGTGTATCAGCGCGTGTCGGTCAAACCATTCAAGAAAGTATTGCCCTGAAACGATTCACCGCAGGGTGTCCAGATTTCGCCCGCGGGCGGATGTTAGTTTTCTTGCCAGCCACCCGGTTTTTCGCTTTTAAGAATCAGGACTAACCATTATGAAAATTGCTCGATGGACATCAACCTTGCTGCTGGCCGTGGCGCTGCTCGCGGGCTGCGATCAGAATCGGGATGACCCCGGCGCGGCCGCGGAATCCGCCGACGTGGTCGCGACGGTGAACGGCAGCGATATCACCCAGCGCGATCTCGACGCCTATATGGAAGGCATGCAGGCGGCGCAGCCCGGCGTTGTGGCCGTACCGGAAACGGCGCTCAATGACCTGGTCAAGTTGAAACTGATCGCGCAGGAAGCGGAAAAAATGGGCATCGACAAGCGCCCGGAGGTCGAGGCCGAGCTGGGCTGGCAGCGCACCAACCTGCTGGTAAATACCTTGATGCGCGAGCGCATGAACGACATGTCGTTTTCGGACAAGGAGCTGAAGGCCGAATACGAGAATCAGGTCGCGCAGCTGTCGGACCACGAGTACAAGGCGAGGCACATTCTCACGGAAACGCGAAAAGAAGCCCAGGCCGTTATCGACAAGCTGGACGGCGGCGCGGGCTTCGCCGCGCTCGCTGAACAGGAATCCACCGACCCCGCCGCGCCGCAGGGCGGCGATCTGGGCTGGTTCAGCCCCGAGGCGATGGTGCCGCCGTTCGCGCAAGCGGTGCAAAAGCTCAAGAAGGGCGCTTATACCAGACAGCCGGTGAAGACCCAGTTCGGCTGGCACGTGATCCTGCTGGAGGATACCCGTAAGCTGGAGCCGCCGACCTACGCGGAGGTGCAGGACCGGTTGTCGCGCATACTGACCGACCGGGCCGTGCAGGATTACATCAAGTCCTTGCGCGACGAAGCGCAGGTGGAGATCAAGCTGGCGCCCGAGGGACAACCGCAAAGCTGAGCGGCGCTCAGGCGGGCGCCTATCGAACACACGACGACCTTATTCTACCTGCGCTTCGACCCTGATCTTCAGTGGCCGAACTCTTCCTCGTAATCGGCCATCGCCGCCTCGACGACCTGAAAGGCGTGCTCGCAGTCGTACACGCTCTCGATCGAGGTCTTGTTGGGCTTGCCCTCCGTCATCTTGTAGGTGGCGAAATAGTGCCGCAGTCGGTCGATCAGATTTTCCGGCAATTCCTTGACATCCTGCACGTCCCCCCAGATCGTATCGTTCTCCAGTACGGCGATGATCTTGTCGTCAGCCTCGCCGCCGTCGATCATCTTGAGCCCGCCCAGCACGCGCGACCGCAGGATGACCTCGGCGCGGGTGATCGGGCGTTCACAGATGACGCAGATATCCAGCGGATCGAGATCGCCGCGTTCGGCCTTCTCGCACAAGGCGTGCACGCGACGGCTGCAGAAGGTGCGCGGAATAAAGCCATACAAGGTCGGCGGCTGCGACGAGGTCTGCTGCGGGCGGTCCACGCGCATATAGCCCGTGGTCTTGTCGATCTCGTATTTCACCAGATCGAAGGGCGTGATCTCGATGTAGGCGTTGACCTGGCGCGGCGGCTTGGAGCCGGTCTCCAGGCCATGCCACGGATGCGGACGCCAACGATAAAAAGGCTCGGGGAATTTCATGGCAACCTCCGTTTGAGTTTTGATCGGCACACGCATCAGCGCGGCGGGATCCTGGGCCGAGGCGAATACTAGTCGTTTCGCGATCCAGGCTCAATCCGCTTTCTCGTCAATCAGCGCGAATAATTCCTCGGCGCCTACGATGGGCACACCCAATTCCTCGGCCCTGCGAAACTTCGAGCCGGGATTTTCCCCCGCGATCACCGCCGTGGTCTTTTTCGAGACGCTGCCGCTGACCTTCGCGCCCAGCGCCAACAACCGCTGCTTGATGTCCTCGCGCGTGAGCCCTTCGATCGTGCCGGTAACCACATAGGTGCGGCCGGCCAGCGCGTCACTGCGTCGCGCCGCAGGCTGGGCCTCGGACCAGCTCACGCCCAGTTCGCGCAGGCTGGACACGACCTCGCGGTTGTGCGGCTGCTGAAAAAACGTGGCGACGTGCTGGGCAACCACCGGCCCGACGTCCGCGACGCCCTGCAAAGCTTCGGCGTCGGCCGCCATGAGCGCGTCCAGGCTGCCGAAATGGCCGGCCAGCGCGCGCGCCGTGGACTCGCCCACCTCGCGCACGCCCAGCGCGTAGACGAAATTCGCCAGGGTGGTGCGCTTGCTGCGCTCGATCGCGTTCAGCAGATTACGCGCGGATTTCTGGCCCATGCGTTCCAGGCCGATCAGTTGTTGCTCGTTCAGCCGGTAGATGTCGGCGACCGTGTGGATCATTTCGAGGTCCACCAGCTGATCGACCAGTTTCTCGCCCAGCCCTTCGATATCCATCGCGCGCCGTGAGGCGTAGTGCTTGATCCCCTCCTTGCGCTGCGCCGGACACACCAGCCCGCCGCTGCAGCGGGCCACGGCCTCGCCCTCGGCGCGGATCACCTCCGAACCGCAGACCGGGCAGCGCGAAGGCAGCTCGATCAGGCGCGCGTGCGCCGGGCGCCTGTCCTTCACCACGCCGATCACTTCCGGGATCACGTCGCCCGCGCGCCTGACCATCACCACATCGCCGATGCGCACGTCCTTGCGCTCGATCTCGTCCATGTTATGCAAGGTCGCGTTGCTGACCGTCACACCGCCCACGAACACGGGCTTGAGCTTGGCGGTCGGCGTCAGCGCGCCGGTGCGGCCCACCGAGAACTGCACGTCGATGATCTCGGTGAGCTCTTCCTGCGCGGGGAATTTATGTGCGATCGCCCAGCGCGGCGCGCGCGAGACGAAACCCAGTTCCTGCTGGAAATCGAGGCGGTCGACCTTGTATACCACGCCGTCGATCTCGTATGGTAACGCGCCGCGTCTGACGCCGATGCGGCGATGGTAGTCGAGACACCCATCGGCGCCCCGCACCACCTCCACTTCCGGCGAGGTCCTCAAACCCCAGGCGCGCAGTTGCCGCAAAATCTCGCTCTGGCGCGCGGGCAATGCCACGCCTTCGAGCCTGCCCACGCCGTAAAAGAACACGGACAGCGGGCGCATCGCGGTCAGGCGCGGATCGAGCTGACGCAGGCTGCCAGCGGCCGAGTTGCGCGGGTTGACGAAGGTCTTTTCGCCGCGCGCGGCGGCCTGCGCATTAAAGCGTTCGAAGTCCTTTTTGGCGATGTAGGCCTCGGCGCGCACCTCCGCCAGCGCGGGATAATCCGGCCCCTTGAGGCGCAACGGCACCGCGCGAATGGTGCGCACATTCTGGGTGATGTCCTCGCCCTTGACGCCGTTGCCGCGCGTCGCGCCGCGCACGAGCCGCCCGTCGCGGTACAGCAGGCTGATGGCGAGCCCGTCCAGCTTCGGCTCGGCCGCGTATTCGATCTCGCCGTCGGCGTCCAGGGCCTCGCGCACGCGGCGGTCGAACGCCCGCACCTCGGCCTCGTCGAAGGCGTTGGCGAGCGACAGCATCGGCAGCTCGTGAATAACCTCGCCGAACGCCTTGACCGGCTCGGCGCCGACCCGCTGCGTGGGTGAGTCGGGAACCACCAGGTCCGGGTGCTGCGCCTCCAGCGTCTGCAGCTCGCGCAGCAGGCGGTCGTACTCGGCGTCCGGAATCTCCGGATCGTCCAGCACGTAGTAGCGGTAATTGTGGTAATCGAGCTGTTCGCGCAACTGGCTTGCGCGCTTCGCCACCGCCGATTCAGCCGACATACTGAATTGCCACGCCGCGGTTCACCCAATGATCAACGCCAGATTCATCTGCCGCGGCGCGCAGCCGGCGGGTTACGGCGCGCGATCTTTGTGCCGCACACGCGCGTGACGCAGGCTGTGCAGCTGGATCTCCTCGCGCAGGTGATCGACGGTCTGGGTGCTCAACACACTGCGGGTCTCGTCCAGCAGTTCTCCGTCCAGCTCCGCGCTGAGTTGCTGCGCGCAGTCCAGCATGGCGTTGAATGCCTTGAGCCCTTCGAGCGGTCCCGGCAATTGCATGAACAGGGCCAAACCGGGCGTCGTCAGCGAGCGCAGGTTATCGACATCGAACGTACCGGGCTGCACCGCATTGGCCATGCTGAAGACCACGAGCCGGCGCCCGCCGCGCTCGACCATGCGGTTGTAGATCTGCATTTCGCCGTATTCCAGATTCAGCATCTCCGCAGCCTGCGCGATCGCGTCACCGCGGAAGACCGCGGGCCGCCGCGCGACCACGTACAAGCTGATGATCTTGTCGCCGATGGCAAACGGGCGGTGCGATGGATGGTGCGCGGTGCGTTGCGGCTCGGCTTCTTCCGTCGGCGGCACGAGCTCGGGCTCGGGCGGCGCTTCAAAGCCGGGTTCAGGCGCGGGTTCGATTTCCGGCGGCGCGGATGAGGGCGGCGGCCGCGCGGACCGCGGGGACTCGTCTTCATCCAAATGCGGGTCGGGCGATTCATCGAAGGGCTCCGGCTCGGGCAGGACCTCTTCCCACTCGACGCGCGCGTCGAACGACACGTCGGTGGTCTCGGTGGTGTCCAGCTCGTGCTCCCAGCGGCGCCGGCGGCGCCGCTGTTCCTTGCGGCCGAACACATAGATCGCCACCAGGGCGATCAGCCCCAGGATCAGCAATATCCAGCGCAGTTCAGTCATCAGTCTACTCCATGCGAGTCGGGTCGCGGCTACCCGGCGGCCATGCGCACGGCTTCATCCACATCCACTGCCACCAGCCGCGACACGCCCGGCTCGTGCATGGTCACGCCTACCAGTTGTTCCGCGTACTCCATGGTGGTCTTGTTGTGCGTGATGAAGATGAACTGGACGCTTTGCGACATCTCCTTGACCAGCTCGCAAAAGCGCCCGACGTTGGCGTCATCCAGCGGCGCGTCCACCTCGTCGAGCAGGCAAAACGGGGCGGGGTTCAGCTCGAAGATCGCGAAGATCAGCGCTACCGCGGCGAGCGCCTTTTCGCCGCCGGACATCAGGTGAATGGTGGACAGCCGCTTGCCCGGCGGCCGCGCCATCAGGGTGATGCCGGTGCTGAGCAGATCATCACCCGTCATCTCCAGATGCGCCTGACCGCCGCCGAACAGGCGCGGGAACATCTCCTGCAAGCGCGTGTTGACCAGATCATAGGTCTCCTTGAAGCGATGCCGGGTCTCGCGGTCGATCTTGCGTATGGCTTCTTCCAGCGTCTCCAGCGCCTGGGTCAGATCCGCGTGCTGACTATCCAGATACGCCTTGCGCTCAGCCTGCTCGCGAAACTCGTCGATGGCCGCCAGATTGATCGGCCCCAGCCGATCGATGCGCCTGCTCAGATTTTCTACCTGCGACTCCCATTGTTCAACCGTGGGTTCGACGGCGGAGTCGCCGTCGATCTCGCTCAGTATCGCGTCCAGCCGAAATCCACTTTCCTCGAACTGCTCCTTCAAGGTCTGGCAGCGCACGCTCGTATCGCGCCAGGTCAGGCGCAGCGTTTCTGTTTCCGCGCGCAGCGCTTCGCTGTGACGCTCCGCCTCCATCCGCTGTTGGTCCTGCTCGCGCAGCGCGGCCTCGATGTCCTGCATGCCCGCGCGCGCGGCGTTCAGCGCGCGTTCGGTATCCAGACGCCGCGCGAGCAATCCGGCCAGCTCCTGCTCCAGCGTCTGTCGAGGTTCGTCGTCCTGGGCGATTGCGTCCTCCAGCTCGCCGCGGCGTTGCGCGAACTGCGCCAACTGCGCCTGCGTGCGCGCCAGGCCTGCCAGCGTCGAAGCATGGGCGGTACGCATGGCTTCCAGGCGCAGCGCGAGCTGATGCGACTGCTCCTGTCGCTGACGCGCGGCCTCACGCGCGTCCGACAATACGCGTTGCATCCTGTCGCGCTGCGCGCCCAACGAACGCCGTTCACCCGCCAGCGCGTCGATCGCCGCCAGAGCCTGTGCAGCGCGTTGCTTGCAGCCGGCAAGCTCCGCGCGATCCTGCGTCAGCTGCGTCTCGACCTCATGGCGTTCCCTCGCGAGCTGCGCGATGCGCGCGATGGCCTGTTCCAGCCGCTGCTGCTGGCGATTGAGTCGGCTTTCGGTTTCGGCCTGCGCGCGATGCGCGGCATTGGTCTCGGCTTGCAGACGTTCGCGCCGCTGCTCCAGCGCCTGCAGCTGGCCCTGGCTGTCGGCCCGCTCGCTCTGCAGCTCTTCGACGCTGCGATGCAGTTGCGCCTGTGCCTGGCGCAGCGACTTGATCTCGGCCTCGCGCGTAAGCACGCCGCCACGTTCATTGCCCTTGCGCGCCACGCGCAACCAGTTGCGACCCAGCCACACGCCGTCGGCCGTAACGACGGATTCACCATCGGCCAGGCCTTCGCGCCGCGCCAGCGCCTGTGGCAGGTTGTCTGCGACGTACACATGGGCCAGCAGGTCGTGGATCGCTGGGGGCGCGTCGATACGGCTCGACAGTGTGGTATCAGCCGATGCATCGCGCATGCCGCGCCGCGCGGCCGGGCCGGCGCCGATGTCCAGCAGTTGCAGCGACCCGTCCTGCAAATCGGGGATCCTTGCCGCCGCCGCCTCCAGCGCACCGACGCACACCGCCTCCAGGGTCGGACCCAGCACGGTTTCCAGCGCGTGTTCCCAGCCGGGCGCGGCGCGAATCCGTTCGGCCAGTCGTGGCGCGTCCGCCAGACCGTTTCGCACCAGCCACTGCACGACACCCTGCGCCTGCTTGCCAAGAGCGGCCTCCTGCAGGACCTCCAGCGAGGTCAGCTGGCCGCTGGTCTGCTGCGCGCGGCGGCGGGCCTCATCGAGCTGCTGGCTCAATATCTGGTCGCGTTCGCGCCGCTGTGTGATCGACGCCAGCGTTTCGTGCAGCGCCTGCTGTTGTTCGTCCAGACGCGCGTCGGCCTGCTGCGCCTGCGCGCGCAGTTGTTTGATTTCCGTTTCCAGCGCGGTCGTATCGATCTGTTCGCCCTCCTGCGTCAGCCGCTGCTGACGCAGACCAAGCTGCGCGAGCTGCCGCTCCAGATGTTCCGAGCGCGCGCGCTCGACTTGCGCCGCCTGCTCCGGCGCCTTGGCGCGCTGGTTAAGATCCTCCCATTGCGCCTGCCAGTGCTGCATGGCCTGCTCAGCGTCGGCCAGCATCCCGGCGTGTCGCTCAAGCTCGGCTTTGCCGCGATCGAATTCAGGTTCCGCGTCGGCGATCTCGTCGGCCAGCTGCGCGCAGCGATCGCGATCGTGATTCAACTCGGCGTCGGCGGCCTCCGCCGCCTGCCGCACCTGGGCGAGCTCTTGGCTCTGACGCTCGGCCAGCGCGCGGTGATGCTGGATGGATTGCTCGATCCTGGAGATGTCGCCGCCGAGCCGGTAGTAATCCCCTTGCACCCGGTTGAAGGCCTCGTTCGCTTCGACGTGCCGCGCGCGCAGCTTTTCGATCTCCGCCTCTATCCGTCTCAGCTCCGCCACCGCCTGCTCCTGCCGGGTCTGTTGCGCGTTGACCTCCCGTTCACGCGCCGCGGCGTCCCGCGACTGGACCCGCCACCGCAGCGCCAGCAATGCCGCTTTCGCGCGCCGTTGTGCGCTCTTTAACGCCTGAAACTTCTGCGCCGTCTTCGCCTGACGCTGAAGATGATTGATCTGCTTGTCGATTTCCTCGCGCAAATCGTTCAGGCGGCTGACGTTCTCGCGCGCGTGGCGGATGCGCAGTTCGGTCTCACGGCGCCGTTCCTTGTACTTCGAGATGCCCGCCGCCTCTTCGAGATAAACGCGCAGATCCTCGGGTCGCGCCTCGATCAGGCGCGAGATCATGCCCTGCTCGATGATCGCGTAGCTGCGCGGCCCCAGGCCCGTGCCGAGAAAAATATCGGTTACGTCACGCCGCCGGCAGGCGCTACCATTCAGAAAGTACCTGGACTGGCCGTCGCGCGCGACCGTGCGCCGCAAGGCGATCTCGCTGTAGTGCGCGTATTGGCCGCCTGCCTGTCCGTCGTGATTGTCGAACACCAGTTCGATAGTCGCCTGGCCCACTGGCTTGCGCGCGGCCGAGCCGTTGAAGATCACGTCTTCCATGGTGTCGCCGCGCAGGTGCCTGGAGCTTTCCCCCATCACCCAGCGCACGGCGTCAATGATGTTGGATTTACCGCAGCCGTTGGGGCCCACCACGCCCACCAGGTCGCCGGGGAAACTGATCGTCGTCGGATCCACAAATGATTTGAATCCCGCCATCTTGACCTTGCTGAGGCGCATGGACGCGTTCCTTCGGTAGAATAAGCAATGTTTTTTTGCTCTGTCACGCAGAGTTCTTTATCGAGCCGGAGTGTAAACGATGCCAAGCCAGCCGCAAACCATGCTGGACACCTTCGATAACCCCGAGGTCGCGCGCGATTATACGATTCGCATCCGCGTGCCCGAATTTACCTGCCTGTGTCCGAAGACGGGGCAGCCGGATTTCGCCGAGCTGCGGATCGAATATGTTCCGGATCAGCGCTGCGTAGAGCTCAAGGCGCTGAAGCTCTACGTGTGGTCTTATCGCGAGGTGGGCGCCTTTCACGAGGCCGTGACCAACCAGATCCTGGCGGATCTGGTCGCCGCCATCGCGCCGCGCTTCATGCGCATTACCGCGGATTTCAACGTGCGCGGCGGCATCTACACCAGCGTGATCGCCGAGCACCGCAAGCCGGGCTGGCAGGCGCCGCCGCGCGTGGAGCTGCCGTGACCGCATGAGCGACGTGTTTGTCGGCGTCGATCTCGGCACCTCCGGTTGCCGCGCATGCGCGCTCGATGAGAACGGCGGATCGATCGCCGCGGCATCCGTTTCGTTTGACGCGGAACGAGCGGGCGATCCCGCGTGCTGGTGGCGGGCAGTCAATGAAGTTCTGCGCGAGCTGGTTGCCGGCATGGACGCGCGCCGCATCGCCGCATTGGCGGTCGACGGCACCTCGGGTTCGGTACTGGTTACGGACGCGCGCGGCGAGCCGCTGGCGCCGCCGCTGATGTATTCGGATGCGCGTGCGGCCGAGGAAGCGGCGCTGATCGCGCGCATCGCGCCTCGTGATAGCGCCGCCGCGCACGGGGCAACGGCCAGCCTTGCCAAGCTTCTGTGGCTGCGCAAGCGCGTCGCGGCCGAACGCCTGCGCCAGGTGCAGCACCAGGCGGACTGGGTCATGGGCCGCCTGCTGGGGCGCTTCGGTTTGAGCGACGAGAACAACTGCCTCAAGCTGGGCTATGATCCTGTGTCTCGCCGGTGGCCCGCGTGGCTCAACGCGCTGGATATCGACCCGCGTCTGTTGCCCGAAGTCTATCCGGCCGGCACGGCAGTCGGCACGATCGACCCCCAGATCGCCAGGTCGCTGGGGCTTCCCGCGCATATCCGAATCGTCACCGGCACCACCGACAGCGTCGCCGGCTTCATCGCCACCGGCGCGACGCGCCCCGGCGAGGCGGTGACGTCGCTGGGCAGCACGCTGGCGCTTAAGGTGATCTCCGAACGGCCGGTTTGCGCGCCCGAGCATGGGATCTACAGCCATCGGCTCGGCGATCTATGGCTGGCCGGCGGCGCCTCAAACACCGGCGGCGCGGTGCTGTGCCAATTTTTCTCGCAGGCGGAACTGGACGCGATGACGCCGCGACTACAACCCGGGCAACCCACGGGGCTCGATTACTATCCTCTGCCCGCGCGCGGCGAGCGCTTTCCGCAGCGCGAGCCTGGGCTTGCGCCGCGGCTGGAACCGCGACCGCCGGAGGATCTGCGCTTCTTTCAAGGCATACTCGAAGGCATCGCCGCCATCGAGCGCGAGGGCTATGCGCGGCTGCACGCCTTGGGCGCGCCCTATCCGGCACGCGTTCGCACGGTCGGCGGCGGCGCGCGCAATCCGGCCTGGGCACAAATCCGGCAACGTTTGCTGGGTGTGCCGGTCACAAACCTCATGTCGAGCGATGCGGCCCTGGGGGCGGCGCTGCTGGCGCGCAGCGGTGTAACTGAAACTTCGATCAAACAGGCGATAACATGATTGGCCACTTCACCAGCGGCGCGCGCTACGTGGCGCGCGGTTTCGGGCTGATCGCGCAGCGCGGCATCCGCCGCTACGTGATCATTCCTTTGCTGATCAACTTCACCTTGTTCGGCGCGGCGATCTGGTTCGGGGCCAGTCAGTTCGAGACGTTCCTGGACTGGTTGTTGCCGGCGTGGCTGGAGTGGGCGCGCTGGATCCTGTGGCCGCTGTTCGCGGTCACCGCACTGCTAGTGGTTTTCTACACGTTTACCCTGATCGCCAATCTGGTGGGCGCGCCATTCAACGGCCTGCTGGCGGAAAGGCTCGAAGCGCGGCTGACCGGCCAGACGTTGCCGCCGCAGAGTTGGGCGCACATCTTCCGCGCGGGGATCACCGCCACCCTCAACGAGCTGCGCAAGCTGGGTTATGTGCTGGTGCGCACCGTGCCGCTGCTGATCCTGTTTCTGATTCCCGGGCTGAACGTCCTGGCGCCGTTCGCGTGGCTCGCGTTCAGCGCGTGGATGCTGGCGCTGGAATACGCGGACGCACCCATGGGCAATCACGATTTGACCTTTCACGACGGCCGCCGGCTGCTGGGCGAGAACAAACCGCTGGCGCTGGGCTTCGGCGGCGCGGTGCTATTGATGACCAGCGTGCCGGTGCTGAATTTCTTCGCGATGCCGGTGGGTGTGGCGGGCGCGACGGCGATGTGGGTGGAGCGGCTGCGCGAGCGCGCGCCGAATCCGGTCGCGCCGACAACCAATTAGCCTGGGGCTGTTAATTCATTCATGAACATTCGTCCGGCCACAGAAGCGGATTTCGACCGCATGTTCGACATCTTCCAAACGGTGGTCGCCGCGGGCGAGACGTACGTGTTCGATGCCGGCGTAACCCGGGCAGACGCATTCGCCTACTGGTTCGCGCCAGGTATTCGCTCTTTTGTGGCCGAGGCCGAAAATCGTATTGTCGGCATGTACAAGCTGACGGCAAATCAGCGCGATCGTGGGTCGCACGTCGCCAATGCCTCGTTCATGGTTGATCCTGGCTATGCCGGATGCGGCACGGGCAAAGTCATCGGATTGCATTGTCTGCGCGAGGCGCAAAGCGCCGGATTCATGGCGATGCAGTTCAACTTCGTGGTCAGCACCAATCAGGCGGCCGTGTCATTATGGCGCAAACTCGGCTTCTCCATCGTGGGCACGCTGCCCAAAGCGTTCAGGCATCGACGCCTGGGCTACGTCGACGCTTACGTGATGTACCGTTTTCTCGACGACGCGGCCGTCTAGCGCCTCGGTCGATCGATTGGCCGACGATTTACGGTCACGCGGCTGGCACGCGCATTGCCGCCGCTTCATCACTTTCAAACCGGCACAGGAGGCATCATGAGCAAGACCATTTCATTCAAGCGCCCGGACGGCGAGGATAGCTCGGGTCACTATGTCGAGCCTGAGAAGGGTGAGCGCGCGCCCGGCGTGGTGGTGATCCAGGAATGGTGGGGCGTCAACGATCAGATCAAGGGGGTCGCGGGCCGTCTGGCCGAGCAGGGCTATCGTGTGCTGGTGCCGGACCTGTACAAGGGCAAGGTCACGGTCGAAGAGGCCGAGGCCGAACACCTGATGGGCGGCCTCGATTTCGCCGACGCGGCCACCCAGGACGTACGCGGCGCGGTCCAGTACCTGAAGCAGCGCAGCCCCAAGGTGGCGGTCATGGGCTTCTGCATGGGCGGCGCGCTGACCATCCTCGCCGCGGTGCACGTCAAGGAAGCCGACGCGGCGGTGTGTTGGTACGGCATGCCGCCCGAAGGCGCCGCCGATGTGACCAGAATCGCCATTCCGCTACAAGGTCACTTCGCCGAGCATGACGAGTTTTTCCCGGCAAGCCAGGTGCGCGCGGTGGAGAAAAAACTCAAGGACGCCAAGATCAGTCACGAGTTTTACTGGTATGACGCACGCCACGGCTTCGGCAACGAAACATTGAAACCCGGCAATCCGCACGTGCAGAAACTCGCCGAACATTATGATCGCGAAGCCGCGAGAGTGGCCTGGCAGCGCACGCATGACTTCCTGACCAAACAGATCAAATCGTAGGCCACAAGTCGGCAAGGGATTTAATAATCAATTTTCTTTCCAGGCACACTAAATCCACGATGTAATGGCCCAGCACCTGCTGCCTGCGGAACTTATATCCGTCGATCTGTCGCAGCCTGAGGTGACGCCATAACGCCTGCGGCCGGCGTCATGGTTTTTCCCAGGGTTCGGGCGTTGCGGGTGTTCATGAGTGTATGTGCCCCCATCCCGGCCTTCCCCCACAAGGGGGGAAGGTGATTCCTTCGCTTGCGGGTGCTGCAAGCGAAAGCACTACTTCCCGTCTGATGGCGCGACATACAAAAGCGCGCTTCCTCCCCTTCGACGGGGGAGGCCCGAGACGCGAATTTGGCGGCGCAAGCCCTGCGGATCGCCGATCTACGCAAGCGCCTTTGCGAGACGCCCGACGCCTTGTTGCAGTTTTTCAAGCGAGGTGGTGTAGGCGAAGCGCACGTGCTGCGTCGCCCGATGGCTGCCGAAGTCGATCCCGGGTGTGATGGCCACGCCGAAATCCTCAAGCAGTCGCATGGCAAAGGCATAGCTGTCGTCGGTCAGGCGTTCGCAGTTGGCGTACAGGTAAAACGCGCCCTGCGGCTGGACGGGAATTTCGAAACCGAGTTCGCGCAGCGCCGGCAACAGGAAATCGCGGCGGCGTCTGAAGGCGTCGCGGTGATTGTCCAGAATATCCAGGGTGGCGGGTTCCAGCGCGGTGAGCGCGGCGTGCTGCGCGGGTGTCGGCGGCGCCAGATAGATATTTTGCGCGAGCTTCTCGATCTCTGGCACGAAGCCCTCGGGCGCGATCAGCCACCCCAGGCGCCAGCCGGTCATGCCGAAGTATTTGGAAAAGCTGTTGACCACGAACACCTCGTCAGACATCGCCGCCGCGCTCGCGGGCGAGGTTTCGTACGTCAGCCCGTGATAGATCTCGTCGACGATCACGAAGCCGTTTTTGGCGCGGCAGTAATCGATCATCGCGCGCAGCTCGGGCGCGGCGATCAGCGTCCCGGTCGGATTCGAAGGTGTGGCCAGCCATGCGCCCGCTACCGAATCTTGCCAGTGCTGTTGCAGCAGCGCGGCGTTCAATTGATATGCGCTATCCGCGCCGACCGGGATGCAATGGGGCTCACCGCCGAACAGGCGCACGAAATTGCCATTGCACGGATACCCCGGGTCGGCCATCAGCACCCGCGCGCCGGGATCGATCAGCACGCCGCAGATCAACTGCAGCGCCGCCGAGGCGCCGGTGGTGATCACCACCCGCTGCGGCGCGATGTCGCATCCATAGCGCTGCTGGTAAAACCGCGCCACCGCCTCGCGCAAAGCCGGCAGGCCGGCGGCCGGCGTGTAATGCGTACAGCCGTCGTGCAGCGCGCGCACGCCCGCCTGCACGATGGGCCGCGCGGTGGGGAAATCCGGTTCCCCGATCTCCATATGGATGATGGATTTGCCCGCCGCCTCCAGCGCCTGCGCGCGCGCCAGCAATTGCATCACGTGAAACGGGCGGATGTGGCGCATTCTCATCGCCGGGCCGGCGCCGGGTGGAAGCTGCGAAGACATTGGCTTATGGTAGCATCCCTCGCACAACATCAACCCGTCGGGGCCGGCGGCTTCGCACGGGTGAAACAGAACGTCAACCCTGGTATACCCTCATGCGCCATTTGCTCTTATCGCTGCTGGTCATGCCATTTGCCTTGCAGGCCGTCAATCTTCCCGAGGCGCAGAACGTGCCGGGCGGCGTCGCGCTGGAGCCGGTCGAGTCACGCGACGGCGCGCCGCCGGACGTGACCTTCGCCGCCGGGCGCGTCGCCGTGGTCGAAGACGAAAGCAGCTTAACGGCCGTGGTGGGCATCCCGCTCGACACCCCGCCCGGCGAACAGTGGCTGGACCTGCGCTGGCCGGACGGTGTGCGCGCGCGCCAGAGTTTCAGTGTCGAGCCCAAGGACTATGAAACGCAGTACCTTACGATCACCAATGAACGCAAGGTCGAGCCGCTGGCGGCGGACCTGGAACGCATTTACCGGGAGCAGGCCATCACCAAAAAGGTGCTGGCGACCTGGGCGCCGCAGCCGCCGGACTTCGCGTTTTTGCGCCCCGTAGAGGGCCCGATCAGCAGCGTCTACGGCTTGCGCCGGTTTTACAACAATCAGCCGCGCAGCCCGCACAGCGGTCTCGATATCGCCGCCGCGAAGGGTACGCCGATCCGCGCCCCGGCGGACGCAACCGTATTGCATACCGGTGATTTCTTTTTCAGCGGCAACGTGGTGTATCTGGGGCACGGACAGGGCCTCACCACCATGTACGCGCACATGAACGAGATCAGGGTCGACAAGGGCCAGCGCGTGAAAAAGGGGGACATCATCGGCACCATCGGCCAGACCGGGCGCGTCACCGGGCCGCATCTGCACTGGGGGGTTTATCTCAACGGCACGCCGGTGGATCCCGGTCTTTTCCTGAGTGAGGCGCCGCCGTAAGCACGTCTGCGCGCGACGTCCGGACTCGTGCTCAACGCTGACGCCTGACATCGACTCCAGGCGCTTTGCTGGATAATTTTTTGAATTCAGGCATAGTCTACGCGGGATTTGTCGCTATACTACCCGACACAAGGTGCCATCCAGGCTACGGAAGGCGACATTGAACGTTTCCGCACGGCGCCGAAAACGGGTTTAAGGGACATTCACGAGGTCACTTCATGCGGCTCACAACTCATGTAACCGGCAAGCTTGCCGGCTTTTTTTTGCTGTTCACAAGCCTGGCGGCGCAAGGCGCGACGCTCTTGTCCGACAATTTCAGCGATGGCGACGCCAACGGCTGGGCGCCCGTCAAGGATTCCAAGGGCACCCCAGCCTGGCAGGTCGTCACCGGCGGCTATCGTC
>JBOIDC010000071.1:0-19380 GCA_050740315.1 Gammaproteobacteria bacterium | reverse complement strand
CAACTCACCGACTTCGCCCGGCGACGCCTGACCTCCATGCAACGGCGCTCGACCCTGGTACGAGCATTCTGGCAGCAAGCCGAATTGCCGCTTTGAATCGTTCACTTATTATGCAAGTCTCAGTAGAAGGGGGAAGGAGTCAAAGATACAGTTTCCGCCCGCCGCCGCTGATTTATAGAGGTCATCACTATGGACACCGACAGACAGAATCCCACGCACCACATCTCCAAACGCTTTAACCGCGAGCTGGAGGATCTCACCAATCGCGTGCTGCGCATGGGCGGCCTGGTGGAGCAGCAACTCAGCAACGCGCTCAACGCCGTGACCAACGGCGATGAATCCCTGGCCCGCCAGGTCATCGCCCATGATTACCAGCTCAACGAGATGGAGGTGGAGATCGACGAGGAATGCGTGCTGATCCTGGCCCGGCGCCAGCCCGCGGCCAGCGATCTGCGGCTGGTGTTCGCGATGCTCAAGGCCATCACCGATCTCGAACGCATCGGCGACGAAGCCAAGAAGATCGCCAAGCTGGCGCTGAAATTGGCGGAATCCAAATGGTCTGACCGCCGTTACACCGAAATCGCGACCCTGGGCTGGTACGCCGGCGACATGCTGCACCAGGTGCTGGACGCGCTCGCGCGCATGGACACCGAGCTGGCGCTGGAGATCGTCAAAAAAGAAGAGGTCGTCGATCGCGAGTACGAGATCATCATGCGCCAGATCATCACCTACATGATGGAAGACCCGCGCACCATCACCCGTTCGCTGGAAGCGGCCTGGGCGGCGCGCGCGCTGGAACGCATCGGCGATCACGCGCGCAACATTGCCGAGGATGTCATCTATCTGGTCAAGGGCAAGGACGTGCGGCACACCGACATGGACGACGTGGAGGAAACGCTGCACCCGCAAAAACAAGACTGAATCGCCGCATCGATCGACATGCGCGGCATGGCATCATCTATAATGATCAGATGCCCGAGCGCCCTTATCTCATTGCTTCGCCCAGCGAATCAGCCGCGCGAATCACTACGGACGGTTCCAGGACAGCGTTATCCAAGGCCGCGGACTCGCCGGCGCCCGAGCTGCTCATCAACCGCGAGCTCAGCCTGCTGGAATTCAACCGGCGCGTGCTGGAGCTGGCGGAAGACGAATCGGTGCCGCTGCTGGAACGTTTGCGTTTCCTGTGCATCTCCAGCACCAATCTGGACGAATTTTTCGAGATTCGGGTCGCGGGGCTCAAGCAGCAGATCGCGCTGGGCATCAGCCGCACCGGCCCGGACGGGCTTTCGCCGCAGGAGCAGCTGGCGCAGATCCATCCGGCCGCGCATGCCCTGGTCGACGATCAGTATCGCATTCTGAACGAGATCCTGATCCCCGCGCTGGCCGCCGAAGAAATCCGCTTCGTGCGCCGTGCGGAATGGAACGAGGCGCAGGCGAAATGGGTGCGGAACTACTTCATCCGCGAGCTGTTTCCGGTGTTGAGCCCACTGGGGCTGGACCCGTCGCATCCGTTCCCGAGAATTCTCAACAAGAGCCTCAACTTTGTCGTCACGCTGGAGGGCAAGGACGCGTTCGGACGTGACAGCGGCGTGGCGCTGGTGCAGGCCCCGCGCTCGCTGCCGCGGCTGATCCGGCTGCCGGAGCGCATCTCGCGCAAGGGCTACCACTTCGTGTTTCTGTCCTCGATCCTGCACGAACACGTGGGCGAACTGTTCCCCGGCATGCAGGTGCTGGGCTGCGCGCAGTTTCGCGCCACGCGCAACAGCGATCTGTTCGTGGCCGAGGAAGAGATCGACGATCTGCTTATTGCGCTACAGGGCGAGCTGCCATCGCGCAACTACGGCGACGCGGTGCGGCTGGAAGTCGCGGACAATTGTTCGGAGCGCGCCACGCGGTTTCTGTTGCAGAAATTCAAGCTGCACCGGGAGGATCTCTACCGCGTCAACGGCCCGGTCAATCTCAACCGCCTGCTGGCAATGTACGAGTTCGTCGAGCGGCCCGACCTCAAGTATCCGCCCTTCATCCCCGCCCTGCCCCGCACCCTGACTTCACGCAGCAATCTGTTCGAACGGGTCGCCAGGGGCGATATCCTGTTGCACCATCCTTATCAGTCGTTCGCGCCGGTGGTGGAGTTCATCCGCCAGGCCGCGACGGACCCGAACGTGCTCGCGATCAAGCAGACCTTGTACCGCACCGATTCGCATTCGGAGCTTGTGGAACTGCTGGTCGCCGCGGCGCTGGCCGGCAAGGAAGTCACGGCGGTGATCGAGTTGCGCGCGCGCTTCGACGAACAGACCAACATCAAGCTCGCCACGCGCCTGCAGGACGCCGGTGCGCACGTCCTGTACGGCGTGGTGGATCACAAGACGCACGCCAAGCTGATGCTGGTGGTGCGCCGTGAAAAAAACCGTCTGAAGCGCTATGTGCACCTGGGCACTGGCAATTATCACGCCGGCACCGCGCGCGCCTACACCGATTTCGGCCTGCTGACCTGCGATCGCGTGATCGGCGAGGACGTGCACAAGATCTTTCAGCAGCTCACCGGTCTGGGAAGAGTGTCGCGGCTCAAGAAGCTGCTGCAGTCGCCGTTCACCCTGCACAAGGAAATGGCCGCCAAGATCGAGCGCGAGATAGCCTTTGCCTCCGAGGGCAAGACCGGGCACATCATGGCGCGCATGAACGCGCTGATCGAACCGCACATCATCCAGCATCTCTATCGCGCGTCGCAGGCGGGCGTGAAGATCGAACTGGTGGTGCGCGGCATGTGTAGCCTGCGGCCCGGCATCGCCGGCGTATCCGACAACATTACCGTGCGGTCGGTGATGGGCCGTTTTCTGGAGCACTCGCGCGTTTTTTATTTCCACAACGGCGGTGAATCCGAAGTCTACTGCTCCAGCGCCGACTGGATGCCGCGCAATTTTTTCCGTCGAGTGGAGACCTGTTTTCCCATCGAGGACGAGCGGCTGCGCGAGCGCGTGGTCAAGGAATCGCTGCTGTATTTCCTGGCCGACAACACACAGGCGTGGGAACTGCAACCAGACGGCCGTTACAAGCGCGTGAAGCCGGGCAATCGCAAGGCCCGCAGCGCGCAGGAAGAACTGCTGAGAGAACTGGCCGGCGCCTGAACACGCCGCTTCGTAAGGCGCGCCCGGCGTTCAGCTCGAGCGAAAAAACCCCGCCGGTCGGCGGGGTTCAGTGGTGAGGCGCGAACGACGCCAAGTATCGTTCAGCTACCTCGTTGACGCCGTGTCAACGTCTGCCATTTCGCTCAATCACCAAAGCGATCGTCGAAGTCGTCGTCGTCCAGGCAATCGTCCAGATCATCCAGATCGTCATCGTCATCATCGTCGTCGCTATCCCGGCACAGGCTCAAGGTGTAAGTGCCGATCGGCTGCTGGGCATCGGCCGAATAGATGTTGACCAGATACTGGCCGGGCTGCGGTAACGCACCTGCATATAAAACCATCTGACCGGCCGAGAATACGTTCGCGCGCTGCAGGCCAACCAGACCCTGCGCCGGATCGAGATAGCTTACGGTCGATACCACCGGAATCTCCGGCGACAGCGCCTCGATGGCATACGCCTGGTTCGGCACCTGTGCGTTGATCACGTAACGGTCCACCGGCCGGCCGTCCGGGAACACCGTATCGTTGGCGTCGCCCAAATTGCCCCGCACGGTCTGGCCGTTGACCAGAGGCGCGGGCGGCACGGCCTGGGCGTTGGCCATGTCTGCAGCGGCGAGCAGGATGGCGGCGGAGGCACAGGCGGGGCCCAACACCTGAATGGCGCGACGGCGGGCTGAAAAGTCATTGCTGTTGACGCTCATTGGTCTTTCTCCTTGATTGGTGGGGCTTTGCCCCGACGGATTCACCCCGCCTGCGTCCCGGATCGCCCCCTGGCCCCAACTCGTGCATTGCGATCCGCCCCGCGAGCGGCGTCAACACCGTTTCTGCAAGCCGTACGCCAACTTTGGTTGACGCCAGCAAAGCGATCAATTGAACATGCGGAGAAAACGCTCGCCCGCGTTCTGAGGCCGCGCGAGGCTTGCGTAATGTCGCTTCGCAAGCGGCTGAATAAACGCGTTTATTGTCGGAAGACCGCGATCGAACGGCAGGCGGTACGGCGGCGCAGGCTGAACCGCCCGATCATTCGCATCGCGGGCAGGGGCCGGCGATGGTAAGGCCATCGCCGGATTGAATTTTCCCAGATTCAGATTCCGGTGTCTGAAATTCAGAACCGGCTTGCGGCGAGCGCAGGCGAGAGAGACGCCGTGTTGCTCTCAATCTGCCCGTGTCAACCGCCTACCCGGCGGATACGGCTCATTCGTCGAGGGAATCGCATCCAACCGCCGCGAGGGACCGAGTATCGCACTACAGCCATCGCCGCACGTGATTATCGCGGATTAGATCGCCAACTATGCAGCTACGGAGAAATTAACAGCAGGTTACGGAAAGTTTCTCCAGCGGATCAGACTATCGAACGCGTCTTGCGCCCTGCCGGGCTGTCACAAAGGATTCACCGTTATTTGAAATCGTTGTAACAATCGATATTCAGACTCATCGGCGCGGCAACAACGGACATATAGCGATGGGTTCGATCTATCGAATGCGCCCGCTGAAATTCCGGGCCATATGGATCTCCGACGTGCATCTCGGTGCCAAGGGCTGCAAGGCGGAGTTCCTGCTGGATTTCCTGAAATCCACCGAGTCTGAATATCTCTACCTGGTCGGCGACATCATCGACATGTGGGCGATGCGCCGTGGTCTGTACTGGCCGCAGGCGCACAACAACGTCATCCGCACCGTGCTGGGCAAAGCCAAACACGGCACCAAGGTGACTTATATTCCGGGCAATCACGACGACCGTTTCCGCGACTATGTCGGCATGACCTTCGGCAACGTGAAACTGCGCATGCGCGCCGTGCACACCACCGCGGACAATCGCCGCCTGCTGCTGTTGCACGGCGACGAATTCGATCACGTCATCCGCTACAGCAAATGGCTTTCCCACCTGGGCGATCACGCGTACGCATTCCTGCTGAAACTCAATCGGCTGGTGAACTATGCGCGCCATAAACTGGGGCTGCCGTACTGGTCGATCTCCGCGTATCTCAAACAGCGCGTCAAAAACGCCGTCAACGTCATCAGCGACTTCGAAAAAACCGTCGCCGCGGAGGCCGCTCGCTACAAGGTCGACGGTCTGGTGTGCGGACACATTCATCACGCGCAGATCAAGCGCATGAACGGCGTGCTTTACTGCAACGACGGCGACTGGGTGGAGAGCTGCACGGCGCTGGTCGAGGGACACGACGGTTCGCTGCTGTTGCTGCACTGGGCCGACGAAAAATACTCGCTGCTGCCGGATGCCGCCGGACGAGACGCCACGACCGAGGACAAGGTGGCGTGAGGATCGCCATCGTTACCGACGCGTGGCAACCGCAAGTCAACGGCGTCGTTACCACGCTGAGTAACACCATCGGATGTCTGGCGGCCAGCGGCCATCAGATCTCGCTCATCACGCCGCAATCGTTCAGAACCATCCCCGCGCCGACCTATCCCAGTATCCGGCTGGCGGTGCGGCCGCGGTCACGGGTCACGCGGATGCTCGACGGCATCGCGCCCGATGCCATCCACATCGCCACCGAAGGGCCGCTGGGTGTCGCGGCGCGCCGCTATTGCCAGCAGACAGGGTTTCGCTTCACCACCTCTTATCACACGCGGTTTCCGGAATATATCCGCATGCGGTTGCCGATACCGGTGACCGTGAGTTACGCCTGGCTGCGCGGTTTTCACGCAGCGGCGGCACGCACCCTGGTATCGACCGAATCGCAGCGGCGGGAACTGGCGGCGCGCGGCTTTCGCCACCTGGTGATCTGGCCGCGCGGCGTGGATACCGGCCTGTTTCGCCCACAGGACAAGACTGCGATCAGCGCCCCACGCCCGATCCTGCTATACGCGGGCAGAGTCGCCGCGGAAAAGAATATCGAAGCGTTTTTGCGCCTGGACTTGCCGGGTACCAAGGTCGTCGTGGGCGATGGTCCGGCACTCCCGCGCCTGCGCCGCGACTTTCCCCACGTCCATTTCGCCGGCTACAAACACGGCCAGGCGCTGGCCGCGCAGCTCGCCGCCGCGGACGTGTTCGTGTTTCCCAGCCGCAGCGACACCTTCGGGCTGGTGATGCTCGAGGCGATGGCCTGCGGCGTGCCGGTGGCCGCTTATCCGGTTCCGGGGCCGGTCGATGTCGTGGTCAACGGCGTGAGCGGCGTGCTGGATCACGACCTCAAGACCGCCGTGACGGCGGCGCTGCGCCTCGATCCCGCTTCCGCGCGCGCGCAGGCGCTGAAGCATTCGTGGCAGGCGGCCACCGAACGATTCGTCGACCACCTGTTTTGCGGCGGGGCTTTCGCAAACGAGCCTGTCGGACGGATCGCGCTTCGCTAAGGAGATCGAGGCGCCAGCCTCGCATGAGCGACTCGTCGCGACCAGGTACTCTCAAATCGCGCCCCGAAGACCGCTCCCGCGAGGTTTCACGTTGGACGCGGGGCACCGTCGGACCCAGCTGATCTAGACCGCGCCCATGCACCTGGTCGATATCACGATGTTCTACACACCGCACAGCGGCGGTGTGCGGCGTTATCTGCTGGACAAACGCGCCTGGCTCGCGCGCCACACGGACGTGCGCCACACCCTGCTCGTGCCGGCGCATCCATGCAACGACATGGACACGGGTATCGTGCAGCAGCCGGCCATGCCGCTGCCCTTGAGTCGCGGCTATCGATTTCCACTGCGCACGACGCCGTGGGAAAAGACGCTGGTGGACCTGCGCCCGGATATTATCGAGACGGGCGATCCTTATCGTCTGGCGTGGGCGGCGCTGGACGCGGGGCGACGGCTGCGCGCGCCGGTAATCGGTTTTTATCACTCGGATACACGCCGCGTATTGCGCGCCCTGTTCGGCGCCCGCGCGGGTCCGTTGATCGACCGCTACATCCGGTGGCTGTACAACCGCTTCGATCTGGTGCTGGCGCCCAGTGTGCGGATGTGCGCGTCGCTGCGCAGGCTCGGCGTGGCGAAAGTCGAGCGCCAGCGGCTGGGTATCGATACCGGCATCTTTCATCCCGCGCGCCGCGATCCCGCACTGCGCACGCAACTGGGTTTGCCGGAGACGACGCGCCTGTTGATCTACGCCGGCCGCGCGCACCGCGACAAGAATATAGACCTGCTGATCGAGGCGATCACCCGGCTCGGCGGTGCTTATCATTTGCTCCTGGTCGGCCACGGCAGCGACACTTACGCCCGCGCCAACGTCACGTGTCTTCCCCATCAGCACGACAGGCGCGCGCTGTCGCGCCTGCTTGCCAGCAGCGACGCGCTGGTGCACGCGGGCAACGCCGAAACCTTCGGCCTGATCGCGGCGGAGGCCATGGCCTGCGGTATTCCCGTGGTGGCGCCACGCAAAAGCCCGGTCGCGGAACTGATCGATCACACGACCGGAATTGGGGTGACAAGCGCGGACACGGGCGCGTATCAACAGGCGATCAGGACGCTTTATGAAACTGGTCCGCGGCGCCTGGGCGAAAACGCGCGCCGTCGCGCCGAACAATGGTGCGACTGGAACGCGACGATGCCCGCGCTGCTGGATCGCTATGCCGGACTGATCCGTCGAAGGTCAGTGCCGTCCCCGCCGATCGCCTGCGTCGCGAGCCAGTAAGGCACGTGGTTCGCGCGCGTGAAGCACTGACAAGGTCATGATATCGCCGCTCATCGTTTTTGCCTTTGCACTGATCGTGCTGGCGTTTCTGGGGCCCCGTATCCGGTCGAGATTGCTGCTTGCCCGGGCCAAACATCCATCGCTCCAGGGGCATGTCAGGATTGCGAGGAAGATTGCCCGGCTGGTGCCGCTTTATGAGTTCGATGAAGCGCAGTTCTTTGCATCCGACGGCGCCCCCGATGTTGTCGCCGACCAGCGCAAGGCGGGATTTGGGCGCCTGGCGTCATTTTTCCGGCAACGCAATCCCGCATCGATTGAGGCCGGCGCGCGTCTCGCCGAAGGCATCTCCGATCTTGAGTTTATCGACCGCTATCGGGTTCCATTTCAATACAGCCGTCATGTGCGGGAGCACCTGAAGCCAGGCGTTCTGGTCACGGCGTCCTGCGGGGCAGTGCTCGTCGATCTCGACGGCAACGAATCCCTTGATCTGACCGGCTCCTACGGCGTCAACGTGCTGGGCAATGATTTTTATAAGGACTGCATGGACGCAGGCATCGCGAAGGTCAGGAAACTGGGGCCGGTATTGGGACCTTATCATCCGATCATCGAAGACAACGTGCAGAAACTCAAAGCGCTTTCAGGACTGGATGAGGTGTCGTTTCACATGTCCGGCACCGAAGCGGTCATGCAGGCAGTGCGGCTGGCGCGCTATCACAGCGGGCGCTCGCACGTGGTGCGCTTCTGCGGCGCCTATCACGGCTGGTGGGATGGTGTGCAGCCCGGCATCGGCAACCCGGGCGGCATCGGCGACGTATACACGCTCAAGGACATGGACGAACGCACGCTCAAAGTGCTGCGAAACCGTCGCGACATCGCCTGCGTGCTGGTCAATCCGCTGCAGGCCTTGCACCCGAATGCCAATGCGCCGGCCGACAGCATGCTCGTCAACAGTGTGCGCGCCACCGCGTTTGACCGCGCGCGCTACGGCGAATGGCTGCGCGAGCTCAGGCAGGTTTGCGACGAGCGGGGGATCGTGCTGATCGTAGACGAAATCTTCGTCGGATTTCGCATCGCTTACCGCGGGGCGCAGGAATATTTCGGTTTGCAGGCAGACCTGGTCACTTATGGCAAGACCCTGGGCGGCGGTCTGCCGATCGGCGTCGTGTGCGGCAAAAGCCATCTGATGAAGCGTTTCAAGCAAGACCGTCCGCTGGACATCTGCTTCGCGCGCGGCACCTTCAATTCGCATCCGTACGTCATGGGCGCGATGAACGAGTTTCTGTGCCGCACGGCGCAGGCGGAAATTCAGGCGCTTTACGCCAATCTGGATACGACGTGGAATAGCCGCGCGCGGCTTGTCAATGAACGACTGGCCGCGGAAGACCTGCCCGTGCGGGTCGCCAACCTGTCGACCATCTTTACGGTGATCTACACCCAGCCTTCACGTTACAACTGGATGTTGCAGTTTTATTTGCGCGCCGAGGGCTTGACCCTCGGGTGGGTAGGCACCGGACGCCTGATCTTCAGCCTGGACTATTCGCAACAGGCGTTTGCCGAGGTCGCCGACCGATTCGTCCGCGCGGCCCGCCGCATGAAAGAAGACGCATGGTGGTGGCGCGACCCCAAGACCACCAATCGCTCCATCCGGCGGCGCGTTTTACGGGAGATCCTGACAAGCCGCCTCAGTGGCCTCGTATCGATGCGAACGTCGCAACGCCGAGCCTAACCGCGTTCAGGCGAGCCAATCGGATCGTATAACTGGCCGCGCAAGACATACACCGGCGCCTTGTGATAAAGCCAGATGTCATGTAACGGATCGGTCAGGATTTTGGCGGACCAGGCCAGCCCGGTCTGGATTCCTGACTTGAAGAACAACTGGATCGATCTGAACAACACGGCGCCTAAGCCCAGCCAGATCCACAGCAGCGAAAGGTTGTGTACAAAGCCGTACGTATCGACATGCGGCTCGAATAAACCGAACAATGTCGGATCGATGTAAAGGATCAGTGGCGAGAGTCCCCAGATCGAAAGAAGGATGACTTTGCGATACAGATTGTAGCCGACCTTGATCGCTTCCTTGTGCTCGTGGGTGGCGTGATTGACGTGGTCATAGCCCTTGGGCTCGAAGAAAAAATGCCCGATCTGCCGGGACGTCATGGCCAGCAGCCAGCCGATCAGCGCCGCGGCCACGGGGTTGGTAAACACCAGCACATACGCGCTTAAAAAACATATCGCACTGAACAAATGAAGCGACTGATTGATGCGGTTGTGATGATAGTAACGGTGATCATCCCAGCGCTGTTCTCTTAACTCTTGCAAGAAACCCATAGGGCAGTTCTCCTGTAGCGTGGCGCAAAAAATTGTCCTCGGCAAGCTTGAAAATCGCGTTACAGGCTATCGATTCTATTGCCGTTATGTTTCAGCAAGGTGTATCTTTGCGCCCCCTGGAATTCAAGCACAGAGGAATCTATGTCATTTCGAGCGGATGCGAGAAATCCCGTCAGGCGTCCTGGTCCCTCACGTCGTTCGGGATAAACTCCTGGGAAAGATCTCTTCTTCTGAAAGCTGGATCCTTCGTCGCGCTGCTCCTCAGGATGACAAGTTAAAGCTGCCCCTCGGGATGACAAGTTAAAGCTGCTCCTCGGGATGACAAATTAAGCTGGATGGCAAATTGCTCAGACTTTCCAGAACGTTCACATGATCCGCGCACTCCTTTAGCACCAGATTCAAACGCGATCGTATCTGGCACATGGATTCATTGACCTTCATTCTCGCTTGCGCCGCGCTGCTGAGTATCGAGCGAATTGCGTATTTCTGGGTATGGCGTTATCCGGATTCGTTTCACGCGCTTTGCGCGTATCCCCCCATTGCCGCCTTCGGTACGCCAATCGATGTTCTACAGAAGCTGTTCTACCTCTTCAAGGCGGTCCAGTTATCGGTATTTATCGGCTGGTGCTTCTATTTCGGCGAGGGCGCGCTGCCCCTGCCGCACGGTACGCTCTTGTCATTCGTCGCTGGCGGGCTGCTGATAATTTTCGGCCAGCTGCTTAACTTCAGCGTCTTCTACCGCCTGGGAACGGTCGGCGTGTTTTACGGCAACAAGCTCGGCTATCAGGTTTCATGGCGTGAAGGATTTCCGTTTTCGCTGTGCAAACACCCGCAATACGTAGGCGCCCTGATTTCGATATGGGGATTCTTTCTGTTGATGAGATTTCCCCACGGCGACTGGATCGTATTGCCTGTCATCGAAACGCTGTATTACGCACTGGGCGCGCATTTCGAGCGTTCGTGATCGGTTGCGGTTCATATTCCTGTCAGAAATCTGCGATATGTTCGCGGCAGTCGCCGTCTTGCGGATGCGGCGATATCGAGCACCCCGACACAACACGATAACGAGGCAAGTCCTGCGCACCATTGGCCGCCATATCCTGCAATTGCTGCGCGAGCAGCTCTTGCCGGCGACGATATTGGTCGCGCGCCTCGCGTGGCTGACGTTCTTCGATCGAAGGCTTTGCCGGCCCAGCGTCAAACGCGCGGTCGCGATGCTCGCCTTCCTGCCGGTGTTTGTGACTGTGCAGTGCCTGCACTGGCTGGGGTTTGTCTTGGACGAGATTCTCTTTCCGCGTTATCGGAAAATTCAGATTCGCAAACCGCTGTTCATCGTGGGCCCGCCGCGCACCGGCACAACGCTTCTGCATCGCACGCTGGCGCAAGACGATCAATTCACGACCTTGCGCACCTGGGAGTTGGTTTTCGCGCTGTCGATCACGGCGCGCAAGATCCTGCGCGCGCTCGCCAAGCTGGATCGTCGTGCCGGCGGGCTACTGGCGCGCGCATTGGCACGGGTCGAGCGCCGCGCCTTGCGCCCATTCGATGACGTTCATGGCGTTTCCCTCAACGCGCCGGAGGAAGACTACTTCGCGCTGACGCCGATCGCCGCCTGCTTTCTGCTGGTGATTCCATTTCCCGGCTGCGAGGCGCTGTGGCGGCTGTCACGCTTGGACCATGCGCTTTCGGCGCGCGACAAACGCCGCATCCTGTCGTTCTATACCTTGTGCCTGCAAAAGCATCTGTACGTTTACGGCGCGCACAAGCGGCTGTTGTCCAAGAACAGCTCGTTCAGCTCGTGGACGGGCGCCCTGCGCGAAACCTTCCCCGATTGCCGCATCGTCTGCTGCCTGCGCGACCCGGCCGCGGCGGTGCCGTCGCTGCTGAACTCGATTCAGGCGGGCCTGCGGTTTTTCGATATCGAGCGCGGCGGCCTGTTGTACGCGCGCATGACCGCCATGATGCGGCACTATTACCAGCACCTGCTGGCGCAGCTTCCGAGCATGCCCGCCGAACGTCGTGCGTTCGTGGAGCTGGCCGAGCTGCACCGCGATCTGCGGGGCACGGTCACGCAGGTCTATCAGCGCCTTCAATTGCCTTTATCGCCGGCCTTCGAAACACGGCTGCAACGCGCGGCACCTCGGGCGCGAGCCCATCGCAGTCCCTGCGCGTACAATCTGCAACAGTTTGGACTGGACAGGGATGTGATCCACGCGCGCTTCGGGATCTATTACCGCTGGCGCCGCCAGCAGGCCGGGCCGCGACCCGCCGCGCACCGCGCAAAGAGAGCAGCCCATCAGTAAGCCTGCCGCTTTCACTTACGGATACGCGGCGCGGACACCGCGGTCCTTAAGTACGCTGCCGCATGCGGCCGACCAGAACTCCGGACTGCGGGTGGCTGTGCTGTCTGACGCCCTGCGGGATCGTAACGGCGTCGATACTTATTACCGCGATCTGGTCTCGCAGCTGCGCGGCCGCGTCGCCGTCGCGGAACTGCTGAATCCCGATGCGGCGAATGGCGATCGCGCGGAGTTTTTCGCCCTGCCGCTGCCCGGTGATCGCACGCAGAAGGTTTATTTCCCGCAGCCGCGCCGCCTCTACAAACGCCTGCGCGAGATCGACCCGCACGTGGTGATAACCGCCACGCCGGGACCGTTCGGGCTGGCCGGCGTGCTGGCCGCGCGGTGGCTGGACGCCGGCCTGGTCGCCGGGTTTCACACGCACCTGGAGCGCCTGGCGGGTCTCTACTGGAACCGTGTCATCGGCGGGGTCAACCGCCGTTATCTCGCCGCCTCCAACCGCATCCAGTTTCGCTATGCGCGGCGCGTGGTGGTCAACAGCGGCGGCATGATCCCGCAGGCGCGCGCGCTGGGCGCGGCGCGTGTCGAGCTGATCGGCACGCCGCTGCCGGAGCGTTTTCTGAATACGCCCGTCTGCCCACCCCGGGCCCGGCTACAGCATGTGTTATACGCGGGTCGTCTGTCGCCGGAGAAAAATCTGCATCTGGTGATGGAGGCGGCGCAGCGGCTGCCCGGCATGCGCTTCTCCATCGCCGGCGCGGGCCCGCTGGCGCCGCAAATCGCCGCGCGCGCGGCCGGGCTGGCTAACCTGCACTATCTGGGCTGGATCCCGCGTGAACGGTTGCTGTCCGCGCTCGATGATACGGACCTGCTGGTGCTTCCGTCACAGATCGAGGCGTTCGGCACCGTCGCCCTGGAAGCGATGGCCAGAGGCAAGCTGGCGCTGGTCTCCCCGCACTGCGGTATTCTCGAGTGGCCCGCAGGCCAGCAGTGTATCTATCGGATCCGGCCGGGCGAACCCTTGGCCGATGCGATCGACCGCATCGCGCGCCTGCCCGCAATAGAAAGGGCGCGAGCGGCGGAAAAAGGTCTGCACCAGGCGCGCGAACTGCACGAGCAGACCTTGCGCCGGTGGCTGCGCCTGCTGCATGAGGTTGGATTATCGGCGCACGCATCCGCCGTCCGCGCCGCTTCCGCGTCATAGCCGCGCATGCACGCGCAGGACGCGGGATTCACCGCTATCGTGTCAGTACACGACGTGATGCCGGAAACCCTGCCCGGCGTGCTGGATATACTGCACCTGCTGACCCGGCTCGATGTGCCGCCGCCAACCTTGCTGATCGTACCGGGCAGACAGTGGCACCCGAAAGCCTTGGACACGCTGACCGGCCTGCAGCGCGCGGGCTGCCGGCTTGCCGGACACGGCTGGTCGCACGCGGCGAAAGAGATCAGGACGCTGTTTCACAGGCTCCACAGCAGGATCATTTCCCGCCATACGGCCGAACACCTCTCGCAAGATACGCAATCCATCCGGCACATGCTTGCGCGCTGCCATCGATGGTTCGAGGACACCGGATTGAGCGCGCCGGCGCTTTACGTGCCGCCCGCCTGGGCGATGGGACGGCTCTCGCGATCGACATTGCGAACGCTGCCGTTCGCGCGTTACGAATTCTTAAGCGGCATCTACGACGCGCGCGCCGACGAATTTCATCGATTGCCGCTGGCGGGCTTCGAGGCCGACTCACCAGCGCGCGCGGCCGTTGCGGATGTGGAACGCGGCCAGTGTTGCGCTGGCGCGGGCGACGCGGCGCCCGCTGCGCGTCGCCATCCATCCGGCCGACCTGAAGCTGCCGCTGGCGGATGATCTTCAGCGACTGCTGCAAGCCTGTACGCGGTTTCAGGACTACCGCTGACAAGCGCGCACACGGAAATCAGAACCGGTCCCAGTAAGGCTCCGGGCCGAAGCGCGCCGCGAAGAACTCGATGAACGCGCGCACCTTGGGCGACAGATATTTGCGCTGCGGGTAGACCGCGTAGACCGAAACCTCCGGCGGTGAATAATCGGTCAGCACCGGCAGCAGCAGGCCTTCGCTGAACAGTTCGCCGACGATAAACGTCGGGCTCACGGTGATCCCCAGACCCTGCAGCGCGGCGTCGCGCTGCGCGATGCCGTTGTTGACTCTCAGATTGCCGCGCACCGGCATCGAGATCTCCTTGTCATCGTCCGGACTCGAGAATCGCCACACGTTGGGCGACGGCTGATACACATAAATAATGCAGTTGTGCGCACGCAGATCGTCCGGCGTTTGCGGCACGCCGCGGCGGTCAAAATATGCTTGCGAACCGCACACCGCGAACCGGCAGGGCGCGAGCCGCCGCGCCACCAGGGTCGAATCCGCCAGGGACGAGATACGGATCGCCAGATCGAAGCCTTCATCCACCAGATCCACGATGCGATCGTCCATCCGCATCTCCAGCGTGATGCCGGGATGACCCTCCAGAAACGCCGGCAGCGCGGGCGCGATGTGCAGGATCCCGAACGTCATCGGCACGCTGACCTTGAGCATGCCGCGCGGCTCGGTCTGTAGCTGCGCGATCTCGATCTCCGCTTCTTCGATCCGGCCGAGCGCGCTGTGGCTGCCTTCGTAAAGCGTGGCGCCGGCTTCCGTCAGGCTCAGCCTGCGCGTTGTCCGGTTGAGCAGACGCGCGCCCAGCCGCGCTTCCAGGCGCGAAACTGATTTGCTGGCCACGGCGCGCGACAGACCCAGCTGCTCGGCGGCCTTCGTGAAGCTGCCGGTATCTACAACCCGGCAGAACACGGCGATGTCGGTGAAATTCTCCATCGAGCTTTATTCGTCCAGTCTCGTGAACAATGTTATTGCAAAAACGGGATTATCAAAACGCGCGCCAGGCATACGATGCAGTCGTGGCAAACCCACCGTAAGCACACGCGCTTCGTCAATGCACTTTTGGGAGATCGGTCATGACAAACTACGATTTGGAACGGGCGAAAGAATTCTTCAAGGCAAAGACAGGCTTCACCACCGGACTGCACGAGGTGGACGGCATGATCAAGGATGGCGCAGACATCGTCATCGTCGACGTGCGCCTGCCGAGCGATTACCGCCAGAGCCACATTCCAGGCGCCATCAATCTGCCGAACGGCCGTTGGGACAAGCCCGCTGGACTGAGCCGCGACAAGCTCAGTATCTTGTACTGCTACTCGCAGACCTGCCATCTGGCCGCGCAGGCCGCGGTCGAACTGCTTGCGCAGGGCTATCCCGTGGTGGAGATGGAAGGCGGCTTCGCGGGCTGGCAGGCGGCCGGTTACGCGGTCGAGAACGGCGCCGCGAACGAGGCGGCCGCGGCTTCGTAGGATGGCCGGAGCGCAGCGATGCCCATCAATGTTGGCAGCGGTGTAGGCTGGATTACTAACCCAGCATTACGCCGCCAATGATGCTTATTCGCCGGCTCATCCCAGCCGTCGATATTTCGCGTCGCCCTATCCGGCCGATACGTGAAGACTCTTGCCCATCTCATTATGAAAACACTTTTGCACATTCAGGCGAGTCCCCGGCTCGCACGGTCTCATTCCCGCAAGCTTTCGTCTTTTTTTCTGGACGAATGGCTCAAGCGTCATCCCGATACAAGCGTGGCGCTGCGGGATCTGAGAACCTTCCCGGTGCCGCATGTTGACGAAGACTGGATCGCCGCCGCGTTCACGCCGCCCGATGAGCGTACCGCGTACATGGACAATTCCCTTGAACTCAGCGATCTGCTCGTGGATGAATCATTATCCGCAGACATCTATCTGCTGGGCATTCCCTTTTACAACTTCGGCATGCCTAGCGTCGTGAAGGCTTATGTGGACAATATCGTCCGCATCAATCGCACATTTTTGTTCACGCCGGAAGACACGCAGGCCCCGTACAAGTCCTTGGTCAAACACAAGCTCATGTTCGTTGTCGTAAGCAGTGGAGACACGGGCTACGCGGAATCGGGCGAGCTCTACGCTTCAAATCATCTGGAGCCGCATCTCAGAACTGCTTTTGGATTCATAGGCATCGAAGACATCTCGTTTTTCTACGCGGGCAACGATGAATTCGGCGGTTTGAAGCTCGAGCAGTCACTGCGAGACGCCAGGCGCAGGATCGTCGAGTTCATCGAAGCGACCACGCTTGAGAAGGCACCGAAGAACGTAAAACCCGCGGCTGAATGCGCATAACCGCGGCGGCGCACGTCTCACCCACGGCGGGCGAAGCGGCATCGCGAGTTATGCTGCTGGCAAGAGGACAAACATCATGACGATCGAACTGAATCACACCGTAATACCGGCGCGCGACAAGCTCGCGTCGGCGAAGTTTTTCGCGAGGATTCTCGGTCTCGCGTTCGACGAGGGCGCGGTCGGTTACTTCGCGCCGGTGAAGGTCAACGATGCGCTGACGATGGATTTCGCCGATCGCGACGACTGGGTCGGCGATTTCGAAGGCGACAAGCGCGAGGTTCACCACTACGCCTTCAAGGTCAGCGAGCCGGATTTCGACGCAATCTTTGCGCGCATCAAGGCCGAAGGCATTGCCTACGGCAGCGAACCGAACGCGTTGGACAACATGGACATCAACCATCGCGACGGCGGGCGCGGCGTGTACTGGCGGGATCCCGACGGACACGTCCTGGAGATTCTCACCGTCGGCTAGTCGGGCGGCCGCACCGGCCCCCCGATCTACGCACCTCTCGGCAAGCTGGGTCGCGTCTTCGCGGCACGGGCTTCGAGCAACTTTTCAGACAACAGGAGACAAGGCATGACGGATTTAAACGGCAAAGTCGCCATCGTAACCGGCGGATCGCGCGGCATCGGCGCCGCCACAGCCAAGCGACTGGCGGCAGAAAGCGCCACGGTGGCTGTCAACTACAGTCGCAGCGAAGCGCCCGCCAAAGCGGTCGTCGAGCAGATCACGGGCGACGGCGGCAGCGCGAGAGCCGTACAAGCGGACATGAGCGATCCGGCACAGATCAAGCGCCTGGTCAACGAGACCATCGAGTGGTTCGGACGGCTGGATATTCTCGTGAACAACGCTGGCATGTTCGCCATGAAGCCGCTGGGCGAGTGCAGCGATGAAGACTTCAATGACATGTTCAATCTGAACGTGCGCGCCGTGTTTCTCGCCGCGCGCGAGGCCGCGGGCCGCATGGAGGATGGCGGACGCATCATCAACATCGGCAGCATCAACGGGGATCGCATGCCCTTTCCCGGCGGCGGCCTGTACGGTGCCAGCAAAGCCGCGGTCGCCGGTTTCACGCGCGGCTGGGCGCGCGATCTGGGGCCGCGCGGCATCACCGTCAACTGCGTGCAGCCGGGACCGATCGACACCGACATGAACCCGGCCGATGGCGCGTTCTCGGACGCACAGCAACAGATGACCGCCATTAATCGCTACGGCAAGCCGGAAGAAGTGGCGGCGCTGGTCGCCTTTCTCGCCAGTCCCGAAGCCGCCAACATCACCGGCGTCTGCCTCAATGTCGATGGCGGCACCAGCGCCTGATGGTCATCGCAAGTACGACCCGATGTAACGCGACGCCACGGCGCGTTGCACAACAAGCACCGCCGTCGCTCGCTCGTCGGCCCCTGGCGCGCCGCGAGAGCGGCTTCGTAGCCGCCCTCCATCCTCTTCAGGTCACGGCGCGGCCTTCTCCGATAGCTTTCTGTTCATAGCCGCAATGTTGGTCACACCTTAGCCGCGCCACGGCGACGCGGTATCGAGGGCGACAGGAAAGTCGCTTCGTGGCGTATCGATTAGCGACCACACCGCAACCGAAATCATTTGAGCTAGCGGACACACGCATCGTAGTCGCACTTGGAATTTCCCCTTGACAATGACTGACCAGTCAGTCACATTTATATCCATGCCGATCAAGAAAAGACGCGTCCGCCCGCGGGCCCTGCCCCAGGCGGAACGGGTCGAGGAGATCCTGGGCGCGGCGCTGGGCGTGTTCATGGAGAAGGGCTTCGCCGCCGCGCGCATCGAAGACGTCGCCGCGCGGGCCGGTATCGGCAAAGGCACCGTGTATCTCTATTTCAAGAGCAAGGACGCCTTGTTCAAAGCGCTGGTCCGCACGGTCGCAGGCCCGCCATTGCATAAAATCGAAGCGCTGCTCGATGGTTACGACGGACCGACCGAGGCGCTGCTGCAAGGCGCCATCGGCGTCATCAAACGCGAGGTGCTGGACACCGACCGCAAGTTCATCGTGCGGCTGGTCCTGACCGAGGCGCACCGTTTCCCTGAGATTGCCGCCTTCTACTACGAAGAAGTCGTCTCCCGCGCGCTGACCCTGTTGCGCGCGGTCGCCGAACGCGGTGTGGCGCGTGGCGAGTTCACCCATGACGCCCTCATCCGCTTTCCGCATTTGATCGTCGCCCCGTTCCTCCTCGCCGTGCTTTGGGGTGGGCTGTTCGAGCGGCTGGCCCCGCTGGACGTCGAAAAACTGCTCCAGGCGCACGTCGAGCTCCTCGTCCGCGGGCTGCGCGCGCAGACACAATGAAACGCGCCCTCGTCCTCGCGGTCATCGTTGTGTCCATCGCGGCCGGGGCCGTCATGCTCCCGCTGCCAAGCGGTGCGCCCATACAAGCGCCGTTCCTGGGCTACGTCGAGGCCGAAACCCTGCTGGTCGGCGCCGAGACGGGCGGGCGCCTCATCCAGCTCGACGCCACCGAAGGCGCGATCGTCGCGGCCCAGGCGCCGCTGTTCACGCTGGATGCCCTGGCCGAAGCGGCGCGCGTGACCGAGGCAACCGCGCGGCTTGGCAGGGCAAAAGCGCTATTGGCGGATCTCGAAGCCGCGCGCCGGCGGCCGGAACAGATCGAGGTGCTGCGGGCAAGCTACAGGCGGGCCGCCGCCAATCTGGAATTGTCGCGCAGCGAGCTGCGGCGTCAACGCAAGCTGTTCGCGCGCGGCATGGCGGCCCAGGCGCTGCTCGACCAGGCGCGGATGGCCTTCGAACGCGACCGCGCGGCGCTCGCGCAGATCGCGCGCGCGATCGAGGC
>JBOIDC010000070.1:0-19575 GCA_050740315.1 Gammaproteobacteria bacterium | reverse complement strand
CTGGCGCTATTGAAACGTCTGGGCCGCTCATTGCACGCAATGGCCGAGCCCACGACGAGTGCGCCGCCGCGCGAAACCAACGAGAACACCTTCGCTTACAACTGGATGGGCTACCGCGACCTGCAGGCGCTGATGAACAAGACCGTTGCCGTGCTGGGCATGGGCGGGATCGGCGTCGAACTGGCCTGGCGGCTCGCACCGTTTGCTCCAGCGGCGATCCTGTATCACAAGCGCGCACCCTACCCGCCCTCCGTGGAACAGGCATTGCGGCTGGAGCGCGCGGGTTTCGAGCGCTGCGTGCGCGGGGCGGACGTGCTGGTAAGCCTGCTGCCGTTCTCCGTCGATACGCGGCATGTGCTGGGACAAGCGGTGTTCGACACGATGCCCGCCCACGCGGTGCTGGTACACGCCGGCAGCGGAGGCATCATCGACGAGGCCGCGCTCGCCGCCGCGCTCGCCCGAGGTCGCATCGCGGGGGCGGCGCTCGATACGTTCGACGTCGAGCCGCTACCGGCGGATAGCCCGCTGCTGGCGCTGATGCGCGACGCTGGCATAAACCTGCTGCTCACGCCGCACGTGGCATCGGGTACGCTTGCGGCCTCACGGGCCGAGGATTTCGTGGAGATTCAGCGCTTCCTTCGCGGCGAGCCGTTGCGCTTCGAGATCGGCTCGCACAACTGAAACGGCGGCGAGTCTGCCAGCCTCGCGTCGGGCGCCCCAGTTCGACAACCAGACTTCGTAAGCGCCAAGACCCGCTACTGACACAAGTACGATCACGAAAAGCACCAACACGATCTTCACAACCAGGGACGCGCGCCGCCACACGCCCAGGCTCCACGCCGCCAGCTTGCGCACGCGCAGTTCGCCCCAGTCAAGCACGCGGGCGGCGAGCAAAGACTCTTGCGCGGCCAGTCCGGCACCGATAACCAAGACCAGCATGCCGGGCCCCGGCGCGGGAAGCAGAAAGACACCGACGGCCATGATCACAACGCCCCCCGCGACGAACAATATCTTGTTCAATAAGCTGCGTTCGGACTGTTGGCGCCGTTTGAAGCGTTGCCGGAAGCGCTCACCGGGCGAGCCGTGCTCGAAGTTGTGCCACCCTTGTTTGAGCTTCTCAAGCATCGCCTTGTCTTGGACGCTGGTCACGCCGAGCCATGAATCACCGCTCCATCTGCGAAGAACGCCGCTCATTGTAGGTCAATCGTTGATGCCTTCGCTTGTGCCGCGGGCTCAAGGTCGGCGGAATCTTGCCGGCGTGTTGTCGATATCGTTAGTCCTTTCCGCGCCGGCGGGGCATCAGGCCTTCCGCGATCTCTTTGGCTGATTGCTTGACGATTCCGCCGGCGTGCGGATCGCCTTTGAGCAGCGAACTCATATAGTGCCTGGCCTGCTCGAGCGTGATGTGCGGGGGCAGCGGCGGCACGTCGGGATCGGTGTAAGCCTCCAGCACCACCGGCCGATCCGTGTTCAACGCGCGTTCCCAAGCGGGACCTAGCGCGTCGGAATCCTCCACGCGAATGCCTTCGAGGCCGAGCATCACCGCGTACTGCGCGTAAAGAAAATCGGGGATATCCTGCGAGGCTTGGTATTTCGGATCGCCCCCCAGTGCGCGCTGCTCCCAGGTAACCTGATTGAGGTCGCGGTTATTCAGCACCAGCACGATCAGTCGCGGGTCGCGCCAGCGTTGCCAATACTTCGCGATGGTGATCAGCTCGGCGTTGCCATTCATCTGCATGGCGCCGTCGCCGGCCAAGGCGATGACCGGGCGCTCCGGGAACGCGAACTTGGCCGCGATGGCGTACGGCACCGCGCAGCCCATCGACGCCATGCCGCCCGACAAGGAGCCCATATGGCCGCGCCGGAATCGGATATCGCGCGCATACCAGTTCGTGCCCGAGCCGGAATCCGCGGTGAGAATGCAATTGTCGGGCAAGCGCGAAGACAGCTCCCAGAACACGCGCTGCGGGTTAATGGGACTGGCATCAATCATGGCGCGCCCCTCCAGCACTTCACGCCAGTCGGCGATGTCCTTCTCGATCTTCTCGCGCCAGCTGCGATCGGTCTTGCGCTTGAGCAGCGGGATCAACTCTCGCAAGGTCTCGCGGCTGTCGCCGACCAGGTTCACCTCCATCGGATAGCGGATCGAGAGCATGCGCCCATCGATGTCGATCTGCACGCCGCGCGCCTGTCCCTCTTTTGGCAGAAATTCGGAATACGGGAAGCTCGAGCCAACCATGAGCAAGGTGTCGCAACCCATCATCAGCTCCCAGCTCGGGCGCGTGCCGAGCAGGCCGATGGCGCCGCACACGAATGGCAGGTCGTCGGGCACGGCGGCGAGACCCAATAGCGCCTTGGAGACGCCGGCGCCGAGTATTTCCGCGACTTCGATCACTTCATCGGTTGCGTGCAGCGCGCCCGCGCCGACCAGCATCGCGACCTTATTGCCTGCATTCAGCACCTGTGCGGCGCGCTCAAGATCCGCTGGCGCCGGCACCGTACGCGGGCGACTGAAGCCTACGCCCGAGTGGTTTGCGCCGTGTGCATGCGGCGGCTGCGCCACGGCGTCCATCTCCTGCAAGTCATTGGGCACGATCACGCAAGTTACCGTGCGCTCGGACAGCGCGATGCGCACCGCGCGATCGATCACGTGTCGCACCTGCGCCGGTACCGTGACCATCTGCACGTATTCGCCGGCGACGTCTTTGAAGAGCGCGTGCAGATCCACTTCCTGCAGAAAGTCGCTGCCCAGGGCAGAACGCGGCTGCTGGCCGACAATGGCGACCACCGGCTGATGATCGCGCTTGGCGTCGTACAGACCATTGAGCAGATGCACAGCACCAGGCCCGGAGGTCGCCAGGCATACACCCACTTCGCCTGTGAACTTTGCATGCGCGCAGGCCATGAAAGCGGACATCTCTTCATGACGAACCTGCACGAACTCAAAGCGTTCGCCCGCCCGATCGAGCGCGCCCAGCAGACCGTTGATGCCGTCGCCCGGATAACCAAAGATGCGCTTGACACCCCATTCCGACAACCGTTGCAGTATGAAATCGCCGACTGAGTTGCTCATGGTGTCTTTCCTCCATTGGGTTGGCCGCGGATATTCGAATATGGGCGCAAGGCTTGTGCCAGCCGAGGCAGCCACGTGAAGGGCGCCTATAAACCCGCTGTTGCGACTCGACAACGAGTGTTTCCGGGCGCCAGATTATTATCCGCGTGACGCGCTTTAGCTGCCCCCCGTCTCTCGATATTGCGTAACGCGAGATCAGCAGGTCCTCTTTCAGTGGTGAGAACTCGCAGCTTTTCACGCTTGAGAAGGATGCCCTGGAAATTTACATGGCTGCAGCACCTTGCGTCTCTTGCCACTACAGGAATACGATGCGAAGCGGCTACGGGCGGTTCCGTGATCGCGCACATCGGACTCGCCAGTTTGCATAATCAATAACGGTGCCAGCCACGACGGGCTGACAATTGACCGCTGCCCCGGAAAGCAGTCGCTGCGGACAGCGTGCAATTCACCCATGCATGTCGCCGGTCAAATGCGTACAATTTGCTGCCATGAACACGCCAGTAACGAATATTCATCAGGAAGACGCCGGCACGCATGTGCTGGACCGTCTGGTCAATGCTGTCTTGGGGCGAATGACCACAGGCATCTCCCCGCCTGCCGTGATCCTGGCGTACGTGGATTGGCTGGTGCACCTGGGCATCTCGCCCGCGAAGCAGTTTCAGCTCTTTGAGGAAGCCGTACGCCTGTCCTCGCGGTTTGGCCTCTATGCGACGGGATACCTGAGTGATCGAGACACTGAGCCCTGTGTCGAGCCTGCGCCACAGGATAAGCGCTTCTCCTTACCCGACTGGAAGCACTGGCCGTACAATTTTTTTTATCAGGGATTCTTGTTGAATCAGCAATGGTGGTTCAATGCCACCACCGGCGTACGGGGCGTATCTCAGCATCACGAGAACGTGGTGTGGTTCACGACCCGCCAATGGCTGGACGTATTTTCGCCATCCAATTTTTTGCTCACCAATCCCGAAATCTCCAGGGCCACGATGCGGGAGGGCGGCGCCAATCTGGTGCGTGGCGCGCTCAATTTTCTGGAAGACACGCGCCGCCATCTTGAGAGAAAAAGCCCCGTCGGCGCGGAGAACTTCAAGGTGGGCGAGCGGGTGGCTGTCACGCCGGGCAAGGTGGTCTACCGCAACCGCCTGATCGAATTGATCCAGTATGCGCCGACTACGGACGCAGTTCAGGCCGAGCCTATCCTGATCGTGCCGGCCTGGATCATGAAGTATTACATCCTGGATCTCTCGCCGCATAATTCATTGGTGAAATACTTGCGTGACCAGGGCCACACGGTCTTCATGATTTCGTGGAAGAATCCTGATCATGAGGACCGTAACCTCGGCATGGCGGATTATCGCACGCTTGGTGTCATGGCCGCTTTGGATGCGATTACCGCCATAGTGCCCGGGCGCAAAGTACACGCCGTAGGCTATTGTCTGGGTGGCACACTATTGGCTGTGACCGCCGCCGTCATGGCCCGCGCAGGTGACAAGCGTCTCCAGACCATTAGCCTGCTGGCCGCGCAAGTCGACTTCGATAACGCGGGCGAATTGATGCTGTTCATCGACGACAGCCAGGTCGCTTACATCGAAGACGTGATGTGGACCCAGGGCTATCTGGAGGAAGGACAGATGGCCGGGACCTTTCAGTTGTTGCGCTCCAATGACCTGATCTGGTCGCGCCTGGTGCACGATTATCTTTTGGGGCGGCGGCAACCGATGTTCGACCTGATGGCCTGGAATGCGGACACGACGCGCATGCCTTATCGCATGCACAGTGAGTATCTAGAAAAATTATTCTTGAATAATGACTTGTCCCATGGGCGCCTGATCGTCGACGGGCGGCATATTGCGATTACCGATATCCGCGTGCCGATCTTCTCTGTCGCCACCGAAAAAGACCATGTCTCGCCCTGGCGTTCGGTCTACAAGATCAACCTGCTGGCCGACGCTGATGTCACTTTTCTGCTGACGAGCGGAGGCCATAACGCTGGGGTTGTCAGCGAACCGGGGCGCAAGGGCCGCTATTACCGTGTCGCGACGAAACATGAGCCCGAGCACTATGTGGATCCCGAGACCTGGCGGGCGCGCGCTTCCGTCCGCAAGGGCTCCTGGTGGCCCGAATGGCACCAATGGTTGGTCGAACGTTCGTCGGGGCCGGTCAAGCCACCCGCTATGGGCGCCCCCGGCAAGCGTTTCAAGGCCATCTGTGAGGCGCCGGGTGAATATGTATTTGGATAACGTTTGTGGCGCCTCCAACCGATAGCGTGGTAGAACTTTCCAATCCCAGGCGAAGGCTTATACTCTATACAGACGTCTATACAGGCGTGTAGGAGCGAAATTTGCTTGGACTTTGATCAACACAAGCCTTTACCACTCAAGAGTGATTGGAGGGGTTATGTTGCAGAAACTGACGGGCGTGGCGCTCGGGGCCGCCGCTATGTATATCTTCGATCCCGACAAAGGCAGGCGTCGGCGCGCGCTGTTGCGCGACCAATTGGTCAGCGGCGCGATTCATCTGGACGATGCCGTTGAAGTGATCGCGCGCGATTTCGCCAATCGCGCGCAGGGCCTGCTGGCGCAGGCGCGTGCAATGGTGAAACGCGAGCCGATCTCGGACGAAGTCCTGGTTCCGCGCGTGCGCGCGAAGCTCGGCCGGATCGTATCGCACCCCAGCGCCATTGACGTGAAAGCAGATCAAGGGCGCGTGAGCTTGAGCGGTCGCGTCCTCAGGCACGAGCATCAACATCTGCTCAAGGGGCTTCGCTCGGTGCGCGGCGTGACCAGCGTAGAGGATAGCCTCGAGGTGCACGCGAGCGCTGAGGGTGTCTCGGCGCTGCAGGGCGGGCGGACGCGCAACGGTGATCGCTTCGAGCTGCTGCAGGAGAACTGGGCGCCGGCCGCGCGGGCGCTGGTGGGCGCGGCCGGCGGCGCGTTGGTGCTCCATGCGTTGCGTTCGCGAAATCCTCTAGGTCTGCTGACCGGTAGCGCTGGCTCAGCCCTGCTCCTGCGCAGTGTCCTCAACAGGCCCATGAAACAGATGGTAGGCCGTCGCGCCATCGATATCCGGAAAACGCTCAACGTAAACGTTCCCATCGAGAAGGTTTTCGATACTCTGACCCACTACGAGAACTTCCCACGGTTCATGTCGAACGTACGTGAGGTGACGATGCATGAAGATGGCAGCTCGCACTGGAAGGTGGCGGGGCCGGCCGGGCAATCGGTAGAGTGGGATGCGGTAACGACGGAGCTCATCCCGCGCGAGATCGTGGCATGGAAGACCAAGCTTGGCTCGCCCGTCGAACATTCCGGCTCCATCCGCCTGGAGGCGGTTGACCACGGCACTCGCCTGGAGGTGAAGATGAGCTACAACCCGCCGGGCGGCGCAATCGGCCATCGCATCGCTGCGCTGTTTGGCGCCGACCCGAAGACCGAGCTCGACGCGGACCTGCTGCGCATGAAGACTTTTCTCGAAACCGGCCACGCCGCACGCGACGCAGCGGTTAGGCACTAGGAATTCATAGCTCCGGTATCGCGTAGTTCTGCAAATCTTCGCAGTAGTTGGGTTCTGAAGTTATCCAGTGAAATGCGCAGGCAGGCCGGAAATAGAGCGAATCAACTTTCTCATTGAGCGAGACGGTGCGGAGGCGGCGCAGGCGTGGGTGGAGCGGACTTTGCGTATCTACCGGGAGGCGATTGCTAAACCGGGCAGCCCCGCCTCGGCCCCCGATTATCGGCCGCTGTTTGAAGATTCAATCCGCACATTTGAAGCGTGGCTGGCCGCTCACGGCTAATCGTGCCGCGCACGACGCCGGTGGCTACCAAAACGCCTGAAGTACGCCCGGCAACGGAAAGTCCGAGTCGGTAGTGAACACGTCCAGTCATCTCCAGCCACCTGGCCGACATCCGCCCGGCGCGAGTGTTCGGGTCATTACCCCATGCTCGCAGCTCCGAGACCTATTTAAGCATGGTCAACAATCTGATGCACGCCCTCCTGGCGTGCACAACTCGCGCAGCAATAGAAAGTGTCGTTCGCTTCGACACCGTGCCCGATGATCTTACAACCGCAATGACTGCACACGGGCGCTAACTTCTGGATCGCGCACTCGAAGCTGTCAAAGACGTGGGTCTGACCCGCCGCGATTACCTCGAAGGAAAGACGGTAGTCATTTCCGCAGACTTCGCATTTGGCCATGTCAACCTCCTTTGTGATCGGTACTCACATTGATATTTTAAATCTCGTCCACTGGAAGGAACCATGGTACTCGGATTCGCGCGCACGCGTGTGAGACAGAAAGGCTGAAGTTAAGCGCGCTGCTTCAAGCCAAAGCAGCGCGCTTTCGAATCAAGGCGCCGCGGAGATGCTTTCGACCAGCGCGCCGACCTGCGCGTCGTCGATGTTCATCGCGATATCGGCCTGGCTCACCATGCCAACCAGATCGTGTCCGTCGATCACCGGCAGGCGGCGCACCTTGTGTTGCTTCATCGTACGCAGCGCCTCATCCACCGAATCATCGGCACCGATGGTCACGGGTTTGCCCTGTGCCAGCTCGCCGGCCTTGCAAGTCGCCGGGTCGCGGCCTTCGGCGATCACCTTCACGACAATATCGCGGTCGGTGAGCATACCCTTGAGCCGATTGTCGTTGCCGCAGATTGGCAGCGCGCCTATATCCAGCCGCTTGAGCTTCTGTGCGGCGGCCACCAGCGTCTCGTCTTCGCCGATGCATTCGGGATTGCTGCTCATGATCTCTCGTGCTGTTTTAGCCATGGTTCCTCCTCAGGTTGGACGCCCCGAAGCACGAAGCGTCTTCAAATACGAGTGATTTATGCACCGTTCGCGCCAACCGGCACGCGAAAATGCCGTCACTTGTCACGTGAGATTGCGGTACGCGCTTAGACAACGCGAAGGCTCGCATAATCCGTGTAGCCGCTAAGGCGTAGGTCGCGTAAGGAGATGAGCAGCAAGCCTCGCCAACAATTAATCCTAACGTGCCGGCGGCTTAATTTTTGGCACTCAGCTTGCTACGATGGATAAGCAAAATCGAGTCTTCCCGGATGACCCAAAGGAGGTGAACAATGGCACAGCGCACCGACTTCGGCGCTTTTTATCCCACCGGCTACATCGTCGCCGCGTTTGAAAAATATGAGGACGCGCAGCAGACCTGTCAAGACTTGCGCACCGGCGGCTATGAGGAGCGGGATTGCGCCCTTCATACAGCCGAAGAAGTCGCCGAGAGCGCGCGGCGTAATCTCGAGAACTCCGGCCTGATGGCTCGGCTAGGCAAGAGCGTCGCGGCCATAAGAAAGCATTTAGAGGCGGCCCAACAAGGCGCGACCTTTCTTCTCATCTATGCCCCTGACGATTTCGACGCCGAACGGGTCATGAACGTCATACGCCGCCGCCCGTGCGTGCTGGCGCACCGCTACCATCGCTTTGCCATCGAGGATCTGGTCAACGGGCAAGCCAGCAGGCACGCGACATCGCCGCGCTGAACCGATGAGCGCATTGGCTCCGGTTGGCCGGCCTCCGATCTTATTGTGATGGGCCTAGCCGCATTCACCACTCCGCTAAAGCGTGCCGGGCGGAGCCACGCGCCACGTGCTCAAGCATAATGCGCATACCGTTGCGGGTCGCAGATGCAGAGGCTCAGCAGCTTCTTACGAATCGTGCGAAGCTCAGTATCCCGTGAACTTCTCCGCGCGCACATTCTCTTGAGCGATGTCCAGTTCGTCCTCGAGCAAGCGGCTTATGTCATGCACCATGGTCGGTGGACCGCAGACGTAGTAAAGCGGGGCATTCAGCGCCTGCACGTGTTCCCGGATCATGCCGGCATCGATGCGGCCTGTTCTCCCGGCCCAGGTCGCGCCTGCCTCGGCGCGGGTGATAGTGTATATGATCTTCAATCGCCCCCATTGCCGAGCGATGTCATCGAGCTCACGTTTGAAGGCAATCTCGCCCGGGGTGCTGTTTGAGTAGAACAACATCACGTAAAGGCCGAACCCAAGATCCGAGGCGGATCGCAGCATGCTGCGAAACGGGGTGATGCCGATGCCGCCCGCGATCATGACGGCCGCGCGCCCGCCATTAAGCTTGAAGTCACCCATCGGCCCTCGCATCTTGATGCCGTCAAGCGCACCGCGCTCGCTGATCTCGGTAAGCCGCGCTTTGAATGGGCTGCCGGTCATGGTGGTCGTGATTGAAAGTCTAGCGTTCTCGGTGGGGCTGGATGACAGGGTAAACGGCCGCTGCGGACCTCGCGGATCTTCGACGCCTGCGAGCTTTAGGGTGACATATTGACCAGCCTCATATTCAAGGTCACGCTCCAGTTCGAACGCGAACGTGGCAACCGAGTCGGTCTCCTTCCAATGGCGGACGGAAATGGGATGCAGCGTCTTGGACATGGCGCTCAAAGATTCACGTAAACGTCGTCTCCCTCGACCTCGACCTCATAGGTCTGCGTATCCGTCGCCCAGGGCGTATCCTGGAAGACCTTGCCGCTGCGAATATCGAAGTGCGCGGCATGCCAGGGACAGGTCAGCATGTAGGGATTATTCGCATGTTCCCCGAGTTCCCCGTCATGCAATGGCGCCTCCTCGTGCGTACAGATATCGTTCATTGCATAGATCTCGCCTTGGACTTTGGCGAGCATGACGAACTTGTTCTCGTGGATGCGCAGGATCATGCCGCCTTCCGGGATTTCGAATACCGTTGCCAGTTTGACCTTGGACATGAGGGCCCTCCTGCCGTGCAGGCTTTAGGAAAGGTCTGAAAGTCCGTCGTAGATGACTGCACGCGCTATGTCGCCAGTCAATTGTCAGGCGATCGTCTTTGAACACATTCGCCGTTTCCGCCGCGCACCGGTGGGCGCTGGGAATTTGACCTCCTTATGCTCCGTATACTCCCCTGATACCCTTTTCGCATCACTTAATTTCTAGTCTTAGCCGCGAATAGATGTAGCGATGGCCTTATCGCCAAGCCAACACAGGCTAACGTGCGAGCGTCGTTTAGAAACCAGCCGATAAACGCGAGCCATAAACCGCTGACCAGACCCGTGCCGAAGAGCGGCACACGCGCGCCGAGCATCATCGCGACGCCGATCGCGATGAAGGCCCAGGCGACGAGCTGGCCGATCCACGAGGCCCAGCGCGTCGCCCAGCCGCAGATTGCCGCTGATGCCCCACAGCACGGCCCGCAACACGCGGCCGCCGTCGAGCGGAAAACCAGGCACAAGATTGAACAGCCCCAGGATGATGTTGATCGGCCCCAGCCAGAACAGCAAGGTCGCGAGCGGGCTCAGCGCCGCGAACGTTTCTTTCGGACGTTGCGGATCGAACTCGACTCCGCCCGACACGAGGCCGCCGAGCACTGTGAAGACCAGACCCAGCAGCAGGCTCGTGACCGGCCCGACCGCGGCCATCCAGAGTTCGGCGCACCACCGGTGGGGCTCGCGCTCCAAGTGCGCCATGCCGCCGAAGATGAAGAGGGTAGACGTCGATGCCCTGCAGGCGGCCAACCAGCGCGTGCGACAGCTCATGCACCAGCACCGACGCGAAGAACAACAGCGCCGCTACGAGTGCCGTCAGCCATACGGTCGCCGGACCCCAGTCCGGATGCCAGGCGGAAAAATACGCCGGCGCCCAGGCTGAACGTCACCAGAAGTAAAGATGATCAGCAGACTCCAGTCAATGCGGACCTCGATGCCTGCGATCCGTCCCAGACGAAACCCGTTGAACATTCTGATCTCCGTTCTACGCGCAGTTCGAAAGGCGATACACCGAAGGCCGCAGCTGCGCGGTACTGCGGCAGTCCAAGCATGGTTCCTACCACCGCCACGCCTAGCGTGCTCATCGCGCCTTGTGGACACCATGCTCACGGGCTGCACGCATGGGCACCGCCAACGCGATCATCCCATCATAACGCCGACCGGCTGCCGGTTCTAAGCGCCGCTCGAAATGAGCGCCGGGCTTGAAGTGAATCGGCCGCCGCGGTGGCGCATCTTCGCTCGTGCCTCGCGGCCCGGTCACTGCGAACCGGAAACATGTTTGCGGTCTAATGTGTTGGTTATGCGGATTAACTGTGAAAATGACATCGCTTGACGTCCTGCACGTGTGCGATGGACGCCGCGTTGCCGCACAATTCGCAGCAACATGAATCCTGGAGGTACGCCATGTCTAAACCCATTTTCGTGCTGATCACGGCGGCCGCTCTTGGCATCGCAGGCTGCGGTGAAGGAGAAGACACCGGCGGGCAGATCGAGAAGGCCGCGAAAAGCGCCAGCGATGCGGTGCAAAACGCCGCTGAGAAGGCCGGTGACAAGATCGAGCAGTGGACGGACCAGCCAGCCTCTGATGAGAAGGCGGGCGGCCAAGAAGACAAGGCTGCCGATCGCCGCGGGTCTGAATAAAGTCCTCTACTGCGCAGCAATCATCGGGTATGCGGCCCTAGTCGCTTTTCTCCGTCTGCTCTTCGAGCAAGCGATCCACGCGTTGGGAGTGCGGCTAGAAGAATCTCCTCCGTCTGCCCGCGCGACGCCGCTTTCCTTGAGAACCGGCGCGAGCGGCACGGTTTGTGTAGCGTATAAGTTCGGCATCCTCAAGCAGCGCGGCGCAAGCCCGGCGCAGAGGCGAGCCGTTTAATCAATCCAAGGGCGCGGCGCACGCGATGACTACAGGAGACAGAAATGGCCCACACACTTCAAGGCAAAAAGGTTGCGATCCTGGCGGCCGACGGTGTCGAGCAGGTCGAACTGGTCGAGCCCCGCAGGGCAGTGACCGACGCCGGCGCCAGCGTCGATCTGGTTTCGGTCAAGTCCGGCAAGATTCAGGCATACAACCACGACGTGAACCCGGCCGATAGCTTTGCCGTCGACCGGGTTGTTTCGGAGACATCGGCCGATGACTACGATGCGCTGATCCTGCCGGGCGGCACCACCAATCCGGATCATCTGCGCCAGGACGAAAGCGCCGTGGACTTCGTACGCGGCTTTTTTAAGGCCACCAAACCGGTCGGCGTGATCTGCCACGGGCCGTGGACGTTGATCGAAGCCGACGTGGTACGCGGCCGCAAGCTCACTTCGTGGCCCAGCCTGCGCACCGACCTGCGCAACGCCGGCGCCGAAGTCGTGGACGAGGGGCTGGTGTCCAGCCGCGGCCCGCAGGATCTGCCGGCGTTTTGCGCGAAAATCGTCGAGGAATTCGCCGAAGGGAAGCATGCGGAACAGGCGCGCAGCGCCTGAGTAAAGAACCACCCCCGGCTGCAACCGGGGTGTCGATGCTCAACCCGCCACCGCCGTTAGAGCGGAACAGTGCTTCTCACACCCGTCCCGCAGAGCAGCGGTCGGGTGGTCAGCACGCCGTCACGATGGTGTTATCATTGCGGCCATAATTTCTTCATCCAAGTCCTCGGCCTGTCTTCCATTAATCCGGTGTCGTCAATATCCAGTGCCACCGCGCCAACACAAGAGGTAAACGTCCAATGTTCTCAGCTATCAAGACCCGCAACCTCACCGTGCTGGCGGCCGCCGCCCTGTTGATCGCGTGCACGGACAACGCGGCGACACAACAGGCGCAGGCGCCGCGGTCGCCGACTCCGGAGCCGGTCGAGGCGCCGGTGAAAACCAGCGTCGTGGCCGAAGGTCTTGAGCATCCCTGGGGCCTGGAATTTCTGCCCGATGGCCGCATGCTGGTGACCGAACGGCCGGGGCGACTGCGAATCGTGGCAAACGACGGCACGCTGTCCGAACCGCTCGCTGGCGTGCCTGAGGTTTATACGAGCAGCCAGGGCGGACTGCTGGACGTCGCCTTGTCGCCGGACTTCGAAGCCGACCGCCTCGTGTATCTCTCTTACTCGGAGCCTGACGGCGATGTCGCGGGCACCGCGGTCGCGCGCGGGACGCTTGGCCGGCAGGGGCTGCGGAACATGGAGGTGATCTGGCGGCAGACGCCAAAGACCAGGAGCGCCAACCACTGGGGATCGCGCATCGTATTCCGGCCAGACGGCACACTGTTTGTCACCACCGGCGACCGTTACAAACTGCGTGAAGAGGCCCAAGACCTGTCCACGACCATCGGCAAGGTCATCCGCATCAACGCCGATGGCTCGATTCCGCAGGACAACCCATTCGTCGATCAAAAGGGCGCCAAGCCGGAGATCTGGTCTTACGGGCACCGCAATGTGCAGGGCGCTGCGTTGCATCCGCGGACCGATCAATTGTGGACCCTGGAGCACGGCGCGATGGGCGGCGACGAGCTCAATCATCCCCAGCCCGGGCGCAACTACGGGTGGCCCGTGATCACCTACGGCGTCGACTACTCCGGCGCGAAGATCGGCGAAGGCGTGGCCAAGGAAGGCATGGAGCAGCCGGTTTATTTCTGGGATCCGGTGATCGCGCCCTCCGGCGCGCTGTTCTACACCGGCGATGCGTTTCCCGCCTGGCAGGGCGATCTGTTCGTCGGCTCGCTGGACCGGGAAGTCGTGGTACGGCTGGACATGCAGGACGGTCGCGTGGCCAGCGAAACACGTTTTCTCGCAGGGCTGGGTCAGCGCATACGCGACGTGCGCCAGGGGCCGGACGGCGCTATCTATCTCATCACCGACGAACCAGATGGGCAGATCATAAAGGTTGAGCCGGCCGGCTGATTGATGACATAAGGCTGGCAATGAAGTGCGGCCGCTGCCCGAGCGAAGCCGAAGTGTTGGCCGATCTGCACAGGCGCGAGGTTTTAAAATGGCCGCGCCGTCCGTACGGGACCATCGAAGTGTACGGCTCGTGCGGTCAAGCCACATACCGAGCCGTCGCCGCGCCCGTCAAAGCGCGAGCTCGGGCTGCGGCCTTCAACAGACACAAACAGGAGGCGTTATGGCCCGCATCGATAAGCTGGTCGGTTCGCTGATCCAGCGTTACCGCCGGACTTTTTTCACGATCGTGTTGGCTTCGGGCTGCGCGGCCGTCACGGCCGGCTGCGACGGTGAGCAGCCGCGCGAGACCGGGCCTTCGCCCACCCTGGCCGCGCCGTTCGCCTCCGAGTCGGCCGTCAATTTTTCCAGGGTGGTCGGCTGGCCCGAGAACAAAACGCCCATCGCGCCCGAAGGTTTTGTAGTGGAGCGCTTCGCGGGCGGGCTGATCAGCCCGCGCTGGGCGTACGTGCTGCCGAACGGCGACGTGCTGATCGCGGAATCCTCAACCGTGCCGGACCGCGACATGTCGAAAGAGGTCGAATCAGGTTTGCGGCGCGCGGGCAGCATTCAGAAAAACGCCAATCGCATCACCCTGCTCCGGGACACCGACGGCGACGGTGCCGCGGACCTGCAGCACGTGTTTCTGGACGAACTCAACCAGCCGTTCGGCATGCTGCTGGTGGGCGATGACTTTTATGTCGCCAACACCGACGCGTTAATGAAATTCCCCTACAAGACCGGCCAGACCCGCATCCAGACCGAAGGCGAAAAGATCCTCGACCTGCCGGCCGGCGGCTACAACAATCACTGGACGCGCAATGTCATCGCCAGCCGCGACGAGGAGAAGCTGTACGTGTCGGTCGGTTCGGCCACCAACGTCGATGAGGAAGACATCGACGTCAAGGACGGCCGCCGCGCGGCGATACTGGAGATCAATCCCGACGGTTCGGGCCTGCAGGTGCTGGCCGACGGGCTGCGCAACCCCAACGGCATGGACTGGGCGCCGGGCACGACCTCGTTGTGGACCGTGGTCAACGAGCGCGACGAACTGGGCGATGAGCTGGTGCCGGATTATCTGACCGACGCGCACCGCAACGCCTTCTATGGCTGGCCTTACGCCTACTTCGGCCAGCACGAAGATCCACGTCACGAGGACGAGCGTCCCGATCTGGTGCGCAGAGCAGTTGAACCGGACTACGCGCTGGGCGCACACACGGCGTCGCTGGGCTTGCAGTTCTATACAGGTAAGACGTTTCCCAAAGACTACTGGGGCGACGCCCTGATTACCCAGCACGGTTCCTGGAATCGTTCGGAGATGGTGGGCTACAAGGTGATCACCGTGCCGTTCGAGGACGGCCGTCCGGCAGGCGAGGCCAAGGATTTCCTGACCGGCTTCATCGCGGATAAGAACAAGAGCGAGGTTTACGGCCGGCCGGTCGGAGTGGCGGTAATGAACGACGGTTCGGTGTTGGTGACCGACGACGCGGCGGGTGTCGTGTGGCGAGTCGCGGCGGATGAAAGCACGCCCGCGGCGGAGCACACGGTCGACGGCCTGCAGAGCCCGGAATCGGCGTTACAGGTCTCGAACGGCGAAATCCATGTCTCCGAAATGGGCGAATTCGGCAAGGCGGGCGACGGCGGCATCGCACTGATCACGCCCAACGGCGAGCGCAAGGATAACGTGGACGGGCTGGACGATCCGAAAGGGCTGGCGCAATGGGGTGAGTGGTTGTACGTCGCCGACACGCAAGGCGTGTGGCGCATCGATCGCTTCAACCGGCCGGTGCTGATGGCCGGACGCGAGGATTTCCCACAGAAAATCCGCATGCTGAATGATTTGACGGCAACGGCGGATGGAACCCTGTACGTCTCCGACATGGGCAATCAGGCGCGTGGCGGCGGCGCCGTATACCGGATCGATCAGTCCGGCCGGGTCGAGCCGGTGTTTACCGCCAACGCGCGTTCAACGCTCAAAAATCCCAACGGTCTGTTCGTGGAAGACAAGCAGACGTTACTGGTCGCCGACTTCTACAGTGGCGAATTGCATCGCCTCAATCTGGTCAACGGAACCACGCGGCGCGTTGCCGGCGATCTGGGCGCCGCGGACGGCGTGGTGAAAACGGCCGCGGGCGACATCTACGTCAGCGACTTCAAAAGCGGCGAGATTTTCCGCATCGACCCCGGCGGCGAAGTCGAGCGCCTGGGCACGGCGGAACGATTCGAAAACGCGGCGGACATCGCACTGAGCGATGACGGCAACACCCTAATCGTGCCGGACATGGCGGCCGGCAAACTCGCATTCTTGCCCGTCGAATAGAATCGTTTTTCCTTGGACATTCTCAAGACACTCGGTCTTTTCATCGTCACCGCCCTGGCCGAGATCGTTGGCTGCTATCTGCCCTATCTGTGGCTCAAGCAGGATCGCTCCGCCTGGCTGCTCGTGCCAGCCGCGCTTAGCCTGGCCGCGTTTGCATGGCTCCTCACGCTGCATCCTCATGCGGCCGGGCGCGTGTATGCTGCTTACGGCGGCGTCTATATCAGCGTCGCCCTGATGTGGCTGTGGGCCGTCGACTCAGTCCGCCCTACAGTCGCCGACTGGGTTGGCGTTGGCGTTTGCCTGCTGGGCATGAGCATCATCATGTTCGCGCCACGACAGGCCTGACGGCCCGTTTCGGCATGCGCTTACGCGTGTGATCCGGCGGCTGCCGTATCGCCGCCGGCGTTCACGAACAAATACGCCGTCACCAGACCCCACACGGTGTTGAAGATCAGCACGAACACCGGCGTCAGCTCGCCCAGACCCATACCCAGCATGCCCGCGCCCAATGCGTACGGAAATACGATCAGACATTGCACGGCGGACGGCGCCAGACCGAAGATCAGGCCGCGCTGCCACACTGAACCGCGCATCACGGGCAGCAGGAACAGAAACCCGAAGATTCCGCCCCATACCACCATGCGGTAAAGATCTGCCCGCATCGGCGATTGCAACTCCACGCCGAAGCCGGCGGTGATACCAAGCAGGACGAACAGCCATAAGGTAAAAACGGTCGCCAGGCCGCCGGCGCTGCCGGCGGCGAATGCGACTGCCACGGGATTAAGCATTGCGCGACTCCTCATAGTCACTGACCCGATTTCCTCAATACGCGATAAACCGCTTGTGCGTCAAGGCACGCGATACGGGCGCGGATCAGGGTTGACGCTTATAGACGACCGGTCTAATATGCATCGCATGACTCGCACCGCAACGCGCGACGAACTCATCAAGGTGGGCACCGAAATCATCGCCCTGCACGGTTTCAACACCACGGGGCTGAACGCCGTGCTCAGCACGGCCGGCGTGCCGAAGGGCTCGTTTTACTACTACTTCGCCAGCAAGGAGGAATTCGGGCTGGCCGTAATCGAGAACTTCGCGGCCGACTACGCGGCCAAGCTGGACAGCTTTCTGCTGAACGAGAAATTCACGCCGCTGCAGCGGATTCGCAATTATTTGAAAGACGGCGTGTCGGGCATGACGCAGTGTCAGTGTATGCGCGGATGCCCGATCGGCAACCTGAGCCTGGAGCTCGCCGGTCACAACGAGACCTTTCGCGCGCGGCTCGACGCCGTCTTTCGCGACTGGCACAAGCGATTTACTCGGTGCTTTGCCGAGGCCAGAGAGGCGGGCGAGATCGCGGCGGACGTTGATGTCAAACAGCTCGCCGATGTCATGTTGTCGGGCTGGGAGGGCGCCATTCTGCGCGCGAAGGTGATGAAGTCGGCCGCACCCATGCGAACTTTTGTCGAGGTGTTTTTCAACAAGCTGCTGCGGTAGGTGAATGTTGCCGATTGCCTTAGGCCTCGCATAATTGCTAGTAGACTGGTCTAATTATTGCCTTGAATACCAGTTTGCACGACGACCATTGCGGGTCACTATTCAATCAGGAGGAACATCATGAGCAAAGTTATCCAGCTGCAAGACACAACATTTGAGCAGGAGGTCCTGCAGGCGACCACACCGGTGCTGGTGGACTACTGGGCCCAGTGGTGCGTACCCTGCCGCGCGGTCGCGCCGGTGGTCGAGGCCACCGCCGGGCAATACGACGGACGGCTCAAGGTCGCCAAGCTGAATGTCGACGAGAGCGATGGCATCCCTGCGCGCTACGGTATTCGCAGCATTCCCACCTTGATGCTGTTCGTCAACGGCGAGGTTGTCGCCACCCGGGTCGGCAGCGTCTCTCAGGCGCAGCTGGACGCATTTCTGCAAGCGAATCTGTAGCCGCTTGCGCAGTCTATCAATCCACTCATCGAAAGGAGATATGCATGTCATCCCTGAGCCCGAGACCAACCGAGTCGGCCGCCGCCGATAAACCCGCGGCGCGGGATTTGTTCACGCCCATACAAATCGGCGATCTCCAGCTGCCCAGCCGCATCGTCATGGCGCCGCTGACCCGCAACCGCGCCGGACCGGGCAACGCGCCGGTCGAGCTCAACACAAGGTATTACGCACAGCGCGCCTCCGCCGGACTGGTGATCTCCGAGGCCACGCAGGCGTCGTGGCAAAGCATTGGCTATCCGAACACGCCCGGCATCCATACACCTGAGCAAATCGCGGGCTGGCGCAAGGTCATCGACGCCGTGCACCAAGAAGGCGGCCGCATGTTTCTGCAGATATGGCACGTGGGCCGCATCTCGCATCCGTCCATGCAGCCGGACGGCGGTCTGCCGCTGGCGCCCAGTGCGATCGCGCCCGCGGGCCAGGCGATCACCTATGACGGCATGAAGCCTTACGTGACGCCGCGCGCGCTGAAAACCGGCGAGATTCAAGGCATCGTCGAGGAATTTCGTCAGGGCGCGCGCAACGCCATCGAAGCGGGCTTCGATGGCGTCGAGGTGCACGGCGCGAACGGCTATCTGCTCGATCAGTTCTTGCGTGACGGCAGCAATCAGCGTCAGGATCGTTACGGCGGCGCGATCGAAAATCGCGCGCGATTCATGCTGGAGGTGCTCGAAGCCGTGCTGGACGTGTGGCCGTCGAACCGGGTGGGCATCAGACTGTCGCCCAGCGCCGTGTTCAACGACATGCGCGACAGCCACCCGCGAGCGACGTTCGGCTATTTGGTCGACGCGCTCAACCGTTATAAGCTCGCCTACCTGCACATCATCGAGCCGGCGGAAGCCGACGAAAAGGCCGGCGTACCGTTGGTGCCCAGCAGCTATTTCCGGCCCATCTACAAAGGCAGGCTGATGGTCAACGGCGATTACGACGGCGCCAAGGGCAATCAGGTGATCGCAAGCGGCAACGCCGATCTGGTGTCGTTCGGCAAGCGCTTCCTTGCCAACCCGGATCTGCCGCGTCGCCTGGCGGAAGGCGCGCCGTTGAACACGCCGGATCAGGCGTCGTTTTACGGCGGCGACGCGCGCGGTTACGTGGATTACCCATCGCTGGATGCGGTTGCGTAATCCTTCGTGCGCACAACATTTAATCTATTTCTGAACTCACTTTCTTAGGAGCACAATCATGTCCGGAATCAAAGACAAAGTCGTCATCGTCACCGGTGCCAGCAGCGGCCTTGGCGAAGCCACCGCGCGCCTGTTAGCCGAGCGCGGCGCGAAACTGATGCTGGCCGCGCGTCGCGAGGATCGCCTGCAAAGCCTGGCGGGCGGTATTGAGGAAACCGGCGGCACGGTGGCTTACAAGGTGACCGACGTGGCCGATCGCAACCAGGTCGAGTCGCTGGCGAAAGCGACCTTAGAAAAATTCGGCCAGATCGACGTGATGTTCAATAACGCCGGCGTGATGCCGCTGTCGCCGCTGGACGCACTCAAGGTTAACGAGTGGGAACGCA
>JBOIDC010000069.1:0-19823 GCA_050740315.1 Gammaproteobacteria bacterium | reverse complement strand
GACAACTCACCGACTTCGCCCGGCGACGCCTGACCTCCATGCAACGGCGCTCGACCCTGGTACGAGCATTCTGGCAGCAAGCCGAATTGCCGCTTTGAATCGTTCACTTATTATGCAAGTCTCAGTAAGAGCGGGCGCGCTGACCCGTCTACCTCGCGGACCCATTTATACACGCCGGACTTGTCAGCTTCGAATCCCTTTCCAAGTAGTGGATTCCGAAATTTCACTGAAACTCGTTGCTTCGAGAACCAAAGAACGAAGTCGGCCGTACCAGCGATGAGTTCTGAGCTTTGGCCGGCTGTTTTTACGACGGTTATTTGACCGCAGCAGTTTTCCGCCCCGAACACTTCATCTACTACCGCACGGACGCGGTGGACATTTTCATCGCCGATCTGCACGAAGATCGAACCCGAGTCGGCCAGTAAGTCCCGCGCCACCGTGAGCCGATCGCGCAGGTAGGTGAGGTAGCTGTGGATGCCGTCGCGCCAGGTGTCGCGGAAGGCTTTAACCTGTTCCGGCTCGCGGGTGATGTGGTCGGGCTTGCCGTCCTTCACGTCGCGCGAGGTGGTGCTCCACTGAAAGTTGCTGTTGAATTTGATGCCGTAGGGCGGGTCGAGGTAGATGCACTGCACCTTGCCCCGCAGGCCCTCGCGCTCGGCCAGAGAGGCCATCACCTGCAGGGAGTCGCCGAGAATCATGCGGTTCGACCAGTTCTGCTCGTGCTGGTAGAACTCGGTCTTGTCGGCGCCCGCAGGCGTGCCGTTGAAGTCGGCGAAGAGGTCTATTTGTTCCCCCTCACCCCGGCCCTCTCCCGCAAGGGGAGAGGGAGATCTTTCGGACTGGCGCAGCAGGTCGTCGATTAGCGCCTTCGGGTGGAGCTTTTCCTGAATGTAGAGCGGCGGGGCATGGACGACGAGATCGCTCCAGTCCTGCTCGTCTTTCCCGCGCCAGACGAGCTGCGGGTCCAGATCCCGATTGCGACGTTCGTACGCGAGGCGAAGCGGACTTTGCTGGTCCGTTCGCATCACGGACTGGTACTCCGCGGTGGGAATGTTCTTCCGCGTCGCGTCCGCGTGCCTGAGCGCCTCGATGGTTTTAGGTGTGGTAGGTTTTTTCGTCTGCCGCGCCATTATCTTCCCCTTGAAACTAAACCTATGCGAAAGTCTGCGCGCTTTTTTTTGCGATGCGCTCACCACGTTCAGGCTTCTCGAAATGGGTCCTCGATAGTCAAACCTTCGATCCGCTGGCCGTGCTGTAAGTCTTCACTGTACAGCCGGGTGCAGCCGGCGGCGAGAGCGGCGGCGATGATGAGCGAATCATAGAAGCCAAACTTGTAGCGCGCTTGTAATGAAAGACCGGATAGAAAAAACTCAGCACCTGGTTGCACGCGCCAGAGAGGTTCGAGTGTGTTTGCCAGATAACGCGTCGCATCTTCAACATTCATCGACAGCGGCAACTTGCGGGTCAGCACGTTCAACACCTCCTGCACCACTTGGTAACTAATGTTGCCTGACCCGTCCCGAAGTGCCTTTTTCACTAATCCCTGTGCGATTTGCTGTTTCTCCAGCGCAATGTCGTCAAACGTGTAGATGAAAATATTTGAGTCAAAAAACGCCTTAACGCTCATTCATCTCATCTCGGGTGAACTTCCGCCCGCCGGTCTTGACCCGTTGACGTAGCTCCTGCATCAGCGACTCGTACGCGCGCGCCTTGTCTTCGCGCATCGAGTAGCGTTCAAGCCAGCGACGGAACTCGACGTTCAAGGTCGTATGTTCGGACCGTGCGCGTTCGCGGGCTGCTTCGATCAGCTTTTCATCGGCACTAAAGGTGATATTTTTCATGGCGTCTATCTTCATAAGGCTGTGTGCACGACAATAGTGTACACGATCATCTTATGAACTGCGCTCAGGCGGCCTTGTCCGTGAGCAAGGCGCCTATCATCCTGTTGAATTCGGTTTCGACCCTGGCTTTGAAATCAGTGTCGATTCGATACACGTCAGTGAACTCCGCGAATGCCCACCGGCCGTGTTGCTTGAGGTTGTTCACGCCAGGCACCCAATACGTTTCCATCGTGGATTTCTTCGCCTTGGCATCTTCGCGGCGGTAGCCCTTGATCTCTACGATCAGATGGAGCGGATTTTCCTCGCCGCGTCCGTCATCGACCTGCACGATGAAATCCGGGATGTATCGGCGGCTTTCGGAACCGTACAGATAAGGCACCTCCAGGCCGAGATTGTGATTCTTGACGTAGGCCGTCACCTTGGGGTGCGCTTCGGCCACGCGGCAGAACTCAGCCTCCCAGTCGCTGTCGAGAATGATCCAGTTGACGTGGCAACGCCTGGCGTCGGTCTGCCAACGGCTGGTTTTCGATGTATTGAAGTTGACGTGGCGGGTCGAGCCCATCGGGTTGTACGGATCGAGCAAGGCGATGATGGGTCGCCTGTCGGCCTGCGAACGCGTGATCGCCGCGGTGATGCGCTCACAGGCCATGTCGGCCAGCGTCTTGTATTTCAGTTGAGCAGGATAAGTTCCACCCTTGCAGACCAGGTGCTTATCCAGCCACTGACGCGCGATGCGTTTGAGCTGACCGAAAAGCGTAAGCTGAGGTTGCCCATCGGCGTCACGCCACTTCGTCAAGACAAGATGCGATGTCAGCTCGTAAATGACCTGCGAGGGCCTGACATCGCCCGTATGCACAAGATTAAGGTCGACCTGTTCCCCGATAATGCCCGAGTTGCGGGTTTCGGTGGCGCCGACCAGATCGGGGGTCAACTCCAGAATAGAGTCGTCATTGAAATCGGCCGTGAGCCTATCCTCAGGCAGCTCGACGCGGTAGCCGGCGACGCGCGGAAAGTGGACCTCAAGCGCGTCTCGAGCGGGTCGCACCGCCTTGACCTGAATGGTTTCGCGCGGCGGCTGAGGCGGCGCCACCACCGGCTTGGCCGTGAAGTCGAACGGAATGCCCAGCACGTCCGCGTATTCGGCGTTGAATAGATTCTCTTCGTTGAGATCATAGGACTGACGCCGCAGCGCCCGCCCGATAACCTGCTCGCAGAGAAGCTGCGTACCGAAGGCTCGCACGCCCAGCACGTGGGTGACGGTATTGGCGTCCCAGCCCTCGGTGAGCATGGAGACGGATACCACGCAACGGATGGATTCCCCGGATCGGCCGGACTTGCCGACGGTGTTCATCACCTCGCGCAGCAGCTCCTGGTCCGAGAGGCTTTCAGCCGCGCGCGGATCGCCCGTGCGCTCGATGATCTCGCGCCGGAAGCGGTCGATCTCGTGGGCAGCCATCGCTCTGAAGTTCTTGTCCAGCGCGTCGCCGGATTCAAGCTGCTCGCTGTCGATCAGCAGCGTGCGAGGGCGAGGAAATGGATTGCCGTGCTCATCGAAGTTACGGAACAGCGGCAGGCGCCCTTGTTCGAACCGGCTGGCGCCATCCTTGTGGTGACGCTGGAATCCGGAGATATAGTCGTAAATCAGCTTGGAGGTGGAGGTGTTGTTACATACCACGATGAAACAGGGCGGCACCTGCACGCCGGCTTTTTCCCACAACTCGTAGGTCTTTACATAGTGCCCGTATAGCGCGTCGAGCGCGGCCTGCAGTTGCGGCGGGAGGTCCAGTGGATTCAGTCCCTCGGCCTTGCCGCGGCCTTTCCTGGGCATTTTTGTTCGGATATGTTCCCAGAGGTTGCGGTACATCGGCATTTCCGCCCCGGGGATGTTATCGGCCACCGGTACGCGGGGCAGCTTGACGATGCCGCTTTCGATGGCGTCCATGAGTGAAAAATCGCTCATCGTCCACGGGAACAAAGTCCCTTCCGCGTAACCAGAGCCGCGCAGAAAGAAAGGTGTTGCGGACAGGTCGATTACACGCGCCACGCCGAGCTTGCGATTGACCGTTTCGAGGCCCCTGATCCAGACGCGGGCAGCCTCGTTGTTTTTCTCCGCCTCCTTTCTGTCATCGCCCTTAAGGTCGCCCTCGGTCTCCCGTCCTGGTTTCTCGCGATAACAGTGATGGGCCTCATCATTAATGACCATGACGTTCTTCAGGCCCATCAGCTCCGGCATCACCCGCTGGAGCATCTGCCCCTCCGTTTCCAGCGTGTTCAGCTTCGCGCCACGGCCCTGTAACAAAGCGCGATTGCCTTTTGAGAGCTCCATGCGCTCGCGAGCCTTGAACGCATGATAGTTGGTGATGACGAGCTTCGCGCGCTCCAGGTCACCGGCCATATCGGCAGGAATCAGTTCGCGGCTGCGGTAATAGCTATCGGGATCGTTCGGCTGTAGAACGCGCAGCCGATCCTTGATCGTCAGTCCCGGCGCTACGATAAGGAACCCGCGGGTGAACTTCTTGCTTTGCGGCCGGCGAACGGCATTGACGGTCTGCCACGCGATGAGCATGGCCATGACCGTGGTCTTTCCGGCACCAGTGGCGAGCTTTAGCGCAAGCCGCATCAGCTCCGGGCTGGCGTCATTGTTGGCATTTGCCAGGTGGTCAAGCACGCTGGAGCCCGCCTTGCCGGCCTGTGGCGCCACCTCGGCCAGCCAGATAGCGGTTTCGACAGCCTCGATCTGGCAGAAGAAAGGGCGGATTTCACCGAAACGATGGTGCCGCCAGTGCAGCAACAGGCGAGCTGTTTCGGGCGTTACGTGCCACTGGTTTGGGTCCGGCAGGTTTCGCCAATAATCGACTTGCTGGCGCACACCGTTAATGACGGCCGTGTGATCATACTGTTGGTCGGGTGTGGAAAGCCCGCTGCCCTCGTCAAACAGCAATGACCCTTGACCAGCCTTTTTTGTGCGCTTTCGCGGCTTCGGAATGGGCGTGATAAATTCCGCACGGCGATGGGTTTCGATGATTTTCTGGGTTGGCTGACCGTCTTTATCCAGCTCCCAGTGCCGCGCGGGATAGCGGTAGGGCGAGTTCAGAATGGGCTGATCGAAAAAGTGCGCCATATCCGCCTATTTCTGGTTTTCATGAGCGCCCTGCGTACTCAGGATGCCTGCGGAGCGGCACGAATTTTTTTAGCCTTGAAAGACGAGAGTGCGTAGCTGTTTGTCGTGCGGCGATGAACTGGCACGGCTCTAAAGCGCGGCCCTCACTTCAAATCGACCGTGTCCCAACTCCCCAGGCGCAGGTGCTTGCGCCACTTTATTTGTCGCATGTTTATTTAGTTTCCTACACAGCGGACGCTGTGTACAGCCTCTTAAGGTCAAGCTCTGCCTGAGGTTGACGCCCCGTACCGCCGCTACCCGGCTGAGAAGCCGAAGTTTCATTTTTGGGAATGACGACGTTACGAACGATGCCCTTACCCAGCAGGCCAACGCGGCGCGACCCGGCCGACTGCGCAGTCGCCGAGACCGCATCAATCGTATTCGTGATGTGGTCTGATTTCCGGACCCAGCGCAGACGTGTAGACCCACATGCGCTGGAGCAATCTGAGTTGCTTCAAGTCTCTTAATTATGGTGGGCCGTGTAGGATTCGAACCTACGACCAATGGATTAAAAGTCCACTGCTCTACCAACTGAGCTAACGGCCCATTCTGCAAATGTTTTCCTAGCCGTCCATGGCGCAATGCCGGCGGCCATTGAAACTCCGGCCTCGCCTTCCGTGGCGAGGCGCTCGCCGGTAAATCGATTCACTGGATCGATTTTATACATCCGGCTCGCCCAACTGAGCTAACGGCCTATTTTGTGACGCCTTACCGGCCGTCCATGGCGATAACAGCGCGGTTTGGCTGCCGTCATCGCAGGAGATCGCACTGCCGTTTCAAGCGCGATTCGCGCTGCGATCGTGGATTCGCGAAGCTGCCGTTACGAAAAGGCGCTTATATTAAGGCGTCGAACGTTAATGACAAGGAATTTTTCTGGGTCGAACGCTTCGGAGGGCGGACAACACCCGCGCCAGCCGGGCGGCAATACCCCAGCGTTTCTTCGACACCCCGCCAGATGATCTAAACACCGCTGAACGGCGAGCGAACTGCTACGCCGGTTCGAAATTGAGCGCCACACCGTTGTTGCACCAGCGCTGCCCTGTGGGTTGCGGACCATCTTCGAAGATATGACCCTGATGACCGCCGCAGCGCGCGCAATGGTATTCAGTGCGCGGCCAGAACAGCAGATAATCCCGTTTGGTTTCCACGTGACTCTTGATGGCGGTGAAAAAGCTCGGCCAGCCCGTGCCGCTCTCGTACTTCCATTTCGACTTGAACAGCGGCAGCGCGCATCCGGCGCACACGTAAATGCCGGCGCGCTTTTCGTCGTTTAGCGGACTGCTTCCCGGCCGTTCCGTGCCCTCCTCCCGCAACACGTGGAATTCTTCTTCCGTCAACAGCGCGCGCCACTCTTCCTCGGTCTTGTCGATTTTTTTTATGCGGCCCGACGGTCTTCCGTCATCGCCGGCGTTGATATTCCAACCAAGCGGTGCGAGCGATGCGACGGCGACACCGGCCAGAAAGCCGCGTCTGTTCATTGCACATTCCTCCGTTGACCCAAGCGCCGAATTAGACGTGGCAATGCCGCGATCGTTCGCGAGCGTTGCGCGTCCGGCGCCGGGTCAGGCGTACACCGTCGGATCCGCGATGCCGGCTTCTCGAAAGCCCCTGGCGCGGAAGCGGCAGGCATCGCAGCGACCGCAGGCGCGGCCGCGCTCATCGGCGACGTAGCAGGACACGGTCTGCGCGTAATCGACGCCCAGCGCCACGCCGCGGCGGATGATTTCGGCCTTGTCGAGATCGATAAGCGGCGCGTGAATGTGAAAACGCCCGCCCTCCACGCCGGCCTTGGTGGCGAGATTGGCCAGCGCCTCGAACGCCCGGACAAACTCCGGCCGGCAATCCGGATAGCCCGAATAGTCCACCGCGTTCACGCCGATGAAGATATCCCGCGCGTCCAGCGCCTCGGCCCAGGCCAGCGCGATGGACAGGAACACGGTATTGCGCGCCGGCACGTACGTCACGGGAATCCCGTCGCTAGGCTGCTCTGGCACCGGCTGCGTCGCGTCGGTCAATGCGGAACCACCGAACAGGGACAGATCGAGCGGGAACACCCGATGCTCGGCCACCGCCAGCAGTCCTGCGAGCCGGCATGCGGCCGCAAGCTCCGCCGCATGACGCTGGCCGTAACGGAAGCTCAAGGCGTAACAGCTGTAACCCGCCTCACACGCAATGGCCAGCAGGGTCGCCGAATCCAGCCCGCCGGACAACAGCACGACAGCCTTTTTCATTTAAGCTGGCCTCCTGAATTCAGGCGCGACGCGCTTGCTGGCAACCGATCCCGATGATCGCCTCGACGGCGGATGGCAGACATCGAACACCTCGGCGCGTCAACGCCCGGGCACATCACCCCACAGATACTTGTGCAGCTGGATCTGCAACCGCACCGGCAGGCGATCCGCCAGCATCCAGTCCGCCAGCAGGCCGGCGTCAAGCTGCCCGTGACTGGGCGAAAACAGCACCTCACAACGGCCGTCGAGCCGATACCGATCGAGCGCGGCTTTGGCCCATTCGTAATCGCTGCGGTCGCAGATCACGAATTTGACCTGATCCTTGGGTTCCAGATAATGGATATTCCGGTACAGATTCTTGTCGACTTCGCCGGAGCCCGGCGTCTTGAGGTCCACGACCTTGACGACGCGCGGATCGACATCTCTGATATCCATGGCGCCGCTGGTCTCCAGCGAGACCTGATATTCAAGGTCGCACAGCCGGCTGAGCAGCTTCAGGCAGTTTTTCTGCGCGAGCGGTTCGCCGCCGGTGACGGTGACGTAACGCGCGCCGAAGGCCGCGACTTCCGAGAGAATCGCGCTGACCGCCATCCAGCGGCCGCCGCGAAACGCATATTCGGTGTCACAATAGCCGCAGCGCAGTGGGCAGCCGGTCAGGCGCACGAACACGGTCGGCCAGCCCACTGTGCGCGTCTCGCCCTGCAGGGAGTAGAAGATCTCGCTCACGCGCAGCCGGTCGGCAACTGCGGCTTGCGCCGTATCCATCTGCACTGACGCGGACACGATCACGCCTCAGTTGCCTTCGCGGTCCATCCGCTGCAGGCGGCTCTCCGCCAGCCGGGCTACGGTGCTGTTCGGATGCTGTCGGGTAACGTCGGTCAGCACCGACCGCGCCTTTTCCCATTGCTGCAGTTCATAGTACGTGAAACCCAGCTTGAGTCTGGCGTCGGGCACTTTGGAGCTGTCGGGATAGTGCTCGATCACCTTGTCGAATTCCGTCGCGGCGCGCTCGTAGTTCGCCGATACGTAGTTGGCCTCCGCGAGCCAGTACTGCGCGTTGGCCGCGTAGGTGCTCTGTGGATGATCCGCCAAAAAGCGCTTGAAGGCGACGATCGACTGTTCATATTGCCCGTCTTTCAGCAGCTCGAAAGCATCGCGGTACGCCTGGCCGTCGTCGGCGTCCGTGACGGAATCAGGGCCCACGCTGCTTTCCGGTTCGCGATCCTCTGCTGGACTCGCGGGTGGCGCCGAGTCTCCGGCCGGCGGCGATGCCGTCGTATCCCCAGATGCCTGCGGCGCGGGGCTGGCAGCCGGTTGTGCGGTTTCCAGTGCGCGCAGACGCCGGTCGATATCCAGGTAAAGCTCGCGCTGTCTGTCCTTGATGCCCTCCAGCTCGTAGGCGGTGCGCTCGGTGGCGTCGCGGGCCGCCTGCAACTCCCGTTGCAGGTTCTCGATCCGCTGCAGCATTTCCAACAGCACTTTATTGTCGAACACGCCCTCTAGCCGGTTCAGGCGATTATCGATGTCGCCCAGGCGCCGCTCGGTGATGGGGTCCGCGGCATGCGCGACCGCGACCAAACCGATAACGGCGATCGCCACAGCCGCGCGCCTGACGCCATGGCGCCTGAAGCGGGTGCTACTGTTCGCCATAGATGATCTCGACCCTCCGGTTCAGCGTCCAGGAGCGCTCGTCGTGACCCGGCGCCGCGGCCAGTTCCTCGCCATAGCTGATGATCTCGGTCTGATCGTCCAGCACGCCTTGCAGCTGCAGCAGGCGGCGCACCGTCTGCGCGCGGCGCTCGCCCAGCGCGAGGTTGTATTCGCGTGAACCGCGTTCGTCGGCGTGCCCTTCCAGCCGCGTCTCTTGTTGCGGATTGTTGGCCAGATATTGGGCATGGGCGTTGACCGTCTCCAACGAGTCCGCTTTTACCTGATCGCTGTCGAAGTCAAAGTAAATAATCCGTTTGGCGAGCGGGCTGTCCGGATCCTGCAAGGGGTCCAGCTGCAAGCGGGCCTGATCCGCAAGCCCGGTCCCGTCATCCGCGCGGTCCCGTGTGGCCTGATCGGACCGATCGCCGCCGTATACGTCATCGGGCAACGGCATGGGCCCGCCGCGGGTCGCGCATCCGGCGAGCGCCACCGCCACGGCCAAAGCGACGAACAGGTCACGTATGCTCATAACATCCTCCCATAATCAAATGATGTAGGCCCTGATCCAGGGCGTTGTTGTTACAACTCAGCACCGCAAATCATCAACAAATCGCCGTCCGCCGGCCTCGGCGAAGTTCACGGCAATGGCCCCCACACCGGCTCGCGCACGTCACCCTCCTGCAGCCGCAACCGCTGGCGCACGCGGCCATCCTTGCTCACCGCGGCCAGCACGGCGCGCCCCTGATAGTTGGTGGCGTAAAGAATCATGCTGCCATTGGGTGCGAAACTGGGCCCCTCGTCCAGCGCGCCGCTGGTCAAAATGCGCGTGGCGCCGCCCTCGATGTCCTTGATCGCGATGTGAAACCCGCGCCCGTCATTATGTACCATGGCCAACTGCGCACCGTCCGGCGAGACATCGGCGCCGGCGTTATACTCGCCCTCGAACGTCAGCCGTCGCGGCGCGCCACCGCTGACGGGTTGCTGATAAAGCTGCGGCCGGCCGCTGCGATCGGAGGTGAATACGATCGATTCGCCGTCGGGCATCCATACCGGCTCGGTTTCGATGCTGGAATAATCGGTCAGGCGCGTGAGCAGATTGCTGGTGAGATCCAGTATGTAAATATCCGGATTGCCGTTTTCCGAGCGGGTCAGCGCCAGCCGCCTGCCGTCCGGCGACCAGGCCGGCGCGCTGTTGAGGCGGGTCGGGCCGGCCGTCAGGCTGCGGTTGCCGCCGGCGACTTCCTGAATGTAGATCTCCGGGCGCTCTTTTTCGAACGATACATAGGCGATGCGCTCGCCGTCCGGCGACCAGGCCGGCGACATCAGCGGCCGGTCCGAGGTAAAAATCGTTTGCGGATTGTAGCCGTCGGAGTCGGCAATCTGCAGCACGTAACGTTGCTTGTCGCCGGATGTCTGGGTGCTGATATAGGCGATGCGGGTGCTGAACGCGCCGGGCATGCCGGTCAGCTCCTCGAAGATCAGATCGCTGATCTTGTGCGCGGCGCGGCGCAGACTGTCCCGCTCGGTGGGAATGCTGTAACCCACGATCTGGCGCCCGCGAATCGCATCGAGCAACTGAAACTGCACGTCGAAGCCACCCGACGCATTGCCTTGCAAGCTGCCCAGCACGATGCTCTCGATGCCGCTGTTGCGCCACAGCTGATAGTTGATCTCCTCCGCGCGGGTTGTACGCTGCGGAAACTCGCTTTCTTCGATGGGATTGAACAGGCCGCTGCTGTACAAATCGTTGCTTACGATGGCGGCGATATCCTCGGCCGGCTGCGCCTCGCCCGGATCGACCTTGAACGGCGCGATAGCGATGGGCAGGCCGCCCTCGACGCCTTTCGTGATCTCAATTTCGAGTACGGCGTGCGCGCGCGAGACACACAACAGCAATAACAACAACGCAAATACGCCTCGCGGGACCATCCTCGATCTCATCACCCCTCCGGGTCAAACGTAAAAAGTAACTCTCGCTGAAAGATTTCGGGCGTGGGCGCCGGGGGCAGGGGATCGGCCTTGTACACCGCGGCCTCCACCGACTGTCTGAACTCCTCATCGCCCGTACATTTTCGAACGTCGACATCCTCGACATATCCGCCCGAGGACTGTCGCACAAGGACCTCACAGGATTCGCCAACACCCGCGCTCGATGGCTTGCGCCACAAGCCCTCGACCTTTGCGGCTATCGCGCTGGCCCACTGCTGCGTGAGCGACTGAAGTTCGCGCGCCGCGGCGGCCTGGCGGCGCCGTTCTTCGGCGGCCTCCAGCGCGGACTTCTCTTCCTCCATCATGGCCGCCAGCCGTTCCTTCTCGGCCTCGCGCTCGGCCTGCCGCTGATTCTGCTCGCGCTGCATTTCGGCCATCAGACGCTCCTGCTCGGCACGCCGCCGTTCTTCCGCTTCGCGCTGTTGCCTTTCCAGTTCGGCCTGGCGTTGGGCTTCTTCCTCTGCCCTTTGACGTTCCAGCTCCGCCTGGCGTTGGGCCTCTTCCTCGGCTTTTTGACGTTCCAGTTCCGCCTGGCGTTGCGCTTCTTCCTCGGCTTTTTGACGTTCCAGCTCCGCCTGGCGTTGCGCTTCTTCCTCGGCTTTTTGGCGCTCCAGCTCTGCCTGACGTCGCGCTTCTTCCTCGGCCTTTTGACGTTCCAGTTCCGCCTGGCGCCTGGCCTCCTCCTCGGCGCGCTGGCGCTCCAGTTCCGCCTGACGCTCAAGCTCGGCCTGGCGCGCGGCTTCTTCCTGGGCCTTTTGTCGCGCGAGTTCGGCCTGTTTTCTCGCCTCTTCCGCCCGCTGCCGCTCCAGTTCGGCCGCACGGCGAGCCTCCTCTATGCGGCGCTGTTCCTCGGCGAGTCGCTGGCGTTCGCGCTCCAGCTCGGCCTGGCGCTGCGCCTCCTGCGCCGCGCGCTGGCGTTCCAGTTCCGCCTGCCGTTGCGCCTCCTTTTGCGCCTGCCGGCGCTCGATCTCGGCTTGGCGCCGGGCCTCCTCTTCGGCGCGCTGGCGCTCCAGTTCAGCCTGTCGTCTGGCTTCTTCCTCGGCCTTCTCACGCCTGGCCTGCGCGCGCGCGCGACGCTGCGCGGCAATCACATCCTGCGGAATGACCTCGGCCTGGACGCTTTGGATGTCCGGCTGATCCACGCCGCTGGCCTCGTTGCGCATCTGAAAACCGACGATCAACAGAATCAGCGCCAGCACGTGCACGCCGATCGCGGCCGCCAGCGATACGGGTATATGCCGTTTCACCTGCGGCATCGCTAGCCACCGTCGTCGGGCGCGTCGGCCAGTGGATCAGTGATCAGACCGACCCCTTGCACGCCGGCATTCTGTAAGATCACCATGGCCTCGACGACACGCCCATAGCCGACCGCCTCGTCCCCGTTAACGTACACCTGCAACCCTGGCTGGCTCGCCAGCGCCGCCTGCACCCGGCCGCTCAAGGCCTCGCGCGCCACGGGCGTACGCTGATCTTCGCCCCGGTTGAGCATGTATTGGCCCTGCCGGTCGACGGTGACAATCAACGGCTCCGGCTGCTCTTCATCGGCGGGTAATGGCTTGGCGGGCGCGTTGGGCAAATCGACTTCGACACCCTGCTGCAGCAGCGGCGCGGTGACCATGAAAATGATCAGCAGCACCAGCATCACGTCGATGTAGGGCACGACGTTGATCTGGGACATGGGTTTGCGCCGGCGGGCCGGGTGGTAAGCCAAGTTCGATCCTCAGTTACTCAAAGTAGCGCATGCTGAAAATATACCGGCGAGCTTACGCCGCGCTCTCTTCCCTGCTCAGCACCTGCCGCTGCAGCAGGGCGGTGAACTCTTCGACAAAATTGTCGTAGCGATTGACCAGCCGCTCAACCTCGCTGGCATAGTGGTTATAGGCGATGACCGCGGGGATGGCGGCGAACAAACCCATCGCGGTGGCGATCAGGGCTTCGGCGATACCGGGCGCGACCGCGGACAAGGTGGCCTGGTGCACGCTGCTCAAGCCCCGGAACGAATTCATGATGCCCCAGACAGTACCGAACAGGCCCACGTAAGGGCTTGTCGAACCTACGGTCGCCAGAAACGACATGTAGGTCTCCAGGGAATCGACCTCGCGCGACAGCGCCACTTTCATCGATCGTTGCGCCGTGTCGGTGATCGACAGGGTGGACAGCCGATTCTGGCGATGCAGACGCACATACTCCTTGAACCCCGAGACGAAAATATGTTCCATGCCGCTTAAACTGTCGCGAGCCCGCACCTGATCGTACAGCTTCGCCAGGTCCGAGCCCGACCAGAACCGGTCTTCGAACTGATCCGCGGCAACGCGCGCATCCTTGATGATGTTCCATTTGCTGACGATCATCGTCCAGGAGACGACCGACGCGCCCAACAGCAGCAACATGACGAACTGCACCAGCAAGCTGGCTTCGGCGATGAGCGTATAAATGCTTAGGTCAACCTGCACTTTCGAGGTCCTTTTTTAGATTTGAGGGAATCGATCTGAGTTTGAAGCTGCGGGCCTCCAGACAGACTATTCTGATATGCCCTGACGCCAGCGGTTCGCCGTCGCGCTCGTCAACGACGCGACTCACCTGCTGTTCGAACGAGAGACTGGCGCGGTCGATGTGCGTAACCGCTGCGCTCACGTGCAATAAGTCATTAAACCGCGCGGGCTTGATAAATTCCACCGCAACCGAGCGCACCGCGAAGATAACACCGTGCCGCGCCGTCAGCACGTCCTGTTCGTAGCCCAGCGCGCGCAACCCTTCGGTGCGCGCGCGCTCCATGAACTTGAGATAGTTGGCATAGTACACCACCCCTCCGCTATCCGTATCTTCATAATAGATACGCACGGGCCAAATGAACACTTGCACAGGAGGTTTAGTATCGGTGAATAACGAAATGATGGAGTTGTTGGATCGGCTTCAGATAGACGCATAAATGGGCGGCATTATAATATCTGCCGCTGCGCCCTGTATAACCTTAAACGATACCCCTTGTCGATACTGAGTCAACCGCCACGTTCGCGCAGCGGCAGGGTTCGTATTTCGCGGGCGAATCCAGACGCCGTGCGAGGCATGCGCATTGGGGATATGAGCCCGACAGTCGCGGCCAAAAGAAAGCGCGGCTTACGCCGCGCCAATACAGGACTCACGAAGGAGAGCAAACGCGCGCTGTTCGAGCAGCGGCGCGTCACTGGCTAATGGCGACAGGCCAATGACTATAGATATGAGCCCTGTTACCCGCAGGCTTCACAAAGGCGTCCCTGCCCGCGTTTCCTTTAAATACTTTCGCAATCAAGCAATCGATATGTGATGGTTTGCAATGGCTATGCCAAGGGAGGGTACCGCGCGCCGCAGCGCCGACGGTGGTGTGATGACACTGTGGGAGGCGACCGTTTGTCGCCGATGAACGACTTCGGGTCGTCGAGTACCGCGTTAAGCTTTTGTTTTAAGAGTCATAGGGACGCCGTCGCCGCAAGCCGACAAAAACCCGTGGGTGACGCGCGCCCGTTTCCTGCGTCTTGACAGGCTATTTCGGCGTCTTGAACAGCGCGGGATCCAGATGATAGCGGTTGAGCAGCTTGTAGAACTCGGTGCGGTTGCGCTGCGCGAGCCTGGCCGCCTTGGTCACGTTGCCGCTGGTCATCTGCAGCAACTGGGTGATGTAATCGCGCTCGGCCCGTTGGCGCATCTCCACCAGCGACGGCAGTTCTCCGGGCGGCGCGCGCAATGCCCTTTCAACCATGGTGGCCGGGATCAAAGGCGTCGTCGACAAGGCCACGGTCTGCTCGACCACGTTGTAAAGTTGACGGATATTGCCGGGCCAGTCATGGCGCGTCAGCGTCTCCATCGCTTCCGGCGAAAAGCCTTTGACCCGCAGCCCGTAACGGCTGCCCAGCTGGTTAATGAAGTAAGCCGCCAGCAAGGGTATGTCCTCGCGCCGCGCCGACAGCAGTGGCAGCTCAAGGGTCACGACGTTGAGCCGGTAATACAGGTCATCCCGGAAACGGCGCTCGCGCATCGCCTGCTCGAGGTCCTGGTGCGTGGCCGAGATCAGCCGCACGTCGACCGGCACGTCCTCGGTCGCGCCCACCGGTCGCACGACGCGCTCCTGCAGGGCGCGCAGCAGCTTGACCTGAAAGGTAAGCGGCATATCGCCGATCTCATCCAGCAACAGTGTGCCCTTGTCGGCCGCCTTGAACAAACCTTCGTGATCGCGGGTGGCGCCGGTAAACGAGCCTTTTTTGTGTCCGAACAGCTCCGATTCAAGCAGCTCTGACGGAATGGAGGTGCAGTTGACGGCGACAAAACGGCCGCCTGCGCGCGGGCTGGCCTGGTGAATGGCGCGGGCCAGCAATTCCTTGCCGGTACCGCTCTCGCCCTGGATGAACACGCTCGCGTCCGAACGCGCGACCATTCGCGCCTGACGCAGCAGATCCTCCATGATGGGGCTGCGGGTGATGATGTCGCGGCGCCAGTCCTGTTCGTGGTTATGGGCGTCGTCCGGTTCCACTTCGCCCGCCACACTGAGCGCCTTTTCCACCTGCGCGAGCAACTCCTTGCTGTCGAAGGGCTTGGTCAGGAACGAAAACACGCCGCGCTTGGTGGCCGCCACGGCTTCCTGGATAGAGCCGTGCGCGGTAAGAATGATGACCGGCAGGGTCTGATACTGGCGATGTATCGCGTCGAACAGCGCCATGCCATCCATGCCCTCCATGCGCAGGTCGGTGATGATGACGTGCGGCTTGAACACGGGCAGACGCGCCAAGGCCTCGCTGCCGCTTTCCGCCGTCTGTACCTCCAGACCGGCGGACTTGAGCCGCAGGGCCAGCAGATGCAGCAGGCTGGCGTCGTCATCGACCAGCAGGATCCGGTGGTTGGCCGCGTCCATTTAAGCGAGTGCCTCTCTAGTCGTGGGTGTGTGATCTATCGGCCCGCAAGTGCGCACGAGAAAAACATATCAAATGGATTCCTTGCGCAAGTCAAGCGGTAAATGGACCACGAATGAGGCGCCTGTCGCGCCCAGGGGCGACGCCTCGACCCTTACGCTGCCGCGGTGCGCCTGCACGTATTCGCGCACGATCGCAAGCCCTATGCCGGTGCCCGCGCGTTTGCCTTCATGGGCCGATTGGCCCTGGTAAAAGACCTCGAAGATCTTGTCCCTTTCCGCCGGGTCGATACCCGGTCCCTGATCGCTCACGCGCAGCCGCGCGAACGGGCTGTTAAACGGGCTGTTACCGGTCAGGCTGATCCGCAGCCGGCCCCCGAGCGGCGAATACTTGATGGCGTTGGACAGCAGATTGTCGATAACATTCTTCAACATATCCTCGTCGCCCCACAGGCTCACCTCGGCGAGCGCCTGTTCCAGACGCAGACGCCGCGCCCGCAGGGTAATCTGATGCTCCAGCAGCACCCGCTCGATCAACGCTTTCAGATCGACCAGACGCGGATTGAGCGCGAAATACTGGCCTTCGATGCGGTTGTAGTTGAGCAGATTCTCGATCTGGCTGTGCAGCTTCCGGCCGCTGATCTGCAACAGACGCACGATCTCGCGCTGCTCGTCGTTCAGCTCGCCGACCACCTGATCGGTGAGCAGGCCGCTGCCTTCGCGCAAAGACGCCAGCGGGGTTTTCAATTCATGCGATATCGTACGCAGGAATTTCTGCTTCTGCTGCTCCAGTTGCACCAGCCGGCGGCGCAACCAGTCGAGGCGCTCGCCCAGATATTCGAGGTCGCGCGGGCCTTTGACCTGCAGCGGTTCCTCGAATTCGCCGTCGCCCAGGCGGTTGATGGCGGCGTCCAGCTGCCGTACCGGACGCCCGATCAGCCACGTGAAAAGAATCCCCAGCGCCAGCGTCGCCGGCACCAGCAGCGCGCTGGCCCAGACCAGGGTGGCCTGCAGGGAGCGCGCGCTGCGATCCAGACGGTCGACCTTGCGGCCCACCAGGCGGCTGCTGTTCAGCCACACGTCGCGCGCCGATTCGCGCAGCACGCCAAACTCGTCCAGGGTCTTGGGCGGCACCTTGCCGCCGGTGTCCGCTGCTTTGACAATCGCGCTGTACAGCCCCGCCTCACGCGTAGCCAGACCCTGCACCGCCCTGATAATGGGCCGATCCGGCGATCCCATCAAGTCCTCGATGGTGGCGACGAACTGGTTGCGACTGTCGCGATAGACCTCGAACAGCGAAGCGTCATTGACCACCTGATACTGGCGCGCAGCGCGCTCCATCCCCACCAGCTGCTCCATCAAAATACGGCTGTTCTGGGTCGCGAGCACGGATTGATAAACAAGCTGCTCGCTCTGCTGCGCCAGCCGGTTGACCGCGACCGCGGCGGTCAGCACGATGGTGATCAACGGCACGCTGACGATCACGTACCCCGCCAGCACCAGGGTGCGCAAGGAGCGCAGCCCGCCGCGCGAGGCCGGGCGTGCGACGCTCTCATGCGCCGGCGCCTTCGGTCTCGCAACTGGTCCGCTGGTGGCTACCGACATGACCAATCAATGACGCCCAAAGCTGGCCTGCGTGAACATGGCGTATGGTTCGTCAGGTATTGTCACCGGTATCGAACAGATCAGGCGCAGGATCGACGCGTGCCGCCGCCGGCAGGCCCAGATGCAGATAAGCCCCGCGCGTGGCCATGCGCCCGCGCGGGGTGCGCAGCATGAAGCCCTGCTGAATCAGATACGGCTCGATAACATCTTCGATCGTCCCGCGCTCTTCGCCGATGGCCGCCGCCAGGCTGTCCACACCCACCGGCCCGCCGTCGAACTTCTCGATGATGGTGAGCAGCACGCGCCGATCCATGTGGTCGAAACCGTTGACGTCCACGTTGAGCATGTCCAGCGCGCATGCGGCAACCCCTGCCGTAATGCGTCCGTCCGCCTTGACCTGCGCGTAGTCGCGCACGCGGCGCAGCAGCCGGTTGACGATGCGCGGGGTACCGCGCGCCCGGCGCGCGATCTCGGCCGCGCCCGCCGCTTCCAGCTCGACCTCCAGAATGGCCGCCGCGCGCCGCACGATCTCGGTCAGTTCCTCGGTTGAGTAAAACTCCAGCCGCTGCACGATGCCGAAGCGGTCGCGCAGCGGCGAGGTCAGCAGCCCCGCGCGGGTGGTGGCGCCGACCAGGGTAAACGGCGGCAGATCGAGACGGATGGAGCGCGCGGCCGGACCCTCGCCGATCATGATGTCGAGCTGAAAATCCTCCAGCGCGGGATACAGGATCTCCTCCACCACCGGGCTCAGGCGATGAATTTCGTCCACGAACAGCACGTCGCGCGCCTCGAGATTGGTGAGCAGCGCGGCCAGATCGCCCGGCCGCTCCAGCACCGGCCCCGAGGTGTGACGCAGATTGACACCCAGCTCGTTGGCGATGATGTGCGAAAGCGTGGTCTTGCCCAGGCCCGGCGGGCCGAAGATCAGCACGTGATCCAGCGCCTCGCCGCGCCCGCGCGCAGCGGAGATGAAGATCTCCATCTGCGCGCGCACCGGCTGCTGGCCGATGTAGTCGTCAAGCCGGCGCGGCCGGATCGAACGCTCGATCGCGGCGTCTTCGGTGTTTTCCGCGGCGCTCGTCAGCCGCTGCGTTTCTTTCACGATTGACCTGTCCCGCGCGGTCGATCACGATGCAAAGCGCGTCGCATCGCGCCGCGGACTTTCGCGCCCACGTAAGCAGGCACGCACTCCACGATTTGAGTCAGCAATCGCACGGGGACGCGTTCACGCCAGACTGGCCTTCAGCGCCAGGCGAATAATCTCCTCGCGACTGCGATCGATGGATTCTACCCGGTTGACCATGCGGCTCGCCTCCTGCGGCTTGTAACCCAGCGCGATCAGCGCCCGCACCGCATCGTCCACGGGATCCGCAGGGCCATGCTCGACGGCCGCGGGCCGCGCCGCGCCCGGCGCAGAATCGTCCAGACGGTCGCGCATCTCGATGATCAGCCGTTCCGCGGTCTTGCGCCCGACGCCGGGCAGGCGCACCAGCGCGGCGGTGTCACCCTCACGCACGCAACGCGCGAAGGCATCCGTATCCATACCCGACAGGATGGCCAGCGCCATCTTCGCGCCCACGCCGTTGACCTTGAGCAATGCACGAAACAGGCCGCGCGCGGCCTCGTCGGTGAACCCATAGAGAATATGCGCATCGTCGCGCACCTGCAGGTGTGTGAACAAGGTCACCGGCTCGCCGATAGCCGGCAAGGCGTAGAACGTGGTCATCGGCGCTTCCAGTTCGTAGCCGACGCCGCCGACCTCCACCAGCAGATGCGGCGGCCGCTTGACCACCAGCTCACCGCGCACCCGCCCGATCATGCCGTACCGCCGCGCAGCGCCTGCGGGAAACGGGCCAAGGTGGAACGGGTGTGCGCGTGGCACAGGGCCACCGCCAGCGCGTCGGCCGCATCGGGACGCAAGCCGCCATCGCGCAAGCCAAGCAGGCAACGAACCATGTGCTGCACCTGTTCCTTCGACGCGCCGCCGCGCCCGACAATGGCCTGCTTGACGGCGCGCGCGCTGTATTCCGCGACCGGCAGGGCATGCCGCACGGCCGCGCAGATCACGGCGCCGCGCGCGTGGCCCAGCTTGAGCGCCGACGCGGCATTGCGCGCGACGAAGACTTCTTCAATCGCCATCTCGGCGGGGCGATCCGCCTCTATCAGGGCGCTGATTTCCCGATAGATGATATCCAGACGCGCCGCCAGGCTGCCGCCGCCGGTCGATACACAGCCGCTCGCCACGTGCCGGCTGTGACGTCCGTCGCTGTCGATGATGCCGTAACCCGTGATCAGCGAACCCGGATCGATGCCGATGATGCGGGGCAAGTCTATTTCACCGGTTGCAGCCGCAGCGCGCATCGGAGTCCGGGCGGATCGCCGCGATTGATCCGGGGCCCGCGGCTTGCAGGGCATAAGGAAATCATGCGCACGTTCCGCCGCCAGCCGCTAACGAAGCTGCTCCAGCA
>JBOIDC010000068.1:0-20169 GCA_050740315.1 Gammaproteobacteria bacterium | reverse complement strand
CACCATAGGTCTCCCCCATCACCTTGGTCAGGGCCGCCGTCAACGTGGTCTTGCCATGATCCACATGACCAATCGTCCCAACATTTATGTGCGGCTTGCTGCGCTCGTATTTGGCCTTGGACATCTTGAAAACTCCGGTACCGATTTATTCAGACTTGCCTGATTGTGTCATACACGTTGTGCGTGGAGCCCATAACCGGAATCGAACCGGTGACCTCTTCCTTACCAAGGAAGTGCTCTACCGACTGAGCTATATGGGCTTCGATAGCTCTAACCAGCCATCCATGGCGAGAAAATCTCGCTTTCGATAAACTCCGGCCCCGACATCCGTGTCGGTGCGCTCGCCGGGAAATTGATTCACCGGATCAATTTCTTGGTCCGGCTCGCCCGACTGAGCTATACGGGCTTCGATAGCTCCTCTCCTGCCCCTCTGCGCAACCCGGCGTCTGGAGCGGGTGAGCGGGATCGAACCGCCATCATCAGCTTGGAAGGCTGAGGTTCTACCATTGAACTACACCCGCCGAATCCGATCCTCTTCGCCATGCAACCGTTGGAACTTACCTCCCTGTAGCGACGGCCCGGCCCAGCCATCCTGGCTGGTCGTTCGCCGCGCTGCGTCGTGACATCAGGTCACGACGGTCGCGGCTCACCCATTGAACTACACCCGCCGAACCCGATCCTCTTCGCCATGCAACCGTGGAACTTACCTCCCTGTAGCGATGGCCCGGCCCAGCCATCCTGGCTGGTCGTTCGCCGCGCTGCGTCGTGACATTAGGTCACGACGGTCGTGGCTCACCCATTGAACTACACCCGCCTGTGCTGGTGAAACTCCGATAGACGGGCCCGCCTGCGGCGGTTCCAAATCGCTCCGGGCGATTTGGTCGAACCTGAGGTTCTCATCCTCCCGACACCGACCGGAACCGCAACTCCGATAAACTTACGCGTCATCCTCAACACTGTGCTGGTGGAGGGGGGAGGATTCGAACCTCCGAAGGCTGAGCCAGCAGATTTACAGTCTGCCCCCTTTGGCCGCTCGGGAACCCCTCCGTCTGACTCTGCCACCAGCGCGCGCAAAAACCCGCTCGCGCCTGACGCCTGAAGGTCACGCCGGGTGCTCGCCGGTAAGTTATGACTCTTGTACGCACAAGTGTAATTGTTCCCGGCCGACCTGCCGGAAATAAAGCGGGTAATTGTGTGCCACACGTCCAAGCGTGTCAAGAATATACGGCGCAAAAACGGTGACCGGAGCGGCACGCAGCGCTTGACTCGGCGCATATTCGCCGACGAGCGTACCCGGCACGACCCGTCACGCGACCCCGTAAACGGCTCCAGCGCCCGGGCCGTCGAGCTTGCTTCAATTGCAATCCCGATCTCAGATCGATGTGTAAAAATCCCGCCGGTGCGCGATAATGCAGTGCGCAACGACGCCGGCAAGAAATCACGGTCGTTAGCTCCGCGCCACCGCATCTCACGCAAAAAGGGGGAGAACACTCAAGATGAACGTTACGATTTACGGATCGGGCTATGTCGGCCTGGTAACTGGCGCCTGCCTGGCCAACGTGGGCAATCACATCCTGTGCGTCGATGTGGACGCCGGCAAGATCGAGCGCTTAAGCCGCGGCGAGATCCCGATTTACGAGCCGGGCCTCGAGGATCTGGTGCGGGACAACCTCGAGGCGGGGCGTCTGTCATTCACCCTGGATCCCGAACGCGGCGTCAAACATGGTCTGTTTCAGTTCATCGCCGTCGGCACCCCGGCCGACGAGGACGGTTCGGCCGATCTGCGGCACGTGCTGACCGTGGCGCGCAGCATCGCCAAGCATCTGGACGAATATCGCATCGTCGTCAACAAGTCCACCGTCCCGGTGGGCACCGCCGATCGCGTGCGCGACACCATACAGAAAGCGCTGGCCGCGCGCGGTGCCAGGGTCGAGTTCGACGTCGTCTCCAATCCCGAGTTCCTCAAAGAAGGCGCGGCAATCGAGGATTTCATCAAGCCCGATCGCATCATCATCGGCACCGACAACCCGCGCACCGGCGAGCTGATGCGCGCGCTCTATTCCCCGTTCAATCGCAGCCACGATCGCGCGCAGGTTATGGATCAACGCTCGGCGGAGCTGACCAAGTACGCCGCCAACGCGATGCTGGCCACCAAGATCAGTTTCATGAACGAGCTCGCCAACATGGCGGAAAAGCTGGGCGCGGACATCGAGCGCGTGCGTCGCGGCATCGGTGCCGACCCGCGTATCGGCTATTCATTTATCTATCCGGGCTGTGGCTACGGCGGTTCCTGCTTTCCGAAAGACGTGAAGGCGCTGGAGCACATGGCGCGCGGGATCGATTACCGCGCGGACTTGTTGGTCGCGGTCCAAGCGGTGAATGGACGGCAGAAGCTGCGCCTGTTCGACAAGCTGCAGACGCATTTCGGCGGCGAACTCGCCGGCAAGACCATCGCCCTGTGGGGTCTCGCCTTCAAGCCGAACACCGACGACATGCGCGAATCGTCCAGCCGCAGCCTCATGGAGGCGCTGTGGAGCGCCGGCGCAAGGGTTCAGGCCTACGATCCGGTGGCGATGGATGAATGCCAGCGGATATACGGTGAGCGCGACGACTTAAAGCTCTGCGACCAGGCCGAGGAGGTGCTGGAGGGCGCCGATGCGCTGGCCATCGTCACCGAGTGGAATCAGTTTCGCAGCCCGGATTTCGACCAGATCAAAAAGCGCCTGAAGCAGCCCGCCATCTTCGACGGACGCAATCTGTACGACCCGGACATGATGCAGCAGCTGGGCTTTGATTACTATGCGATTGGGCGTGGCGCGACCGGCCGCGGACGGCAGCCGGGCGGCGAGCCGGCCGTAACGCTGCCGACCTGATCAGTCCCAGTCGAACGGCAGCGATGTGCTGCCGTTCCCTGAAAATTACTTCACCGCCGCACCGGGCGGTGGTTTGCACTCAGCCCGAATCGCCCTGGCCCAGGCGTCCGCCATCTTCGTATAACCCGCGGCATTGGGATGCACGCCGTCGCTCAGGTCCGCCGGATAGGACAGCGCCGCCTGCTGGTTGACCATGCGGATGCGATCCGGGTACGCCGGATTGGCCGGATTCGCAACGCGGTCTTTCGCCATTGCCTGCACCTGGTTGTTGAAGGCCGCGATGCGCGGATCCCGTGGAGCGCGATCGATCACGCGCGCCAGCAGCACCCGTACCCGCGCATTGTGGTCGCGCTCCCAGCGATCGATCTCGTCGAGCACCGTTTCCACGTCGTCTACCGAAGCGGTTTGCAGATTCTCCGAGCCCATGTGCAGCAGCACGAAATCCGCCGGATTCTGCTCCAGCCAGGCATAAACGCCGGTATTCGGATACTCGAGATCCTTCGCCTTGGAACCCATCGCCAGCTCGCGCACGCTGCGCTGCGTATGCGCCTCGCTCTGATAATCGAAGCCGGCGACACCCGCGCCCAGCGGCTGCGTACCGACGAAGTCCATGCGATAGCCGGCGGCGCTGAGTTTCTGCTGCAAGGGCTTGCGGTAGCCCACGCGCGCCTCCGGCACCGGCAATTGCGCCGCGCCGTTCGTCACACCGGCCGTGATCGAGCCGCCCAGCGGCATGACTCTCGGATCGATGATGACCGTGACCTCGCCATATCGCGCTTTGCCGTCCGCGCCCTCGGTCTTGTATTTAAATGTATCACTGCCTCTGGCGCTGACGCTGGACGGCGTATAGGTAAAAGTCCCGGACGTGCTGTCAATCAGCGTGGCCGTGCCTTTTTTGCCGTTGGTGACCAGCGCGTATTGCTGCGGCTGTTGAGCCGCGGTGGCGCGTTGCGCGCCGCTGCCGAGGGTCGCGGTCAGGGTCTGTGCGGGCGGAGTGGTCCAGCACGCGCTTAATGGCTCGTCGGTACCAGCTGGCTCCACTGTGATCGTAAAACTTTGATCTGCAAAAAGGCCCGCGCTGTCTTGCACACGTAAATTTACTGAGCCGCCTACGTCACCAGTGCCTGGGGTGCCGCTTAAGGTGGCAGTCCCGTTCCCGGTGGGCGCCAGAGTCAGCCAGGACGGTGGCAAGCTAGTCGCTGTTACGGATCGGGTGTCACCTAAGTCCGGATCACTCGTAGTGATGTCGTACGTGTAAAGCTGATTTTCAGTAGCTTGAGTTACCGGAGAGCTAGTAAACGCAGGCGCTTCATTAACCGGGTTGATGGTTATGCTCACCGTTGCGAGGTTGGACACGTTACCGGCGCTATCCCTCGCCCGGTAGGTAAAGCTGTCGCTGGTGGTCTCGCTGCCGTCGTGCGTATAAGTCACCGCGCCGCCCGGACCAAGAGTCAGATCGCCGTGTGACACATCGCTGAAAAGCTCGGCCGTAAGCGGATCGCCCTCAGGATCGGTGTCGTTTGCGAGCACGCCTGCCGGAAGCCCGGTGAATAATGTTCCTCCTTCGTTTACCGAATAAGCATCATTCACCGCCACCGGTCGAAGGTTGGCCAGGCGAACCGTAATGGCCACCGAGTCGATGGCGGTCGCGCCGGCGCTGTCGGTGACTGTAAGCTGGAACGTCAGGATGCGCTGAATGAGAACCTGCGGCGCGGTGAAGCTGGGCGTGGCGGTAGTGGCGCCGGTAAGAACAACGGGCAGACCGTCATCGGTCTGCACCCATTGAAATCTGAGCGGGTTGCCTTCGGGATCGGTGCTGCCCGTGCCGTTGAGCGTCACGCGCTGGCCTTCCGTAACGATCTGATTCACTCCGGCATTGGCCACCGGCGGGGCGTTGACCGTGATGCTCACGGTATCGGTGGCGCGCGCGCCGTCGCTGTCGGTCACGATCAGACTGAAAGTCAGCACCTCGCCCGGCTGCGCCGTTAGCGGCACGGTGAATCTGGGGTTGGCGGTGGTCGCGCCGGTCAAGGTGACTTGCGTGCCGGCGGTCTGCCGCCATGCAAAACGCGTGATACGGCCATCGCTGTCCGCGCTGGCGCCGCCTTGCAGCACCGCCTCCGTGCCGCGCGTGACGGTGCGATCGGCGCCGGCATTGGCGGTCGGCTTGTCGTTGATGGTGATTTGCACGGTAGCGGAATTGCTTGCCCCGAAGTCATCGGTGGTGGTCAGGGTAAATTCCAGGATGGTGCGTTGCTGGACGGTTGGCGCGGTAAAACTGGCGGTGGGCGTCAGCGCGTTTGCCAGCGTAACGAGGGGCGTACCGCCGGTCTGTGTCCACCGAAAGGACGCGATTCCGCCGACATCGACCAGCGCGGATGCGTCCAGCACCACGCGCGCGGCCTCCTGTACCGTCCGGTCAGGCCCGGCGCTGGCCGGCGGCGGGTCCTGCGAACCGCCCGAGTCCACAAAGCCGCAGGCCGAAAGCATCAGGCTCAGCACTAATGCCGGAACACACGAGACGATGTTATCAGCGCGCATGAGGGACATCCGTTATCGGTGCGGCGGCCGGCGCCCTTGAACCGGCGGATTCGCTCGGATGATCCGGCGCGCCGCCAGTCCGGCTCTAATGAAGCGCGGAATCAAGGAAAGAGGCCCGCTTTATATTTGTATTGACTTCCCGGAGCGTAACACGAACCCGGCTAACTTCCGTTCTGCAATCGATTGTAGCTCAGCAGGCCGGGGAAGCAAGGAATTGTTGTGGCCGGTTGAACGCCGCAAAAGGCGCGGGGAAAAGCATTGAACCAGGCAGAAACCGGCCGGCAACAATGCCTGGACTCAATCGAGACGATAGGCGCGGGTCGCTATCGCAGCGTGAACGGCGTCAGGGACATTTCCGCAGCAGGTTGTTCTCGGTCAGCGCATCGCGCCAGACACCGGCCAGTTTGCGATAGCCCGCGGGGCTTAAGTACGCGCCATGCTGAAAATCGGCGGGCGCGGTCAGCGCGCGTTGCGCATCGACAACGATAATGTCGTGCGGCCGGTTGACACCGCCGGCCACGCGTCGCGCGACCAGGGCGTCGAGCGCGCTGTTGAAGGCGCGTATGTCCGCGCCGCCCGGGGCGGGATGGACAATGCCCGACAACACCACCGAAACCGGCCTGCCGCCAGGGCTTGCCGCCCAGCGATAGATCTCGTCGAGAATCGCCTCCACACCAGCTGGTCCGGCGGCGAGATGATTCGCTTCCAGTTGCAGCAGAACGATGTCCGCGGGGTGTTGCGTGAGCCAGGCATACACGCCGTCGCTGCCGTCGCCCCGTTGACCATAAGCGATTTCCGTCGCGCTCCAGCCGGCGTGTGCCTGCGTACCGGCGTCGAAGCCGTCGATCCCAAAGCCAAACGACCGGGAACCGACAAAATCGACGTGATATCCCTCCGATGCCAGCAGGAGAGACAGCGGTCGGCGATATCCCACGCGATGCGCGGGTGGCGGGAACTGGCCGGCCGCATCCATCGAACCCGCTGTCAACGCGCCGCCCAGCGGCATTATTCGCGGCTGATACACGATCCTCGCCGCACGCGGCTGGCTGAAGGCGCCGACGACGCGGTAGGTAAAGCGGTCTGTCCCGCCTGTGGTCGCGGCGTTCGGCGTGTAGGTGAAGCGGCCGGTCGTGGCATCGGCGATGACCGCGCTGCCCAGCCTGCCGTTGGTCGCGAGCCGGTACAAAACCCGGTTAGAACTTGCACCTGGGATGGCCGGGAGCACGCCTGTTACGCGCCGTCCACGCGCGGCCAGCCAGCACGCGCCATTGTTCGCGACGCGAGCGGCAGCGAATTTACGCGCGCCCGGCGCGCTCAGGTTCCTGCCGGCGGACTCACCTAAGAAACCATCGAAAATGCCGGGGAAATCATCGTCGTCGCCGTTATCGTCGCCCCCATCGTCCCCATCTCCATCATCATCGTCGTCGTCGCCGTTATCCGGGGGCGGAACGACCGGACCCGGACCCGGGTCGACGGGACCCGGATCCACCGGACCCGGATCGACCGGCCCCGGGTCGACGGGGCCCGGATCAACGGGCCCTGGATCCACCGGACCCGGGTCTACGGGGCCCGGATCCACAGGTGGCGGTGGCGCCAGCACCGAGACCGTGACCGTGTCACTGGCGGTCGCGCCATTGTCGTCGGTGACGATCAGACGAAAGCTCAACGCCGTGCCGGCCCGCGCCGCCGGCACAGTAAAGCTGGGTGCGGGTGCATCCGCGCCGCTCAACGATACCGACGGCCCCACGGTCTGCCGCCAGGCAAAGGTCAGCGTGCCATCGCTGTCGACGCTGGCCCCCCCGTTCAACGTAATGCGCGTGCCCGGCCGGCCGCTGCGATCCGCGCCCGCGTTGGCGGTCGGCGTGTCGTTGATGGTGACCGTGATGTTCTGGGATTCCGAGGCGCCGAATTCGTCGGTGGCGGTGAGCGTGAACACCAGCACGGTGCGCCGCTCGACAGCGGGGGTGACGAAGCTTGCCCTGGCGGTACTGGCGCCCGTCAGCTGCACCGGCGGCCCTTCGACCTGCGTCCAGCTGAAGGTCTTGCCTTCCGGTGCCTCGACCAGCACCGTGGCGTCCAGCACGACCCGTGTCTGCTCGTTCTCGATGCGGTTCCTGGGATCGATGCTGACCCCTTGCGAACCACCTGAATCAACAAAACCGCAGGCGGTCACTGCCAGCAGCGACAGCAGCGCCCCAAGGGCGTTTCGATATCGAGTAACCGTTATTCTCATTCAGCCGTGGTCTGTTCACGCCGCCGGGATGCGGCCTCCGCCCGGTCGAGGGTGTTGCCCGTGCGACCGAACGACAAGCGGTGCAAATTGCGCGCCAGCGCGGGCCGGTTACTGACCCTTGAGGAGTTTGCGGCCCCGCGGCGTCGCTACCTGTCGCAAAACAAAGACAGTCGCGGCGTAGAGCGACAGACCGGCGGCATCGGCCGCCAGGTCCGCCAGGGAGAAACTGCGGTAGGGGACATAAAACTGCATGATTTCGATCAGCAGCCCGTATCCCAGCAACGGCAGTACCTTGAACCAGCCGAAGCGGCTGTGGGGAAAAGCGTAATCAGCAAACAGCGCCAGTACAAAGAACGCGCCCAGATGCACGATCTTGTCGTTGATATTGCTGGCGGCCACCGGCCCGCCCTCGATCGCCGCCAGATAAACGCCCGCCAGCAACATGAGCACCAGCGCCGCGCGCGCCAGGTAAATAACAATGTGATCCATCCAAAACCGCTCCGTGATCCTGGGCTTCCAACCCATCTCCAGATTCAGCGCGCATTGTAACGGCAGCGTGGCACCGCGGATACCGGGTGGCGAACTCGGCCGGTGGGGCTTAAATGGCAGAGAATAAGCTTATCGAAACGGCAACCTGGCGCGGCGTTTACCTATTTCACGAGACGCATATCGGCGCCGGGATCGATCAGATGCGCCACGACCTGCCCACCGGCGTTCCGTGAATCGATCTCTGGGATCTGCGCCGGCGCCGCTTCCGGCAGTTCATGCGCTCGCGCCGCAGGCGGCCTTTGCGGCACATTAATCAAACCGGATCCATTCATGAATTCCGCGAATGTAGGCATCGCGGCGGAGTGGCTCGCGGCTTTCAGCCGCTGGTAACGGCCGCGCCAGAATTGACCCACCGCGGAATAATAGATGAAGGCCAGCCCGACGAATCCCAAAAACATCACCGGCTCATCGACCTTATAGTAATTTCCCAGCAGGCCGATGACGGCCATGGCCGCGGCCATGCCGAGCAGGACGCGCACGGTCTGCCGCGGTGAATAACCCGCCATCATCAAGGCGTGGTGCAGATGATCGCGGCTGCCGACGAACGGGCCATGACCACGCAACACGCGGTTGAGCACGACGTTGACCGTGTCCAGGATCGGAAGCGCCAGGATCCACACGGCGATGATCGGCGCCATCGCGGGCCGGCCGCCCTGCGTCAGATCGATCGCGAACCAGCACAGGACGAAGCCCAGCGCGGTGCTGCCGGAATCGCCCAGAAACACGCTGGCGTGAGCGCGCCAGCGCGTGCGGAGATTGAACAGCAGAAATCCGGCGGCGCAGCCGAGCAGCAAAGTAAGCAACTCGAATGCGCCCCAGCGGCCGACGGCGAGCGCAAGGATCGCGAAGCTGCCTAAGGCGACCACCGCCAAGCCACCCGCCAGGCCGTCGACGCCGTCGATAAAATTGAACGCATTGATGAACGCCACGAGGCAGAATACGGTAAACGGGATGGCCGCGTAGCCGAGATACAGATTGCCCGAACCGACCAGATCGCCCAGATGCTCCAGCCGCACCGGGCCGAAGAATTCCAGACAAACCAGCGCGATGACGAGTTGCGCGATCAGGCGTCTGCCGGCCGACAAATCGCGATAATCGTCCAGCAGACCCAGCAGCGCGAGCGACAGCACGCCGCCCAGCAATCCCAGATGGCGCATCGATGGCGTTGCTTCGAGGAGCAATACCAGCAGCAGAAACGCCGTGACCATGGCGGGCCCGCCGCACAACGGCACGGCGGCCTCGTGCTGCTTGCGTCCCCCCGGGCGATCCACCAGGCCGACCCTTTGTGCGGGTTTCTTCGCGACCAGTATGAACAGCGCCGTCATCAGCAGCGCGCACAGCCCAAACCAGAACTCGACGACCATGTTCATTCTCCCCTCCCGGAACGCCGGCGCGCTGACGGCCAGCGCCGGAATCCGACTTGCCATTGAGCGAATGCGCGAAGCCCCCAGCCTCAGACACGCAGCGCCATCGCAACATCGGCAGGCTCAGTGGGCCTTTCAGCAGACCGACGAACGGCGAGCTTTTGTGTACCGGTGACCATACATGAGCCACCCGGCCCGTGAGATGCAGTCCATCCGCTTTTTAATCGGCTTTGTCAGCCGCTTATTCGGCCTTGTCAGCCGCGTGCGAGCACTGACCAAAGTTATCGAGGTTGTTGTCCGCGCAGTTTCCCCACGCCCCAATCGACGCGCCGGGTGATGACGCGAGGCTTGTTTGCCGCCGCAAATCTTACGCTTGGCTTGTTACAAATCATCGCATCTGAACAAGCTGCTGGAGATGTAGGCGTGTCGCGATAGAATATGTTCACGGCAATGCTGAGAGGATGACGTCATGGCTATCGCGGCCGCAACGCCCCATCGATTCACGCTCGAAGACTACCGCCGCATGGCGGAAATGGGCGTGTTGCGCGACGATGATCGGGTCGAACTCGTCGAGGGGGAGATTTTAGAAATGAGTCCAATCGGGAGCCGCCACGCGGCCTGCGTCACAGCATTGAATGATGCATTCCATGCGTGCGCCATCAACGCAGTAATCTGGGTGCAGTGTTCAATCCAGTTCCCATCGCATAGCCAGCTGCAGCCCGACGTTGCGTTACTGAAACCACGCCCGGATCGTTACGCCTCCAGGCTGCCGGAGCCGGACGACGTTTTGTTGGTTATCGAAGTCGCCGACAGCAGCCTCCTGTACGACCGCGACACCAAGGCGCGCCTGTATGCGCAGGCCGGCGTCGCGGAATACTGGCTGGTCGATCTCACGCAATCCGCGCTGTGGGCGCACCAACGCCCGGCGGGCGGACGTTACGCCTCGATGATCCCGATGCGGGCGGGCGAGTCTGCCCGGCCGGCAGCCTTCCCGAACTGCGCAATTCCGGTCACTGAATTGCTGCCGTAACGCGCGTTCGCCGACACGCTCCGTCATTTCGCCTCAGGCCCGGCCCGATCGCCATAGATGCCACGACGCCAGTGCGATTCCAGATATCCGGGTAACGCCCGGTCGGAATCGAGAAAATCACGCCGCAGGTTGTAATTCGGATCCGGCTCGGCCAAAAAGTCCGGCCGCAGCACGTTGCGTCCGCCCGGGCCGTCTATGGTCGTGCTGACGGCATACTGCCAGCGCGGCTGCCCGACGACATAGGCGCCGCCGATCGGCTTCATGCCGACACGGGGCGTCAGCGGAAAACTGATCGACATTCCGCCTGACTGCTGATCATCCTCATCGCGCCCATAGAACAGCCCGACGACGACATCGCCGATGTAGCGACGCACGATGACGCGGCCGGCGAGCTGTTCATCGAAGAACTGCCCGGCCGAGAGCGTGACGCTGATGTCCCGCTCCCACCACCAGAAGCGGTACGAACCGATGGCCATGTCACGATTGTCGTCGCGATCCTGGTTATCGAAATGCGCGAGATGCGCATGCAGTTGATGCGCTCCGGTGGGTGACTGCAAAGCACCCTCGTAGTCCAGCACCGCAAAGTCATCGTCGCTGAGCTTCTGGATGCCGCCGGAAATACGGCCGAGATAAGCCGGATACGGACGATGCGTCCACTGCAGAAACGCCTCGTCCAGACCGTTTTCCTGCTGCCGGTTCTCGAATGCACCGCCGTCGTCGTAGACATCGGATCGGGTGCCTTCCAGGATCCCGGCGCCATGCAGGCTCAAGCCGTGGCCCAGCAGGACGCTTAAGGTTGACTGTAGCGCCGCGTCGTAATCGAAGGCGCCGAATTCGGTGCCGACCAGCGTGTCCAGGCGCGGTTCGAGCCGCAGTTCGACCCCGAACGGCGAGGTGCTCTCCTCGGTCATCCAGGAAACATCCGCGGCATCCGGCGTGCTGGCTGCCGCCTGTTGCAGATGCAGGCTTTCATCCAGCAACACGGTCGAACGCGGCACGCCGTTCTTTTCCTCCAGCAACACCCAGCCATCGGCTTCGACATCGAGTCTTTCCAACACCTGATGAACGACTTGAAACCCGTCCAACTGGCTGTGCCAGAAGCGCCGGTTCTCGAACTTGACGACCATGCGCCCGGCGGAATCCTCGCCAACGCGAACGCGCGACAAACCCGCGTCCGTCAAGGCGTCGGAGACCGTTTGCGCCGTTTGCTTAACAGAAGTCCCTTCGTCAATATTCCCGCTTCCATCTTCGCGGGAGAGGGTCAGAGCCTGCTCCGGACCTGATGCGGGGGTGAGGAGGCGAGAAGGATGCCGCCGCTTTCCCCTCACCCCAGCCCTCTCCCCGGAGGGGAGAGGGACTTTGTAATCCACTCTCTCCACGGAGGGGAGAGGGGCTTTATAAAATGAGTTCTTGACAGGTAAGTAGCCGCCTTCGGATACGGCTTTGCCCGACGGTTCGCGAGTGTCGTCCGCAGCCGCCGGGGGCGGAAGATCGACACGGGGACTATCGATGACCGGCGCGGGCTTGCCCAGAGCGAATCGCAGCGACAAGCCAAACGCGAGATCCTCGTCGTCCTCGTCGCTATATAGTTTCGTGGAAAACTCCGCCTCGACGCGGTCGAGGAATTGATACCGCACGCCGACGCCGGCGCGGGCGTTGTCGCCATCGTGTTCCAGCGCAATCCGGCCCCAGTCGCCCGCGTTCACAGCAACGCCGCCGAACGCACCGTCGAGGCGATCCGGGCCAACACCATAACCCAGCGTCAAGTCCAGCGGACCGAATTGCGCGGTACCCACGCCGTAGCGCGCCTCGAAATTCTGCGCGTCGCCGCCGAAATCCTGGATGCCCACGGCAAGATCGATATGCTTGCTGTCGAGAAACCGCCACTTCGCGTTACCGGACAAATCACCGAGAATGCGCTCGCCCGCCTCGTCTTCTGCCTCCGCCAGCCGTCCCGAGAGCTCCAGCCCCGGCAATAATCCGTAACCGAAGATGTAGTTCTCGGCGCTGCCAATCTCGCCGTCAGCCAGAAAATCGTTGTTGACGTGAAACAGGATTTCCTGACTCGAGATCGCGCGTGCGTCGGGGATCTCGATCAGGCCGGTCTGGCCCTGGAAATTCAACCAGCCAGCGGCGGCGGCGGGGAGGCAGATTCCCGACATGGCGGCCGCGGCAAACGCGCGGCGAACAGAAAATTTTTGGTGTGCTCGGTCAGATAACGTCACGATATGGCTTGCCCGACTTGGGTTGCGCCACGCGCCGCAACGCATGGCAGCACACGATTCGATTAAGGAGAGAAACGGCCGGACGACGGTCCGGCCGTTTCGTCAAGGCCCACTACGGGAACTTGTGAGCGCGCGATACGCCGTTAGATGCCGCCGCCGCCCGAGCCGGTACCGCCCGTACCACCGGTGCCACCAGTAGGAGGTGGCGTGGGGCGACACTCTTCTTTTACGCCGCGGCCATCGACATTCCTATCGGCCGGCACCAGCTCGTCCACAATCCTGGGGAGGCCCGCCGTGCCGTAGTCAGCCACCACGTCTCTGATCTCCCGTCGCAGTTCTGCTATTAAGTTCGTGTAAAGCGGAGGCCGCGTTACTAAAGGGCCGCCGTCAATGCGCCCGTCGATTGTGCCGTCCAGGGCATCTCTTCGGAGTGCGATTAAAACAGCGCGGGCCGGTGCCGGCTTGCCCGCGCCCAGCCTCGCCAGCGCGGCGAGCACAACCGCGTAGCGGCCGCCTTGTGTATTGTTCAGCGAGCCACCCGTAGTGCTAGAGTTGAAACGCGTGGGTACGAAAAGAATGCTTCTCAACCCGGGCGCCAAGGACGAACGAACGATCTCATTGAGCGTCAGGACGTCGCATGGCGAAAGCGGAAAGAGCTTCTCGGCCTGCGCCTGACCGTAGGCGAGGTCGGTAAGCGGCGTCACGGCGATCGTGATGCCCGGGCGCGGGACCAGCGCGTACATCTTGCTACCAACGGGGAATGGAACGAGCGTACCTGCCGCCTCGTCGTAGTACCTGGCATTGTCGCTGCCGAGAACCTCGACGACGACCGGACCGCGATAGGAACCGACATTCACCTCAACGACCCCCTGTGCTCCCGTGTTGCCGGTCCTCAGGAGCGTTGTGCCGTCGTTTCTGTAAAAATTTACCGTAGCCCTGATCACAACACCCAGATTCGGTGTAGCGCTGAGTAGTTGACTCTCATCGACCTGGCCTTGAGCGACACCGACAAAGGCGGCCATGACCGCGAGCAAAATCGATTTGAAGTACCGCATCTTGAACCTCCCCTTGATCTAAAAAGACACCCAACGGAAAAAACTAAACAACGCTCGGCCGTAAGCCGAGGTGCTTAAATGCGGTTGGCTTGAAGCCGACTATTACCCGCGATACCAACCCTCGAGAAGAAGGTCTCATGTCTGCCAAGCGCTCAAGCAGTCTTAACGCCCGGCGCCGCTTGCGGCGTCAGGACTTCCCGGATCGCGGTCAGATAGCGAACGATGACAAAGCGTTCCTCGAACTCGCGGATCATCTTGTCCCGGTGGCGCAGCCCCATATTCGTACGCTCGCGGTGCGAGAGATTGATCATTCGCCCACCCGCGCGCGGGAAACGGCCGAGCGAGTATGTGTGTTATGCGTGTGGTTGAGCGGGACTATATTGGCGATAGGCGGGCACAACAACCCGTAACGCCTACCGTTCGGCGACCGGCAACTACCGTCTATCGAAGTTTCTTGCTGTCCGATCGTGGCTGTACAGCTTCGCTCGTCGACGGGCCCATAAGGTATGAGTCAAGCTCTGGCGCCCGGCATCCCGCGCGGCGGCCGATTCACCCTGCATTCGCTCCCCGTTTATGGGCGAGGGGGGCGAGAAAGCGTGCCAGCCAGGCAGGAGCGAACTCGATGCGGCCGGACGTAGTAGCCGATCGAGGACTGCCCCAGAGAAACGCAGTAAACCTGCTCTACTTACTCCCCTCTCCCACCCGTGGGAGAGGGGTCGGGGGAGAGGGCGCGAACAAAGAGCCCCGCGCACGGCGGGGCCCTTTTCCATTGAATGTTACCGAATACGCTCTCCGTGAGCACGTCAGTCCGCTCTCCTTGAGCCTGTTCCTTTTCCCTTAGAACCCTAAGCGACCTCCTTAATCGGCTCCTTGACCTTCTTGATCGGCTGCTTGGCCTTGCCAGTGACCTTGCTCGTGGCCTTCTCCCATCGATCGCCGTACTGCTCCCATGCATCGACCACGATGTCGAGGACCTGCTTGAGGCTATCGGCATAGCGCTGACCGTAACTCTTCATCAGTTCGGCCTCCGCGGATGCATACTCATGCGGATCTTTTACTTTGCCAATCAGCTCCAACTGGTCAGTGGCCGCCTCGAACATCTGGCTGACGACGCCCTGCTGAACCGCGCCCAAACGTTGCCAGATGTCGAGCTGCATTTCACCCATACCTTGCATGGACTCATACATGGAGCGGGTCGCCTCTTGAGCCTGGGTTACGAACTCTACTGTGTTGTCTGCCATGGTTAACGACCTCCGTAGGTCCCGGATTGAATGGATCCTGATCGAAAAGCGCCCAATGCACTCTTCCGCGTTTGTTGCGTTGCAATAAACATACCCGCCGGCCCTCCGGCCGATCGAGCGGCCCGGAGCCAAGGCATGACTAGCGAAAACGTGATAGGCGGCTCAGCACGCGGCCGCCCACGATGCACCGGAAGCGAGCGTCGGTGGTACGACGGCTACTTAATAGTGCAATGGGCGGCCCTGGCGCCGGGGCCACGCAGAGAGCATCTTGGCGGGCACTTGTGTACGTTGATACGCCCCGTGATCGACCTCGCGCGCATAGCAGGCTTTGATTGGGACGAAGATAATGCTGGAAAAAACGAGGCACATGGCGTCAACCAAAGCGAGGCCGAGCAAGTGTTTTGGCAACCAGCCACTCGTACTGGCCGCGGATATCAAGCACAGTCAGGCGGAGGCTCGATATCATGCGCTGGGTCGTGCGGATGACGGCCGTCAATTGCATGTGACCTTCACGCTGCGTGGCGGTGGCACCCTGCTTCGTATAATTTCCGCCCGCGATATGCATCGAAGAGAACGGAGGATATATGAGCAAGCCTTTAAAGCGAATTCCGAGATTCCACGACGAAGCTGAGGAGCGCGAATTCTGGGCGACGCACGACTCTACGGAGTTCGTGGACTGGTCGCAAGCCCAGGCGGTCGTGTTGCCTAACCTCAACTTTTCCACGAAAGCAATCTCCCTGCGTCTGCCAGTGTCGTTGCTGGAGCAGATCAAGGCGGCCGCTAACAAGAGAGATGTACCTTATCAGTCCCTAATCAAGGTGTGGCTCGAGGAAAAAACGCGAGACGCGCTGCGTTAAAAGGCATATCCCAAAACTCTTACCCATGGGAGCTTATGCGGGCAATGGTTGGCATGTAGTGGGATTGTTGGGCGTTTTCGCAAGAAGGATTCCGCCTCTTTTACATTGCTCGTTGCGCATCAAGTCCGCGTCAATGTGATAAATGCACCTCCAAGCATTTCCACCAAGCGCCTAGCGTCCTCCAGCAAAGCGCTCGTCTCCTCCTTTTCGAAGCTGACAAGTTCCAGGTAATCCGCGAGCTGGCGGGTTTCGAACAGCCGGTCATACGCTTTACCGGCATTGGTGTCGAGAAAACCCGACTTGACAAGGTCGCGATGTAAAGCTGCTCTCACACCAGAATGTTTCACAAAGCGTTTGCCCAGCACCAAAAGCACCGCGCTCGCGGCATAAAATGCTGCATAGTAGGAGCGATTACTGAGCTTTGCGTAAGTGCGTTACAGCGATATCCATGTATCGTCATTCCGGCGGAAGCCGGAATCCAGCGTGTGGGTCGGCAGTCTTCTGGTTCCCGGCTTGCGCCGGGACGACGACCAGACTGTAAGGCAGCGTGGGCCTTTTGCAGTCAATATTCAGCGACCTTCCGAGTGGCCTATTCGCCTCACGCTGCAATCCCATGACCTTCAATCTCATCATGCAGGGGCAGCACTGAGTATAGGCCCTGCTGCCACTCCTTGACCGGCACCACGAGCGGACTAATAACAACGTCATATTCAAGTTGAATCGGATACAGGCTGCCCATCAGCGCTCCGCGCTCATGCCAAGAGATCTCACGAGTAGTCAACACCAACAGATCGATGTCCGATTCAGCATCATCTCTGCCCTCTGCCTTGGAACCGAAAAGAATCAGCTCCGCGACGGGAACCTGCGCACGAATCGTCCTGGCTGCCGCTTCGATGGCCAATCGGTCAGTCGGCTTAAGCGCGATCTCGTCTAAAGTCTTCATCAAAAGCAGTCTAGCACCATGCGTGGTTCATTCTTACCGCGGTTGCTCCGCAGTCCGTGAATTCTGCGAACGTCGGTCATAGCGGCCTTCGCGTGAAGCTGCGGCGGGCACTCGCCATAAGATCAGTTTGCTTCACGTTCTGGCCTCGATCAGCGTGAACAAGCCAGATAGGCAGCGCGGAGTCCCTCTTCGGGCTCGAAGAACAGCGCGTATGGAAATCGGATGAGAAGCGCGCGTCGAATGGTGCGAAGGACAGTCGGGAACATCAGGGCATGAGAGCGGATGAGTTCAATGGAATGGCTGACCGCCGCCCGAAACTCAAGCCCGAGCCCCTCGCGCTCGGCTTCATACCAAATTTGGGCGGCCGCGAGATCAAGCTCTGCCTCGGGCCGGATGATGACCGGAATGGTCAAGTGAGCCGCTCAAGCCTGGCTCGCACCTCTTCCCAACATGACCCCGCGTCAGGATTCGCCTTAAATGCCGCATAACGCTCCTCAAGGAGAACTTTCTGATCTCCCGTAAGCGGAAGATCCGCCTGAGATGGGCGAACCGAATCCCAAATAGCCTGTGCAAGGTCAATACGTTCGTCGACGCTGAGCTTAAGTGCTTCGGCGAGCAGAATATCGTTCATTATCAGAGAATAACCTTCATGCTTGTTGCGACCGTAACGCCACGTGACCGAAATGATAGCCGATAATGGCATACCCCAAGCTCAGAATTCCGGCAACTTGTCCGCGGCCGATCCATTCGCGCGACCGCTTTACTCCCTTCTCCCACTCGTGGGAGAGGGGTCGGGGAGAGGGCATTCATGCCTTCCGCATCTCCGCCACCAGCAAAATGCGAAACCTGTCCAGCAAGGGAATAGTGTTCACCAGTCTTTCGTACAGCCACCCGCCCAGATAGGTCAGGCTCGAAAACCGCAAATACTCCGGGCGGCCCTCGATCAAGTCGATCGCCTCCACGCGAATCCCGTCTTCGCCCCACCCGACAAACATCGGCCGGAGCGAGCGCACACGAGCGCTCCTTCCCCCGCGGGCGGGGGAAGGCTGGGATGGGGGCAGCATCGCGACCACGTCTGCGGTTAAGCCATTATTGACGCTTCCATAACTGCTTAATTGAACTGTCATGCTGAACTCCGTGAAGCATCTGTTCTTCTGCAACAGCAGATTCTTCGGCGTTCCGCCTCAGAATGACAGATCCCCTGATGTTGGGGTTTTAGCGAGAAACACACCGCCCTCGCACAACACTCGAAACGTCCGCGAACACCTGCTCCGGGTTTGGCAAATGCTCAAAAAACATCTTGACCAAATACCCAAACCGAACTCGCCATCCGCTCGCTGTTGCCAACCGAGCGCTCCTTCGGTTATTGCACGCTTCGGTGGCCCGCGGCGGAGCTTCAGCGGTAGCCGCAACGACCATTCCAGTGCTAGACTTTTCGCATGTCGAGAGCCGAGCGATTAAAAGAGGAACTGGGATGGCTGAAGCTGTACTTTGCGGCTTTTCTCGCGATAGACGTTTCTGTCATTGCGTGGCTAGCCCAGAACTACCGTAAGGCTGACACTGTCATACTTGCTGGCGCCTTTGTCATAATCATCGTCATTACTTGCCTGTTGGTGTGGGTTAATCGCCGCGCTTACAAGCGCATCGAACAGTTGGAGGATGCCTGATGGAATGGATCGTTGTAGCTGCTCTTGCGGTACTGGGCATCGGTCTGATTCTCGTGGTTCGCGAAGCCGCATCGCACGACCCGAAGTAGCACTTAACCCGCCGCTGCGGCTAACCGCTGGGAGCACATGTGCTCTTCTCAAGCATGCGTGCCCGGTGATGGCTGAGCTGTAGTAGCTAGAGCCAACGTTCCTGCGTTTCGGCAGATGAGAGCCTCGATCAGCATGAACAAGCCACTCTTGATAACGCAGCACCTGACGAGGCCAGATGCATGTTGATGCCGATGGCAACCAACCGCCACGGCGTTCCCCGGCACCGCTGCCCGCAGCAAGCCATTATTGACGCTTCCATAACTGCTCAATTGAACTGTCATTCTGAGCGGTGCGAAGAATCTGTGTCCTAGGGGAAGCATCTGTTCTTCTGCAACAGCAGATTCTTCGGCCAGAGTTTACCCTTGAACAAGTGAAGGGCCTCAGAATGACAGATCCCCTGATGTTGGGCTTTTAGCAAGAAACACGCCCCTCCACGCAACACTCGAAAGACTCCGCAAACACCTGCGGGTTCGGCAAATGCTCAAACACATTATCGGCAAACACCCCATCGAACTCGCCATCGCCATAGCGAATCGATTCGCCGAATCCGACCCGCTTCGGTTTGGGCGATGCGCGCGCCAGCTCCGACAAAACGTTGGTATATAGAACGTTGGTATATAGCAGGATTAGTGCGCGTCATCCGAAGGAAACGCGGGTGGAGGCTCAAACCGTTGCCGTACCGCTTCAACGAAGGATATAGCCTGCTCAATAATCCACCGCGCATTGTCCATAGTCACCTCATCGTCGGTGTAGTCGGCGACCAGACGAATCTCGGCGGCACGGTTCAATGCTTTACCCAAGTCGACAGGTACCCGCCCAGACTTCACCAAATGTAGGCTGAACGCGGAGATCACGCCGCTATGCGTCTTCGCCACGGTCAATTCGGCAGGTGCACCCGACCAGATCAGCGCAGCCCGCGCCGCATCGAACATGGCGTAGTATGCCCGGTTGCAGGCTCCATCCACGTCCCCGGCACCAAGTAGCAGCTTGGCGGATGCCATGGCCTTGATGCCTTGTCCATCAAACCGATCTGGTTCACAACCTCAATCCTTCACGGTTGATCGTCTGGAGCAGCGCTGGGTTCGTATAGCTCTCGGGATGTTCCCACTCGTCTTCCCACACGGGGAGCGGCTGAATCAGAACGCCGGTTTCCAACAGCACTTCGTAGGCGATGTCCGCCAAGGCAAGCTTCGTGTCGAGAAACTGGCCCCGGGGGCCGGGCAGAAGCACCGCGATGTCGGCGTCGCTGTCGGGGCGGTGATTCTGCCGGGCGCGGCTGCCGAAAAGGATCGCGCCCACCAGCTCGTACTGACTCGCCACTCTCGCAATGAAGGCGCGGGCTGCCCGTTCGGTATCGGGGTCTATGATGGTCACTGAACCGCCCCGGGTTTTCCGGAGACCTCCGGGGTTGAGTCAGACCATGATCGGCAGCTGACTCGCTGAATGATAGTACGACGCCTCGAGCTCTGCCGGCGGAACGTTGCCGATCGGCTCCAGCAGC